>JAKIVD010000023.1 GCA_021647205.1 Bacteroidales bacterium | reverse complement strand
TTTGCTTTTACCCGTAATCTGTTCATACTCCCAGCAGATCACCAACATCCACTTCGAACAAGTTGCCAAGCAAATACACATTTATTACGATTTGTCAGGAGACGGAGCATATACCATACAGGTTTTTTGCAGTACCGATAATGGCCAAAGCTGGGGAAAGCCCCTGCAAAAAGTAAGCGGCGCGGTGGGGCAAAACCAAAAGGCGGGAAACGGGAAGATGATTGTTTGGGATGTGTTGAAGGAAAGGGAAAAACTGATGGGAAATATACTTTTTAAAGTGTCTGCATCGCAGGGTGCAAAGATCAAAATGGTCTTTGTCAAAGATGATTGGCCTAATGATCTTCCTTTAATGGATGATGCTGTTGTGGAAAATTCAGACAATTTGGAAGATGATAGGTTTAGCGGTCTTCCTTTAATGGACGATGGTGCAAACATCAAAATGGTCTTTGTCAAAGGCGGCACGTTTCAAATGGGCTGCACCAGCGAACAAAGCGATTGCGACGATGACGAAAAACCAGTCCACACGGTAACGGTGGGTGATTTTTATATGGGGAAGTATGAGGTAACCCAAAAACAGTGGCGGGATGTGATGGGTTCGAACCCTTCCTGGTTTTCGGGCTGTGATGATTGTCCGGTGGAAAGTGTAAGCTGGAATGAGGTGAAAGAGTTTATAAAAAAACTAAATGAAAAAACCGGTCAACATTACCGTCTGCCCACCGAGGCCGAATGGGAATATGCCGCCCGCGGCGGCTCATTGTCCCCCGCCGGCGGGGGTGCAGGGGGTGGAAAGAAATTCGCCGGAAGCAATGATATTGATAAAGTGGCCTGGTACTGGAAAAATACGGGTGATAAATATTTAACCGGTTCGTGGAATATTGATAACATCTATAATAATAATTGCAGGACACATCCTGTAGGACAGAAAAACCCCAACGAGCTGGGCCTTTACGATATGAGCGGCAATGTGTGGGAGTGGTGCAGCGATTGGTATGCCAACGATTACTACGGCAGCAGCCCGCGCAACAACCCGCAGGGGCCGTCAAGCGGTTCGGGCCGTGTGTATCGCGGCGGCAGTTGGTCCAGCCTCGCGTGGCGCTGCCGGGTGGCCGATCGCGGCAGCAGCACTCCCGGTGGCAGCGGCATCAACCTTGGCTTCCGCCTGGTTCTCATCCCATAGTTTACCCCGTGAAATAATTCTAAATTTTTGCTTATGGAAGGTTTTTATTACGTCTATGTATTGGAAAGTTTGAAAGATGGAAAAAACTATACCGGTTACACGAAAAATTTAGAATTAAGATTTGAGCAACACAACAAAGGAATGGTTAAATCAACAAAAAACAGAAGACCGTTAAAGTTGATTTATTTCGAAGGATGTTTAAATCAACAAGATGCTACACACCGTGAGAAGTACCTAAAAACCCATTACGGGAAAATGTTTCTCAAGAACCGGCTCAAATCTTATTTCACAGGGTGAACGGTTAGCTGTTTGGCTTTCCCTGTCTCATCCGCGTTTGCAACGCGGATGCCCTTTTACTAACCGTGCTTTACTGAAAGAAAAAGAAATACTAAATCCTGAACAAAAACAACAAAACCTCGGCACCCGGCATTTGAAATCCCGGAGCCTGACCCGCTAAGTAGACCTGCCGACCCGCCTGCCAAACAGTACCGGCAGACAGACAAGCAGGTACTTAGCGGGTCGACGAATCTGAAAAACGCTGTTTCAACCCGCTGAGAATAAATCTACTCAGCGGGTTTGATTCCCCACAGGCGCGCATCTTCCAGCCAGGCCGGTGTGCAGGCAGGACTTGTGCCGTGCGAAATATGACGAGGAAAAAGAAAATAGAATAGCGAATACTAAACACCGAATATTGAATGGAGACAGCAGCCAACTTCAACATTGGATATTCAAAAATCAAATCAATGAAAACCCTGAAACATATTATCCATATTCTTTTGTTCCTCCCCCTGCTTGCCTTCACTCAGCAAATCTCAAACATCCACTTCGAGCAGGTTGCCAAACAAATCCATGTTTATTACGATTTGTCAGGAGACGGAGCATATACCATACAGGTTTTTTGCAGTACCGATAATGGCCAAAGCTGGGGAAAGCACCTGCAAAAAGTAAGCGGCGCGGTGGGGCAAAACACAAAAGGGTAGTATTCAAGAAGGCATTTGTCTCCCTTGCTTCAACAAAAGTTGCAGGTTCCGCTGTTGTTAATAAACTACTTGAATCAATAGGGTTCTTTCCTGATAATTTTGTGGTTAGTGTGGTTGCTGCAATCACGACCAACAATATCATAACTAGATTCTTTATGGCATTTTTCTCATAACTTTCAACAAGAAAAAGGCGCTGAACAAGGGAGGGAAAGTGTAGTTTTTTATCTGCCCTAAGCAGTGGTATATTAAGCAATAAGAAATACTACCCTATTGGTTATTGGCACATTGATAAAATGCAGGACTGCAAAAAGTGTTTTGGGATATTTTCTGGAAATGGGGTTGGGGTTGGTGTAAGTGGGAGGAGGAGTACAAAAAAACCCGGGCCCATTGGATCCGGGTTCTTAGTTTTTACCTTCGAACACTTGTTTTGAGTGTTTATATGGTATGAAAGTAAAAAAATAAGCGTATATATCGGAGGTTATATACGCTTTTTGCTTGTTTATTTTCCAGGATTAACCCTGATTCTCATAATTGGGCTATACGATCTATTACCCTCTACAACTATTAGTACCGGAAATAAATAAAATTGTACCCCCTCGCGTGAATATTTTTCTAAATATTTTTCACATTATATGCAAGGGGGTTAATTTTCAGCTTATTATCAGGTAAAATAATTTTTAAAAAAGCCGGCTGTTTTTCTTTTTAATACTTTTACACCTTTTCACAGCCAAAATATTTTACGATGAAACAATGGATCACACTTTCACTGCTAACCGCCGCTCTTTCCGGTTTTGCACAATTCGATGAATTTTTTCTTGACAGAACACTGCGCATGGATTATTACCACAGCGGGAACGACAAAGAAGAATTCTACACTTTTGACGAATTACTGGAAGAACCTTTTTGGGCCGGATCGAAAACCAATCTTATCGACACCTTTGAATACGGCAATTATTTTGTGAAGGTCGTGAATATTGCCAACGACTCATTGCTATATTCCAGGGGCTACGGTTCGCTTTTTGGCGAATGGCAAACCACGGAAGAAGCCAAAGAAACCTGGCGCACACTCTCTGAATGCGTTACATTTCCTTTTCCAAAAGTTCAGGTCCGCGTTGAACTGTACAGCCGTAATTGGGATGGCATATTTGAAAAGAAATTTGAATACACGGTCAGCCCCGATAATTATTTCATCAAACAGGATCGGCGCAAAGCCTACCCTGCTTTCGACGTGTATATTTCCGGGAA
Source organism: Bacteroidales bacterium (assembly GCA_021647205.1). Taxonomy (GTDB): domain Bacteria; phylum Bacteroidota; class Bacteroidia; order Bacteroidales; family F082; genus B6-G9. The sequence goes on along the minus strand of JAKIVD010000023.1, from coordinate 58,279 downwards.
CCCGGAAAACAAAGTTGATATTGTGGTTTTGCCCGAGGGATACAGTCCCGGAGAAATGGGGCTTTTCGTCGAAGACTGTAAAAAGTTTGTTGCCGATTTTTTCGCTTTTGCACCATATTCTGAGAATACAGACCGCTTTAATATCCGGGGAGTTTTGGCTCCTTCCGAAGAATCGGGTGTGGATATTCCGGCGGACACAGTTTGGAAAAATACCATCCTGAATTCGGCCTATTACACATTCGACAGCGAGCGTTACCTGATGACTTTCGACAACAAAAGTGTGCGCGACCTGGCCGCCAACGCGCCTTACGATCAGATTTACATCCTGGTCAACAGCAAAAAATACGGCGGGGGTGCCATTTACAACTATTATAACGTCAGCGTGAACAGCAATGCTAAATCGGCCAAAATACTGACCCACGAATTCGGCCACGGCTTTGCCGGCCTCGCCGACGAATATTACAACAATTCAACTTCCTACGGCGGGTTCTATAATTTAAAGATCGAACCCTGGGAGCCCAACATTACCACCCTGGTCAACTTTGCGGACAAGTGGAAAAACTTGGTGAAAAAAAGGACGCCAGTCCCGACACCCCAAACCGAAAAGTACAGCAAGCGCATTGGTGCTTTTGAAGGTGGGGGCTACGAACCCAAAGGGATGTTCCGCCCCATGCAGGATTGCCTGATGAAGACTTTTTATCAGGATAAATTTTGCCCGCCCTGTTCCGTAGCCATCCAACAAATGATTGATTTTTATTCGGAATGATTTTTTCTGCCGGCTTTTTGTAAACCTGCAACATGCAGGCTGTAATCCATCAAAGCAAATGCCTGAAGGGCAACAGCACCCATTCAAAAAAACGGTTGATCAGCGGGCGCTCTTCCCATCGTTTAATATCGAAAGGAATGGTCTCCGAGATGGTTTTTTCGTTGTGTTTTTTAATCTGGCCGGCGATTAACCCTTCCTGTCCAGTCAGCATTATCTCGTACATATACCGGAAGCTGCGGTAGTCGAAATTGGTGGAACCCAGTGCAAAACTCTGCCCATCCACCAGCAGGAGTTTGGCATGCAGGTTATTGGGCGTATAAAACAAAAACCGGATTCCGCTTTTATGCAAAGGGCCGAGGTATTTGTTGCGCAGCACATCAATCAGGTTGACGTCGGATTGCTTGGGCAAGATGACTTTCACTTCCACACCCCTTTTTGCCGCATCCATCATGGCTTTCCTTAAAAAATACCCGGGAAGAAAGTAGGGGGTTTCAATGCAGACCGTTTTTTTGGCGGCACGAATCATTTTAACAAACCGCTGGTTTATCCTTTTCACAGCGATGGAAGGCGCATCCCGTAAAATCTCAAAATTTTCGTACCTGACCAACCTGGTGTGGTAAGCCTTGTTGAAAATATATTTATTGTAAATCCTGAAATCCTGCATGAACAACTTGGTAAAGGTGTAGGTAATCCCACTTTTCATCCGCAGCATCGACTCGCGCCAGTTCATGTTGTAGCCGGTCAGGTTGGAAGAACCAATCCAGGAAATCTCATCATCAATAAGCAGCAATTTACGGTGGTTGCGTTTGTGGCTGCGCGTAAAAATGTCGGTATTAAATTTTATTTTCTCGAAAAACCTGACTTGTCCGCCGTAGCTGATGAGCTCGGAAAAATAATCATGATCAACGGACCCCGCCCCCCAGCCGTCAATCAGCAGGCGGACATCCACCCCTTCTTTGGCCTTTTGTGTGAGTGCCCTGCGAAAACGGTCGCCAATCTGGTCGCTGCCCACCCTGAAAGTTTCAATGTAGACATAATGCCGGGCTGCGTCAATGTCCTCAATCATGGCATTGTAGTAGCGCAGCGGATCGGATAACAGTTGGTATGGCTCACTAATCTCTTTCAAAACCTGCTCTGTTTTAAACACTTGAAAACACGTGTAAAATCGACTGCTCAAAATACTCAATTTTTTTGAATGTGCGTTCTGCTGCACCGAAAATTTTTTAACAGTGGGAAAACCATCCCCGCAAAGCCGGGCAGAATTTAAACCGGCTTCCGTCCGCTGAAGTTTTAAGTAGGCACTTTTCCCTATCTTTGTCTGAAATTCAATACCCCGCCATGATAAAATCAATGACCGGTTTTGGCAAACAGCTTGTAGAAACCAGGGAGAAGAATGTAAGGATTGAAATCCGGGCACTCAACAGCAAACAACTCGACCTATATTTAAAAACCCCGCAGGCTTACCGCGAAAAAGAGCTGGCAATCAGAAACCTTGTGGGCCGCATATTGCAACGTGGCAAGATTGAAGTCATCCTGAATGCCGAGCAAAAAACCGCCAGGCTGCAACCGGTAATCAATCTTCCGGTAGCCAAACATTACTTTGCCGAATTGAGCCGGCTGGCAGAAAACCTTGAGCAAAAAACAAAGCTGAACGATCTGTTGCCCGTTCTCATCAAATTGCCCGATGTCTTGTCGGGCCAGATAGAAGAAATTGACCCCGACGAGTGGGAGCAGGTTTTAAACGGCATTGAAAAAACGGTCTTAGAGGTTGATGAATTCAGAAAGCAGGAAGGGAAAACCCTTGCCGCAGATTTAAAGCGGCGTATTCAAATCATCATCAAACTGCTTGCACAGGTGGCCCCTTTCGAGCGTGAACGGGCAATTAGCATGAGGGAAAGGGTAAGGGCAAGTCTTGCGGCTTATATGCAGGATGTACAAGCCGACAAAAACCGCCTCGAACAGGAGATGATTTTCTACATCCAAAAACTGGACATTACCGAAGAAAAAATCCGTTTGAAAAAGCATTGTGTCTATTTCCTCGAAACACTGGACAACGACACCTCAGCGGGAAAAAAGCTGGGGTTTATCGGCCAGGAAATTGGTAGGGAAATCAACACCCTGGGTTCTAAAGCCAATGATGTGGACATCCAGAAACTGGTGGTCCTTATGAAAGACGAACTGGAAAAAATCAAAGAACAACTTTTCAACATTTTATAAATTGAGTAAGAGAAGAAAAGGAAAACTGATTGTTTTTTCCGCTCCTTCGGGTTCAGGAAAAACGACCCTCGTCAGGGATTTAATGGCAAAAATCCCCGGGCTTTCTTTCTCCGTTTCGGCAGCAAGCCGAAAACCGCGCAAAAACGAAACCAACGGCAAAGACTATTATTTTCTGACCGTTGAAGAATTTAAGAAAAAAATTAACGGGCAGGCTTTTGTGGAATGGGAAGAAGTTTACAAAGACCACTATTATGGCACCCTTGTTGCTGAAGTGGAACGCATCAGAAAAGAAGGAAAGCATGTGGTTTTCGATCTGGATGTTAAAGGTGGCATAACTATTAAAAAAAGATTTGGGGATGATGTGCTGGCGGTTTTTGTGAAACCACCTTCGCTCGAAGTCCTGGAAAAACGCCTGAGGGGACGTGCCACCGATTCTGAAAAAAACATCCTTGCAAGAATTGCCAAGGCAGAAGAAGAACTGACTTACGCCAGGTATTTTGACGTGGTTGTTGTGAACGATGATTTGGAGGAAGCCAAGAACAAAGTGTTTAAAGTAGTGCGTGAATTTATTGAAACCTAAAACAACCTTCCTGCCTTCGCTGAACCCCGAAGAGCCGGATTAGACAGCATGAAGTCAATACAAATAACAACCTACAACAAAAACATCATCCGTGCCTTGCTGGGGCTGAAACTTCAGGAAAAGGAAACGGGCATTCCCGGCAATAACGAGGTGCTGGTAAAAATGCACGCAGCCCCCTGCAACCCTTCCGACATCGCTTTCATACAAGGCACTTACAACATCGTAAAAAAACTTCCGGCCGTCCCCGGTTTTGAAGGCTCGGGCATGGTTGTGGAAACCGGAAAAAATACCGGGCACCTGCTTGGCAAAAAAATCAGCGCCTTTGTACAAAGCGACACTGACGGTACCTGGGCAGAATATTTTGTTGTGAACGCTGATGATTTAATCGCCCTGCAGGACGAAATGGACCTCGACCAGGCAGCCTGTTTTACAGTCAACCCCTTCACCGCTTACGGACTCATGGACATTGCCGGGCAGCGCGAAAGCAAAGCCATTGTTCAGAATGCGGCCGGCAGCCAGGTTGCGGCATTCGTCAGGATGATGGCGCGGGAAAACGGGGTTAAAGTCATTGACATTGTCAGAAAAAAGGAACATGTCGGGCTGCTCGAATCGCAGGGCGCACAGCACGTGCTTTGCGAAAATGAAAGAGATTTCGAAGAGCAGTTGAACAAACTCTCCAAAACCTTGCAGGCTACTACCGCTTTTGATGCCGTCGGCGGAAGGCTGGCCGGAACCATTTTCAACGCACTGGTGCCCGATGCCGAACTGGTGGTTTATGGTGGCCTGTCGGGAAAACCCATCGAAAATATTCACCTCATGGGGCCGATTTTTCAGAACAAAATCATTTCGGGCTTCAACCTCATCGACTGGAAAGCTGATTTGGGGGGCGGTGAATTTGAAAAGATTTCTGAAAAGCTGCAAAACAAATTCATCAGTGGTGCATACAAAACACAGATTCAGGGAAGCACCACCCTCGATAAAATTGTAAACGGCCTCCGTAATTACATCGCCGGCATGAGTGCGGGAAAAGTATTGATCCGCCCTTGAAACTGAACAAACCTGAAGTTAAATTAAAATGTCAAACCCGGTTTCAATAAAAGCTGACAAAATAAAAAAAACAGGGCTTCTGTTTGGTTCCTTCAACCCCATTCACAACGGCCACCTGATTCTGGCCAATTATATGGCAGAGTTTAGCGATTTGGATGAAGTATGGTTTGTGGTTTCGCCCCAAAACCCTTTAAAAGAAAAGAAGAGCCTGCTGGCCGATTACCACCGCCTGGCCCTCGTGCGCCTCGCTGTGGAGGCGCAACCCAAACTTAAGGTTTCGGACATTGAGTTTAAAATGCCCAAACCTTCTTTCACCATCCACACCCTCACCTGGCTCGACGAAAAATATCCCGGCAGGGAATTTATATTGATTTGCGGTACCGACATCCTGCCGTCGTTTCACAAATGGAAAAACCACAACGAAATCCTGAAGCAGTACGCGCTTTACGTATACCCGCGCCCGGGATACCATCCTGGTAAATACAAAGGCCATCCCAAAATAAAAATGTTCAATGCGCCACTGATGGAAATCTCGTCAAGTTTTATCCGGAAGGGAATTCAACAAAAAAAGAACATGCAGTTTTGGATGCCCGGCAAAGTTTACCGCTACATTCTGGAGATGCACTTTTATGAATGATAGAATTCGGCTACTTTCTCACAAATCATATCGATAATATCAAGGGGTAGTTCATAAAAGAATGGCAGACGGAGGATCGTTTCAGCAAAGCGGTCTGCATTTGTGAGTGCGCGGCCGTCGTGTTGTGGCGTATAAAAAGGGCTGCTGTGCAGTGGCAGGTAATGGAACACTGCATGCACACGGTTGTTGTTCAGGAAATTGAGCATTTCGTCCCGCTGTTTCCGGTTGTCGGCCTGTAAATAAAACAAATGGCCGTTGTTGGTAGCATATTCCGGGAGCCGGGGCAACTTCACCAGGCCTTTTTCTTCGAGGTGCTTGAGTCCCTGGTAATACCTTTCCCAAATGGCGATGCGCTTGCGCTGGATGTCATCAATATTTTCAAGCTGGGCAAACAGCACACCGGCAATAATATCTGAAGGCAGGAAAGAAGCCCCCACATCAACCCATTCGTATTTTTTTATTTCACCCCTCGAAAACGCAGCGCGATTGGTACCCTTTTCCCAGATAATTTCGGCCCTTTCGATGTATTTATTATTATTGATGGCCAGCATTCCCCCTTCGCCGGCGCTTACGTTTTTGGTTTCGTGAAAGGAGAAAGCTGCAAAATCGCCAAAACTGCCAAGGGGTTTCCCCTTGTAAAATGAGTCGATGGCATGGGCCGTGTCCTCCAGTAAAATCAGCTTGTGTTTTTCTGCCAGTTCCACGGCCTTGTCCATATCAACTGCCATACCTCCATAATGCATTACCACCAGCACTTTCGTCTTTTCGTTAATAAGTGCTTCCACTTTTCCCAGGTCGATATTGGGATGGTTCTCCATGCTGTCGGCAAATACAATCTTCGCACCTTTCAGCAGAAAAGGGTTGGCTGTGGAAACAAAAGTAAACGAAGGCAGGATCACCTCATCGCCGGCTTGCAAATCCATCAGCATCACGGCCATCTCAAAGGCATCGGTACACGAAGTAGTAAGGAAGCATTTTTGAAATCCATATCTTTCCTCGAAGAAATCGTGGCATTGTTGGGTAAAAACACCATTGCCCGAAATATGGCCCCAGTAGGCAGCATTTACAATATTTTGTATTTCCTTCCCGGCAAAGTAGGGTTTGTTGAATGGAATCTTCATGAATCAGCAATAAAAACAGAGGGCAAAGGTAAGGATTCTGTTGGATGCGGGGAAGGGGGGGATACCAATTCCGGGGAGCGGGCTTAACCCTGGGCTTCTTTAAAAATAACAGAGCCACCTTCTTTTACTACTTTGAATTGCATGTCGGAGTCACGGATCAGTTTTTCCATTTTAGCGCCAAAATCCGTTTTGTAATCATGGGGCTCGATGGTAATTACCAGGTTGCCCGTGCTAAACCCCAAAGGTTTCAACAAGAGGAAGAACTTCCTGGTGGCCTTAAAAAACGATTCAGACGTAAGGTAATGCAACTGGCTTTCTTTGCCCTCCTGCCCTTCTTCCCTTTTGTAACCAAACAGGCTGTTAAAGCGCAGTGCCCGTTTGTTGTCGGACCTGATTTGGGAATAAATCCTTTCGAGTTTGAAGATTTTAAAAACCAGTTCGCTCAGTGTCAGCGCGCCAACAACGGGCAGGAAAGAGGAAGTATATTGTTTTTCGGCAATGAACACGCCGGCTTCCCCTGTACCCGCTTCCCAGTCAACGTTCTTAATGTCGCCAAGGCCCGCTTTCAGACCTTTAAAACGGAGTATAAAATAAAAGTTATTGAAATTATCAATGGAACGAAACCACTGTTGTTGCATTTCGGGTGTAATGTGCTCCCGGTAATTCATGTGCCGGCGCACAAATTCCGAATTGCGCCACTGCCGCACCATTTCGATATCTTTTTCCTGCAAACGCTCAATCAGAATGCCATTGGTTTCTACTTTCATTCTTCCAGCTCTTCAACAATAAATGGCGGTTTCTTGTTCTGAAAAGTATAGAGCCTGCTGACGTATTCGCCAATCACCCCCAGGCTAAACAAAATCATGGAGGTCGAAAGCATAATACCCACAATGATGGAGGTGTAACCCAGGGGCACATCGTAAAATGCCTTGGCCATCAGGTAGTAAACCGTAACAAATAAAAACAGGATGGAAAAAAACAAACCACCGTAAACCATCAGGCGCAGCGGGAAATTTGTATAGTGAATCAGCAGGTTGGCCAACAATTTCCACAGTTTCCCGTAAGTGTAACCCGATTTACTGCCTTCGCGTTTACGGTGTTCCACGAAGGCAAAACTGATTTTATCGGTGTACCACCACAACAATTCGTCAACAAAAATAAAATTGGATTTATGTGGCAGCACCTTTTGTGTTATTTTGCTGCTGATTAACCTGAAAGAGGAGGCCATTTCCGGTTTGTCAAAGAATTTCCTGGCCGATTTCCTGACCACCTTACTGCCAAGGTTTCGCGTTACCGAATGCTTTTTGTGTTTGTACACCCCGTAAACCAGTTCCAGTTTTTCCTGTTCAAACAAATCGATCATTTTCGGAATCTCTTCCGGAGGTTGTTGCAGGTCGTCGTCGATGGTAATCACCCGTCCGCCTTTGGCGTATTTAAAACCGCAAAAACTGGCATTTCCCTGGCCATAGTTTTTGTTCAGCCGCACAATCACCACATCCTTGCTGTTGGTTTGCTTGATGCCTTTGAGCACCTCCCAACTGTTGTCGCCGCTGCCATCGTCAACAAAAACGAACTGCACACTTTTTGAAAGCCCGGCAAATACTTCCGTCAGGCTTTCAAAAAGCTTCACCAGCGTGTATTCGCTGTTAAAAACCGGGACAACAACAGAATAATCGTACACTTTAACGGGTATTGGCTGAAAAGGCTTATGCAGCCTTTTCTTTTTCTTTTACCTTTTTTTCGACAACAAGATAAACATCGTTTACGGTTTCGGCATTCACCAGTTCCTCAGCTGTAATGGTCACATCGTATTCAACATTTACCATGGCGATAAGAACCAGTGCATTGATAGAGTCCCATTCGACGTGGTCCCTGAAGTTCATGTCGGGGGTAATATTTTCCTTTTTCAGGTCTGGAAACTCTTCTACAATTTTATCTATAAATTCTTGAACTGTCATTTGCTAACTTCTTTTTTTGAGGGCACAAAATTAATTCATTTTTCGTTACGAAGGCAGTAAGCCCCGAACGTCGAATTTATTCCACGGGCAGTCCACACCTGATGGGTAGGTTTATTTCCGCCAGGTTGAAAACCAATCCTTGACCCGCCGGGTTGAAAAAACCCGTCGGGTCAAGGCAAATCCCACATTTTCTTACTTTTGCCCGCGACAATCTTTTCAGGGTGAAAGCATCAAAGAAATTAGTTTTGATTAATCCACGTTCCCGGCACCGGGTCGGGTTTCTGGTGGACAGGGAGTCAAAATACCCGCCCCTGGGGCTGGGCATTGTGGCTGCACTGACACCCGCCGACTGGGAGATCAGGCTGATTGACGAGAACTTCGAGGATTTTGCCTTCGAGGAAGCCGACCTGGTGGGCATCACTTCCTTTACTTCCACCATCCCCCGCGCCTACGAAATTGCCGCCGAATACACCTCCCGGAAAATCCCCGTGGTGCTGGGTGGTATCCACGCTTCCATGGTGCCCGAAGAGGCCGGAAAATATGTGGACGTGGTGGCCACGGGAGAAGCCGAAAGCACCTGGCCTGAGATTATCAGCGATTTTGATAAGGGCAGGCTCAAAAAACGCTACACCGGCACCCTGATGCCCATGGAAGATTTTCCCGCCGCCCGCCACGATTTGTTCCATAAGGATTACATGATCGATTCCATACAGACCACCCGCGGCTGCCCCATGCAGTGTGAGTTTTGTTCGGTGCATTATTTCAACGGACGGGCTTACCGGACACGGCCGGTCGAAAAAGTACTCGACGAACTGGAAACCATGCAGGCCGAACGCTTTTTCTTTGTGGACGACAACATTGTGGGATATAGTAAAAAGGCCCGCGAACACGCCAAAGCCATTTTTCGGGGGATGATTGACCGCGGGATTAAAAAAGACTGGTTCTGCCAGGCTTCCATCAATTTTGGTGAAGACGAAGAATTGTTGGATTTAGCTTCCGAAGCCGGTTGCCGGCTCGTGCTCGTCGGTGTGGAATCGGAAAAAACGGATGCCCTGCAAAGCATGAACAAACGCACCAACCTGAAAGCCGGTGTGGACAATTACCAGCAGATATTTTCTGTCATCCAACAACATGGCATCAGTGTGCTGGGAACTTTTATCTTTGCACTGGATACCGACACCATGCAGGACCTGAGAAACCGGGTTGATTACATCCTCAACTCAAATATCGATGCGGTGCAAGTGTCAGTCCTCACGCCTTTCCCGGGCACAAACACCTACGAACAATTTAAAAAAGAAGGGCGGCTCACCGCGACAAATTATCCCAAAGACTGGGAAAAATACTGGGGCGGGGAAATTGTCATCAAACCAAAAAAATTGAAAGCTGAAGAATTGTTGAACGAACAAAACCATGCCGTTGAAAGAATGTACAACCCCAGGCGCCTGATGCAAATGATGCGCAAGACCCTGAAATCAACAAAAAATGCGAAGGCGGCCCTGTGGGCCTTTTCGGCCAACGCGCATTACAACAACATGGCTTACGAATCGGAACCGTCGAAGCACATCAAGCTTGAAACCATTTTTGGAGGCATTGCCCCCGATTATAAACACCAGAAACCAATATGAAGAAATTACTCTTGATCAACCCAAGAAACTACCTGATGAGTGGATTGCTCAATTACGAGTTTTCGAACTTCCCGCCACTCGGACTTGGGATAATGGCTTCGCTGACACCAGATGACTGGGAAGTGGAGATTTTTGATGAAAATTTTGATGATTTTGAATTTAAAGAAGCCGACCTGGTCGGGCTGACAGCCTTTACCGGAAACGCCTACCGCGCTTACCAGATTGCAGAAGTCTACAAAAAGCATGGCATCACCACCGTTTTTGGCGGTATTCATGCCTCGATGATGTCGGAAGAAGCACTGGGCTATTTTGATGTGGTGGTCAAAGGCGAAGCCGAAAGTGTATGGCCACAAGTGTTGAAAGATTTTGAAAGCGGCTCTTTAAAAAGACTGTACGAAGGGCCGCGGTTGAGTGCCGACAAAATCCCACCCGCCCGTCACGACCTGTTTCACCCCAACTACAAATTTGCCACTGTGCAAACCACACGGGGTTGCCCCTGGCGCTGCGACTTTTGCACCGTACACGCCTTCAACGGGACAGCTTACAGGCAACGTCCGCTGGAAGCTGTACTGGACGAAATTGAACAAACTACCAACAAATACCTGTTTTTTGTGGACGACAACATTATCGGTTACAGCAAAAAATCGCTGGAACACACCAAGAATTTGTTGCGGGGGATGATAAAACGGGGCATCAAACGCGAATGGTTCAGCCAGGCTTCCATTAATTTCGGCGACGACGAAGAATTGCTGCAACTGGCACAGGAAACCGGTTGCAAGATGGTACTCATCGGCGTTGAATCCGAGAAGATAGAATCGCTGATGGAAACCAACAAGCACCTCAACCAAAAGGTGGGCGTGCAGAATTACAACGGCATCTTTGAAAAAATCCACAAGTACGGCATCGCGGTGCTGGGCACTTTTATTTTCGGCCTCGACACAGACACGAAGCAAGACCTGGCCAACCGCGCCGATTTCATTATCAATTCCAAGGTCGATGCCTTTCAAACTACCGTCCTGACACCCTTCCCCGGAACGGGAACTTATTTTAAATTCCTGAAAGAAAACAGGATTCACCACAACAACTTCCCGAAAGACTGGCAACGCATGCGCTTTTTTGAAAATGTTATCGTTCCTAAAACCATGACCCACGATGAACTGACCGAAGAATTGTACAAAGCCTGGTCACGGATTTACAGCAGAAAAAATATCCTGAACAAGTTTAAGATGACCCTGAAAGAAACCCGTGACGCACGGACAGCTTTCTGGACACTCACCACCAACGCCAATTACGGCAATACCATTTTTGAAGGCAGGGGACAGTTTTTTGATACGAATATGATTTTGTCTGCTTTACCGGAAGCAGGCTCAACTATTTTTGGAATGCCGGCCAAAGCGCTTGACCAACAACCTTAGCCCATGCCTTCCCGACGAAAAAAACTACTTTTCATCAATCCGGTTTCGGAATTCAGGAGGGGCTTTTTACGTTCGGCCGGAACCAAATACCCGCCCTTGGTTTACGGCATTTTGGCAGCCCTTACGCCCGATGACTGGGAAATCGAAATCATGGACGAGAATTTTGAGGACTTTTCTTTTCGTGAAGCCGACCTCGTAGGCCTGACGGGTTACACCTCTTCCATTTACCGGGCCTACGAAATTGCTGCCGTTTACCGCGAAAAAAAAATCCCGGTCATTATTGGTGGGATTCACGCTTCCATGCTGCCCAAAGAGGCTATTCAGCATAGCGATTCTGTTGTTGTTGGCGAGGCCGAAAGTGTGTGGAAAGAGGTACTTCGTGATTTTGAAAACGGTGGTATGCAACAGTTTTACTACGGCACCCAGCTTCCGTTGGACCAAATCCCCAAAGCAAAGCATGAGCTTTTTAACAAGGATTATTTTGTGGGATCCCTCCTTACTACGCGCGGCTGCCCCTTCAATTGCGACTTTTGTACCGTTACGGCTTTCAACGGCAGTAAATACCGCATGCGGCCTGTGGAAGAAGTACTTGACGAATTGGAAACCATCCCCCAGGACAAATTCTTTTTTATCGACGACAACATCATCGGTTACAGCAAGCAATCGCGTGCACATGCCAAGGCTATTTTCCAGGGCATCATCGACAGGGGAATCAAAAAAAACTGGTGGTCGCAGGCATCCCTTAACTTTGCCGACGACCCCGAAATCCTCCGGCTGGCTTCCGAAAGCGGCTGCCGCCTGATTTTTATGGGGATTGAATCGGAGAAAACCGAAGGCCTGGAAAGCACCAACAAAAAACTGAACCTGAAGGTGGGTGTGGACAAATACGAAGCTGCTTTCAAGAAAATCCACGATGCCGGTATCGGCGTGCTGGGCTCTTTCATTTTTGGCCTGGATTCGGACACCAAAGAAGACCTGGAAAACCGCAAAGACTTCATCATCAACAGCAGCATCGACTGTTACCAGTCGGGGATCCTTACCCCCATGCCCGGTACCAGAACTTATCAGGAGTTTGAAAAACAAGGCCGGCTGACCCGTACCAACTATCCCTTCGACTGGCAGTACTACAGTGTGGAAGACGTTACTTTTAAGCCGGCAAAAATGGAAGGGGCAGAACTGCGCGAAACCATGAAAAAAAACTGGTACGAATTATACGACAGAAAAACCATGGTCAGAAAATTTATGAAGTCGCTGCGCGCCACCAGAAATATCGAATCGGCCATCTGGGCTTTGTCAACCAACATTTCGTACCGGAACATGGGCACTGATCTTTACGGGCTTGAAAAGTTTACTATCGAAAGTTTGATCGGCTCGTTGAACATAAGACTTCCGGAGAAGTAGCGTAAACCCGACGGGTAGCCTTTTGTTCCCGGCGGTTGAGGAAATGCACACCCCGGAAAGTCTTTAAAACCCTATATTTGCCTCAACCGAACCTTTCAAAAAATGTCCCGAAAAAAGAAATTGCTGTTTATTAATCCCGTATCGCGCCTGCACCGCGATTTCCTGAAAACGCAGACCGCGAAATACCCGCCCCTGGCATTCGCCATCCTGGCTGCTTTAACCCCCGACAACTGGGAAGTGGAACTGCTGGACGAAAATTTCGGGGATTTTTCCTTCCGCCCTGCCGACCTGGTCGGTTTTACAGCTTTTACCTCGTCTGTTTACCGGGCCTACGAAATAGCCGCCATCTACAGAGAAAAAGGCATCCCCACCATTCTTGGCGGCATCCATGCCTCCATGCTGCCCCGGGAAGCTGGTGAACATGTTGACAGCGTGCTCATCGGCGAAGCAGAAAACATTTGGAAAAGTGTTTTAAAGGATGCCGAAAAAGGAAAACTCAAGAAGTATTACCACGGGAGTCAGGCAAACCTCGACCGCCTGCCAAAGGCCCGCTTCGATTTGTTTCACCCCGATTATGTTATCGGCTCGATCCAGACCACGCGCGGCTGCCCTTTCAATTGTGATTTTTGCACAGTAACCCCTTTTAACGGAAGTAAATACCGCATGCGCCCGGTGGAAGATGTGCTGGATGAAATTGAAAGCCTTCCACAAGATAAGTTTTACATTATCGACGACAACCTGATTGGTTACAGCAAGCAGTCTGCTGAACACGCCAAAGCCATTTTCAGGGGAATGATTGAGCGGAAGATCAACAAGAAATGGTGGAGCCAGTCATCGATGAATTTTGCAGACGATGAAGAAGTCATCCGACTTGCGGCCGACAGCGGGTGCCAAATCATTTTTCTGGGCATCGAGTCGGAGCAGGAAGAGGGGCTCGAGAGCACCAACAAAAAACTGAATTCCCGCATGGGAGTTGACAAATACGCCGAAGTTTTTCGGCGGGTTCACCAGGCCGGCATCAGCATTATCGGTTCTTTTATTTTTGGGCTGGACAGCGATAGCGAAGAAGATTTGCGCGCACGGAAAGACTACATCCTCAACAACGACATCGACAGCTACCAAACCAGTATCCTTACCCCCCTTCCCGGCTCGAAAACCTACAAAACTTTTGAGCGGGAAGGCCGGCTTACCCGCACCAACTATCCTTTCGACTGGCAATACTACACCATGCAGGACGTTGTAATCCAGCCCAATAAAATGAGCAGTGAGACACTGGAAACTGTAATGAAAGAGAATTTTAAAGCCCTGTTCAACAAAAAAACCATACTGCGAAAATTTATGAAAGGCCTTCGCCTGACAAAGAATGCAGAATCTGCTGCCTGGGCTTTGTCCACCAATATCTCCTACCGCAATTTAACCGGCGCTGAGTTATTCGACGAACAGTATTTTACCGTGGAAGACTTGATTGGGAAACTACGCTGAGCGACGAATCGATGAAATGACAGGTTCTTTTGCCGAAGCCGGAAGGCAGCAGCCTTCACAGACCGCTTCCGGCTTCGGTCCTCCTGCTATTTCTGAATAATCAACTTCTTCGTAACCGAATGTTCTTCCGTACTTACCCTGAAGAAATAAACCCCGATTTGTAAGCTGCTCACATCCACTTCCACTTTTTCGCTTCCTGCCGGGATTTGTTTTTCAATGACTTTTTTTCCGTTCAAATTAAAAATTTCAATCGTTGCTGACTGCAGGCTGCAGGCTGCTGACTGCAGATTGACGACTGTGCTCGCCGGATTGGGGAAAACAACAAGGTTTTTTTCAAACTCTTCAGAAACTCCCGTCGAACTCAAAGAACCAATGTACAAATGAAAAGAAGTTTTTGATCCTTCCTGAAGGTTTTGATAGGTAACAGTAAAAGATTTGAGGCGCTGATTAGGCATAAAAAAAGCAGAAGCCGCTTCACTGTCAGGCATGCCACCGATAACCAGGTTGTTGTAAACCTGATAATCAGCCGGTGTATTGGCACCAAGCATGGCCGAATTTGCCGCATCCCATTTGGGCAGGTTAAAGCCATCCTGAGAAAGGTCTGCGTCAAACAGTTCGACAAGCCAGTTATTGATGTCTTCGTTAGATACTTCGTTGTCGTTTTCGTCGATTGCAGAGATCAAAGCATTTTCAACATCAATGTCAATCACACAAAACCCCCAGTCCTGGGCAGGTGCAAGCTGGTCAAAAGTGATTGTTAAAACAGCAATTGATGTTACAGGCTGGCCTGCGGTACCTGAGCCGTTGGGTATGACCTGTATCCTGATATTCTCAGCAAAATCGGCCTGGCCAAACCAGTTTTCAAATTCGTTGCCGTCGTCAAAATCTTCGTCATCCCGAATCTGAACACTGCCGTTTATTGCGCCGGTAGCCACCCAGGTGAAATTGGGTAAAATAGCACTGGCGAACGTTCCTGTCCCATCATTAGTGCCCGAAAACTGAAAGGTCGGATATTCCTGTGCAACAGTAAAACTTAGCAAGCCAACGGATAAAGCTAAAAGTAAAATACATCGTTTCATAATAAAAAGTATTTGGTTAATAATTTGAAAAAGTAAATCCATTTATCTTTAATCGGAATTGTCTTCTGATTGATTTTAATCGT
Organism: Bacteroidales bacterium; assembly: GCA_021647205.1. Lineage (GTDB taxonomy): Bacteria > Bacteroidota > Bacteroidia > Bacteroidales > F082 > B6-G9. Next base: position 42,868 of record JAKIVD010000023.1, on the reverse strand, counting down.
ACCAACATTCAGGTAATACAACCTTTGTGAAACCAGGAAAATAATCCGTTCGGACTGCTTTTTCACCAAAACAAAATGGCGGGAGATAAACTTATCAGCCTATCTGTTAATAACTTAGACATGCCTCACACAACTGCTTCCGTGTTCAGAATGAAAAAGAGAGCGTTTGTAAGGTGTGGCAATATACAACATAAAACGAGTGATGTCAAGCGGATACTATTTTGTTGAAGTCATTTGGCTTCGCCGTCATTTAGGCTTCACCCTTTATTGGTTGTCATCCTATGTTTGCAAATTCAAATAAGAAGCGTGAAAGTTTTAACTTTGAGTTATGTTAAACAATCAGAAGGAAAAGGAGAAAGTTAAAGACTATTGTTTGTCATCCGGTTTTGAAACCAGCAGCTTTTCGCCGCCTTCCATAAAAAAAGTAGTGTAGTTTACATCGGCCGCACAACGCACGATTTGCGAAACATTGATGATGTGGATGCTTTCGGCGGTTTTGAGGACGATCTTTTTGAGTTTTTCAAGGTTCGACAAAAGTGTGCTGAGTTTCAGGGCGGTTTCTTCTCTGCTGATATCTGCCTGTACTTTGTCGATAGCGATCAGCAATTCGCCGGCAGTGATGGGTTTCATGATATAATCAACTGCGCTGAACTTAAAAGCTTTAATGGCGTACTCCTGGTGTGCTGTGATAAATATCACCTTAAAATTAACCTGGTCGAATTTTTTCAGCAAATCGAATCCACTGCCGTCAGGCAGGTTGATGTCGAGCAATATCAGGTCGGGCGACTGGGTGACAATCAGTTCAAAGGCCGAATGCACGTCTTCCGCCTCGCCAACAATGTTTAGCTCAAGCGGGCTTAAAGCAAGGATGTTTACAATGAATGGTTTCCCTGGCTTTGGGTTCGTCGTCGATTATGGCTATGGAGATCATGGGCGGGTTCATTTGCGAGCGGAGCAAACGCTGCTCCAGCAGGATGGCCCTTTGTTGGGATTTGATGCAGTTTTGACGAATGAGCAGGTAACTGATAATTAACACGAGCAATATTCCAATAGCGGAGGCAATCAGCAGATTAAACCTTCTGCTCAGTTTCAGTTGTTGGACTTCATTTTTTTCGGTCAGCAGTGCCGTCCATAAACTACCTGCCCATTTGAAGAAGGAGGGTGACTTTTGCCGTATCGTTAACAGGGGACCGATAGGTTTTTTTCAGTTCCTCCGGGTTTTGCCCTGATTGGCCCGAAAGCCGTAGCGGCATCAACAAAAGCAGTACAAAGTAAACGGGTACGAAGCGCAGCAGCAGGTGTTTGTGGGGCGGTAGCATGAAACAGGATTTACACAAAGATAAGCAATTCCGTCCGAACCGGCTCAAATTGTTTGCAGCCAGTGCGTGGAAAGGCTTTGGTTAAAAAGACGGTAAGCTTACATCCGGATCGGTTTTTTTTACCCGGACTTCTTCCTGTTTGCCGTTTTTATTACTGCTTTATCATTTTAACCGTACGGATGTTTTCATCGGTTTTCAATTGGAGCAAATAAACTCCGGAACGCAACCCTTCCGTTGAAAATGTTATTTCCCGCTTTCCTTTTGCAAACGGTTTTTTTGCAACTTCCATCACTTTCCGTCCCGTCAGGGAATACAAATCAATTTGTACCGGCTGCCGGTGCGGAAGGACAAAGCTTAAGCCCGCGCTGTTCTTCACGGGGTTGGGATAAAGCGACAGCTCAACTTGCTGCTGAATTTTTTCGTCCGAAATCCATGTCGTTTCATCTTCTACAATGGTGATGTGTTGCAAACCCGGAACATTGTACAGTTTTTGAACAATGCCCGAAGGCCAGTAAACGATCAGGCTGTCGGCTTCGGTAGCATCTCCCATGCCAAAATGCAAACGCAGGTGGCTGAAGTCTTGTACGCCCGGGTCGGGAAGCATATTCCTGGATATCCGCTGGCCGTCAATCCACATATCGGCCTGTGCACCGATGCCGTTGAAGTTGGACATCACACCTTCCAGGTTCACGAACAGGGCATTTCCGGGACAATTTTGATTTTCGAACAAAACCCATTCGTCAAAATGGCCGGCAGCAAACAAGTCGATGGCGCCGTCGTTGTTGTAGTCGGCCCAGCCCGCACCAAAGAAATCGAGGAAGCCTCCACCGGTAAGTCCCAGTTGCGAAGCCACATCGGTAAATGTATTGTCGCCGTTGTTCTTGTACATCTGGTTGGGTTCAAGGTGCCAGGAGGTAAAAATATCGAGCCATCCGTCGTTGTTGTAATCGTTAAAGGTGACGGTGCGGTCGGCATCCTGCTGCCCGAAAGCCCCCGAAGATGCGGTGATGTCGGTGAAGGTACCGTCGCCGTTGTTCAGGTATAATTTGGCGCCGGGCCCGCCGATATAAAGATCGATAAACCCGTCATTGTTGATATCCCCAACATCAAGAGAAGCAGTGTTAACTGTATTGAAAACGATACCCGAACTTTCCGTAACATCTGTGAATGTGCCATCCCCGTTATTTTTAAGGAGGGTTGTCGGGTGGTAACCAACGTAATCCATCGTCCAGAAAATATCAATATTTCCGTCGCGGTCGTAGTCGAAAACGGCCAGGGGTGTGTAGCCCCAAAGCACACCGATTTGTTCAAGGGGCTGAAAGCTTCCGTCTCCATTGCCGTACTGCAGTGAAACATTACCCGTTTCCAATATGTCAAGGGTCAGGACATCCAGATAGCCGTCGTTGTTAAAATCGGCCACATTGTAAACGCCGCTGTCGGGCAGCATCGACTGTCCGGTAATGTTGGTAAAAGTGCCGTCCCCATTGTTTCGGAACAAAAGGCTGCGCTCTCCGAAGCCGCCAAAGTTGCGCAGTATGAGGTCGTTGTAATCATCACCCGTAAATTCTGCAAAAAAGGTCTTGTTGGCCGTCAAGCCGCCGAGCCCTGCTTCCGAAGTGATGTTCGCAAATGCCGAACTGTCGTTGCGGAAAAACCAGTAACCGTAGCCGGACTGGTCACCAAGGGCGAGGTCAGGATCACCGTCCTTGTCAATGTCGCCCCAGCTTACCGAGTTGCCGAGTCCGGCCATGCCGGTGATACCCAGTTGTGAAGTTACGTCCTGAAAAATTTGTTGGCTGTGACTGTGGAAAATAACCGCCAAAAACAGCAGGGGTAAAAGCAGATATTTTTTCATGTTACTCAGGTTTTGTGATTACCAAAATTAAAAAAAACAAATTATACACGACAAAAACGGGTCGTTTCATCCTGCATTGCAAGAAGGTAAAGCGTAACAACAAGCAGGATTCCGTCAAACCCTTACTTTTGTCAACACAATTTTAATTTATGAAACATTCATTCCTGAAAGATAACGACGACCCGTTGGTCCGGGATTGCAGCACCTACATCGAGGTGATCAGAAACCGGGTGAAAGCCGACCCGGAGCACGTGGTTTTTCGTTTTTTAAACGACGGCATCACCGAGAGCGAGTCGCTTACTTACCGGCAATTGGAAACACGCTCCAAAGCCCTGGGCGCGGCCATGCAAAAACTGTCGGGAAAAGGTGAAAGGGTGCTGTTGCTGTTTCCGCCCGGACTGGCTTACGTGGCCTCGCTTTTCGCCTGTTTTTATTCGGGGATGATTGCCGTGCCGGCCTACCCGCCGCGCCGCAACCGCAGTCTGCAACGCATCCACACCATCGTGGAAGATTCGGGGGTAACCGTCAGCCTCATTTCCCGACAGGTGTACAACGACATCGAAAGAAATTTTGCAGAAGACCAACTGCTCAAAAATATTCACTGGATTGTTTACGACGACGTTGCCGACGGGCAGGCCAGCCATTGGCAGGAGGTAGAAATCCTTCCCGGAGACACCGCCCTGTTGCAATACACTTCCGGCTCCACCGGAAATCCCAAAGGGGTGATGATCACCCAGCTGAACCTGTTGTACAACTCGGAATACATCCGTCAGACCTTTGATTTCGACAAAAATTCGGTGGGTGTGAACTGGCTGCCCATCTTCCACGACATGGGACTCATCGGCGGGGTGCTGCAGGCGGCTTACCTGGGCGTGCTCAACGTGGGCATGCCGCCCATCGCTTTCCTGAAAAATCCGCTCAACTGGCTCAGGGCGCTGGAAAAATACCAAGGCACAACCGGCGGTGGGCCCAACTTCAGCTTCGATTACTGCATCACCAAAACCACCGAGGAGGAAAGGGCGGCATTGGATTTGCGCAGCCTCAGAACTTTTTACTGCGGTGCCGAACCTGTCCGTAAAAAAACCATGGAGGAATTTCCCGATGCATTTGCCCAAAGCGGGGTGACGCCCGAAAGGATGTACCCTGTTTACGGCATGGCCGAAACCACCCTCATTGTTACGGGCGGACTGCAGGACGAAGCCCCCAAATACCTGAAAGTGGACGCTGCGTCCTTGTCGGAAAACAAGGTGGTTCCGCTAAGCGGCAGTCAGGATGCCCGTACGGTGGAACTGGTGGGCTGTGGCCACTGCTGGATGGAAACCAAAGTGGAAATTGTTGACCCTGTTACTTTTGAGCGGGCAAAACGCGATGCCGTGGGCGAAGTTTGGGTTTCGGGCCCCACCGTCGCCAAAGGCTACTGGAACAAAGCCGAAGAAAACCGCCGCACTTTCGGCGCGCACATTCAAAGCACGGGCGAAGGCCCTTTCCTGCGCACGGGTGATTTGGGGTTTGTCCGTGAAAACGAGCTCTACATCACCGGCAGGCTCAAAGACCTGATCATCATCCGCGGGGTGAACCACTACCCCAACGACATCGAATTCACCGTGCAGCATGCCGATCCCGCCCTGAGGGAAAACGGCGGAGCGGCCATCCCCGTCACCGTTGACGGCGAAGAAAAACTGGTGGTGGTGCAGGAACTGGAGCGCACGGCCATGCGCCTCGACTCCTTCGAACCCCTCTTCGCCAAAATCCGTGAGGCTGTCGCCGAAGAGCACGAGTTGGAAGTGCACGCCATCGTTCTCATCCGCACGGGCAGCATCCCGCTGACTTCCAGCGGCAAGATCCAGCGGCGGCTGACCCGCTACGGTTACCTCAACAACGAATTGAACGTGGTGGCTTCCTGGGAAAACAACGCCCCCGCCCCCGCAGCCGGGCAAACCGTCACGGAAACACCCACGCCCGAAGGCATCAAGTGCTGGCTGGTCAACTGGATCGTCCGCAACCAGCATTTCCGCCCGGAGGAAATCGACTACGATAAAAACATCACGGCCTACGGCATCGACTCGCTGGCGGCCGTTACCCTGGAGCAGGAAATCAGCAACCACTTCGGATTTCAGTGGCATGTTTCATCCTTCATGCTCAAGCCGACCATCAACAAGCTGGCCGAGGAGGGGATGGAAATTTACAGGGAAGAAATTTCAGGCGGGAACGCCTGAAGCAGAAGTGATCCGAACCCGCCGGGCGACCTTACTTTCCGGTGGGTCGAGTGACCAATTTTTCGACCTGCGAAGTCCAGGCCGGCTTAGCGGGGCTGCGAAATCTTAAAACTCCTCTTCCTCTTCAAACTCCCCGGTTCCCTGGTTGTGGCTACGGTCATACTTCTCACAATCAAACTCAATGGAAATATCTTTTAAAGGTGGTTCAAAATCGCCCATGCTAATGCCAAGGGACGGGTCGGCGTACACCTTTTTCATGTAAATCGCCCAGATGGGTAAAGCCATGTTCGCCCCCTGTCCCAGCCTGATTGTCCTGAAGTGTACACTGCGGTCTTCGGCACCTACCCAAATACCGGTTGTCAAATCAGGAGTTACACCCATAAACCAACCATCCGACTGGTTTTGCGTTGTCCCTGTTTTCCCGGCGATGGGATTGTTGAAGCCGTATTTGTAACGCAGCCTGATGCCCGTACCGCTTTCGACCACCCCTTGCATGAGTTTGAGCATTTTGTATGCAGTTATTTCATCCATGGCTTCGTTTTTCTCCGGGACAAATCTTTCGAGTACGTTTCCGTTTTTATCTTCGATGCGGGTTACAAAAATCGGTTGAACGTAAACCCCTTTGTTGGCAAAGGTATTCATGGCGCCCACCATCTCATAAAGCGACAGGTCAGGTGTGCCCAGGGCAATGGCCGGGACGTACGGGATATCGGAAACCACACCCATATTGTGTGCCATCTTGGCCACCGATTGCGGGGAAAAGCGTTTCATCAGGTAGGCCGAAATCCAGTTGTTGGAATTGGCCAGTGCCCATTTAAGGGTTACCTCCTCACCGAGGCGTTTGTCGTCAGAATTACGCGGTGACCAGAATGTGCCATCGCCCAGCTCCACACTGTAAGAAATATTTGGCACTTTATAACAGGGCGTAAACTCCCCTTCCTGCATGGCCAGGGTGTAAAGAAAAGGTTTAAAAGTGGAGCCGACCTGCCGTTTTCCCTGCGTTACATGGTCGAACTGAAAATAACGATAATCTATGCCCCCAACATAGGCACGCACAAAGCCTGTATGTGTTTCCATTGACATGAGGCCAGCCTGCAGGTAAAACTTGTAGTAGCGGATAGAATCCATGGGTGTCATCACCGTGTCAACCGGCCCATTCCACTTGAAAACCCGCATGGGCACAGCTGTATTAAAACTTTTTTCGATGGAATCTTTAGCCACACCGGCAAGCTTCAGTTTGCGGTAGCGTTCGCTCCTTCGCATGGCCTGCTTCAAGATTTTGTCCACCTTGCTTTCAATTACTTCAGATTGGTTGCCCTCATCATCTTCAAAGACAAAAGGTGCAAAAGTGTATCCTTTCCAGTGCTGGAAAAACGAGGGTTGCAGGTCGTTTGCCAGATGTTCCCTCACGGCTTCTTCGGCATATTTTTGCATGCGCGAGTCGATGGTGGTATAAATTTTTAAACCATCTTTGTAGAGGTTGTAGGGTGCACCGTCTGCCTTGAAGTGGTTTGCACACCATTTTTTCATAGTACCCCGCAGGTATTCCCTGAAATACCTGGAAATTCCCTGATTGTGGCCTTGCAGGCTGAACCGGGAAACGCCGAGTGGCAACCGGCTTACCGAATCGTAAACTTTGCTGCTGATGAAACCATATTTTTCCATTTGCCGCAGCACGAGGTTCCGCCTCTCCAGGGATTTCTCCGGATTTGAAATGGGGCTAAACCGGCTTGGAGCATTGACGACACCGGCCATCAGGGCGGCTTCCTGAAGGTTGAGCGAGTCAGGGGTTTTATCAAAAAATGTTGCCGAAGCCGATTTTATCCCATAAGCATTGTGCCCGTAGAAAACGGTATTAAGGTACATGGCGATGATCTCTTCCTTCGAATAGGAGCGTTCCAGTTTTACCGCTGTCACCCATTCCTGAAACTTACGGAGTACCAGTTGCGGTTTGTTGAGGTATCCCCGGGGAAAAAGGTTCTTTGCCAATTGCTGCGTGAGGGTGCTCCCCCCCCCTTTGCTGTTCCCCGTGGCAATTCCGTAGGCCACCCTGAGCAAAGCCTTCTCATCTATGCCAGAATGTTCTTCGAAGCGGATGTCTTCGATGGCCACAAGTGCGTTTATCAGGTCGGCAGAAATCTGGCGATAAGTCACATTCGACCTGTTTTCGATGAAATAAGTCCCCAGGATTACCCCATCGGCAGCATACACTTCGGAAGCCAGGTTGCTCTTGGGGTTTTCCAATTCCTCGAAAGTGGGCATGGGGCCAAACCATTCCTGAACCACGCCGTAAAAGAAGAGCAGCAGCAACGCAATCAGCGTAAGCACTATTAACCAAAACTTAAGCAGATAGTTGAAGAACTTTTTTTCGTGCTTACTTCCGGATTTGTCTTTTTTGCTTACCATGTTGAAATTTCTGGTTCTAACATTCAATTTTAGCTATTTGTCAACCTTACTGATTTCCAGGCCCACATCATGAATACCTTCCAACGTATCAACCCGCATCGCCTGCTGGATGAAAAACGAATACTTTCCCGTCAACGGAAAATGCAGTTCCCGCTTCAATAAAACATCATTTTGCTTCAACTTTCCCCAGCCTTTCCCCAGCCAGCGCCCCTCTCTGTCTGCCAGCACAATTTCAATGGTGTCGCGGGTCATGTTCCCATTGGGAAAACGCGTCATTAAAAAGACAAATAAATTGCTGTAGCGATAGTCTGTTGAATTGCGCAGGCTCAGATAAAAATCGAATGCAGACAAGCTGTCAACAATTTCCACCTCAAAATGTACGGCTTCGTCTTTATACCATTTTTCATCTTCCAATACCACATGCTCCTTGTAAATACTATTGAAGTTACAAGCACTGAAAACCAACGGGAAAACAAAAATCAGCAGAAGCTTTTTAAATGGTTGCCGGTGCATCATCGGGGTTTGAAGTTAAAATGCAAAAAAAGTGATTTTATTGTGGGTTGCGGTTTTAATGTTTTCGGTTTTGGTTGACAGCTGATGCCTTTGGCCGGGCGTTTATCGGGTTCTTTAAATTAAATTCCGCCATAATAACTCACAAAATCGTTATTGACCGTTTTTTCCACATTGTCTTTTTGTTCCTTGTGCCGGGCATATTTTTCGAGTTCGGGAGGTATCTTTCCATCCTTGTTCAGCTTGATGATTTCCTGAACCTTATCCACCGGAATGGCCATCATGTTATTGGAATCATCAGCGTAAGCATACCACATAATGCGTTTAAAGACATCTGTTTTCTGATGAAAGGCCAGTCCTTTTTTTGTTTTCAATTTCAGTCTGCTGTCGGGAAAGTCTTTTTGTGCATCAATGTATTCTTCCAGCTCGTAATTAAGGCAGCACTTTAGTTTTCCACATTGTCCGGCCAGTTTTTGCGGATTAAGGGAAAGGTGCTGCAACCTGGCCGAGTTGGTGGAGACGCTGTGAAAGCTGCTCATCCAGGAAGAGCAACACAATTCCCGCCCACAGGAGCCGATGCCGCCCAGTTTGGCAGCTTCCTGCCGGACCCCAATCTGGCGCATTTCAATCCTGATACGGAAAGCCTCTGCCAGTTTTTTAATCAGTTCCCTGAAGTCAACACGCTCGTTTGCTGTGTAATAAAAAATTGCTTTGGTACAATCCCCCTGATATTCCACATCATTGATCTTCATTTCCAGACCCAAATCCATTGCAATAACACGTGTCTTGCGCAACGTGGCATCTTCGATGGAAAGTGCATCCAGCCACTTCTCTACATCCGCCGGCCGTGCATGCCTGAAAATCTGTTTCAGTTCTTTTTTCCCGGGATCGACGTGTTTACGTTTCATCTGCAGCCGTACCGCATCTCCGGTTAGGGAAACGATGCCAATATCGTGTCCGGGCGATGCTTCAACAGCAACAATCTCACCGTCCTGTAGAGTTATTTCTTCAGAATAATGATAAAAATCCTTGCGCCCGTTTTTAAACCTGATCTCGGCAATGCGTATCGGGCTGCCCAGGGGTTCCTGTATATTGTCCAACCAGTTGTACGATGATAATTTACAGCATTTTTGCTGGTTTACTTTAAAATGCTGATGGCTGCCCACCTGCATGGCACAGCAGCCGCGGGCCGAGGATATATATTGGTTTCTTTTGGTTTCTTCGATTTGTCCTTCCATCTTCTCTTCCGTCTTTCGATAACTAAACTGCAAAGGTAGAAAAATTGAAGATTGTTTTGTTGCCGGGTTTCGGGATTGCCCCCTCTTTGAAATCTCACCAGACTTAAGCAACCGAAAAGAAGGAAACGCTTCATCAGGCCACTGAGCAGAAGGCCGCTCGGCAGGTTTTCTACTTCACTATTTGCTTCCTGCCTTTTGCAAGCAGGTCGTGCAATTTAAAACTAAGGTCGCTGAACAGGATACCTCCGTGGGCATTTCGTTCGATGTGATAAATCGCTTCGTTGAATAACTGATAGATTTCGAGCTGGTTGGCGGTATTGACCAGGGGGGCAAACTTCATGGAGAAATCCAGTTCTTCGCCGTTTTTTTTCAACAGATTTTCATTTCCCTGGTTGAGCAGGATGCTGCTGTGGACAACTTCAAGACCATACTGCAAAAAGCTTTTCTGTTTCTCCCTGCCCATGCGGCCCAACTCGCCATTGAATTTATTCAGGTCAACATAGTCCAGCGGGCGGAAACAAAGGCGGAGCCATTGCCTGAAACGGATGAAATTGGCCTGCACATCTTCCGTATTTTCCAACAGGTTTACAGCCTGGTTCCAATTGCCCGTCGCCAGCATGGCCACTTGGGCCGCCTCATTCTCCCCAACCCCCTTTTGGCGAACCAGTTCTGCAGCAATTTCACTTTCTTTTAAAGCAGGCACCTTTACAATCTGTGCCCGCGAGCGCACCGTTGCGAGCAGCAATTCGTAACGTTCGGCCACCAGGAAAATCAATGTTTTGTCGGGGGGTTCCTCGAAAGTCTTCAACAGTTTGTTCGATGCGGTTTCGTTCAGGCGTTCAGTCATCCAGAAAATGACCACTTTGTATTCTGACTCAAAAGACTTCAGGGCAATCTTTCCGATGAGTTCGTTGGCATCGTCCTTACGGATGTAACCCTGTTTGTTGCCCACTTTCAGGTGTTCGTACCATCCGCTTTGGGTGGCATAGGCATAGTTTTCATCCAGGTATTCCCGCCATTCGTTGAGAAAAAGGGAAGAACGGGGGTCTTTTTTTACTGTGTTGGTTGTCGTGGTTGGGAAATAGAAATATAGGTCGGGATGGGCCAGGTTTTGAAATTTCACACAGGAAGGACAAGTTCCGCAGCTATCGGTTTCCGTTCGGTTGGCACAATTGATGTACTGGCCGAAAGCGATGGCCAGTGCCAGTGAACCGCTGCCTTCGGGGCCAAGGAACAATTGGGTGTGTGCCACCCTGTTTTCGCGGATACCGGTGAGTAACCTGGCTTTCGCACCTTCTTGTCCGATGATGGATTTAAATTGCATGGGGTAGTTTTATTCCGTGTTCAAAAGTAAAACAAAAACGGGCATTAACTTCACAGCCAATACCCGTCAGTAATAAAACTTATTTGATGCTTCTTACGATATTTTCGCGACAAAAAACTCCCGGTTCATCCGGGCGATATTGGTAATAGAAATCTCTTTCGGGCAAACGGCTTCACAGGCATAAGTGTTTGTGCAATTGCCAAATCCAAGCACATCCATTTTGGCCACCATGTTTTCAACGCGGTTGTTGGCTTCCACCCTGCCCTGGGGCAAGAGGGCAAATTGTGAAACCTTGGCTGAAACAAACAGCATGGCCGAAGCATTTTTGCAGGCCGCTACGCAGGCGCCGCAACCGATACAGGCCGCCGCATCCATGGCCAGGTCGGCATTTTCCTTTTTGATGGGGATGGCATTGGCATCGGGCACACCGCCGGTGTTTACCGAAACATAACCCCCTGCCTGGATGATTTCATCAAAAGCCGAGCGGTCAACCATCAGGTCTTTAATCACCGGGAAGGGTTTCGCCCGCCAGGGTTCGATGACCACTGTTTCGCCGTCCTTGAATTTGCGCATGTGCAACTGACAGGTGGTGATGGCCGTATCAGGGCCGTGGGGTCTGCCGTTAATGTACAGGCTGCACATGCCGCAAATGCCCTCGCGGCAGTCGTGGTCAAACGCAACCGGTTCTTCGCCTTTGGCAACCAGTTCTTCGTTAAGGATGTCCATCATTTCCAGAAATGAAGCATCGGAAGATATATTCTGAACAAGATATTCTACAAATTTACCCTGGGCATCAGGTCCTTGCTGTCGCCATATTTTTAGTTTCAGGTCCATTGTTCCTCTTTTTTGGTGCTGATTAAGCTGTTTTATAATTACGTTGTTTCACCTCGATATTTTCGTAAACCAGAGGTTCTTTGTGCAACTTTGCCGGTTTATCATCTCCCATATATTCCCAGGCCGCCACATGTGTAAAGTTCTTGTCATCGCGCAAAGCTTCACCTTCTTTGGTTTGGTATTCTTCACGGAAATGTCCTCCCGAAGATTCGTTTCTGGTCAGCGCATCCAGCGCCATCAGTTCTCCCTGTTCGAGAAAATCGGCCACACGCAGGGCTTTTTCCAGTTCAACATTCATCCCCGTTTTCTCTCCGGGGACTTTTACCCTTTGCCAAAACTCTTTACGTAATTGCTGAATTTCGGTGATGGCTTTTTCCAGGCCTTCTTTGTTGCGTGCCATGCCTACGTTATCCCACATGATGTGTCCCAGGCGTTTGTGGAAAGAGTCCACCGTCTCGTCACCGTTAACGGCAAACAGTTTGTCGATGCGTTCCTGAACTTCTTTTTCGGTCTGTTCAAATTCAGGACCATCGGTAGAAAAATGGGGGACGGTAATCTGATCGGCAAGGTAGTTTTGCATGGTATAGGGCAGAACAAAATAACCGTCGGACAATCCCTGCATCAAGGCCGAAGCCCCCAGGCGGTTGGCACCATGGTCAGAGAAATTGGCTTCGCCGCCCACGAACAATCCCGGGATCGTACTTTGCAGTTCATAATCAACCCAGGTGCCACCCATGGTGTAGTGGATGGCAGGGTAGATCATCATGGGTGTTTCATACGGGTTTTCGTCCACAATTTTTTCATACATCTGGAAAAGGTTGCCGTAGCGTGCTTCGATGACATTCCTCCCCAGGCGCTCAATAGCATCTTTAAAATCGAGGTAAACGGCAAGTCCGGTATTACCCACACCATGGCCGGCATCGCAACGTTCTTTGGCTGCCCGCGATGCCACATCGCGTGGGACCAGGTTACCAAAGGCCGGATACCTTCGTTCGAGATAATAGTCTCGGTCTTCTTCTGCAATTTGCGTCGGCCTTAACTCACCTTTCTGAATTTTCTGTGCATCTTCTTTCTTTTTGGGTACCCAGATGCGGCCGTCGTTGCGGAGGCTTTCGCTCATCAGGGTCAACTTCGACTGGTAATCGCCATGTACGGGAATGCAGGTGGGGTGAATTTGCACAAAACTCGGGTTGGCAAAAAAGGCACCCCTTTTGTATGCCCGCCACGCAGCGCCACCGTTTGAAGTCATGGCATTTGTCGAAAGAAAGAAAACATTTCCGTAACCACCGGTCCCCAACAAAACGGCGTGGGCACCGTGCCTCTCCAGTTCACCGGTAACCAGGTTGCGGACAATGATTCCCCGCGCTTTGCCATCGATTTTTACAATATCCAGCATCTCGCGTCGGGTAAACAATTCCACCGAACCTTTCTTGATTTCTTTGCTTAATGCGCTGTATGCGCCGAGCAACAATTGCTGACCGGTTTGACCCCGTGCATAGAATGTCCGCGACACCAGTGCGCCACCAAAAGAACGGTTGTCGAGCAGTCCGCCATACTCGCGTGCAAAGGGAACACCCTGCGCCACACATTGGTCGATGATGTTGTTGCTCACTTCGGCCAGACGGTAAACATTGGCCTCGCGGGCGCGATAGTCGCCACCTTTCACCGTATCGTAAAACAAACGGTAAACGCTGTCGCCATCGTTGGGATAATTTTTGGCAGCATTGATACCGCCTTGTGCAGCAATACTGTGTGCACGGCGCGGGCTGTCCTGGATGCAGAAAACCTTCACGTTAAAACCAAGCTCGCCAAGGCTGGCAGCGGCCGCACCACCGGCCAGTCCTGTCCCAACTACGATGATGTCAACCTTGCGTTTGTTGGCAGGATTAACCAAATTCTGGTGTGCCTTATAGTTTGTCCACTTTTCGGCTATCGGGCCTTCCGGAACTTTTGAATCTAATTTAGCCATGTCTTAATTTCTTATCTAAAATAAATAATTAAAGGAATAATGATGTAGCCTGCCGTAATGACGATGCTATAAAAATGGCCAAGGCCTTTAATGAAAGGGGTGTATTTATTATGGGTAAGCCCCAGCGACTGGAACGCGGACTGAAACGCGTGGTCGAGGTGAAACCCCATGAGAAGCAGCATGATAACGTAGAAAATAACATAGCCTGTGTTGCGGAACAGGTTTACAACCAGCAATCCCATGTCCTCCATTTCGCCTGCACCGGGCTGATGGAATTCAGGAACATCCCCCTGCATTTTTAACACGAAGAAATTTCCGAGGTGAATTATCAGGAAAACAAAGATGATCATCCCTGTGTAAATCATGTATTTTGAAAAAACAGAATCTTCTGAAGTGCCTTTTACTTTGTACCCTTTGGGACGTGCCATCCAGTTTTGGATTTGTAATATCACACCAAGGATGATGTGAAAACCAAAACCGGCAAAAAGTACCCACTGAAAAATCTGGATCAAAGGATTGGTCCCCATAAAATGTGCCGCAATGTTGAACAGCTCCCGGCTTGGGTCGAACAACAGCAGCAGGTTAATGCTCAGGTGCACCACCAAAAATGTCATCAGGAACAGCCCGAAAAGCGACATCCATATTTTTTTGGTGATGGACGAATAGGAAAGTGTATTGCTCATCGTTTTTGAATTTTATCTGGAATGAATCTATTTCTTAGTTTTGCGAAAAGAACGAACAAATATAGAGAAGTATCAGGTATGAAATTTATCATACCTTCTATTTATAACAAATTTAATTTAAATCTATGTTTTGATGTGGAAAACGGTAAGTTGATAATAAAAGTTGAACCCGCTCCATCAGTGTAACCCGTTAACGGTTTATTAAAAGAGGGGAAATGAAACCCACCCCCACCACCTGGCAGGCAGGGGCACTGGGATGGGTCAAAAAAGCACAAACAATAAAACCTTTTTAACAAAAATCTTATATGCGACACCAACCCATCGATGCGGAACTTTTTAAAAACAACCGCCGCCGGCTTGTTGAAATGCTTCCCCCAAATGCCGTGGCCATCTTCCATTCCAACGAGCAGATGCCCCGCAACGGCGACCAGTACTTTCCCTACCGGCAACAATCCGATTTCTTTTACCTGACAGGCATCCACCAGGAAAAAAGCATATTGCTGCTGGCACCCGGCTGTCCCGACAAAAAGCTCAGGGAGGTACTGTTTACTATCAAAACCAATGCGCAGATTGCCGTGTGGGAAGGCCACAAATACACCAAAGAAGAAGCCCGGGAAATATCGGGAATCGAAAACATTCGCTGGCTTGACGATTACAATTTAATACTCAGGGAGGTGATGGCCAATGCCGAAAGCGTTTTCCTGAACAGCAACGAACTGGTGAAGTTCAAACCCGATGTGAAAGACCGGAACTACCGTCTCGGGGCTGCACTGAAGGCCGACTACCCGCTGCACGATTACAAACGGTCGGCGCCGCTGCTGGCAAAGCTGCGCATGCTGAAATCGCCGCAGGAAACCGAACTGTTGAAAACCGCCTGTAATTTGACGGAAAAAGCCTTCCGGAAAATACTTTCAACGCCACTTGCCGGCATGCACGAGTTTGAAGTGGAAGCCCTCATCGACTACGAATTCAAGGTCAACCGTGCCGGCGGACACGGCTATCCGCCCATCATCGCTTCGGGAAAAAATTCCTGCGTGCTGCACTACGTTGACAACAACGATGAATTAAAGCCGGGTGAGCTGCTGTTGATGGATTTTGGCGCCGAGTACGCCAACTATTCCGCCGACATGAGCCGTACCATCCCGGTCAGCGGTAAATTTACCCAACGGCAAAAAGATTGTTACAATGCCGTGTTGCGCGTTTTTAAAACAGCCAAAAAGCTGTACATCCCCGGAAATTCCATCGACATCGTCAACGAAGAAGTCAACAAAATGATGGAAAAAGAAATCATCGGGCTGGGTTTGATTACCGAAGCAGAAATCAAAAACCAGGACCCCGAAAACCCGCTTTACAAAAAGTACTTCATGCACGGCACCGCACACTTCCTGGGCCTGGACGTGCACGATGTGGGCAGCAAGCACGAAATTTTCAAACCCGGCATGGTACTCACCTGCGAGCCCGGACTTTACATCCGCGAAGAAAACATCGGCATCCGCATCGAAAACGACATTTTAATTACCGAAAACGGCCCGGTGGATTTGATGGAAAGCATTCCCCTTGAGGCGGAGGAGATTGAGGGGCTGATGGGGGCAACAAATTGAAAGTAAGCCCGGTTTGGTGGGGGTTAATACAGAAATACCGAATATCGATTAACGAATGGTGATTTGAGAAGAAGCGAAAACCCCTGGTCGAAGTTTGTAACTTCGACCCCTACCGCACCAACACCACCGTCCCCTCAAGGGTTTTGCTTTGTCCGGGCCGGCTGATTTCTTCGTAAATAATTTTGTAAATGTAGGCACCATTGGGACTGGCTTTGCCGTTGTAGTTTCCATCCCATCCGCAGTCGATGTCGTTGCATTCGAAGATTTGTTGACCCCAGCGGTTGTAGATGGTTAGTTGATATTTGCTCACATAATCGTATTTGGGGATGGCTTTGAAAATATCATTCAGACCATCACCATTAGGGGTAAAAGCATTGGGCAGGTAGAAGGGAGTTCCCTCACCCCAGAGGATTTGTACGGCATCAGTTGCTTTACAACCTTCGTAAGAAATAACCTCCACAACATAATGCCCCATGCTGTCGATTTGGATGGCTTCTGTTATTTCCCCTGTATTCCACAGATAGTATTCGGCACCGTTTCCGGCTTCTAATAAATAACCAGGTTCTGTCCAGATTGTGTCGTAGTTGGCAAAAGCAATTTCAGGGAAAGGGTTTACACTGATGTCAATAGTTTTGCTTTCGACACAGTCGATGGTGTCGGTAACTGTGAGTTGGTAGTTTCCATCCTGGTTTGCATTAATTCCCATGATTACGAGCCGCCTGCCATTACTTGAAAAATTATCAGGGCCGTCCCATAAATAATCAATATCTCCTGTTCCATCTATTGCAAGGGGTGAAATCACAACAGTGTCGCCTTCACAAACAGACTGCTCGCTTCCCATCATTATGATCTGCGGCCGGGTGTAAATACGAATGGATCCAAGTTCGTAGTTAACAGCAATTTCTTCTCCATTTTCATTAAAAAACTGCCCGTCGTCCGGTTCAGCCACCCAGTCCACCTGCGAGACGCCTTCGTTAAGACCGCTGAAAACCAGTTCAGCCATCTTTGCATTCTCAGGTAGGGTGATGGGTGTTTCCCCCTGCCAGTTGATGTGCACTTCGCCAAGGGCAGGGATGATGCTTGCCTGGAAACCGGATTCCAGTTCGGGATGTACCTGGATGTAGCCGTCGCATTGTACGACATCTTTGTCGTAGGTCAGTACGACTTCAAAGCGGTAAACACCGGTGAAGTTATTTAGCAATAAGGGGCTGACTGTTGCATTGCCGATGCAGGTGTAGCCGTCACCGGCAATCGCATCGATTACCTGTGAAAAAATACGGTCGAGTACAATGGTAAAAATGGTATCGCAACCAAAACCGTCTTTTACGATGCAGAAATATGTTCCTGCTGAAAGTCCGGTAAACAGGCCGTTGTTGGTCTGAAAGCTGCTGCCGTTGTCGATGGAATAAAAAACATCGCCTTCGGAAACGGTTGCTGAAATGTCAATCTGCCCGTCGGCTGAATAATCGGTTTCAGGGGTGGTGCTTACGCTGTTGATTTCCGGCCCTTCGATGTTCGCGATAACAACCGGATTGTTTTCAAAGACGGTTTCGCAATCGCCCTGGTCGCCAACTTTGACAAAATAGTTGCCTGCCGGAAGGTCTGTAAAAACATTGTCGGTTTGCCAGTTGTTGCCATTGTCGATGGAAAACAGCAAATCAGTTCCTGCTCCCGAACCGGCTGTAATCTGAATACTTCCGTTTTCTTGATCGCAATGGATGGAATTAAACATGACTTCCAATATGTCAATATCCCCGGCATCGGTGATGGTGTAGGCATCGGAAATGGTGGTGCAGCCGTGGCCATCAATCACATGCAGGAAATAATTGCCCACAGCGAGGTTGAAAATATCGAGGGAGGTGCTGATCGTGTTACCATTGCCATCGTACCAGGTATAGCTGAATATATTAAATCCTTCGGGCTTCAAACCAACAATACTGCCGCTGCTGCCTCCGCAACTGGTCGGGGTTATTAACAGATTGTCTTCATTGAAAACTACTTTGTCATACCAACCTACATGGATGGTATCGGACAAACTGCAACCCAAATCGTTGATAACTTTTACCCAATAAGTTCCAGAATCCGAAACAGTGATGCTAAATACATTATTCCCAATACTACCCGTACTCCAGGCGTAAAACCCTTCATCATCTCCTGCTGTAAGTACTGTTTCTTCTCCTTCACAAATCAGTTGATCCGGTCCCAGGTCAGGGGATGGCGAGTCCATTATGGTTATTACTCTTGACGTCTCCTCTACCCTTCCGCTCGGGTAGGTGACTGTGACATATACTTCATACTCTCCTCCATTTTGATAATAATGTACTGGCCACAATTCTGTTGATGATTGAAGGTCTCCAAAATTCCACAAGATACTTTCGGGTTCCGGCAAAAAATTCGGCTGAAAAGCAATGGCATGCCGGGCACATTCCCCATCCCACTCAAAACGATAAAGATGATCCAATAACATATTGGGTAAAAATGCGTGTGTCTGACGATCATCCAGGTAAAACGCATCAGCCTGGTAATTACAGGCTGTTCCCCTTTTCCACGGTTCGTGTATAATACTCAGATAATCATATATCATACCACCCGCTTTAGGCAACGTACAATATATTTTTCCGTCGCGCGCCAACTGCAATCCTTGGGTTGGTCCGCTGGCGATATACCTTTCTGATTGCTTAAACTGTAACGAATCCCCTATATATGCCATATCATATTGGTAAAGTTCCATGATATGAGGTGCACCGTCATTGAAGTAAGAAACATACAACAATTTTGAATCCGGCGAAAACTCAACAGCCCATGGCTCATACCCTGAAATATTTACAGTATTTTTAGTTAAAGTATACATTAATTCTATCTCACCACTTTCGGCATTGAAAGTACAAACATCTAAGGATGTTTTCCAATAATCCTGGCAGGAACATGTTTCATAGGCAGCAACCAGGTACTTTTTATTGGGGGACACTTTCATGCTTCCCTGGCAGTTCTTGTCATTCCTCTCTGGTACATGACTAACCTCACCTTCGGTATCTAATCCTGATGCGCTTAATAAAAAGGCTACATACCACTGGTCTGTTTTAAAATTACGGGTAATGATCCATACATCCTCACCGTTAGCATGACGCACGGAGGTTAGCTTGTTACTTGCCGCCCAAGCCCTGTCCAATGCAATGTTTTTTTCTGAAGTTACATCACCCAACCCCCCGTCTAAGTTCATATCCACTACAGAATAGTGCATACCAATATCAGGATTCATCGGGTCATCATAATCTACAGTAAATAAATAATACAAGTGATCTGATCCTGGTTGTTGAACAATCAAAGCTCCCATTGTGGCGCGTGAATCTCCAATAAAGTTTTCACCATTGGGCATCACCTCTCCATTACGGTTCAACACTTGTTTTACATCATAACTAAACAAGAAATTACCATTGGTATCACACATGACCGCGTTGGCATTATCACCACCATGATGAATTTCATGTGTATTGACAGGAATGCCGGTATTAAAATCTACTCCACAATAATCCCCAAAATACCATATATTGGCCTGGTTTTGGGCTGTTGCAACACTGCCAGTAAAGATAAGAAGCAGGATGAAAAGTGCGTTGCGTTTCATGGTGGGTGTAAAGGTAGGTATAAAATGGATGAAAGCGGTGGTTTGGGCTGGAATTCTGTATTGATAGATTTTTGGGGAGGGTTTTTTTTGGTTACAAGTTGCAGGTTTCGGGTTACAGGTTTGGGGCTTTCAGTGGTCAGACAACAATACTCCGAAACAACATCGTTGTCCGGACACTGATGGAGACCTTTACACGGTACAAGTCCTGCCCGTGCGCGGGCCTTGCCTGAAGACTTACCAGTGAAGGAGATTGACCAAACCTATGGCCAAAAAAATAAGAATATTCCATAAAGAAGATGCAGCCAATCCGAACATTCAAAAATATTCCGCATATTTGTAAACACACTTTTTGAAAATTCTTTCAAAAATCAACAATTTTTATTCACTAAAAAATTTAAAGCTATGAGTTTAACAAAAAAACTGGGTGCCGAGTTTATCGGTACTTTCTGGCTGGTGCTGGGTGGCACGGGCACGGCTGTGCTGGCCGGCTCGGGCGTGGGTACGCTGGGCATTTCGCTGGCTTTCGGATTAACGGTACTCACCATGGTTTATGCCGTGGGCGGTATTTCGGGCGGACATTTCAATCCGGCCGTTTCTTTCGGTCTTTGGGCCGGCGGACGCTTGCCGGCTAAAGATTTGCTGCCCTACATTATCTCCCAGGTGCTGGGCGGCATCCTCGCTTCGGCCGTGGTGTATTTCATCCTCAGCGGCAAAGCCGGATTTGAACTTCAAACGGGCAGTCTGGCCTCCAACGGCTACGGCGAGCACTCACCCGACGGCTACAGCTACATGAGCGGACTGGTGATTGAGATCGTGATGACTTTCGGCTTTCTGTTCGTCATCCTGGGTGCCACCAGCAAAAAGGCCCCTGCCGGATTTGCAGGTCTGGCCATCGGTTTGGCACTGACGCTCATCCACCTGATCAGCATTCCCGTTACCAACACTTCGGTGAACCCTGCCAGAAGCACGGGACCTGCACTTTTTGAAGGCGGCATTGCCCTGACACAATTGTGGTTCTTCTGGGTCATGCCCGTCATCGGGGCGTTGATCGCGGGATTTTTGTGGAAAGGGTTTTTTGAAAGTAAAGAGGAAGAATAACTGGTTTTGATTTCCCGAACCGGCTGGGATAAGCCACGGATTGCCCGGATGAACACAATTTTTTATCCGTGCATTCGTGGCTTGCTATTTCCCGAACCCCACCACCTCCCTCGTTGGATTCCGGCTTAGGGATAATTCATTTACATTTGCCCCTTTAAAATTGAAACCCGCACCCCGAAAATGACCAAAATCATCACCTACAACGTCAACGGCATTCGGGCAGCCGTGAAAAAAGGATTTCTGGAATGGCTGGAAGCTGCCGGTCCCGACATCGTCTGCATACAGGAAACCAAAGCCCAACCCGATCAAATCCCCGTTTTCGAACTGGAAACCATGGGCTACCAAACCTACATCCACTCTGCCAAAAAGAAAGGCTACAGCGGCGTGGCCATCCTCACCAAAACCACACCCGACCACGTGGAAAGGGGAATTGGCATTCCCAGGTACGACGACGAAGGCCGCTTCATCCGTGCCGATTTCGGCGATTTCTCCGTCATCAGCGTGTACCACCCTTCCGGCTCCAGCGGTGACGGACGCCAGGCTTTTAAGATGCAGTGGCTGAATGATTTTCAGCAGTACGTGACAGAACTGAAAAAGTCACGTCCCAAACTCATCATCTGCGGCGACTACAACATCTGCCACCGTCCCATCGATATTCACGACCCCATCCGGAACGCCACTTCTTCCGGTTTTTTACCCGAAGAAAGGGAATGGATGAGCAGTTTCCTCGACAGCGGCTTTGTGGATTCTTTCAGGCATTTGAACAAAGAACCGCACCAATACAGCTGGTGGAGCTACCGGGCCAACGCACGGGCCAACAACAAGGGTTGGCGCATCGACTACAATATGGTAACGGAAAACCTCAAAGACAAAATCAGACGGGTTGCCATCCTGCCCGATGCCATGCACTCGGACCATTGCCCGGTGCTGCTGGAGGTTGGGATTTAATTTGAAAATGAGACAATTTGAGAATTTTAGAATGAAACGATTTGGTGGGTTCTGCGCTCTTCTGACATTTAATAACTGCTGAGCGGGCATGCACTTAGCGCATCCGTGACAAACCCGCTGAGTGGCCTTGCTCTCAGGGGTTGAAGAATACGAAAATTAAAATATTATCCTGTGTAGCGTTGGGCAGTTGAAACCTTTTTCCGACCCGCTAAGTCCTAAAGGCGACTTAGCGGGTCAGCGATAAACCCGCTGAGTGGCCTTGCTCTCAGCGGGTTGAAGAAACTTGAGCTTCGACCCGCTAATTCCAAAAGACGACTCAGCGGATCTTTAAAAACCAAAAAACCTTAAAACATGAAAACCAAAACCCCTTTGTACGCCACCCTCTTAGTCTTTCTCGTGCTGTTCGGTCTGACGGCCGTCGCACAGCTGCAAAAAGATTACAACGTCCTGGAAAAATACATCCGGAAGGCTGTCAAAGATTTTGAAGTCCCCGGGCTGGCGGTGGGCATCATCAAAAACAACGAAGTGGTGCTGCTGAAAGGCTTCGGCTACCGCAACACCGAAACCAAAAAGAAAGTGGACGGCAACACCGTCTTCGGCATTGCATCCTGCTCCAAGGCCTTTACGGCAGCTACCCTTGCCATTCTGGTGGATGAGGGCAAACTGGACTGGGACGACAAAGTGATCGATTACCTGCCGGAATTCCGGGTGTACGACCCTTACATCACCCGCGAGCTCACCATCCGCGATTTGCTTTGCCACCGGGCGGGTTTTCAAACCTTCGACGGCGACCTGCTTTGGTACGGCACCCGGCGCAGCCGCGACGAGGTGCTCAGCCGCATCCGCTACCGTCCCAACGAATACAGCCTGCGCGAAAAATTCGGCTATTCCAATGTAATGTTCATCGCCGCTTCGCAGGTGGTGGAAGCCGTGACCGGCAATTCGTGGGACGCCTTTGTGAACCAAAGGATCTTTCAACCCCTGCGGATGAATTCCACCAACACCTCCACGGCCGTTTTCGACAAGGGCATGGACATTGCCTCGCCCCACATCGACGACAAGCCCGAAGCTTTTTTGAATTACGACAACACGGCCGGGGCCGCGGCCATCAACAGCTCGGCTGCCGACCTGCTCAAATGGCTGCAACTGATGCTCGACAAAGGCGCCCTGGGCGACACTTCCGTTTTTTCCGAAAAACAGTACTACACCCTTGTCGCCCAGCAAACCGTACTGCCGGCAGGCCCTGCGGAAAAAATCGGCGGCACGCATTTTTCGGGTTACGGACTGGGGTGGTTCCTCAAGGATTACAACGGCCGGAAAGTCATCGGGCACGGTGGCGGACTGCCGGGCTTTCATTCCAAAGTGACTTTTGTCCCCGAAGACAGCCTGGCCTATGTCATCCTGGCCAACCAGATTTCGGGTGTGGTGGGTGCGCTGGACAGGTACATCCTGGACTTTTTTGTGGCCGACAGCACGCGTGACTGGGCCGCCCTGTACCTGGATTACGAAAAGAAACAAGAGATAAAAAAAGAGGACGCCACCAAAGCCCGGGAAGAAGCCCGTGTGAAAAATACCAGCCCCTCGCTGTCACCGGAAGCCTACACCGGCACATACGAAGACCGGATGTACGGGCAGGCACGTGTGGAAATGCGCGACGAAGGACTGTTCCTGACCCTGCTCCCCACGGCCGGACTTTTCCAAAGCCCCATGGAGCACTGGCATTACGACACTTTCCGCATCAAATTCAACGATCCCTTTTTACCGGAAGGCTTTGTGACCTTTACCCTGGACGAAAAAGGTAAGGCCAACGGCTTTACCATCGATCTGAAAAACCCGGACTTTCATTTTTACAAGCTGGATTTTGAGAAGGTGGACTAGACCGGGAGCCGGGAGACCGGATAACGTAGATTGCCGACCCTTACTCCCCTCTGTAGTTTACCTCGTCGAGCAGGGTCTGGGATATGAGCTCCATTTCGGTGAGTTCAAGGGCCATCAGGTTGCCAAAACCCGTCTTTTTCTTGAAATAAATACCGTTGTCAAGGGGGATAAAAGGCGAGGTGCCCGACTGGATGGCCTGGTAGATAAGATCGAGGTTTACCGGTACATGACCGTGAATTAAACGTTTATTGTTGATTTTTTCAGGCTGAACCGTAAATTCCCGGATCCAAATCATCGCGTGCTTGTCGGTGAAGGGATCGTCGAGCTTAAAATTAAATCCGGCATGGGCGATAAAAAAATCATCAAGTTCGGTGTAAAACTCCAGCTTCTGCATCCATTCAATATATTTCAGCGGGATGTCGCGTGGCGAACTGACCCCGAAACTCATCAACGCCTGTTTGCCGCCCCGTTTTTCCCATTCCCTTTGTTCGGGACTTTTAAAGCGGAAGCCCAGCAAAGACGACTTTTTTTTGTCGATTTCCCAGGCTTGAAGGCAATAGTCTTCGTGATTACCCATCAAAGTTCTCACATTGAACCCTTCATCTTCCAGTTTCATAATGTAATCGATTACCCCTTTGCTGTCAGGCCCCCTGTCAATATAGTCGCCCAAAAAAATCAGCAGATCGTCTTTTGCCGGTTCGATCTGGTTATCGATTAGAATCTGCAAAGTGTACGCGCAACCATGAATGTCGGGAATAATCCATTTTTTACTCATCTCCGAAATGTCAATTAATTCACCGCAGTGCGGAACAAAAACTGCGTCAAAAATAATACCTTTGCCCGAACTTTCTTTTGAAAATTTTTAAAACTATTCAAAGCATCTGCCAAACCGATAACAATCGGGGCCAACTGCTGACCGAAAACTTCCGCCTGACAACTGACAAAAATTATGACATTGGTCAATAAAGATAAAGTATTGTTAATCATCCTGGACGGCTGGGGTTTGGGTGACCATTCCAAAAGCGATGCCATTTGGCAGGCCGACACACCAACTTTCGATACATTATTAAAAGACTACCCTTCGGCTCAACTGCAAACTTGTTGCAACAACGTGGGGCTGCCCGACGGGCAAATGGGCAATTCGGAGGTGGGCCACCTGAACATCGGCGCGGGACGCATTGTTTTTCAAGACCTTGAAAAAATCAACCAGGCCATCCGCGACAACAGTATTGTTGACAATGAGCAAATTAAAAAGGCTTTCGGCTACTGCCAAACCAACAAAAAAGCCATGCACTTTATCGGTTTACTTTCTGACGGCGGTGTGCACGCATTGAATACCCACCTTTACAAACTCATCGACATTGCCGGAGAATACCAATTGGAAAAAGTCTATATCCACGTCATCACCGACGGGCGCGACACCGACCCGCACAGCGGGCTCGGGTTTGTCGAAGAACTGAAAGGGAAGCTGAAAGGCACAAAAGCCAAAATTGCCACACTTATCGGCCGTTACTACACCATGGACAGGGACAAACGTTGGGAAAGGGTGAAAGAAGGCTATGATTTAATGGTGAACGGGATTGGGAGGAAATCGACAGACATTCTGGAAGCCGTGAAACATTCTTACGAAAACGGACTGACCGATGAGTTTATCAAAGCAAGCGTGATGGAGGAAAACGGCCATCCGGTAGCAAAAATTGCAGATGGCGATGCTGTTTTGTGTTTCAATTACCGTACCGACCGTCTGCGCGAAATTACCCAGGTACTTACCCAGCAGGACATGCCTGAATTTGGCATGAGAAAACTGGATTTGAAGTACTTCACCATGACAAGCTACGATAAGGGATTTAAAAATATTGAAGTCGTTTACAGTAAAGAAGACCTGAAAAATACGCTGGGGGAAGTGGTGGCCGATTTGGGGCTCACCCAACTGCGGATAGCCGAAACCGAAAAATATGCCCACGTTACTTTCTTCTTTTCGGGGGGAAGGGAGAAGCCCTTCAAAAATGAAAACCGCATCCTGGTGAATTCGCCCAAAGTGGCTACCTACGACCTGCAACCCGAAATGAGTGCCTTTCTGGTAAAAGACAAACTGGTGGCTGAGTTGAACAAAAAATCCAACGATTTCGTTGTCGTGAACTTTGCCAATGGCGACATGGTAGGCCACACCGGCATTTACCCTGCCATCCTGAAAGCTGCTGAAACCATCGACCAATGCATCAAAGAAGTTGTTGATGCAGCGATGAAAAACGGTTACCAGGTTTTACTGACTGCCGACCATGGGAATGCCGATTTCGCCGTTAATCCCGACGGCACGCCCAATACGGCACATTCGCTCAATCCCGTACCGGTGATCTTAATTTCGGAAAAGTACAAATCGCACCGGCTGAAAGACGGCATTCTTGCTGATATTGCACCCACTATTTTGGAAATCATGGGTATTGACAAACCCGAAGAAATGAGCCGGCAATCACTGCTGTCGTAAGTCGAAAACGTTTTTCAATGCGTGTAACCCCCCCATATTTTGCCCGGCTGTTTTTCCCACAATTGCTCTGGGAAATCAATACTTCCGCAAAGGAGGTTTTCCTGACATTTGACGACGGGCCACATCCTGAAATAACTCCCCGTGTGTTGGAAATACTGGATAAGTTCGACGCCAAAGCCACCTTTTTTTGCGTGGGTGAAAATGTGAAGAAGTACCCCGCTGCTTATGCCTCTATCATTGAAAAAGGGCACCGGGCCGGCAACCACAGCTACCATCATTTAAACGGATGGCAAACAATGGACCGTAAGTATTTTGACGATGTGGCGCAGTGCCGGATTTTGGTTGATTCCAACTTGTTCAGGCCACCTTATGGGAAGATAAAACCATCGCAGATACGTGTGTTGCGAAAAGATTACAAAGTGGTGATGTGGTCGGTTTTGAGCCGCGATTTCGACGAAAATGTCCGTCAGGAACAATGCCTGCAAAATGTTATCCGTTTTACCAAAGCGGGTTCGGTCGTTGTTTTTCACGACAGTGAAAAGGCAGCCACAAACCTGTTCCATGCACTCCCGGTATTTCTGGAACACTTTAAACAGCGGGGGTTCGTGTTCAGTATAATTCCTTCACGACATTAACAAACTATTTTGCATCTTTGTCCTGTAATAATCCCCACGTGCAACATTTACGCAAACTTCCGGCCCTGTTTTTATTGACGGTCATTTGGATGGGCTGTGCGCACCCTGTTTCGCCCGGTGGCGGCCCAAAGGATATGAAACCGCCACAGGTGCTGGAGAGCAAACCTGAAAATGGAAGCGCGCTGTTCGCCGGTAATAAATTCAGCATCGAATTCGATGAATTTATCAGTCTTGAAAATATTGCCGAGGAAGGGCTTATTTCCCCACCCCTGAACAAACAACCCGATTTTAAAATAAAAGGCAAAACCCTGCAGGTTAAGTTCAAAGAACCACTAAAACCCAACACCACTTATACGGTTTACTTTGGTGATGCCATTGTTGACATTACGGAAAAAAACCCACTGCGGAATTTTACTTATATTTTTTCGACCGGCGAACAGGTTGACTCCCTCAGCCTGCAGGGCGAAGTGATTGACGCTTTCAACCTTGAACCCGTTGAAGATGTTTTTGTTTTGCTTTACAAAAACAACAACGACAGCCTGCCCTTCGACTCGCTGCCGCTTGCTGTTCGCCCCTACTATTTAAGTAAAACCGATGAAAACGGAAGGTTCGGTTTTTTCGGGCTGGCCGATGAAAGCTACCTCTTGTTTGCCCTGACCGACCTCAACAGAAATTATTTTTTCGACCAGCCCGGCGAAGCCATTGCGTTCCTCGATTCACTTGCTTTACCGCAATACTTTAAAATACTGACAACCGACACGACAAGCAGTGACAGCAGCGCGGCAATGGAACCCGACAGCAGTTTTGCCGGCGGCGATTCCCTTGTTTCGCAAGATTTACCTACTGAACAATACACCAACTACACGCTTTATTTGTTTCATCACAAAGATACGGTTCAAAAACTATTGAAAGCCGAATTAGTCAGGAGAAATACCCTGCGTTTTGCCTTTTCGCTACCGGCAACAGACATCCGTTTTGAAGTTTTAAATTTCGACCTGGACAGCAGTTCGTACAAAACCGAATTCACAAAAGAAAAAGATACCGTTATTTGGTTCCTGAAAGAATTGCCGGTTGACACCCTGAAATTATTAATCTGGAACAAAGGCGACAGCCTTGAACTTTCTACCATCCGGCTAAAGCCGCAAAAAAAGTTAAAAGGAAGAAAGAAGAAAGACGATGCCCTCAAAAAACAATACCTGGGATGGACAAGCAATGTAACTCAAAGAAACCTTGTATTGGACCAGCAGGCCGAAATCATTTTCGACCAACCCGTTGCCTCCTCTTATACCGACTCGGCCATGTTGGTAACTCCCGAAGACACCATCTACAATCCTGCTTTTGTTTTTCTTGACAGCCTGCACCGGAAAATTCAAGTCCCGTTTCGGCTGGAGGAAGAATCAAAATACAGCATCTTTTTTCCCGACTCATCCTTTACCGACTGGAACGGACTGCACAGCCCCGAGATTAGGCTGGACATCATTACAAAATCACTGAGGGATTATGGTATTTTTACTATCAGCCTACATCCGGCTGAAAAGCAGGCTTACCTTATTCAACTGCTGGGGAAAAAGGAAGCGGTCGTCAGGCAACACCGCTTTCAAAACGATACGACGATTGTGTACAATTACCTTTTACCGGGAAAATACCTGCTGAAACTCATTTTCGACGATAACAACAATGGCAAGTGGGATACCGGCGATTACCTGAAAAAAAGACAAGCCGAAAAGCTCATTTATTTTATGAAAGAAATCAATGTGAGGGCCAATTGGGAAATTGAAGAAGATTGGGGCTTTTAATGTCTTGCAAACAAGCTAACTGTCATTATTGCAACGGTTAATGCACTCAAGAATTTCTGCCAGGGTCATGTTTTGCAGGTAATAATAGATTTTCTTCCCCTCCCTTTTCGAAACGAGCACATTCTTGTTTTTCAGGATGTTCAAATGATGGGAAGCAGTTGCCTGTTCAATGCCCAGCGCGCTGTAAATATCAGTAACACTTAGATGGCTTCCGTCTGCCAGCAAATCAATGATTGCAATTCGCATGGGATGCGAGATGGCCCGGAGCTTTGCAGCTGCCAGTTCAAGTTTGTCAATGCTAATTTCTAATTGCGACATTTTGGGTCATAATATTTCGGCGAAAATAGAAAATATCAAACATCACATTTAATTAAATATGTAGATATATTGATTTGTTGTGTATTTATACCTTGTCTAAATAAGGGGGCTGCAAGACAAGGTACAGTTGATTACCGTTTTTGAGAAAGCCCGTAGCTAAGCAAAAAGGTTCGAGAAGGTAAAGGTTGTCCCATCAAACAAGCCTTTGTCGCTGAGTTTTAAATCGGGGATGACCAAAAGGGCCATGAACGAAAGTGTCATAAAAGGAGCCCTGAGTTTCGAACCCATTTGGTGCGACAGCACATCAATCTGGTGATAGTTTTCAGCAACCCGGTAAGCATCGTCCACCGACATTAAACCGGCAACTGGCAAGGGCAGAACTTTTTCCGTTTCCCCACTGACTGCCGAAACGCCTCCTTTCTCACGGACAATCCTGTTAACAGCCCTCACGATGTCCACATCGCTCACCCCCACCGAAACAATGTTGTGGCTGTCGTGTGCCACACTGGAAGCGATGGCCCCGCTTTTTAAGCCAAATCCCCGGATGAAGGCAACGGCCGGTTTGGCTTTTTGGTAACGGTTTACAACCACGAGTTTTAGCACATCATTTTCGGTATTACTTACCAGATTTCCGTTCTCTGCCTTCGCCTCCATCTGGTTAACAGCAGTAATAAGCTGTCCGTCGAAAGCTTTAATCACTTTCAAAATATTCCTTGCCGGATGAATCCTGATGTCGGCCTCGGTGATTTGTTGCACATTGAATTTATTGGGGGTTGATTCCTCGATTGCATCAATGAGGCTTTTCCCGTTTTCGGCCACTTTTTGGCCATTCACAAAGGTAGCTTGCACATTGAAGTCTTCAAGGTTGTCCACCACAATCATGTCGGCTGGGTCGCCGGTTTGAAGTGTTCCCACTTCGAGCCCGTAGTGGCGGATGGGGTTCAGGATGGCGCTGCGCAACACCTTCAGCGGATCGTAGCCCTTTTTGATGGCGCGTACCACCAATTGATTGATGTGCCCTTTGACAAGGTCGTCGGGATGTTTGTCGTCAGAGCAAAAAAGCACGTGGTCCGCGTGTTCATCGAGCAGGTCAACCAGGGCGTCAAAATTTTTGGCGGCGCTCCCTTCACGAATCTGGATTTTCATCCCGTATATAATTTTCTCAAGGGCTTCCTCCATCGTGAAACATTCATGGTCGGTGGTGATTCCGGCTTCAATATATTTTCGGGCGTCTTCACCTTTCACGCCCGGTGCATGCCCGTCGATGGGTTTGTTGTACTTTTTGGCCACATCCAGTTTTTTCATCACGGCCGGGTCACGGTGGATTACACCCGGAAAATTCATCATTTCCGACATGTATTTGATTTCGTCCATGCGCAACAACTCGTCCAGTTCTTTGACACCCAATTCGGCGCCGGCCGTTTCAAAAGGCGTGGCAGGCACACAGGAAGAAGCCCCGAAATAAAACTTAAAAGGTACTTTTTCCCCGTTGTTGATCATGTATTTGATGCCATCGATGCCCAACACATTTCCAATTTCGTGGGGATCAGAAACAGTGGCAACCGTTCCGTGCACCACGGCCAGCCGTGCAAAGCCTGAAGGCACCAGCATGGAGCTTTCGATGTGGATGTGTGAGTCGATAAGGCCGGGGAGGATGAAATTTGTTTCGCTGACTTCCTCATTTTTTTTCACCGAGCTGATGATGCCGTCCACAACCCGGACTGTTCCTTTAAATATTTCTCCGGCAACCAAATCAACAATATTTCCCGAAAGGGAATAGGACCTTGTATTTTTCATTGTTTGAACTGTTTTTATCAAATTTTATGAACAGAAATCGTTGGCAAATTTACCGCAATTTTCACACACCTCCGGTGTGGATGCCGGAAGCATGTCGGTTTTACAAAACCAGGTCATCGTAGCCATACACAACCGGAAACCCGCGTTTTTGCATGTCGGCCCTGAAACTGCTATCAGCCTGAAGGCTGGTTACCAAAACAAAATCGCCGCCCCATCCGCCAAGTGATTTGACGGTTCCCAGGTAGTCGTTAAACAACTGTGATTTGACCGTTGGCCTGCCGAGAATGGCCGCCATCATTTTTTCGTGTAAGTTCAGCAAATCCTCAAACTCTGCCAATGAATTTGTTGAAACCAAATCTTGTCCGATCCGGCTGATGTTTTCCAGCTCCTCCTTTTCAAAAGCCGCCGTTTTATTAAAGCTCCGGATACTTTCCTTTGAACGCTGTTTCCGTCCCAGGTAAACAAAATAAATGTTGTCTTTGAAAGGGGGGTCGAAAGCGGCCTGTTGGACCAGCGGCAGTCCGTTTTTCAAACGGAAAAAAAGCGGCCCGCCGGCCCTGGCGCAGGCAAGGTCGAAACCTGAACCGCCAAAGGACAAGCGGAGCAGATCGTAGGGGTTGATTTCGGCCCACCAGGCCAGATTTGAAATCAAAGTGGAGCTGGAGCCGAAACCGTATTCCGGTCTGAAGTCCAGTTTCGTCTCCACCAAAATGCCCGTTGTATCCTGAAGAAAACCTGCTGATAATTTTCTGACAGCTTGCAAGATTCGGCTTAAGTTCGCGGCCAGTTTCGGGTTATCGGTTTGAAGTATGCTGAAATCACTTGTCCTGAAAACTGCCCGGAACCACTCGCCCTCGCGATGAACGGCCTTCCATTCCAGCAATCTGCTTTTTTCCTTCCTTTGAACTTTTAGGCTCTGGCCTTGCTTTAAGGGAAGCGCAAAGGCCTTCGCCCCTTCCATCACGAGGTATTCCCCGGTAAGCAGCAATTTCCCGTGCGAATACCACTGTCCATCCATAAACACTAATTTTTGCGGATTTCCTGCATGTACTTACTGACGTTGGCAAAGGAGACTTTGTGCTCGACAAAATACAAAACGGCTTTTTCTTTTTCCTCTTTGGTCGCCTCAAAGTGGTTGAGGATGTTCATCAGGTGCATTTTCATGTGGCCAATCTGGATACCTTTGGTAACCAGCGAGCGGATGGCAGCAAAATTATTGGCCAGTCCCAGCGAAGCGGCAATCATCATTAATTCTTTGGCCGAGGGTTTACCGAGCATTTCCAGCGAATGCTTGGCAAGCGGGTGCAAAGAAGTCAGTCCGCCAACAGTGCCCATAGCGAGGGGCAGCGTGAGGGAATATTTGAATTTTCCGTCCTTCAGTTCAACATGCGAAAGGCTGCGGTATCTTCCATCTTTGGCGGCATAAGTATGTCCGGCTGCTTCTATGGCCCTGAAATCGTTACCGGTGGCAATGGCAACTGCATCCAGCCCATTGAATATTCCTTTGTTGTGGGTGGTTGCACGGTACACATCCACTTCTGCAATCTTTACCGCGAGGGCAAACTTTTCGGCAAACTGCTGCCCTGTCAACCCTTTGTCCATCTTATCCAGTTCGTCATAACTACATTCCACCCATGCCGTTACCAGGCACTCAGGTGTATAGTTCGACAGGATGGACATAATGATCTGACATTCTTTTTCTTCTTTGGTAAAGGAATCCTGGTTTTTGCAGAATTGCTGAAGGGCGCCGGCAAATTCCTCCAGGCAGGAATTGATGAAGTTGGCACCCATCGAGTCTACGGTATTGAAGGTAACCCTGATTTGGTAATAGTTCTTAATTTCGGCAGTCATGTCAATCAGTTCCATGTCAACAACCCCGCCGCCACGCGATTCCATATTTGCCGTAATGTCGGAGGCTGCCCCCCGGAGGTACTGTTTTAGTTCATCAAACACAGCCAGCAATTTCTTTTTTTCCCCTTTCCAGAGAAAGTGGACCTGTCCGATTTTCAATTCATTGATCACCTCGGCATGAAACCCGCCGTGTTCCGACCAAAAGCGTGCGCTGGACGAAGCAGCTGCCACCACCGAACTTTCTTCGATAACCAGGGGGACCAGGTGGTTGCGCCCATTGACAATCACATTGGGTGCCACACCATAAGGGATGTAAAAATTGGAAATGGTATTCTCGCTGAACTCGTCGAATACTTTCTGCCTGGAATTATCGTTGTGCCAAAAACTCTTCAGTAATTCCATGGCCTCAAGCTGGTTGTCCATCAATTCGGCAACGATTTTCAGCTTGTCTTCTTTAAGGAGCTTCGAGAAGCCCTTAATAATAATATCTCTTTTTCTTCTTCGTGGCATGCTCAGTTTTCAAATGGAAAACAATCAGGTAAAACACTTACCAGTCATCCTCTTTTTTCTTCACCTCCGGCTTCATCTTGGCCTTCAGGCTTTCGCTCCATCCATTAAAGAAACCGGCAATTTGCCGAAGGTAATCTTCCCATCGCGGGTCGTAGGCCGGGTCGTCTTTGTTCAGCCACCTTTCAACAGGCATTCTTGTTGCAGCCCTGAGTTTGAGGTCGCTAATTGTATAACGGTATTTGCCGGGCTTCATTTCAATGACAAAAACATAATCCACCGTTCCGGCAGTCATCTTCACACTGTCTTCATTGTAATAATAGAGACGGATATTGTGTCTGCCCTCTACTTTTCCTGTGTTCACATCCCTGATGGTTGTCACCCTGGTGGGGTTGGCATAAAAATCGTTGAGCCAGTAAATACATCGGTTGAACAGTTGGTTTTGCGTTCCCTGCTCGTCAATTACCTCGCGGAAAAGGATGTTGCCAGTTTCAGAGTCAACGGGTACAACAGGCTCGGTTTCCTGGGCAAACAGGTTGAAGCCTGCGAAAAAAAAGACGAGAATAAACAGTTCCTTCACGGTAGTCAAAATTACGTTTGTTGAGCAAAGTTACACCAAAAAAAGAAATACTGTCAATGTAAGTGGATTTGAGAAAAGAATTGAATTCTGTTAATTGAGAGAAGAAGAGGATAAACTTTGTTTAACAAAGAAAATAAGGATATTTGCAGAAAGTTAAGAAAATGAAAAAAACCACCTTCTTGTTGATAACCCTTCCTTTGTTATTCGCTTGCAACAATCTGCAAATGCCGGAAGAGCCCGCCCCCAAAAAAGTTAAAAATATCATCCTGATGATCGGGGACGGGATGGGCATCGCGCAGGTGTATGCCGGAATGACAGCCAACTGCGGTTCGCTCAACCTGGAACAATGCCAGAACATTGGTCTTTCAAAAACCTATTCCGCCAGCAGTTACATCACCGATTCGGGTGCCGGGGGTACGGCCATCGCCACCGGGCATAAAACATACAACGGTGCCATTGGGGTGGATAAAGACACTGTGCCCCAAAAAACCATTCTGGAACACGCCGAAGACCACGGCAAAGCCTCCGGGCTGATTGCCACCAGTACCATTACCCACGCAACCCCGGCTTCTTTTATTGCCCATGCCAAATCCAGGAATTTGTACGAGGAGATTGCCAATGATTTTTTGAAAACGGACATTGATGTTTTCATTGGCGGCGGACTGAACAACTTCAACAGCAGAAGCGACAGCATCGATTTGACCCAATCGCTCAAAGCCAATGGCTACACCCTCATTTACAAGACAGAAGATTTGAAAAAGGTAAAAAGCGGGAAACTGGCAGGCCTGCTTTACGAAGGGGCGCCCCCGAAATATTCGGAGGGCAGGGGAAACATGCTGACAGTTGCTGCCGAAAAAGCCATCGAAATCCTTCGCCAAAACAAGAAGGGTTTCTTTCTGATGATTGAAGCTTCACAGATTGACTGGGGCGGCCATGACAACAAGACCGGCTACGTGGTGGATGAAATGCTTGATTTTGACCGGACAATCGGCAAGGTGCTGGAATTTGCCAAAGCAGATGGAAATACGCTGGTGATTGTTACCGCTGACCACGAAACGGGAGGGTTGAGCCTCACTGGCGGCGACCTTGAAAAGGGAGAAGTGGAAGCAGCTTTCAGTACGGATTATCACACTTCCGTTATGGTTCCCGTGTTTGCTTATGGCCCCGGCTCGGACGACTTCAGGGGGATTTACGAAAACACCGAACTCTTTCACAAAATGATGGCAGCTTTTGGGTTTGAGGAGTAATACAATGAAATGGGCTTGCACGCGAAACATGTTTTTCGCGCATCGGACCAACATATTTCTGACTGTTCGTTTCAGAAAACTATGCCAATTGTTTTAAAAAAAGTGCCAGAGGTACACAATGGTAACCGTATTATTTGTAGACGAAAGCAATCAACCAACCAAAAAAAGGCTGCCCGTACGGACAGCCTTTTCTTCAATATTGTTTTTGAGAAGTACTACATCATGCCCGGCATTCCGCCGCCCATCGGGGGCATCGGGGGTGGCGCAGCATTTTCTTCTTTGTGCTCACTCAGTACACATTCGGTGGTCAGCAACATGCCTGAAATGGAAGCTGCATTTTCAAGTGCAATGCGGGTTACTTTCGTCGGGTCGATAACACCGGCTTTAAAGAGGTCTTCGTAAACTTCGGTGGCAGCATTGAAACCAAAAGCAGCTTTTCCTTCTTTAACTTTGTTTACGACTACAGAGCCTTCCCTGCCGGCGTTTTCCACAATCATGCGAAGCGGTTCTTCCAAAGCCCTGACGATAATGGACATTCCGGTGGTCTGGTCTTCGTTGTCGCCTTTCATTTTTGCAAGGCTTTGTGCAGCGCGGATAAATGCGACACCGCCTCCGGGGATAATTCCTTCTTCGATGGCAGCACGTGTTGCGGCCAGGGCATCGTCGAAACGGTCTTTCTTTTCCTTCAATTCAACTTCGCTGGCGGCTCCGACATAAATAACGGCAACGCCACCTGCCAGCTTGGCAAGGCGCTCTTGCAGTTTTTCCTTGTCGTAGTCAGATGTGGTGGTTTCAATTTGCGCCTTGATTTGCTTAACGCGGGCTTCAATATTGTTTTTTTCGCCCTTTCCGCTTACAATGGTCGTGTTTTCTTTGTCGATGGTCACTTTTTCGGCCTCGCCCAACATCTCCAAAGAGGCATCTTCGAGCTTGTATCCTTTTTCTTCAGAAATAACAACCCCGCCTGTGAGGATGGCAATATCTTCCAGCATTTCTTTACGACGGTCGCCAAATCCTGGTGCTTTGACGGCAGCCACTTTTAGTGAGCCGCGCAAACGGTTGACGACCAGGGTGGCCAGGGCCTCAGATTCAACATCTTCGGCAACAATAATCAATGCCCGGCCAGTTTGAGCTGTTTTTTCAAGTATGGGGAGCAGGTCTTTCATCACGGAGACCTTCTTGTCGTAGATCAGGATGTAAGGTGTTTCATAAACAGTTTCCATTTTTTCGGTATCTGTTACAAAATAAGGGGAGATGTACCCGCGGTCGAACTGCATGCCTTCTACCACATCGGTATAAGTGTCGATACCTTTTGCTTCTTCGATGGTAATTACACCTTCTTTTTTCACCTTGGCCATGGCTTCGGCAATCAGTTTGCCGATGGTGTGGTCGTTGTTTGCCGAGATACTGGCAACCTGTTCAATCATTTCGTTGTTGTTGCCAACTTCTTTGGTTTGTTTTCTCAAAGAGTCAACAACATTGGCAACGGCTTTGTCGATACCACGTTTTAAATCCATCGGATTGGCACCTGCTGTTACGTTTTTTAAGCCCGTGGCAAAAATAGATTGTGCCAGCACCGTGGCGGTGGTTGTTCCATCACCTGCCAGGTCGTTGGTTTTGGAAGCAACTTCTTTCACCATTTGCGCGCCCATATTCTCAACGGCATCGCTCAGTTCCACCTCTTTGGCAACTGTTACCCCGTCTTTGGTAACCTGGGGTGCACCAAACGATTTTTCAATAATTACGTTTCTTCCTTTGGGCCCCAGTGTTACTTTTACTGCATCGGTTAATGCATCAACACCTTTTTTCAGGCCTTCTCTTGCCTGATGTTCAAATAAAATGTCTTTAGCCATTTTTTTTATTTTTTAAAGTTAATTTTAATTTTCTTTCTCTTTTTAGATAACCGCCAGAATATCTGACTCACTCATGATGAGGTAATCGTTACCGTCGATACTGATTTCGGTACCGGCATATTTTCCGTAAAGAACGCTGTCGCCAACTTTCACGGTTACCTCACTGTCTTTGCTTTCGGGAACAGCCATTACCCTTCCCTGTTGTGGTTTTTCTTTGGCTGTGTCGGGGATAATTATTCCCGTGGCTGTTTTTTCTTCAGCTTGCGCAGGTTCAATCACTACCCTGTCTCCAAGTGGTTTAATATTCAATTTTTTCATCGCTGTTTTTTTTTTCTGTTATATGTACGCTTGTTGTCATATTTTATGCCAAACAGGGGCAGAAAAAAAAATGTCAGAATGTTATGACATTCTGACATTTTAATATTTTCAAACCGGACAAGGTTTA
Source organism: Bacteroidales bacterium (assembly GCA_021647205.1). Lineage (GTDB taxonomy): Bacteria > Bacteroidota > Bacteroidia > Bacteroidales > F082 > B6-G9. The sequence goes on along the minus strand of JAKIVD010000023.1, from coordinate 5,853 downwards.
TTCACCACCGCCATCTTCGCGCTGGGGGGGCAACTGATAGTCGATAGGTGCTGCGTTCTGGTTGATGTCATCAATCTGATTCCTGATTTCACTATCCTGCAGGCCATCACCCACTGTGGCCCGCGGAACAATAGTAGTAGCTGCAAGGCTGAGTACCAAAAGCCCAATGGCCAGTGACCAGGAAGCTTTTTCCAGGAAATCGGCTGTTTGCCTGACACCCATAAATTGTGAAGTGCTTCCTGTAAAATTGGCAGCAAGACCGCCCCCTTTGGGGTTTTGCACCAAAACAATAAGCCCGAGCAAAATGCTGACGACCAGAATAAGTACGGAGATGAAAATATACATTGTGCTTAAAATTAAGATTTTAATTCGTTTTTTGCTTTTTCAATAAGGGCTGCAAAGTAAATACTTTTTTCCGGATATTTCAAACTTAATTTTTCATAAATATTGATGGCCTTTTCGAAGTATTGCTGATCAAAGTAAATTTTCGCAAGCGTTTCGCTCACAATATTTTCCTGATCGACAACACTTCTGCGGGAGGCATCGGTGGCACTAAAGAAAGTTTCCCGGCTCCTTGAAATCCCCGGTTCATTTTTGATGAATTCGTCCATGAGCTCCCATTTTGACTTTGCCGTTTGAAGATGGGTTGTTACTTGCTGACTGTGGGTTTCGGGTTGTTCCACTTCGACAGGGCCTTGGCTGGCAGGCGGATTGTTCAGCTGTTCTATCAGGTTAATTTTTTGTTTAAGTACCCGGCGGTTGCCGGCATAAACAGCTGTTGTTGTTAAAGTGGCATTGAACAGTACATTTTTCTCTTTGAACAAACTAAGTGCAAGCAACACGCGCGCTGATTGACAATAAGGGAACTCGCTGACCATTTCTGTCAGCTCTGCCACCGACCCCGCGTGCAGGTTTTCCGGGTTTTGCAGGTAGTTTGTAAATTGCTCTTTGTTCATAAAACACAATTTATCGCATAGAAGTTTACCATCTGTATTACCAGTTGACAACAGCTTTGTTAAAAATATCAGTTACCAGCATTTCGTTAATTGCTGCTATCAGTTCGCCACTCACGGCATTCAGCGGTTGCTCTGACGGGTATTCGAGGAACTGCGAGAATTTTTGTTCAAAATCTTTTTCAGGTTCAAGTTTGTTGGCAAAGCGCACATTGACCACAATTGTCAGCCTGTTCAAGGCTGCAGTCTGATCGCTTTGAATGGCTACCGGTGTTGTTTTGTACGAAATAATTTCGCCCTCAAGTGCGATGTCCCCATTTGTTTCCACCATTTCCAGTGTGGTTTGTGTTGTAAAAATATTGAGCAGCGCATTGGTAAAAGTCGGGCTGAGTATGGGCTCTACGAGTTGTGCCTTATTTGGAAAATACTGTACCGAAACCGTTTTGGCCCCTGCCGGGATGGAGGCCCCGGTGAAGGAGTACACGCCACAGCCTGAAAACAGGATGGCCATGGCAACGAATAAAAACGAACTGTTTGCTATTGTTTTCGATGTGGGCATTTATTCAAATTTCTTTATTAATTTCAATACTCCTTTATTTCGGTTTGCATAAGAATCGTAGCTGATTGCGGAACTCGAATTTTTCAGGTTACAACTAAATTTGCAGATAAACGCACTTTATCTAATTCCGGATATTGTATTCCTTAATTTTACGATAGAGTGTCCGCTCGGAGATACCCAGTTCCTTAGAAGCGTTTTTCCGTTTTCCCCGGTGTTTTTCAAGGGCTTTTTCAATCATTTCCTTTTCTTTGGCTGCCAGTGAAAGCGACTCCTCGATTACTTCGGAAGGGTGGAAATGCTCGTCGTTTTTAGTTGCGGCGGAAGCAATTTCAACATCGTGCATTTTTCCCTGAATGTGTTCGGTCTCATTGTTGAGGTCTTTAATCAACAGCGATTTGGTTTGCTCGCGGTCAATTTCTTTCTCCCCTTTCTCCAAAATCCCGACCACTACTTTTTTCAGTTCCGTAAGGTCTTTTTTCATGTCGAACAAAAACTTGTACAGGAGTTCCCTGTCCGAAAAATGTTCCTCTTCTTTCTTTTGAAACAAAACGGGGAGGTCTGGGGACGAAACGCCGGGCAGGTATTTTTTCAGCGTATTGGCCGTAACCTCCTTTTCTTTTTCCATGATGGAAATCTGCTCGGTGATATTTTTTAACTGCCTGACATTTCCCGGCCAGTAATAATTCGACAAAACCTGAATGGCATCGGGGAGAAGGTGCAAAGGCGGCATGCGGTATTTCTCTGCAAAATCGGAAGCAAACTTTCTGAACAGCAGGTGGATGTCTTCTTTTCGCTCGCGCAAAGGCGGGACAAATACCGGCACATTGTTCAACCTGTAAAACAAATCTTCCCTGAAGCTTCCTTTTTTGATGGCATCGGGAATATTGATATTACTGGCACCCACCACACGGACATCGGTTTTGATGACTTTGGAGGAACCCACTTTCATAAATTCGCCCGACTCGAGCACCCGCAACAAACGCACTTGCGTTGAAAGAGGGAGCTCGGCCACTTCATCCAAAAAAATAGTGCCGCCGTCAGCCACTTCAAAATAACCTTTTCGTTTTTCGTAGGCGCCGGTAAACGAACCTTTTTCGTGGCCAAACAATTCGGAGTCGATGGTTCCTTCGGGAATAGCGCCGCAGTTAACAGCAATAAAATGGCCATGTTTCCGGGCGCTCAATTGATGGATAATTTGCGGGAAGACTTCTTTCCCCGTTCCACTCTCCCCGGCAATGAGTACCGAAAGGTCGGTGGGGGCAACCTGGGCGGCAATATCAATGGCACGGTTGAGCAGGGGCGAATTACCAATAATTCCGAACCGTTGTTTTATCGATTGTAATTCCATGAATGGCTTCTGTTTTTTTTTGTAAAATTACTGATTTTTCAACAGTGCCGAAAGTGATGGCATCCTGCCGAAACCGGCATCGGGCTTCTTTATCTCAGTTCTGCATTCAGTTCTGTCTCCAGCGCTTTTTGAATCCGGTTCATGGCCTTGTCGATCACTTTATCGGTCAGCGTTTTGCTGTCGTCCTGTAACACAAACGACAGGGCGTAGGATTTCTTGCCTTCCGGAATTTTCTCCCCTTCGTAAACATCAAAAATACCAACCGATTTCAGAATTTTTCGCTCTGCCCGGAAGGCCTGTTTTTTCATTTCTTCAAAACTCACCGCTTTGTCAATCAACAGAGCGAGGTCGCGGCGGACTGCCGGGAATCTGGAAACAGGCCGGTAGCTTAGATCATTTTCAGGAAGCAGTTTGATGGCTTTCTCCCAATTGATGTCCGCCACGAAAACTTCCTGTTTGATATCAAACTCGTTCAGCAATTTTTTGTTGAGGCCGGCGACAACTGCCAGCAGCGCATCCCCGCTAAAATATTCCAAAGCATATTCGCTGTTGGTCGAGTTGCTTTCTTTCATTTCAATCTGCTTTCGGTCAATCCCCAGTTTGACAAAGATGCTTTCGATCATACCTTTCAGGAAATAAAAATCGGCCTTTTCGCGGGTACTGTTCCAGTTTTCGGCTTGTAAAAGCCCGGAGGCAAAAAGTGTCAGGTGATTTTCTTCAAAGTAGTTTTTCAATCCGGCATTTTTTTCTCCGGGTTGAATCTTGCGGTAGATTTTTCCAAACTCGTAAAGTTTCAGATCGCTGATTTTCCGGTTGCTGTTGTAAGCAATCACTTCGAGGCCGCCGAACAACAGGGTTTGCCGCAGAATGTCGAGATCTTTGCTCAGTGGATTCAGCAGGGGCACACTTTGTTCCTCGCTGAACTCGCTGTTGTTGGTAATGTATTCTGACCTGGTTAGTGAATTGTTGATGATTTCCGAGAACCCCTGCCCTGTTAAATGCCCGGCAATTTTATTTTGCAGCTTTTCCAAATCAGGCTTTGGCCGGAGGCTGACCGAAGCATGGATTTTATCCTCAAACTCAATGTTGTTATAACCGTAGATGCGCAGGATTTCTTCAATGACATCCACTTCCCTTTTTACATCTGTTTTGAAAGTGGGGATTTGCAGTTTCATACCGTTGTCCGTCTCTCCCAGTACCCGGATGCCGAGGTCTGTCAAAATAGTACGGATAATATCCCGTGGGATTTTTTTGCCAACCAAGCGGTCAACATTCCGGAAGTTGATTTCAACCGTCCAGTCGTTCAGCGGTTTTGGGTAAACGTCTTTGATTTCCGAGGACACTTTTCCACCGGCAACTTCCTGAATGAGGATAACCGCCCGTTTCAGGGCGTAAACCGTAATATTTGGATCGGCGCCACGCTCAAAACGAAAGGAAGCATCGGTTTGCAGGCCGTGTCTTTTAGAAGTCTTGCGGATGTGCGCCGGCTCGAAAAAAGCGCTCTCCAAAAAAATATTCGTCGTCTTTTCTGTTACGCCTGAGCTGATGCCCCCAAACACACCGGCGATGCACATGCCTTCCACTGCATTGCAGATCATCAGGTCTTCGGCATGCAGTTTTCGCTCCACTTCATCCAAAGTCAGAAAGGGGGTTTCGTGTTTCAGCTTACGCACAACGACCTTGTTCCCCTTAATCCTGTCTGCATCAAAAGCGTGCAGCGGCTGGCCTGTTTCGTGCAGGACGTAATTTGTGATGTCAACAATATTGTTGATGGGCCGAAGTCCGATGGCATTCAAACGGTTTTTCAACCAGCCGGGCGACTCTTTCACCCGGATGCCACTGATGGTGATACCCGAATAACGCGGACAGGCCTCACTGTCTTCAACCACCACTTCGATGTTGAGTGAGCGGTCATCTACTTTAAATCGATCAACCGAAGGCAATTTGAGTGTGTACTTGCGGGTTTCTTTCAAACGCTTCAATCCTGCCGCAAGATCGCGTGCCGAACCAATGTGAGAGGTGGCATCGGAGCGGTTGGGGGTCAAGCCGATTTCATAGATGAAATCTTTTGTAATATTAAAGTAGCGGCTTGCAGGGGTACCCGCAACAGCTTCGCCAGGCAAAACCATAATTCCCTCATGGGAACTTCCCAGTCCCAGTTCGTCTTCGGCACAAATCATGCCCTGCGAAACCTCTCCCCTTATTTTCGCTTTTTTTATTTTGAAAGATTCCTCACCAGAGTACAGCGTGGTTCCCACGGTGGCGACAAGCACCTTTTGACCGGTAGCCACATTCGGCGCACCGCAAACAATCGGCAGCAATTCTTCCCCGCCCACATCAACCGTTGTCACACTCAACTTGTCGGCATTGGGGTGGCTGCTGCAGCTTTTTACTTCACCAACCACTACACCTTCCAAACCGCCTTTTACCGATTGAAATTTCTCAAATCCTTCCACTTCCAGACCAATGTCGGTAAGGATGGGCGACAAATCGGCGGGCTCAATATCCAGATCGATGTATTGCTTCAGCCAGTTGTACGAAATCTTCATTTTGGGTTATTTTTTAACAAACCGCAAAGGTAAGGAGAAAAGGGGAATGGAAGGGAGGATTGGGAGAATGGAAGGCTGGGGGGGTTGGAGGAAAGGAGTGACAGGGCTAAATTTTATTTTGATATGCTGGAGAATGAATCGTTTTATTTGAAACAGAATTTCTTTGAGCAGCTTTGTGCCTTCTCCGTGTATCTCCGTGAATAGCTGTTGCACAAAGAATCACAGAGAAGGCACAGGGTTTCACAGAGATAATGAGCAGACAAATACAAACACCAACAAAACAATTTTCTAATACGATTAAAATGTGAGACGAACATCTAAGTACATGACAAAAAATCACAACAGGCCCGAAGTTTTTCAAAGTTATTGCTAAACAGAATATTAGCAATGTAATCCAGTCCATACACCATTAAACTCTTAGCTCTTCTTCCATGTTTTTTGATT
>JAKIVD010000046.1 GCA_021647205.1 Bacteroidales bacterium | reverse complement strand
TGGAGCAGGCCGCCCTGGAATGCAACTATGATTTCAGCGGTGTAACCCCCGCAAAAACCGAGAATGAGCTTTACAGTGTCAGCTATTCGCAGTTTGTTGTCCCCCTGGTGAAGGCCGTGCAGGAACAGCAACAGCAGATAGAATCTCTCAAAAATGAAAATTCCATCTTAAAGGCCCGGTTGGAAAAAATAGAAAAACTGCTGGAAAACCAAAATATCCAATGACTTCCTGAGCACTTTATTTCTCATGTTCACAGGCTTATTTTCGCAATAATTTACAAATTCAGTATGTTAATTATTTGTTAAATAGTTGTTATTATTTGACATCAGGGGGGTATATTTGTTAATTTTAACATAATTTCTGCTTCAACCAATCACATAATCTCAATTCCGGTACCGACTACCCCCTCTGCATCAATCCGGATTAACCAAGAACAGAAAAATGAAAAAGCTCGAAAACCACTTCCTGACCAAATTTATTATCATCATTGTTTTTTCTTGCTTACAACTTTTCACCTTCCCGGCTTTTTCACAGGATATTTATTTTGACGACACGGATCCGGAAATAATCAGGATCGGCAACACTTCCTATTACGAAGCGGGGTTCAGAAAGACCAACGGGTCGTTTATTTACATCATTGACAAAGCCACCAATCAGCAGGTATGCAAAGGGTCGCGCTACGAGATTCTCTGGGGCACGTACACACCGGACGGCAATCCCGGCTACATCGGCTCTTCGTTGTACACCAACACCGGTGACAACCTGTTTGCTTACAGTTGGGATGCCGTCTCCAAAGAACTTCAGTTGGTTTACACACCCGACAATGCCGCCACAGACAAAATTGCTGCAACGGTAACGGTTACTTTTTCAAGTGGGAATTATTTTGACCTTCAAATGGACATGCTTAACCAAAGAACGGTTGGAATAGAAACCATCATTTTCCCCTCCGGGCTGGTTTTTATGGAAAACGAAATACAGGATGCATTGCTTCCGGTTATGCCAGGTTTGCTTTTGAAGTCATCATTCTTTGGCGAAGCCAGAAGTTACAGTACACGCTATCCAGGATGGCCGGGCGTTTTCAGCGATTTTCTTTCCATCAGGGCAGGTTCGGGACAATTCTCGATGTACGGGCTGACAACGGAGTTAACCGAAATTCCCATTATTGACCTGGGCTTTGTCCACGACGATGATTTTCTGTCGGCCAGCACCTATCTGAAACATGACTTCAACACTTTTGTCAGCCCGAACAGCAATTGGGAAAGCAGCCCCATGCGGATTCGCATCGGGGAGACGCACAGCCAATCCATTGCGGATTTACGTACCGATAACCAAATAAACCAGCTTCCGTCGCTTAGCGAAAAAACAACTGGTAAATACACAGCACTTAGCCGGTCACCCATGCTTAAAGTGGGCATCAAAGGGGTAGGAGGCAGTCAGGGATTTTCAAATTATCGGGATTTTGAAGCCTTGCTTCCTGATTTGCCTTCCCCTTCCATTTTTCATTTGGTGGAATACAATCCGGGGGCATTTGATGAAAATTATCCCGACTTTATCCCACCCGACCCGAACTATGGAACCATAGACGATTTTGCTTACCTGTTCGATGCTGTCCACCAATATGGTTTACTGGTGATGCCCTATTCAAACCCCACCTGGTGGGATGATACTTCACCGACGGTACTGAACCAATTACCCCCATTAACCATCAATGACATTGCAGTATTGGATAAAAATGGAGATCCCCGATGTGAAACCTACAACGGCAATGCAGGATTTATCGCATCGCCATACAGTCCGTTTGTACTAACCAGGCTGGGTGAGCTGATGGATCAGTTGACCGTTGATCTCCCCGGTGATCTTGTATTTGAGGATCAGATCGGTGCACGCGGGGGCATCACCGATTTCAATCCGGCAGCCCCTTCCCCGGATTCTTATTTCAGGGGATGGCTCGACTACACCAAACAAAACAAAGAAAAATTGCTGGCCACCGAAATGGGCTACGACAGATTGCTTGAGGGCGAGGTGGCCTTTTGCGGCAGCGCCCTGCTGCCCTGGCGTGTGGACGATAATTTTATCAATGCCATCGGCGAAAACAACCTGGCTTTCTTTCCTTTTACCGCCCTGCTGGCCCGCGACAAAGTGCTGTTTTTTCAACACAACCTCGCCCCCGAAACGGCAACCACCGATTTAAAAACCCTGACTCATATTATTGCCATGGGTTTTAACCTCACTTACGACCTGGCAAG
>JAKIVD010000004.1 GCA_021647205.1 Bacteroidales bacterium | reverse complement strand
AAACCACCTCTGCTGTCCAGAATAAATCACCGTCGCCAATGTTCTGGATGCCAATGTAGGTGGTGAACCATTCGTTCGGGTTCAGGGTCTCCACTATGGCCAAGGGGTTGATGACCATGACGGGGGGACTTAGGTTGAAGTCAACCTGAGTAACACCTCCGGTAACTACGGTGGCTGTTTGTGTGGCATAGTTCATACCATCTTTGTAGGCATAAACCTCATAATCACCAATCTCCAAACCAATAAAATCAACATGGCCGGTAGCATCGGTAACATATTCGTTTACATCCTCAATACCAACAGTTGCTCCGGCAAGTGGTGCGCCGTCAGCAGTAACATCAACAGAAATATCTCCAATTTGCAAGTAAAATATCGTTAAATTGTCAATAACCATTGCATCGCCACCATTATAATAGTTGCGATAATACTTACCGACAAAGTCGATTTGCAAATCAAAAGAAGCATCGTTTTGGTATGCACCCAGGTCAAATGTTAAGGTACTGTACCCATTTCCGTTGTTTGACGTCGGGTAAAAACAAGTTGTACCACTCTCATCCGGGATGGGTGTACCATTTACCAATACCTGAAATGCATCATAATAATAGGCAAATGAATAAAACTGATCGTAATCGAACCTCATGGTCAACAATCCTGCTTCTCCCGAAGGGACAACAGTCATGTTAATACCGGCTTCGTGCAAGGGCCTGTTGTAAAGCATGGTGTATGTACACGAACTGGTATGATAGAAACCGGACCATGAATTTCCTTCGAGCAAAGCTGCGTAGGTTGAATTGTTACCTTCGCCAGAAGCGACGGTCGCGTCAGCTTGCAATCCGGAAAAAGGCTCCATATACGGAGACCAGGTTCCACTTTCAAAATCTTCCTCGTAAGGGAAGACAGTAATCGGGGTGGCCGCATCAACATTGAGCGGGAGAGCGCCTCCGGAGCCATCACCCAATTCTTTTGGCTGGAAGTTTTGCATCATCTGCTTCTCCAGATCAGAAATCTGAAGTTGCGCCAGCAAAACGCCGGATGACATCATCACTACAACCAACATTAGAAAAAACTTTGTAATTTTCTTCATACGTTAAAGGTTTTAAATTAAATAATTAAGATTGCTTTCTTTTATTTTAAAGGGTTCAACTTCGTTTTTTTTCACATGCAAATATAAACTATAATTCATAGTTTCATAACATTACCGAAAAAAATACCGGCAAAAATAACAAATCATTGAAAAAACTGGCAATAAAATAAAAATACTTTTAACATGTCAGATTTTTTTAAATGCCATATTTAATATAGATCATGTCGTTATCTAAGCATAAAAAAGGTGAACTGAGCACCCGGCCGGGCAGCCCATTTTCACCAATTGTATATTTGTTTTTTTAAAGATTTTGTAAGAATAAAAGGTTTAACTTAAGAGGTAGACCTCTATTTCTTTCCAAAGGTTGCATAGCGCAAAATTCCTTCCACACTTATTTTTCCAGGGCCAAATGAAATCAGGGTGAGCAGCATCACAATATACGTCGCAACGAACTCAACACCATTTTGTAAGATAACGAAACTGCCCTTTTCGGTCAGCCAACTGTAGTTACCGTTTTCCTTTAAGATTTCTTTGGCCATATTCAGCCGGTCGGCCACACCGGGGTCGGCCGAAGAACTCGCGATAGCCAGCCAGCCATGATCAATGTGCACGGTAAACCAGGCCATCAGCATGACGAACATCATCGGGATTGAAATCAACCTGGTACCAATTCCAAAGACCAGCAAGACAACACCAACCATCTCTGTAGTGGCAGCCATGTACGCATTCAGTTCGGGGAAAGGAAGGCCAAGCCCCCAATCGGGGTTTCCAAACCAGGCAATGGTGGCTTCCATGTTGTTCCACTTTTCCATGGCCGGCCCGTAAAAGGCGTAAGCAAGCAGCAATCTTATTCCCAGTAACGGAATGTCGCGAAGCATGTTCATTTTTTCGGTGAGTGTATCGGGGATTTTTAACATTTTACTTTTCATCTTCTTGAATTTTTAGGCATAAAAAAAGCTGTCAGACAGTTCTTCCACAATAATCAGCACGCAATGGCCAATCGATGATGAACCTTAAGACAGCCTTTTTAAACCCGATTAATAATCAGGACATAGTTTCAAATTAAGCGACACCGCATTTGCCTTCGCCACATTTACCTTCGCTGGTTTTGGCTTTTTTGGATGTTGACTTTTCGGTTGAAGATTTTTCTGTTTTCGACATTCCTTCACCACATTTGCCCTCTCCGCATTTTCCTTCTGAGGTTTTTCCTTTAACTTCGGAAGTGCTTTTGGTTACAGCCTTCTTCTCGGCTTTTGTATCGCCACTGCCGCATTTACCCGCGCCACATTTGCCCTCTCCGCATTTGCCTTCGCCACATTTACCTTCTGTGGCTTTGGCTTTGGTTTCGGTTGTCTTTTTTGTTTCGGAAGTACCTTCGCCACATTTTCCGTCAAGAATATTGAGGTGGGCAACTACTACCGCCATTTCTGCACTTTGCTCCAGATTGGCCACTGTTTCCTGATCTGAGACTGTGCCCGCACTGATTGGCTGTACCGTAAACATTACAAGTACAAAAGCAATAACTGCTCCGTTGAGGATACTGATTTTCTTCATTTCTTTTTTCATGATTTCAATTTGTTAAATGATTACGTGTTTAAAAATTAGTTTCGCCATCTTAGTCGCAAGCAAAAACAATTCCTTACAGACAGATCGGATTATTTAATTCACGCGCGTATTTTTTCCCGCAAAGAGGCAGAGAAAACAGTAATCATTTCCTTGCCTGCCTGCCGGCCGGTATACCTGCAATCTTTGTCGTGTTGTTCGTTTTATCTGCGTTGGTGGCCGCTGTATAAAAGAGCTTGAAAAAATAATTGGGCACTCGCATTGAAACGGATGTCCGACAACTGTCATTAGCTCAATTCTTCCAGGTTCTTACGGTACACCCTTTTCGACACACCAATGCTCAGTTCGTAAAGACCGACAAGCGGAAGAACGACCAAAACCTGGCTAAACATGTCAGGGGGTGTGATAATGGCCGAAAGTATCAATAAAATGACGAACATATACTTCCGGTTTTTTATCATAAATTCTGGTGTGAGGATTCCGATTTTCGTCAGGAAGTAAACCAGGATGGGCAATTCAAAAACAACTCCGACGGCAAAGGTGAGCGAAACCACCGTACTGATATAAGAACTCAGCGATATTTGGTTTGTCACACTTTCACTCACCTGATAGGTCCCCAAAAAATTAACCGTCAAAGGAACAATCAGGTAATAACTAAACAGAATGCCGAGTAAAAACAAAAAGGTACTGGTGAACAAGCCGCCTTTCGAGTACTTCCGTTCATTTTCGAGCATGGCAGGTTGCACAAAGCGCCAGATTTCCCAGAGCACGTACGGGAAGGCGAAAATAAAACCGGCAACAATGGAAATGTACATGTGTGTCAGAAATTGTCCCGACATTTTAATGTTGATTATTTCCAGTTTCATGTCGTCGACGCACAGCGCACTTAAGGAAAGCCACTCCCCTATTCTACACAGTGCACGGTTGGTAAAAAAGTTGGAAGTGCTGGGTGCTAAAATGACCGAATCAAAAATAAACTGGCGGTTTAGAAAAGCAACAATGGCCAGCACAACAACAGCGATCAACGATCTGACGATGTGCAAACGCAACTCGTCGAGGTGATCCCAGAAGGTCATCACCTTTTCCGTTTCTTTATTCCGGTCTTTTGTTGACTGTTCTTCCATGGACTTTTAAAGAAAGCCCAAAAATAGGAAAAAGCCCCTTACACAAAAGAGGCTTTCATTTAAAAACAGATTGGCACACTGTGTCTTTGCCAGGGTTGCGCAGGCATGACCAGCCAACGGGTCAGGCATTCAGCAATTTAGTACCTTAACACAAAACTTCTGTCATTTTTGGCAGAAATTTTATAAATTCATTTGAGGCTGATTCACGCAGGTTTACTATGATTCGACAACAACTTTGTCATTGAAAAAGCGAAGCTTTTATCATAAAACAATCTGTGTTAAACCTGAGCGTATGGATCAGCGCCTAAAATTTTCTGGCTTGTCCAGCTTAGGTAAACACAATTTGAACACCTTCACCATCACACATTCCATAAAGGTCGCCAACGGTAATGATGTCAGTCACCTCATCGGAAAGGTCTTCTTTGGTGAGTTTAAACATGTCAGCAGCCAGTTTACAGGCATAAATTTCGCCGCCACCGGCCGTAATCAATTCAAGAAACTCGCTTACAGGGGGCATGTCAAGCTCATCCATTTGCTTGCGCATCATTTTAGAAACACCAGCTTCTACCCCCGGAAGTCCGCCCAGCATTGTGGGAAAAGGCAATCCGCCCGGCATCCGCATGGATGGGTTTCCTACTGTTGATGTATGCAATTTGTCCATTGTCTTTTTTGTAATGGCGTCGAGGCCGAAAAAAGTAAAGAACATTTTGGTTTCGATGCCTTCCATAACAGCACCATTTGCCATCACAAGAGCGGCATAAACATCTTCGAGTGTACCCTTAGAGCAAATCAGCATGATTTTTTGCAAGGGCATCTTTTTTTCTTTTTCCATGGGTTTTGTCTTTACAGGTTATATACAAGATGTTGGTTTGGGGACACCGGCAATTTTAGTTGCTTTTTTTAGGGGTGCCCCGGGAAACATCTTGTAAAATTGTTTGGCATCAACAACACCTGATTTGCCAATTCCGCGAAGGGTCAGGGTTTCGCCATTGGCTACTTTTTCGCGCATCCATTCAAAGAGTTCAAAATGCTGGTCGGTTAATTCAACATTTTCTTCGGCTGCAATTCCGGCAGCAACTTCTTTGTTCCATTGTGAAGCATCGTTCATGTATCCTTCATCATTTACATCAACATTTACTCCTGCTATTGTTTTTATTGTCATAACTCAAATAATTTAAAATTGATTAAATATAAATTTATAGTTCCGTATTCTTCTGTATTAATACTTTTCCAGGTTTGCCCTTTTCTCGGTTTCTTTGGCAATGTTTTTAAGGAAGGTTATCATAAACCCGAGGCCGCGGCGCATTTCTTTCGAGTTCATTGCCATCATGGCCTTGAAGAGGGAGTACTCGGGGACACCCCGCACATCAATACTCTTGTAAACCACCAATCCGCTGTTCATTGCTTTCAGCATTTCGGGCTGGGTAAGGCTCTTCACGGTTTCAAGGATGGTAACTGCATTATCGGCAAGGTCCCTGACATCCTCGATTTTAAAGTGATTGACGATGTTCTCCATGATTTTCATCCCTTCCTTAAGGAAGTCGATGTAACCTTTTTGCTCCATTTCACTCATCATTTTTATGCCATCCAATCCCATTTGGTGGAGAATGGGTGAAATATCCTTGAGCAGGTCGTTGGCGCTTTCCATCATCTCAAACATTTCGTTGATGGTGTCGATGTTCCTGATAAGTTTCAGCACCAGCATTTTTACCGCTTCGCCATCCAGTTCAACACCGGCATTGTCGAGTTCTGTTACTGCGGAGGAAAAAACATCGTTGCCGATAACCGTTAAATCCGCTGTCAGGTCTTCAACCGACTGCCTGGTTTCTTTTTGAGCCATAACTTCCTCAAGCACGATGTCGAGCTTTCGGTTGATTTCGTTAATCTGCTCCTGCATATTTTTATTGTCCATTTTATTTCCTTTAAAATTTTGAAAATGAAAGATCTTTTCTAAAGGATCTAAAGTTTTTTACCTGCCATCTGCATTTCCGAATCAATGGGCATTTCTTTTCCTTTGAGCAGGATGTGCCAGTACATCCAGCGGAAAAGCAGTTTGCCGTAATGGTTCATCCTGGAAACCTTCAGCAGGCCAAAGGGGCCAATGCCCGGAAAGGGGAAAGAGCCGGGCAGGGGTTCGGTGTCGTAATTAAAATCAATCAGGGTACCTTTTCCATAACCGGTTTCGATATAGCAATTGGCATGGCCGTCGAAACTGGCTGTAAAAGGCCTGCCTTCGATGGCACACATCAGGTTCTCTTCCAGTATCTCCGAAGAAAAGTGGGCAACAGAACCGGCTTTTGAGGTGGGGATGTTGGAAGCATCACCAATCACAAAAATATTTTCAAAGTCTTTTTGTTGTAAAGTATGCTTGTCGGTCGGGACAAAATTCATGTCGTCGCCCAAACCGCTGCGCTCAATCATTTTATCGCCCATATTGGTCGGGACGGAAACAAGACAGTCGAAAGGCACCTCTGTGCCACCGTAGTCGACAATCTTTTTCTCGTCGTTGTTCACTTCCATGATGTTAAAATCGGGTACAATCTCGATGTTCTTCTGTTCAAGTAAGTCGCCCAGCATTTTTGTTGCCCGTGGTTTAGTGAACGCACCCGACATGGGAGTAACGTAAGTAATCTTCACTTTGTCGCGCATGCCGCGTTCGGTAAAAAAGGCATCAGCAAAAAATACGAACTCAAGGGGGGCAACGGGGCATTTGTAAGGCAGTTCGGCAATATTGACGACTAAATTCCCACCTTTCCATGATTTAAAATAGGTGGCAAGTGCAGTAGCCCCCTCAATGGTATAAAAATCAAAAATGTGTTTGTACCACAGTTTGTCTTTCAAGCCGTCAACTTCTTCGGGCGCGGTACGCGTTCCGGTGGCAATAATCAGGTAATCGTATTTCAAAACAACACCGTCGTCAAGCACCACCTGGTTTTCTTTGGCGACGATCTTGTCAATTTTAGAAAAGATTACATTTACACCAACAGGGAAAAAGTCGCTCTTGGGTTTAATCACATCCTTTTTGGTGTACATCCCGAACGGGATAAACAAAAAACCCGGCTGGTAATAATGGGTCTTGAACTGATCGACAATGGTAATGTCCCACTCGTCGCGCTCCAGGTTGTTGCGCATTTTATTGGCCATCATGGTGCCGGCTGTCCCCGCACCTAATATTAATAACTTTTTCATAAATATATTGTTAATTAGGTTTTAATAATTTAAGTACTATTTTGGATTTGCAAAAATATATCTACATAATTAGATATGAATATTTGTTAATATGATATTAATCATAATTACTATATTTGCGGCTAATTTATAATGAAGACAAGTAACGACATCATCAACTGCAGGTCCTGTATCTACCGCAACCTTTTGTACGACAAGTTAAACGACAAAGAGTACGGGCAGGTTAACAGTGCCCGTACCGAGTACATTTATCAGCGCGGTGAGCTGATTAAACAGGAAGGCGACAAAATCAAATCCTTCCTCTACCTGCGTGTGGGGCTGGTAAAATTATTTAAAACAGACCATTTTGGGAAGGATCATATTTTAAGCATTAACAAACCCGGTGATTTTATCAGCCTGCTCAGCATATTTTCCAATTCAACTTATAAATATTCGATCTCCGCACTGGAAGAAACCCATGTTTGCGAAGTGGCATTGCCCGTGCTAAAAAACCTGGTGGCCAGCAACGGTGCATTTGCCCTGAAGGTATTGAACCGGATGAGTCATATTTCAGATACAATAATTGAAAACAGTTTCAGGATCAACCAAAAACAAGTAAAGGGACGAATTGCCCACATCCTGCTTTTTCTTGCTGATAAAATATACCACGGGCATACTTTTAGAATGCCCATTACCAGGCGTGAAGTGGGCGAACTGATTTCGATGACCACCGAGAACACCATACGGACGCTGTCAGAATTCAAAAAAGACGGTATTATTTCCATGGATGGCAAAACGATAAGTATTCTCGATTACGGGCGGCTGGTGAAAGTCTCCAAATCGGGTTGAGGCTCGGTCAACAACGCATTCATTTTCATTTGGTGTACAAAAGTTCCTAATTTTGCCTGCACTTTGAAAAAGTTCTGGTTAAAGTTAAAAGAGAGATGGGAAATTGAGAGTGACCGGCAGGTCGCACTCATACTTACCGTATTTGCACTAACGGGTTTTTCATTTCTTTTTGTAAGCCCGTACGTCGAGCACCTGCTCGGGTTAACCGAAGAAGACCCGTTCTGGCTGAAAGCAGTTGTTTTTGTTGTAATAATGCTGCCCATTTATAACCTCCTGCTAATTGCCTGGGGGACACTGCTGGGGCAGTTCCGGTTTTTCAGGAGTTTCATCATCCGGTTTTTTAAACGTTTGCTTTTTATCAAAACGAAAAAGCGGGGAAAATAGAAAAAGGGACATGCCTGCCCCTTTTTCAACCAACATAAACAACACCAATTAAAACTAACATCCACCTTCGGCAACTGCCGGCTTTCTTTTTCTTTTAATACTAAGACCTGACTTGGAAGCATCTTCACTTTTGCCTGCTGCAATTGTACCCGAGGCAATTTCTGCAAAATTATAATCGGCTGTGCCCAACAAATATGTATCGTTTTCAGCGGTTCCTGACAAATTACCCTGCCTTTTTTTGTAGTAGTCGTATCCTCCCGCAAGTACCATGATATTGTCAAAACCCAATTGCCGCAGAAGCATCCAGGGACCATTGGCCTCCAGCTGGTTATCAGCAAATACAACAACCGTAATGCCGTTGCTCTTCAGCTGTTCCAAACGATCAATGTTTTCCTCGCTGAGCAATTCAACCGCCGAAATGTTTTCGGCATGCTGAATACTTCCCCTGCCAAATTCAAAAGCATTCCTCAGGTCGATGAGCATCACCGTATCGTTGTTGCCTTCAAGAACACCTACTAACTGATGCGGAAAAAACAGGCCCGCATCATTTCTCAGCATTTTCAGAGTTTCTCCGGGCGTTTGGGCGTATTTCAACCTGGGGTTTGCCATGGTAAACAAACCAACCACAATAACAATGGCAAAAAGTACGAGCGTAACCGCTGTGCGTTTTGGATTTAATTCATGAACATGCATAACATTCTGTTTTAATCTTATGAGCGTTTTCTCTGATAAGCAAGCTACGAAAAGCTATTAAAACAATTTCCAACAACTAAAATTTCGAGCTACCCATTCAGATGTAAACATTGTCTTTTGAACTTTGATTTGTATCCTTTCCTGTCAACATCCCCCTTCGGCAACGGCAGCTTTCTTTTTTCTTTTTACTGCCACATTTGTTTTTTTGGAACCGGTGTTTTCATCCATCTTCGCGCCGCCCACAAAATACATAGAGGCACCTTTTCTTAATATATATTTCTCAAACTCCTGGCGCGAAGCAGTTTCATCGGGTTTTTCGGGACGGATGATGGTCTCAACCCAGCAATTGAGCCCCCCTCTCATCACATAAATATTGTCATATCCCATCCGCCGTGCAATCACCCAGGCCTGGTCAGCTTTGATGTCGTCGTCTGAAAAGAAAACCGCGTTCATGTCTTGAATTCCTAAATAATCCTGGTAGTTTTCATTCACAATGCTGTCGAGAGGGATATTGACAGCCCCGGGCAGGGAAAAGTCCGTGTATTCATCAAATGGCCTCACATCAATCAGTTCAATTGTCGGGTCTTTCTCGATAATCATCCTGGCCACCTGGTCGGTTGTGGCATAACGCGTTGGCTGGACAATGTCCCACATCAGTTCCTCCGGAAGCGTGCCTTGCTCGTTGTTCCTTTCAGGAAGGACAAATAATCCCCCTGCCAGGGCAAGCATCAGCATTGTCAGATATAGATAATTCCTGTTCATCTCTATTCAAATTTATAGTGTTTGTTTGTTTTCCTGACTCTTTTTTCAATCAGCCAGGTCCCCCAAAAAGCTACGAGCCCCATGACCACCAAAATAAATGTAAACAGTTCATTGGAGATGCCGAGCACCTCATTTACCGTTACATTTCCAAGGTTGTCGCTATAGTAGAAACCACTGATCCAGGGAAAAGCTTCGGAGAAAAGAAAAATGCCCAGAAACAGCCCCCCGGTAAATACCAGGGCATCAATTTTGCCAATGGCGATGGCTGTATAACTGGTGCCCGGGCAAAAGCCCCCCAGAACAAATCCCAGTCCCATGATAAATGAGCCGACCACCATCGACCTGAGATAAGTCGGCAGTACGTAAACCAGGTCCATTTCGATCCAGCCCATGTAATCGAAATAAAGCAGCCCGATCATGGCCACCAGTACGGCGGTTAGAAAAACGCGCAGCACAACAAAATTATAACCGTAAAAAACACCGGCAATATTGCGGGAAGAAGAAAACCCTGATGCTTCGAGGATAAATCCAAATGCAATGCCCAACAGCAAAGCAATTACAAAATCCCATTCTCCTGTTATTATACCTTGTGGAATTAGTGGTCCCATCATTTTATTTTTTTGTTAAATCCATAATTTCTTAAAGAAGTAGGCCAAAACATATCCTGTCCCAAAAAGCAGCATCATTACCAAAAAGCCGCCAAAGGAAAAGGATGCCGTACCACTTAACGCGGCACCACTTGAGCACCCGCGACCAAACTGGCTGCCGACCCCAAACAAAACACCACCAATGCCGGCAGCCCACAGACGGGTTTTCCCACTTATTTTTGGCGAGTGTTCAATGCGTGGTTTTTTCAGCCTCCCGTACAAAGCACCGGACAATAATCCGCCGAAGAATATCCCAAGCGACTCAAAGACCAGCCAGTTGAACATGGGCGAATGGTTGCTTGAAAGAAACTTACTGTAATAAATATTGTGCTCAGCATGTACGGGCGAAATCTTGTCCATAGTAGTTACCACAGCGCTTTTTACGGCACCACTGGCACCCAGTCCGCGCCCCGTGATGAACATGGTGAGCAACAACAGCAAGCCCAGCAGCACACCGCCAAAATAGGGATTGATATAGCGTGGGCCCTGTCTCATAGTTTTATCCGCACTCATAACTTTTCAATTTAGCTGATGATTAATATAAGAACCTTGTGATTTGTCCGGCTTCCACCATGATCATCCTGAACATCAAGCCGCCAAACAATATCAGCAACGAAGGTATCCAGATGGGGATTTTATAACCGAACAACTCAAGAATTTCAAGCGTAACAGGGAATGCCAATCCCATAATAATTACAAACACCCAAAACGAAACGGTAAATTCGCCCCCTAAAAACAACTGGGCAGCTTCTACCTGAACCATGCCTGCCGCCAGAAAGCCCATCAAAAGGTGAATAATCAAAAAAAGCTCAACACCAATCAGGACTATGTCGATTTTACTCAGCAGTTTCCGTTCGGAATGGCTTTTCGACATCCACATGGTAAGGGCCAATCCGGTTGACAAACCCGAAACCAGGAACAAAGGCCCCAGTATGGAAGTATTCCACAAGGGGCGGGCATTGAAAGCCGAAAGCAATATCCCGGTATAAACCCCGAGGATCAGGGACAGCCCCATCATGGCCCAGGCCAGGTGCTTTCGGTATTTAATGACCAAAGCTTCAAATTGTTTCAAAATGCCGAACCGCCAATCCCAGCCGGGGATGGCCTCTTTGATGTAGCCTGCCGCCCACACTATTGAAAGTGGGGTGATCAGCATCAGTGTCCAGGCGCCCCATGACATGGGTGACTCAATTCTGATGGTTGTATAAAGCCGCCAGAAATAAAGCTGGTGTTTCAGGTCGAGGAACAAAGCCAAAAGGCCAAGCACCAGTGCAAAAGGAACCAGGAATGGTGCCCGTTTAACTGTAGTTTCCATTTCCTTTTCCCTGCCCAAAACAAGAAACAGACCGGCGAAAAACATGATGCCGGCAGCAAGCCCCCCGAGGAAAAGGTACACCGGAATTTCCCAGTGCCAAATACTCAGGTAAGGATCGATATTGGGGATGTGGCGCCCACTTACAAATAATTCTTCTTTCATCTCTCCAGCGTTTAATTAAGTAAGAAAATACAATTGTGGTTTGGTTCCGGCCTCCGGGGCAAGCACTTTCCACGAGCGGTTTTTCAAAGCTTTTGAAACCTCGCTGTTGGGGTCTTCCAAATCACCGAAATACAGGCAGGAAGTCGGGCAAACCGACACACAGGCCGTACTTTGGCCTTTGGCAAGACGGTGGTCGCAAAAAGTACATTTATCAACGTAACCGTCCGGGTGCGAGTACCTTGCATCGTAAGGGCACGACTCGATGCAGGCGCCACAACCGATACATTCGTTGTGGGTTACCTTCACAATTCCCCCTTCCACAATGTGGCTGGCCCCCGTCGGGCAACAACGCACACAAGGTGCGTTATCGCAATGGTTGCAGCGTTCGGAACGCAACTCGATTTCAACATTGGGATAGCTTCCCGAAACGTTCTCCACAATCCAGTCGCGGCAATAGCCGACAGGAACATTATTTTCCGTTTGGCAAGCAACCACACAGTCGCCGCAACCTACACATTTTGCTGTGTCAATAGCCATTGCGTATCTCATGACTCAACCTCCTTTTCCGGGTTTTCAGTTAAAAATGTTACAAAGTTGCCCCGCATACCGGTACCACCCATCATGGGGTCAATCATCACATTGGTAATCAATTTGGAGTCGCTGGCACCATGGCCGTATGCCCGTGAGAGTTTCTTGTTGTCATGTCCAAAACCATGAACCATATAAACTGAATCCCACCTGATGCGCTCGGTTATTCTGACTTCTACAGGGAAGTCGGAAACGATCCCGTCCTGGTTTTTGAGCCAGACTTTCTGTCCTTTCCTCAAATCCCACAGATCGGCTACTTTCGGGTTTACCCAGACTGAATTGGTTGCCATCAAATCCCAAAGGTTCGGGTTATTCGATGTACGCGAGAAAGTGTGCATGGGAGCCCGCCCATAGATCAGCCGGTAAAAACCTTCCCGCGGCTGAGGATGTTCTGTGTAATTGGGCAGGGGATCGAAACCGTAATCTTCAAACTCGGTTGAATAGAGTTCTATTTTCCCGGTATTTGTGTTGAATTCATAATCTTCGCCATCCTGCAGGTATAAACCGCCCGATTTTCTCGGGTATTTTTTCACACCAATTCTCTTCATTTCTTCGAGTGAGGTCCCCATTTTTTTAAGTTGCCAGTCAAGGACTTCCTCAATGTCATTGTAATTAAAATAGGCACCCAAACCCAGGCGTTCGCCCAATTGCTTGGCAATCCACCAGGCAGGTTTTGTTTCGTATTTTGGCTGAACAGCCGGCGCCCTCAGGGCGATATTCGGTTCGCGGTGGGGCGACGACCGGATGTAGTCGTACCGTTCCAGGTAAGTACATTCGGGCAATATCACATCGGCGTAGCCGGTAATATCCATCGGCATGGTATCAACAACTGCGATAAAGTCAACCGATTGAGCAGCTTTCCTGAAGAGTTCCTTGTCGGGAATGGTCAACGGCAGGTTCGTTCCGGCGACTATCCAGCTCTTAATCTGGTGTTTGCAATTAAATTCAGGGATGGATGCTTTGAGCAGTTCAGTAGTGATTCCCATGGCCGAAAGCGGGTATTTGCCGTCCAGGTTGTCCTTCCAGTCCCATTTGTGGTGGGGATATTTTGGTTGGGGATATTTTGGGACCGGGACACTTTCTTTAAAATAGAAGCCACCTCTTTTCCCCCACGAACCCAGTAAAGCATTCAAAATGGCTATTGCCCTTTCGCGCTGACTGTCGTCGCCATACCAAACCACATGGCGCCCCGGATGAACAATAACTGCCGGGGAAGCATTTGCCATTTCCCTTGCTGTCTTTCTGATAACATCCGGTTTGATGGTCGTAATTCCGTAGGCCCATTCGGGAGTCATGTTTTTTACGTGGGCTTTCAGTTCGTCAAAACCCATGGCATATTGTGCGATATAATCTTTATCGTAGAGGTTTTCGTAAATCAGAACATGAATCCACGACAGCAACAGGGCCATATCTGTGGCCGGTTTAATGGGCAACCAGTATTTCGATTTGCTGGCTGCCGTACTCAGGCGCGGGTCAACCGTAATAATGGTGGCCCCCCTGTCGATGGCTGTTGACATTTCCTGAACCTGGCCGTTGTGCATATTTTCCCCGATGTGCGAGCCTATCAGTACAAGGCAATTTGTATCGCGGATGTCGGTGGGTTCGGGGGAGCCAACCCAACTCCCAAAAGTAGCCGCGAACCCAACTTCGCGCGGACCGCGGCATTGTGCCCATGCGGGTTCCCCCTCGTTGCCCGAGCCATAGGCATGAAACAAATGTTTAAAATGACTGCCTGGTGAACCATGGTTGAACAGGGCAAAAGCCTCCGGGCCATGTTTATCGGCTACAGCTTTCATTTTTGACGCGACCAAATCGAGCGCTTCTTCCCATGAGGCTTTTCGGAAAACCTGTTTCCCTCCAACAGTTTGCCTGATTAGAGGTGTTTTTAATCGATCATCATCATTATACATTCCCACACCACCGGTCCCGCGCGGGCAAAGCCTGCCGTTGCAGTGCGGATCGTTGTCATTTCCTATGATTTTTCGGATGCTGCCTTTTCTGTCAACATAAGTCCACCCGGCACATTTCCAGAAACAAACTTCGCAATAGGTTGAATGGGCTGTCATCTCTTCATCGCTGACAGGCTCCTGCCCGCCGGCTGCATAAAGCGGGCTCATCCCCTTCCAATTTAAAGAACTCAGGCCAAGCGATACCGCTCCTACACCTGCTGCTGAGATTTTTATAAAATCCCTTCTCGTTTTCATGCGCATCAAATTTATAAATTGAGATATGTATCTATTTGCATATTTATGCGGCAAAAGTAGATGCAAAACAACCACAAAACCAAGCCCGGCGATGCGCTTGTACCAGGTTCTTTTTGACTGATCCTGTTGTGTTTACAATTTTGACTTTTTTTATGACATATATCATATTTTCATATCTTATTGATATTCTTTTTGATACAAATATTATTTAAAAAGAAAATAAATTAAGATTTAATACAAGACACACCTCTGTACACACCTGTTTATCTGTTATTTAAACACTATCTGGATACAATATAAATAGAAATTACTTCTTTCTTTGTTCTCCGGAGCTTGATAAAACGGTTTCACCAGAAAGCAATACACAAAAAAAGGCTTCCGGTGCTTTAACCGGAAGCCTTTCAAAATAAACTGTATTGAGAAGACTCGGATCTGCCTTATCAATTAGTTACCCCCGACAATGATGACCCCATTTACAGTAATGTCGGCACTGCTGCTCACCGATATATCGTTGCAGCGTGCTGTAATTCCGGTGGGGACAACCGGAAAGTTTCCTCCGGTAGGCGTCGCGGGAATAACTATGTTGTAGGAACTTGTAGGCACATTGTTGTCTGACCAGTTGGAAGCCGTGTTCCAGTCGGCAGTGTTGCCAATCCAGGTATTCAATCCCGGTTGTACATTGATTTTGTAATCCTCTACCTCCCCATAAGTGGTAGAACCACAGGGATTTCCACAATCTGCACCGCCCCATTTTATCCTGATGCGCATCGTGGTAGCGCCCAATAAGGCATTTACGGGTACCGTAAAAGAAAATGTGCCCTGTCCATCACCATCTATTTCGCACACTATCTTTTCAGCCGGGTCAGAAAAGACCCCATCACGGTTCCAGTCAATCCAGATACCTAAATCATCATTAGTATCAATTTGCCCATTCGAAACAGTAATATTGTACGTCTGATTGATAGTCAGGTCGGTCGAGATACCCGTATAATCGGCATAACCACTGGAACCTGAGCTATTGTTTATTGTTCCTAATTGTACATTACTGATATACTCAAAAGTAGTTCCGGCACCAGCAGCACAATAACTCAAAAGCGACGATACACTGATGTAGTCCGTTTTGTTATTGATGTCGCTGCCATAAGCATTGGTGGCAGTGAGTTGCACGGTATAGTTTCCTGTTGCATTAAACTGAACCTGCGGAT
Source organism: Bacteroidales bacterium (assembly GCA_021647205.1). Classification (GTDB taxonomy): domain Bacteria; phylum Bacteroidota; class Bacteroidia; order Bacteroidales; family F082; genus B6-G9. The sequence continues at coordinate 146,567 of JAKIVD010000004.1, read as the reverse complement.
TTTGTGATGTTGCACTCGTACCGCCGACGAAACTCACCGTTGAAGGGGTGAAAACCCAGGACCAGGAAGTGGGTACGTTTGAAGACTGATCGGTAAAAGTTACCGTCTGCCCGACTCCCGGGCTTGTAGCATCAGCGGTAAAATCTGCAACAGGGGGTGAATTAGGGGGAGAATAGAGTTCCGATTCCCACAATCCCCTTCCTGAAGTAGCAGCACGAATTCTGCTAAGCGAAGGCGTACCACTATTGTAATAGATCTCCAACTCGTTCACTACAACATTGGGGAGTCCGGTACTGAAAAGTGCCCAGTTTGTTCCCCCGACTTTCACGTACACACCAACGTCAGTACCGGCATAAAGCTCGACCTGTGCTGTATTTTGCGTATTTTGGACGACACACATGACAGGAATTGTGGGCAGGCCTGCCGAAATATTTGTCCAGGTTGTTCCGCCATCAGTTGTTTGGTACACACCATCCGAATTGTACTGTCCCATGGAAACCCACACGGTGTTTGGGTCGTCATCCTTTACCGCGATGTAAGTAATTGAAGAAGAACCGACAGGTAGCGCCCCGGTAATGTTCGACCAGGAAGACCCTCCATCGGTTGTACGGTACAAGATGGTCTGTGTTGCCGCGTAAATGTAACTTGAATTAGAGGGGGCCACGGCCAAACTTCTGAGTGAGCTTCCGGCCCAAGAACTAATCTTTGTCCAGGAAGTACCCTGGTTGGTCGATTTAAAGACATCTTGCAGGCCTGCATAAATAGTGGTATTCACATTGGGATCAAGTACGAATGGCATTACCCACCAGGCGTTTCCTGTTAGTCCGGTTGTGATTGTTGAATATGAAGCCCAGTGGTTGGTTGTACGTTTCAAATCACCATAATAAAGTTCCCCGTATTGCGTGTTTTCGTTGGTATAATCTATCGCACATTCCATCCCATCGCCACCGATAACATCGCTCCACGTTCCACCGAGCATGGCCTTGGTACCATTATCTTGCAGGCCGGCAATTACATCGTTAGAAACTGTTTGTGCCACACCAAGACGGTACATCTGACTTATCACAAGCCCGTTTCCAACATGCGACCATGTGGTTCCACCATTGGAAGTTTTATAAAGTCCGCCATCATTACATTCAAAAAGTGTGGATGTTCCATCCTGAAAGGCCAGAAAATGTTTGTCGGCATGTACTTCAGTAGCCGTTCCGCCGCAGTTACCCGACCAAACATTGGTGATACTCCAGGTAGAGCCACCGTCAGAAGATTTCCAGGTGTTCACCCCACCTATAAAAACAACATTGGCATCATTGGGATCGGAAGCGATACACAAGTCGTAATTACCCTGACCCGTAGTGCCACTACCATCACAATTCCAACCCAAAAGATTAGTTCCATTGTAAACCAGGCTAAAAGATGCGCCGCTATCCGTTGATTTGTAAATGCCATGAAGCGCTCCGGATGAATTTGTAATAATCGCATAAACCCATGTAGGCTGATTTGCACTTACAGCAATGTCAACCCGGCGGCCACCTGCTGCGTAGGTGTCAATTGTATTGGTCCAGGTAGTACCGGCGTTCGTCGATCTGTAAATTTTCCCGGTTCTCGTGGATCCATACATTGTTTGGTTGTCGCCGGGTTTGTATTTGATGTCAACATATTCTGTTGCGACCAGTTGCGACCAGTTAACTCCGGCATCTGTTGTTTGGTATAAACCCACCGAAGTAGCTGCGTAAAGCATCGTGTTATCAGTTGGGTTGACGAGCATCCGGTTGATGGTTCTTTTCTGGCTTGCCGTGAAGGTCAGGCCTGTGGTGGCCCAAGTCGTTCCACCGTCCGTTGACTTGAGTACCCCGATGCTGTTATTGTCGTTGGATTGTCCGCCTCCGAGAGTCCACATGCTTCCGCCGTCGCGGTCGCCGGTGCCAATATAAACGATATCGGTGGCAGGTGTAGCACCGGCAATTACAATGGCGTCGCTCACGCCGAGCACATCGTTTGCATCTGTTAAAGAAGTCCAGTTCGACCCTCCGTCAGTGGTTTTCCATAAGCCCCCGGAAGGAGAACCCGTATAAATTGTGTTGTTGTCGCCCGACCTGAACGCCACACAATTCAACCTGCCCAGACCTGCGTATCCACCGGTTGTAGAAGAAGGCCCCATGCTTGTCCAGTTACCGGTAGCAGCCATGGCCCCATTATTCGGGGGCCTAAACATTTGCTTGCGGACATCGGCGGCACTAATTGTCGGGAACCTCCCTGTGGTGGGGTCAACACGGACATTCCAATACCATTCCCAGCGCCGGAACTGTTTCCATCCGGCTGCTTTTTTCTTAATCCCGTTTTCGGTGTAATAACCGTTTTTTACATTATAAGGCGCCCAGTAATCGTTAAATGATTTCTGAATACTGAAGAAGGTTGTTTCCTCCTGCTTTTGAAGTCGTTTTTTAACCTGCTGTGTCTGCGCATTTGTTACAGACGAAATAACAAATGCCAAAAGAATCAGCAGGCTTAAGATTGTGTTTTTCATTGTCATCATTGCTTATAATATTAGTCAAGTAAATAATTGCATTTATGCGTTTGTATCTGTCCCGGGGAATAACAATGGCTTGCTCCATTAAAAACTATTTTGGAGCTGCGCACATGTAGAATTAAAAGAATTTAAGCGCTTGTATTCCGTTTTTCAAAAAGTTTTACCTATCCAAAGGTTTTAATCCGGCAATTCTAAACTCTTGAATTTAGCCTGTTTGTAATTATTTGCGGCGACTTATCCCTGCCTGTTTAAACAAAAGTAATCATCTTAAACCTGACAAAAATACAAAAATGTGCATTAGAGGCCATTCCCCGGTCAAACTTTTCCGCAGGGGCAGGTTCGGGACTTCGGAAAAATTTTCTGAGCAGAAGGTCAGGAGCTAAATTTCAAAATGTTTTTTTTCCTGAAGCCACAAACCTGAAAGAAACCCTACTTGACCACTTTGTTGCCGTTGGCTTCCCATTCAAGATAGGAGCCATCATAAACCTGAACATTTTTAAAGCCAAGCACGTTTACAAATGCCGCATACACAACAGAAGCCCTCACTCCGCTGCGGCAATAAACCGCCATTTGTGTTTCGGCCGTAAAGCCATATTTTTTTACCACTGCCTCCATTTTTCGTTTTGGCAAAAATGCACCTCCATCATCCAGCAGGCATTGATAATTTAAACGAACAGCGCCGGGAATATGCCCTTTGCTGTAGCCCGACGAACCATCGAACTCTTCCTCACTTCGTGCATCAACAATCGCTGGTTTTCCGCTCTTCAGGTAGCCGGCACCAGCAAGCACCCCTTCATTTACCCGCGGTGCAAACACCACCGCAGACTTCTCCTGTGCCAGATGCGAAGAGAGGGGCACCTTCGATTTTTTGAACGCCTTTTTGTCCTGATGGAGCAACTTTACCTTGCTGGCACCCAGGTATTTCAACACCCAGTAAAAGCGGGATGCATATTTTTGCGACCCCTCATCATACACAACTATTGTATTTGATTCGCGCACACCATTTGCGCCGAGCAGTTTGGCCAACTCTGCAGGACTTTTCAATAACCCATGTACCTTTCCATCTTCCCGGTTCAATTCCCCTGCCGGGATGTTGATGGCATCTTTAATATGGCTTTTGGTGTAATTTTCGGCTTTTCCCGCATCTATAACCACCAGGTTATTGTCTGTGTTTTGCAGTTCGGTAAAATCGGCTGCGCTGATGATGTCACCCTGTGCACAGACTGTAAACGAAACCAGCAGGAAAGCAAACCCTGCCACTAAACCAATTTGAAATATTTTCATCTGTTAAAATTTTCACAAGTCATTCCCCTGCGCGAACAGGGAGACGTCTTTTTATTTTAATCGTGTTTGCTCTATAGCATTCCGGCCCGGCAAAGATAGCGAAGTTGTCGGCTGCCGGCTGGCCCGTCAAGCAAATTAAGTTCGTTGGTTTATACACCGTCTTTAAGCTAAGCCTTCCATTAGCCCCAAAGTGCTACTTTTGGACCCATGGAAAAAGCCATGCTGAAAACCGGAGTTTTTCTTGTCCTGCTCACCTTGCTTCTTGCGGAAGAAGCTCATCCACAGTATTTCCTCACGGGACAGGATCCGGCTTCGGTAAAATGGAAGCAGATTAAAACGGAAAATTTCCAGTTGATTTTCCCGCAAGGCTACGAAAGCGTGGCCCAATATTACATCAACACCCTCGAGATGACCAGTCCTTTTGTGGCAGAACCCTATTCTGAAACCAGGAAAAGGGTGTCGGTGATTTTGCACAACCAAACCACTACTTCCAATGCCCTGGTGGCCATCGCGCCCATGCGCAGCGAGTTTTACGAAATGCCGCCTCAGGATATTTACCCACAGCCCTGGCCCGACCAACTGGCTTTGCACGAATACCGGCATGTGGTGCAAATCAACCAGATGCGGCAGGCCATGACCAAAGTGATGTATTATATTTTTGGCGAGCAGGCACTGGCTGCCGTGATGGGATTGTATCTGCCTTTTTGGTTTATTGAAGGCGATGCCGTACTCAGCGAAACCCTGTACAGCAAAAGCGGCAGGGGACGGGAGCCCAAATTTATCTACCCGTTGAAAGCCCAGGTACTTGAAAAGAAAATCTACAAATACGACAAGGCCATTTTTGGCAGCTTCCGCGATTTTGTGCCCGACCATTACACCCTCGGTTACCAATTGGTGGCCAAAGGCGTGGAAGAATATGGCATCGAACTCTGGGATTTTGCCCTCGACCGGGTGGCCCGCCGCCCCTGGATGATCGTTCCGGTGAACAGTGCCATCCATAAAAAAACCGGCTTGTGGAAAGTGCCGTTTTATAAACATACGATGAAGACTTTACAGGCCGAATGGGCTGCAATCGACACGCCGGAACTGGACGAACAATTTGAAACACTCTCTCCCCAAAGCCGTTTTTTTACCAATTATTTATTTCCGGTGGCTTTGTCCGATGGCAGTGTAATTACTGAAAAAACCGGTATTGACGACATCAACCGTTTTGTGAAAATATCCCCTGACGGCAAAGAAAAACGCCTGTTCACACCCGGCTTTGATTTCAGGAATTCCTTATCGTTCTCCGACAGTGTAATTTGCTGGAACGAAAAAACCTTCGACCCGCGCTGGAGCATGCGCAATTATTCGGTGATCAAAACCTACAACCTGAAAACCGGGAAACAAAAAAAACTGACCAAACGCAGCCGCTATTTTGCACCGGCACTTTCCCACGACGGGAAGCGGATTGTTACGGTTCATGTGAGTAACGAAAGCCAATATTCCCTGCACATTCTTGACGCGGAAAGCGGAGAGGTTTTACAGGAAATCGCTACCGAAGACAACCTGTTTTTCATGACCCCGCATTGGTCGGATAAGGATGCTTTTATCGTGGCCATGGTAATGGGGAAAAACGGGAAATCCCTTGCAAAGATTCACACCAAAAACTGGGAAGTTGAATACGTTTTGCCTTTCTCATTTACCGAAATCAAATGGCCGGTGATGCATGGAAACTGGATCGTTTATACCGGGGCTTACGAAGGGAAAGACAATTTGTATGCCCTGCATTTGGTCAACCGGCAGATCTACCGGGTGGCCGATGCCCGTTTCGGGGCTGTGCATGCTTCTTTTTCAGCGGATGGCAAAACGCTGTATTTTTCCAATTACACCGCCGATGGCTACCGGGCGGCAAAAATGGGTTTCAAGCCGGCAGACTTTCTTACTTTCAGCCCGAAAGCCAATCCCCACCAATATCTTGCGGACAAGCTGGTAACACCCGAAACTTTCATCCTGGAGGACACCATCAAACCCAACAAAGAGTATCCCACCAATAAATACAGCAAAGCCGGTCATCTCTTCAACCTGCACTCTTGGATGCCTTTGTCGGTGGATGTTGATAATTTCAGTTTGTATCCGGGGGCAACCCTCTTATCGCAAAACAAATTGAGTACGGCGGTTACCACTTTGGCTTATTTGTACGACCCCAATGAGCAAACAGGAAAAGTTAAATTCGGCTTCGATTATTACGGCTGGTACCCGATACTTAAAATGGCTGTGGATTATGGCGGGCGCCGGGCAAATGTGCAGGATAGTTTAGGGAATATCGAATCGCTTCACTGGATGGAAACCACCCTTTCGCTGGATGTCAACCTGCCACTGACCTTCACCAGCAGCAAATGGATCAAGGGTATCGAGCCATCGGTGGGCATTGACCAGATTTTCCGAAAGATGGATGCGAACAGCAAGTATGATTTTAAGCAGGCCAATTACACAACGCCGGTTTACCGCTTTTTTGGCTACAACCAATACAAACGCTCACCCAAAGACCTCTACCCCAAGTGGGGGCAAAACATCAACCTGACCTGGCGGCACACGCTTTTTGCTGATAACAACCAATCACAGCTTGGTGCCATCGCCTGGTTTTACCTGCCGGGAATTGTCCGCCACCAGGGATTGAAACTGTACGGGGCTTACCAAAAAGATGCCATCGGAACGGATGAAACAAGCATCTTCGGTAACCTTGTAAGCACGCCCCGCGGCTATTTCAATGTTGATCTTCCCGAATTCATCAGCCTGAAAGCCGATTACGCTTTTCCCATCGCCTACCCCGACTGGGATGTGCCCGGTGTTTTTTACCTGAAGCGGATTACCTCCACTTTGTTTTACGATTTTTTGTCAGGAAACAACCAAGTCAATCAGGCTGTTCAATTGGCTTCGGGGGGAATGGAATTATACACCGACTGGAATTTCTTCAGCTTTTTGGCGACTATCCGGCTGGGGGTTCGGGTGAGTTACCAGTTTAATGTAATTGAAGCAAAGGCCAACAACATCGGTGTCGATGATATGAATTATGAGTTTTTGTTTGGGATAAGTTATTGAAAAATACCAGCACGCAAAAATTCGCGCGCCAGATTTATTCATCGTCAGGGATTTCCAGAAGAATAAAAAACAAGGACTGAAAAGATTGATTAACTTTGGACTTGAGTAATAGTAACATGATGACCAGAAAAAATGCAATAAAATTATTTCAGGACCAACGGGTGAGAGTACATTGGGATGATAAAGAAGAAAAATGGTTTTTTTCGATCGTTGATATTATTGGTGTACTTACAGAGAGTGTTAATCCCAATAATTACTGGAAAGTACTGAAAAGCAGACTTAAAAAAGAAGGAAGTGAGTTGGTTACAAATTGTAACCAACTGAAAATGGAATCATCGGATGAAAAACTACGATACTATAATAATTGGTGCCGGCCCCGCCGGACTGCTGGCAGCAGGACGGGCAGCTGAATTGGGCGGGAAAGTGCTGGTGCTGGAAAAAATGCGGCAGGAAGGCCGGAAGTTGCTGATTACCGGGAAGGGGCGCTGCAACATCACCAACAGTGCCGATATTCCCGAATTCATCAAACATGTATTTCCAAAAGGCCGCTTTCTGCGGAATGCTTTTTCCCGCTTTTACTCCCAGGATATTATTGTTTTGCTGGAAAAATATGGTGTCGATATTACGCTGGAACGCGGAGGCCGGTATTTCCCGACAGGTAATAAAGCGGCTGATGTTTTAAAAGCTCTGTTAAAATGGCTTGCCGAATTGAAAGTGGAAATCCGGGTGGGATACCGGGTGGAGAAATTGCTTGTTGAACACGAAACAATAAAAGGTGTACAGGCCAACGGACAAACTTTTACCGCTAAAAATATTGTTTTGGCTACGGGTGGAAAATCTTACCCTGCCACCGGTTCCAATGGCGATGGTTATGAACTGGCCAAAGCTGTCGGGCACACTATCGAAGAGGCCAGGCCCTCACTGGTTCCGCTGGAAACGGCAGGACGCACAGCCCAAAAATTACAAGGGTTGGCGCTGAAAAATGTGCGGGCTGTGGTGTGGGTAAACGACAGGAAACTGACGGAAGCGTTCGGCGAAATGCTCTTTACCCACTTTGGTGTCTCCGGCCCGATTATCCTGACCTTAAGCCGGACGGTTGTTGACGAATTGCACAAGCAGAACAAAGTAGAACTGAGCATCGACCTGAAACCTGCCCTCGATGAACAAAAACTCGATAAGCGTTTGATTCGTGACCTGAACGAAAACGGCAAGAAGAAAGTCAGCAACATTTTCCGCTCCTGGCTGCCGGCCAGCATGATTCCTGTTTTTATTGAATTGTTAGAAATCGACCCTGAAAAGGAATGCCACCAGGTTTCCTCCAAAGAGCGCAAGAAAATCCGCTTTTTGATGAAAAATTTCCGTTTAACCATCAGCGGTCACCGTTCGTTCAAAGAAGCCATCATCACCGCCGGTGGAATTCCAACCAACGAAATCTCATCCAAAACCATGGAGTCGAAACGAATTAAAGGGCTTTATTTTGCCGGGGAGGTTATCGACCTGGATGCCGAAACCGGTGGTTATAATTTACAGATTGCCTATTCAACGGGCTGGCTGGCGGGGGATTCGTGTATGAAGACGGAATGAACCCCGCTGGCGCGCGAATTTTCGCGTGCCCTCTCTTGTCTGCCGGTACAATCTTTTGTTATTTTGAGCACGTGAAAATTCGCGCGCCAGTTATGAGTGCCACCTCAAACTCCTCCATTCTTTCTGCTGTTTTTTGCTCAGAAACGTCCAGGCAACAATACGGCTTGTTTTATTTCCCTGCCCCATCGGGATGGTTTTTACTTCGCTTGCCTCCGCTTTTTGAAGTGCCTCATAAACGCTTTTCAGATTGGATTGTTTTGAAATCAAACTGGAAAACCAAAAACAGGAGTCGGCAAATTTTTTGCTTTCGCGAATCAGATTACGAACGAATTTTCTTTCTCCACCTTCACACCACAATTCATTATTCCGGCCGCCAAAATTCAGGATGGGATTTTTGATTTTTTTACCGCTTAAATTGCTCACTTTACGAGCCGCACCCGATTTGGCTTCTGCCTTAGAAGCATGAAAAGGGGGATTGCAAACGGACAAATCAATACGTTCATCTTTTGTAATGATCCCATAAAGAATATCCTTCGGGTCGGCTTGCAATCTCAGTTCCACCTTTCCTTTTAAGGATGGGTTTTGTGCAATGATTTGTTGAGCAGATTCAATGGCAGCAGCATCAATATCACTGCCAATAAATGACCAACCATACACAGCATTTCCAATGATTGGGTAGATACAACTTGCGCCCACCCCAATATCCAGGCATTTTACCTGATGACCCGCCGGCATTTTCCCATAGTTACTACCGCCCAATAAATCGGCCATATAATGGATGTAGTCAGCCCTTCCCGGGATTGGCGGGCATAAATAATTGGGGGGAATACGCCAGTAATTTATTCCATAATCCTTTTTCAAAAGCGCTTTGTTCAGCATCAACACGGCTTCCGGATTGGAAAAATCAACGGATTCATCTTTATAAACATTCAGTTGAACAAACTCCGCCAATTCCGGGCAAGCCTCAATAAGCAGTTTAAAATCATAGCGCTCACGATGTTTGTTTCGTGGGTGTAATTTTGATTTTACTTTTGGATGTGCTTTCATCTAATTCTTTGGCCCTGCTTTTCGTGATGAACGGTTTGAATATTGTGCGTTTGGCATTTTGAAAAACCAATCTTTCAATTTACTACGTTGTTTGTTTTTCATAATCACTGTTTTATAAATTTTGCCGAATAATAATTACCGGTTTGTTTTAGCCGGATAAAATATAGCCCGGATGGTAATCCTGAAATGTCCAGTCTTGTTCGGTTAGCGTTTTTCATCATCAGCTTAGCATTACTGTCGTAAATATATGTTTCATAAGGAAACGAAGACGAAGGAAGCAGAATATTCAGTTCTGTGTTTGTCGGGTTTGGATAAATGCTTAGTGAATTCATCCCATTAAGTTCATTCATTGCAGTAGTTGTCAATACTATTTCTACTGTATGGTTTCCCTGTGTTAGCAAGACAGCCGATGTTAAAACGCCACTTGTATCTGTTGAGGTGGTGGCATATGTTAGCCCGTCAATATTGATGTTATAAGCGCCTGCTATTAAATCTGCAGCAAATATTCCAACTGTTCTGTTTCCCGCTACATTGTAAAAAACATGATAAGTTTTTCCGGTATCCGCGTCACTGGAAAAGAAATACAATGTATCGTTCCAATCAGTACCGACAGAGAAAGTGTTTTGCAAAGCAATACCGCCTGCAACAGCTGTGTTAGTGGAATCTCCGATATCGATTGTGTGAAGATATATTATTGTGTCCGTTAGTGTTTTCGGCCTGACTTCCATTCTCCATTTGCCCGGAGTATAAAAAGTCGAGTCGTGTGTATTATCAGGAGGGTAATTACTGCCATTTACCCAATATTCGTAAGCTGTTCCACCAATCAAAGTAACGGTCGAGCTGTCCGGGAGCAAGGTTTTTATTGCGATACTCCCATTGCCATTAGTTGCATAACAAATGTTTCCGTCATAAGTTTCAATGTGTCCCGGAACATCGGCATAAATGATGTTTCCGCTTAGGGAAGGCTTGTTGGCAAAATGCGCTATCCAGCTGATATCCCGTTGGTGTGTTGATGTATTGTTCAGGTGAACGTGGTCAAGAACAATGAGCTTTTCCGGTTTGATGTATAACAATCTTCTTCTGAAGAAATCGAGTTTTGCAGTGTCATAGGATAACTGTGCATCAGCAATGCTATAAGCATAATCCGAACCCGAAGCAAACTGTATCCATTTTCCTCTTTGGTTTTCGGGTAAAAATATATCATCATAATTTTTCAGATGAAATGATTCGATCTGCCCGCCGTCATTGGAAACGGTATCATCAAAATACAGATAGGTATCGGCAGAATCAAACACACAAATACTGTTGTGTGCTATGGTTCTTGTGTAATAATTCCGGTAATGTGTATTGCCGAAATAATCGTAATAACCTGCATCAATTAACAAGGGTGCATTTTTAAATATCGTAAAAGAATTGTTGTCGCGGTGCTCGTGTGCGGCTTTTTTGCTTGGCGAGTTAAAGAATGTAACCATTGTTGCCGTGCTGTCCCATGATGAGCGGCTTACCGATAAACCAACCTTATCTGTCCACCAGTCTAAAGGAAGCTCAGGTTGTGTTACCGAATCCATTGTAAAATCTTTGTATAATATTTTTTCAAATTTCGGAATGGTCCACTGCATAAAAACCGGTTGGGAGTAGTATTGAGCCATCCATAAACTTCTCGGGTCATTAAAGATTCGTGCATGCAGATACATCACCCTGTCAGGAGCTAAAAAGGATTGACCGTCACCCAAGTGAATACTTTTATTATCGGGACGTATGAAGTAAACATATTGGTTGATGCTGTTTTGCACCCAGGGTAAATCGGTATAGAAATTTTTATCCGTACCGATACGCATATTTTCAAAAAGCTGAAATTGATCAACCAATGACCACATGGCATAGGCAGCTCCCCAATTCCAACCGCCATCGTCGTCACGGTAATAGGTCCAACACGGAATAAAACCGTTTGTGAGTTTGTCGTAAATTACTTCATACCATTGATTAACCGTATCTTTTTGTTGTGCGCTTAGTCCTTCTGCATTATATAAGGTTAAAGCATTCTGGTTGCAAAAAATATTATTCCAGGTATTGTGACTGGATACATAGCTATCGCCTGCCGAGGATAAAATATAAGTATTCATAAATTCCCGGGCACTTAAATACAGACTTTGGGTCAGGTCGTCCCGTAATCCTGCCGGAAAATAATCATAGCATTGATCCAGTAACATATCATTGTCAGATAATTGTCTTAGCAATGATTCTTTTTCATACCAACCCATGTTTGAAAAATCAATAGTGTCAATTAAACTGATTACCTGTCTGGCAATGAACCGGCAGCGTTTTAACGCCAAAGTGTCTCCGGTCATTTTAAAGAAAAATACCGTTAACTTTGATTCGTTGGCTGCATAAGGCGACGACCAGTCCCATGTCCACAGTGTAGAGTCGGATCCTTCAAGATAAAGTTGGGGATCGGTGATCCACCAGTTTTCGTAAGCATATAAAACCTCATCGTAAGTGTCCTGGGCTTCACCCGGAACGGCTATTTGACTTTGCAATGTATCGAACCTTGCAGAATCTATCCATATCCTGGGACGGCCGGAATTTACCGCAGGGTATTGCGCAAATACAGAAATTATGCTTATGAGCATAATAAATGTAAGTATTGTTTTTTTCATAATTCTTTATTAATAGTTCCATGTTCTTTGGTTGCCGATAACTCGTATCTCTAAGCACTACACTTTCGCAGGCCGGTCACGAATTTAATCTTCATTCACCAGCAAATACCAGTTTCCCGCTTGTTTTTTGCTGACCAATATGCAGTGTAAAAGAATAAACACCCGGGCTCACTTTTTGCCCCCGCTTATTTGTTGCGTCCCATTTGATTGATTTTTCCCCGGGGATTTGCCGTTCGTTGAGCAATGTTGTTATGCTTTCTCCCTTCAAATTAAAAACCTGAAGGTAAACCTGGCTTGCTTCCCTTAAATAGTAATTGATTGAAGTACTGCTGCAAAACGGATTTGGGTAGCTTCCATGCAAAACGAACTTTGGTTCCACCCCTTCATCAATCCCCGTTACATCAATAATCTCGTGCATGATATTTCCCGACGCTTTTTCCGGGTCGATTCCCAAAAGCGAAGAAGCCGTAACTGCCATATCGGGAATGCTGCGGTCGGTGGTGGAAACAAAGTCTTTCTTTATTCCGGGCCCGACAGCCAGAAACTGGATGTGCCGGCAGCCCTCGCAGCCATCGCCATGTCCCTTGAACCCGCCATGCTGGTCATCATGCCGGCCGTGGTCGTTGGTAACAATAAGGGTGGTTGAATCTTTGTAAAACGGATCGGATTGCAGCTTTTGCCAAAGTACGCCCACAATGCTGTCGGCAGTACGGATGGCAGCGGTATAGGTCGTCCAGTTTCCCGAATGCCCGGCATGGTCAACATCTGCCAGGTAAACCCACATAAAATGCGGATGATAATTGTCCATTACCCACTGTGTTTCGGTTACCACATCTTCATCGGTACTGCCCACACTGTGAAATTCAGGCCAAAAACCGGGGCCGTAATCCGGATCGAAACTCGGCAACCACAAACTTGAAATGTATTTTAAGATGTAAAAGCAGTCATCGGCAGGCCGGTTTTTTTGCTTTCGGTAATACTCGAAGATTGAAGGGAGTTTGGCATATTGCGTTTCCGAACCCTGGTAAATGGTGTCAATCACCTCCGTCCATGCACCGGCCCACAAAGCCGGAATGGCCCGGTAGGTTTTCGTAATACCGTCATTGGTAAAATGATCGACCATCGTTCCCTGGGCTGTTAACGACCACATTTCAGGGGTGTAAGTGTGGGTGGGGTCGCCCAGCGTTTCCGAATAACGGGCACCGTCAATAATGACAATCATCATTTTACCGGTTTCCTGCGATTGGCAAACAGTGAAACCTGACAAGAACAGGATAAGGAATAAACTACCCGGTTTAAATACCATGTGCCTAATAATTAATGAGTGATTCAAATTGTAAAACTACTCATAAAAAGCGTCGGGCTAAACAAGCTTCCGGCGCTTGAAAACACAGAAGGGTTGTGGTTGTCAAATAGCAGGTGTTGTGAAGTATATTACCAGACAGATTACTTGAAATAGAATTATAATTTTTGTCAATTAACCGAAATATGTCAACTACATTATGGCCGTTTTCGGAAAAATTAATACGGTTCCGGTTTTCATTCAAATCTTGTTTTAGTCTGTATGCAATTTTTTCAGGATAACCTAAGTAAGTTCTCGCTCCTTTTGTTATACGGTATGGCAATGCCCAGTAAGGGATTTCATTGTACTACCGTTACAATTTATTACTAATTTTCATTACTTACATTTACTTTCAATTTACCCCAGAAACCCTTATTGGGTATAGCCTTTGTTAGCTTCCGGCTATTTTTCCTCTTGACCTGTATAAGTTATTGATGGGATTGTGTGATAATTATCTTTTTTCCAAAATCGCAGTAAAAAATCAATGTCTTCTAAATATTTTTTTCCAACACCTTTATTAAAAAACGGCAATTTAGTTTTGCAATTATCAATGCAATACATTGTTAATTCTGTTGATAAATTTTCATCCATTAATAAACGCATTGTATGTTCTTCACTGTCTTCTTCGTAAAAATAGGGGTTTGTTGATAAAGGAAATGCAGAATTGACAGCTAATGCGATTTCACTTCCACTATTTGGATTAAAAAAAGCCAATCCGGTTTCTGACACTTCGGAATAGTCTTTATGCTCATCATTTGTACCAAAGAAGCCATCATTCTTTGCTCTTAGTTTCGCTTCCTTGATTTCCTTTTCGGAAAGATTTAAAGTGTCATTAAAAAACTCAATATATCCTTTGAAAAACTCTTCAATTCTTTCTGATGGCAAAAATGCTATTTGAGAGCCATTGTTAAAGTCTTTAAAAGCTGATAATTGCATTTTAAGCGTTTCATCAGTTTCTTTTTTTTGATGATCTAAAAAGTTAACTGCCATTCTGCTTTCTAATGAATTCTTTTCGTCCAAGATTAAATCAGGATTAAATGGTTGTTGGAAAAACACACCAGAAAACCACCATTCTTCTTTCCATTGAACAATACCCATAAACAATATTGTATCTACTTCTTTTAAAGCGTCTGAATGGTCAAAAGATTTTTTTGTTAAGTTAAATTTTTTCCCTGATGCAATATGCTCGATAAAAATATTATTATCGTCTTGCCCTTTGTACAAGAAAAACCCCATTATTCTTGGTGAAATTCTTAAAAAGTCTTTTTTAAGCCGATGGTTATTCCCTAATATTTCAGAGGCCCATTCCTTACCTCTTAAGCTTAGCAATCGAGTGTGAGTTTTATGCAGCGTGCTATCTCTATTTTCGCTTAAGAACATCATAATATTCTCATCATCCTTACGGTCTTCAATTATTTTTAATTCCTGCTCCCGTATTTTCAATAAAGTATCAGGATAAAACAGATATGTTCTAAATAGAATTGTATCAATCAAATTACGAGCGATATAATAATCGTCTTCACTCTCATCTATTTGATAAAACGATTTTAAATATTCATTCTCTGGGGCATGCTCCCAGGCTTTATCCAACACATCCATTACTTTTTCTGCTGTTTCAATAATAAAATCGTTAAAAGGTGCAATAAATTTTTCCTCTTGCACTGTATTAAGAAAATACCAAATTAAAAAGCTTATGTCCTGAGGGTTTATTTCTTCTTCGTAGTACTCATCCAAAATGTAAAAAGGAAGTTGCTTTTTGTATAATCGTTGGTGTGTTGAAATAAAAGAGTTCCAAATATTGGTTTCTGATATTATGTCCTCAAGGTAAGAGGTTAAAAAGCAAGCTAAAATGTCAATCTCTTTTTTGTCCAAATACATTTGTAAGACAAACGACTGTTTATTAATTGTGATAGCTCTTTTAACATCATTACAGACTTTGAGATAATAACTGTCTGTTACTGTTTGTTTTTCGTATGGTTTTAATTCTAACCAGTCTTTTATATAAATTCTTTTCTGCATTTCAAATTACTTTGTTGTTAATCTGTTTCGCCAGCTTGCAGGAAACAGTCAAATATTACCATCCCACAAATATAATCAATATCCACAGTCCCAGAACAAAATACCAAACTACTGTTTCACTGGAACTTATCCGTTGTAAACGATTTTAAACGACTGTTAAACGGATGTAAACGCTTATTAACCGGCTTGAGCGAAAAGGCTGCTGTAGTTTTGCCAAAGATTTTCAACTTAATTACTAACTTAAATTTTTTACATCATGTCAACTTTAAGAAATTCAGTACAACTGATCGGACGCCTGGGAGCAGACCCCAAAACATTTACCTTCGAGAACGGGAACACCAAAGCCACTTTTTCGATGGCTACCGCAGATTATTACAAAGACAAAAACGGTGAACGCGTGGAAGAAACCCAATGGCACAACATTGTCGCTTTTGGAAAAACCGCCACAATTGTTACCGATTTCCTGCACAAAGGCAGCGAGATTGCCCTGCGTGGAAAACTGACCCACAACAGCTATGAAGACAAAGAGGGGAACAAAAAATATTTCACCGAAGTAGTAGCCGGCGAAATCCTGATGCTCGATAAAAAGAACTGAGGATGTACGCATGCGGTGGTACAGATTTATTTATACAGCGACGCAACGGCACAAAAAATGACGTTGCGTCGCTATGCCGTCGTGTACAAAAGAAAAGTATGGTGTCGCAGAGCCCGAAACCATACCCCCGCCTGAACAACTTACAACAACCCCAACTCCAGCCGGGCTTCCTCGGTGATCATTTCCTGGTCCCAGGGGGGCTCAAAAGTGATTTCCACCTCCACTTCGCTAACGCCTGTAAGGTAGGACAATTCTTCCTTGACCTGAGCGGGCAGGCTTTCGGCAACCGGGCAGTTAGGCGAGGTGAGTGTCATCAAAATGTGGACCTTGCCGTTTTCAGCCACCTTGTTTTCGTAAATCAGCCCCAGATCGTAAACGTTGACGGGTATTTCAGGGTCGAAAATGTTTTTAAGCACATTCACGACTTTTTCTTCAAGTGTTCGTATTTCTTCTTTGTTCAGCATGGCTCAGGCGTTTTGTGATTTCAACAGAAATGCGCGGGCGTAGAGTTGAATTTGTTTGATCATCGACATCAGTCCGTTGGCGCGTGTGGGAGAAAGGTGCTCCTGTAAGCCAATGTCCTTGAGAAATCCCAGGTCAGCTTCCAGAATTTCTTTGGGTGCTTGTCCCGATAACACCCGGATGAGCAGGCTGGCAATGCCTTTGGTGATGACCGCATCGCTGTCCGCGGTGAGGTACATCCTGTCGTCTTTCAATTCGGCATGCAGCCATACCCGCGACTGGCATCCGCTGATGAGGTGCTGGTTGTCTTTGTATTTTTCGTCGATCAACGGCAGGTCTTTGCCCAGTTCGATGAGGTAGGCGTATTTGTCCATCCAGTCGTCGAACATGGCAAACTCATCAATTACCGTTTGTGCTTTTTCCTGAATCGTCATAAACTTCAAATTTATCGTAACATTTTGATGGCTTTTTGTAAGGCATCAACAAACAAATCAATTTCTTCAAGGGTGTTGTACATGGCGAGCGAAGCCCTGACCGTACCGGTCAGCCCGTAAGATTCAACCAGTGGCTGGGCACAGTGGTTGCCCGTTCTGACGGCAATGCCCATTTGGTCGAGCAGTGTTCCTAAGTCGTAGGGGTGCAGGCCGTCAACAACGAATGAAAGCACTGCCGTTTTTTGCCTGGCTTGTCCGATAATTTGCATGCCGGTGATTTTTTCCAGCCTGTTTGTGGCGTATTCCAACAGCCGGTCTTCGTGGGTTTGAATATTTTCGATTCCCTTTTCTTCGATGTAGCGGAGCGCTGTTTCCATACCCAGCACCCCTGCCACATTGGGTGTTCCGGCTTCAAATTTTTGCGGACTTGCGTTGAAAGTGGCCGTGTCAAAAGCAACCTGATCAATCATTTCGCCGCCGAACTGGTAAGGGGGCAGCCGGTCCAGCAAGCTTTCCCTTCCGTACAAGCCCCCGATGCCCATGGGGCCGTACGCTTTGTGTGCCGAGAAAGCATAAAAGTCGCAGTTGATCTCCTGCACATCCACAGGTGTGTGTGCCAGCGCCTGGGCGCCGTCAACAATTACAATTGCACCACGCTTATGGGCAAGCCTCGTCATTTCTTTTACCGGATTGATGGTGCCCAGTACATTCGAAATGTGGGCAAAGGCCACCAGTTTGACTTTGGGGCTGAGCATTTCGCTGAACACGGCCATGTCGATTTCACCCCCGGGTGTGACGGGAACAACTTTCAGTTTTGCTTTTTTGCGCAGGCACAATTGCTGCCAGGGAACCATGTTGGAGTGATGTTCCATGGCCGTGATCAGCATCTCGTCGCCGGCAGACAAATTGTCCTCGAGTATTGTTGCCAGCAGATTGATGGATTCGGTTGTACCACGGGTGAAAACAATTTCCTTTTCGCTTGCAGCATTAATATAACGGGCAATGTAGGCGCGTGCAGCTTCGTATTTGTCGGTGGCCAACTGGCTCAGGTAGTGTACCCCGCGGTGGACGTTGCTGTTTTCTTCCTCGTAGTATTTTTTTATCCGTTCGATGACTTGCCGGGGTTTTTGGGTAGTGGCCCCGTTGTCAAGGTACAGCAGTGGTTTCCCGTGTACTTTTGTTGAAAGAACCGGAAAGTCTGCTCTTATCTTCTGAATGTCAATGGCCATTGGATCCTGTTTTTTGCAGCAACTCAAAAATATTCTTCAGCATCGTCTCGTAATTCTCAAAAACTTCAAATTCCCCCATTTTCAAACTTTCAGATTGGCACATTTTCAAATTGGCACATTTTCAAATTTTCAAATTATTTCAAACCCTACTCATGTCAATTTCAAATTCCAGGGGGATGACGGGGTGGTTGCAGTGGAGCACACACTTTTCGCAGATGGCCAGTTCGCCCCTTAGCCGTTTCTTAATCATGTCTTCAATATTCGACCGCAGCGCATTAATTGCAATTTTACCGGTTACCTCGGCGGTGAAAGCATACATCAAAAGCAGGTAGGCATCCTGTCGCGGAATACCACGTTGTTTCAGGTAAAAGAGGGCTTCTTCATCCAACTGGCCCACGGTAGCCCCATGGCTGCACTTTACATCGTCGGCATAAATTTCCAGAAAAGGGCGTGTATCTATTTTCGCTGTCGGGCTCAACAGGATGTTGTTGTTGCGCTGAAATGCATTGGTATTTTGCGCATCGCGGGCAACAAAAATATTTCCATTAAAAACCCCGGTGGCTTTCTCGTCGAGTACGCCCTTAAACAATTCACTACTTGTGCAGTTGGGAACAGCATGGTTTACAAAAACCTGGTTGTCGATATGTTGTTCATTGTCCATCAGGTAAATACCGTTTAAATCAGCATCGGCGCCTTCGCCCAGCAAGTCCACATTCAGTTCGTTTCTTATCAGTCCGCCATTGAGTGTAACTACATTGACCTTTGAGCGGCTGTTCCGTTCCTGCCTGATGAAAGTACTGTTGAGCAGGGCAGTTTCATTATTGATATTCTGGAGTTTGTACAATTCAATGGAGGCGTTCTCCCCCAGTTGCACTTCAGTAAAGGTATTGATAAAACCGGGATTGTGGTTGATGGAATCATCGCAATGCAACAAAGAGAGTTTGCTGTTTTTTCCGAGTATGATAAGGTTGCGCGAATTGACCATCATTTTCTCATCGCGGTTTACAATTTTAATTAACTGCAAGGCCTTCTTAACCTCAACACCATCCGGGACATAAATAAAAACCCCATCCCGAAAAAGCGCCCTGCTAACTGCTGTAAGTCCGTGTTTCCGGTTTTGAGCAATTTCATCAAAATATCTATCGAAGAGTTCAGGGTATTGCTTTTGTGCTGCGATAATACTTCCCACGACAAGCCCATCCTTTAGCGTTTGCAACTGCATGCCTTCAGGACAGTAATACCAGCCATTGAGCATGGAAATAACGTGTGCATCGAAACCGTGGATTTCACACTGGAAGATTTCGCTGGCCGATTTTTCGTAACCGGTTGGCGGGTTGTCCGGCTGAAAACTTTCGTTGTACAGTTTTTCAATACGTGTATTTTTCCAGTTTTCATCTGTAGATGTAGGCAATCCGGTTCTTTGAAATTCATCGAAAGCCTGTTGTCGCGAAAGGACAATCTTCGGGCTGCAATTGGCCGACAGGTCTGCTTTCTTTTTTTCAAAGAAAGCAATCAGGCTTTGCTCAAGGCGATTGTATTTTTTGTCAGTGTTTTGCATGGACTGCTAAATTTCAAGCTGTTTTTTTAATCCAGTCGTAACCTTTTTCTTCGAGTTCAAAAGCCAGGCCTTTGCCACCTGATTTTACAATGCGGCCATCATACATCACATGTACAAAATCGGGGACAATGTATTCGAGCAGGCGCTGGTAATGAGTGATGACGACAAAACCGTTATCAGGCGAACGCAGGGCGTTTACCCCTTTGGCCACAACTTGCAGGGCGTCAATGTCAAGACCGGAATCTGTTTCGTCCAGAATGGCCAGTTGCGGTTCGAGCATGGCCATTTGAAATATCTCGTTCTTTTTCTTTTCGCCGCCTGAAAAACCTTCGTTGACGGAGCGGTTCGTCATCCTGGCATGTATTTCGACCAACTGCTTCTTTTCTTCCATTTTTTTCAGGAACCCAGCTGCGGGCATTGGTGGCAGTTTTCTGTATTCGCGCTGCGCATTGAGTGCAGTACGCATGAAATTGGTCATGCTTACGCCTGGGATCTCCACTGGATACTGAAAGCTCAAAAAGATGCCTTCGTTTGCCCTTACATCGGGGGACAAATCTTTGATGTTTTTGCCTTTGTAAATAATTTCCCCTTTGGTGATTTCGTATCCTTCCCGGCCGGTAATGGCAGCGGCGAGTGTACTTTTTCCTGTTCCGTTGGGCCCCATAATGGCATGCACCTCCCCTTTGTTTACCCCAAGGTTCAGGCCTTTAAGAATTTCTTTTCCATTGATGGAAACGTGGAGGTTTTTTATATTGAGTAACATAGTTTTATATTTACGAATAACGAAAACGATTTACGAATAACGAAAACGATTTACGAACGACGAAAACATTTTTCATTATTTATTTCCTTATTTTATTTTTTGCCGTTTTCACGCTGGCAACAAATATGGCAATCAGTTGGTTGTTTTCATCCCTGATGCTTTTTAGCTCATTGGGTTCCGGGAAAATCTCGAGCTTGGAAATCAATTGCAAAGCCACACTGGTTTCCCGGAGTTCTTTCAAAACGATCTTTATTTTATGAATAAAATCCTTGTTCGATTCGGCATCCTGGGCATCGCCGTAGTTTAAAGCAGGAGATGTACCGGAGCGAATAATCTGATCTGCGATGTAGCTTCCCGCCCTGATAACCGGCAAGCTTTCCGCAATACGGATGATCCGAACTGAAAAATCTGTCAGCCGGTCTGCCAGATCGGATCTTTTAACATTCATGGCCATCATTTATCACTTTTTGTTTTCACTATTTCCAGCCTTCGTACCCACTGTTCATTCTCGTAGTTCATTCTCGTAGTTCGTTCTCTTAGTTCGCTTTCGTAGTTCGTTCTCGTCCTTCGTTCTCTCCCTTCCCTTACCCAACGCTTCCTTCCAGTGTGATGGCCAGCAGTTTTTGAGCTTCCACGGCAAACTCCATGGGCAGTTGTTTCAACACCTCTTTGGCATAGCCGTTCACGATGAGGCCAATGGCCTTTTCCATGTCAATTCCCCGTTGCTGACAGTAAAAAAGCTGGTCTTCCGATATTTTTGAAGTAGTGGCTTCGTGTTCCACAATGGCAGAAGAGTTGGCTGTTTTAATGTACGGGAAAGTGTGTGCCCCGCATTTATCGCCCAGCAGCAGCGAGTCGCACTGCGAAAAATTGCGGGCATTGTCGGCTTTTTTGGCAACCTGTACCAAACCCCGGTAACTGTTGTTGCTTTTACCTGCCGAGATGCCTTTAGAAATGATGGTACTTCTGGTATTTTTCCCGATGTGAATCATTTTCGTACCGGTATCAGCCTGCTGGTGGTTGTTGGTGACTGCAACCGAGTAAAACTCGCCCACCGAATTGTCGCCACGCAAAATGCAGGAAGGGTATTTCCAGGTGATGGCCGAGCCGGTTTCCACCTGTGTCCAGCTTATTTTGGAGTTCCGTCCTTTGCACAGACCACGCTTGGTAACGAAATTGTAAACGCCCCCTTTTCCATTCTTGTCGCCGGGATACCAGTTTTGCACCGTGGAGTATTTGACTTCGGCATCATCCATGGCAAGGATTTCAACAATGGCCGCATGCAATTGGTTTTCGTCGCGCTGGGGTGCCGTACAGCCTTCCAGGTAACTTACATAACTTCCCGCTTCGGCAACAATCAATGTCCGTTCGAACTGTCCCGTGTTGGCCGCATTAATTCGGAAATACGTGGAAAGCTCAATGGGACAGCGCACCCCCTCGGGGATGTAGCAAAACGAACCGTCGCTGAAAACAGCCGAGTTAAGGGCAGCATAATAATTGTCGCGGTAAGGCACAACTGTGCCCATGTATTTTTTTACCAAGCCGGGGTGGTTTCGTACCGCCTCGCTGAAAGAGCAGAAGATGATTCCGTGTTTCGCAAGGGTGTCCTGAAAGGTGGTCTTCACCGAAACGCTGTCCATGACCACATCAACGGCAACACCACTCAGCTTTTTTTGCTCTTCAAGCGAAATGCCCAGCTTGTTAAAAGTATCCAGCAATTCGGGGTCAACCTCATCGAGGCTTTCAAATTCTTTTTTCTTTTTTGGCGCTGCGTAGTAAATAATGTCCTGAAAATCAATTACCGGGTATTCGATGTGTGCCCAGGCCGGTTCTGTCAGCGTCAGCCAGTGGCGGAAAGCAGTCAGGCGGAATTCCAGCATCCAGTCCGGCTCGTTCTTCTTAGCCGAAATAAAACGGATGGTGTCCTCGTTCAGTCCCCTGGGTGCGGTCTCGGTTTCGATATTGGTTACAAAACCGTATTTGTAATCACCCGATGTAACCTCTTCTAACACACCATTTTTCCCTGACTCATCCTTCATTATACCCCTATTTAGATTAAATTTAAATAAGGTCGCAAAAGTACAAATTATTTTCAAGCAGAAGCTTAACATTATTCTGATTTTATTGCGGATTGCATTGCCCTTTTTCAAAAACAAATTGCTTTTTGTAGCCGCTGAAACTGAGCAGTAATTGTTAGTTTTGCATCGATATTTTTACAGAATGAAAAAGCTCCTGCGTTTTTTTCTCCGTTTTTTTTCTTTGACAATCTTTATCCTGGTTGCGGTGTTGGTGTCGTTTTACCTGATGGCACCGGTTTACAAATTCTCGGAGCCGAAAGCTTTCCGGGGTAAGAATCTGTACAACCCCTACCGGGGGATGGACTCCAGCATGTGGCGCAGGTATAATTTCCAGGTGCAATCCAAAGCATGGATGGGTATTACCAATGGCAGGAAGAACAGCAACGAGCTGATTGATAGCGTGTACCGGGAACTGGGTTTTGATTACGTGGCCACCTCCGATTACCAGAAAATCAACCGGCACAATAAAAACAAATTATTTTTTATTCCCACTTATGAGCACGGATACAACATTTCGAGAACACACCAGGTTTGCATTGGTGCAGATGAAGTGCTCTGGACAGACTTCATTCTTTTTCAGACACTGAGCATGAAGCAGTACATCATCGATTTACTCAATCCACAGTGTCAGATTGTTGTTCTTGCCCACCCCCTTCTTAACGAAAGTTACAATACTGAGGATTTGAAATACCTTACAAATTACAGGATGATGGAAGTGCTGGGTAACCTTTTTCTTTCCGTCGAACACTGGGATGCGGCGCTGAGTTCCGGCCAGTTGGTGTGGATACTTGCGGATGATGATGCACACGACGTTTTGCGCCCAAGCGAAGTCGGGCGGAAGTTTACGGTAATCAATGCCGTGAACACCAACAGAGCGGAGATCATCAACAGCCTGAAAGCAGGCAGGAATTACGGTGTTGATTTTTATACCGAGAATAATGTTTCCATTGCTGAGAAAGCGGAAAAACTAAAACGCCTGCCCTACCTGACAAATGCAAAACCGGAGGGAGACACTTTCAAGGTTTCTTTCAGCAGGAAGGCAATGACTATCAAATTCATCGGTGAAAACGGAACTGTACGCAAAGAGGTATCCAATGCCAAAAAGGCATCTTACGTGATCCGTCCCGACGACCCCTACATCCGTACCGAAGCCATGTTCGACTACACCTTCACCCTGTTTCTGAACCCCGTTGTACGATACGAAGGTGATGCACCCCGGTCGCTGAAAACGGCAACCGTTGATGCTTCAGCAACTTTGCGTTTGCGCATCTTATATTTTTTGTTCCTGTTAGGGCTGGTGTTTGTGTATGCCAAATGGAGACAGAAAAAACCCAAGCTTTAAACCGATGAAAACCTCTCCCAACTACCGGAATTATTTGTGGCTGCTGATCGGGATTTCCACGCTGGTCAGGGGGCTTTTGGCCGGCTTTCTGGAGCTGGGGAACGACGAAGTGTACTACCGCCTGTACGCCCTTTATCCTGACTGGTCGCATTTCGACCATCCGCCCATGGTGGGCTGGGTGATTCAACTCTTCAGCCTGAACCTGCTTTTCGACAGCGAATTTTTCCTGCGACTGGCTTCGGTGGTTTTTGGGGCAATAAACCTGTGGCTGGTTTTTGATTTGGGGAGAATCCTGCGCAACGAACGAGCCGGCTTTTACGCAGCATTGTTGTTCACGGCTTCAATTTACGGTTTTGTCATCACAGGCATTTTTATCCTTCCGGATACACCGCAAAATTTTTTCTGGTTACTCTCCCTGCGGTTGATGCTCCGTACCCTGCCTTTTTGTCCGCACCAGCCTGTGTCGGGGATACGGATGTTGAATTTAGGTTTTGTTCTTGGTCTGGGAATCTTATCAAAATACACCACGGTCTTTCTTTGGTTGGGGGCTTTGCTGTACATCGGTATTTATAACCGTGAATGGTTCAGAAGCAAATGGCTGTACCTCTCCATTTTCATTTCCCTGCTGTTTACTTTACCCATAATTTACTGGAACCTGCAAAACGATTTTGTCAGTTTCCGTTTCCAGGGGGAAAGGGTGAACCTGCTGGACAGCAGCTTAAGCCCGAATTATTTTCTTACCGAAATTGCGGGCGAATTCTTTTACAACAATCCCGTTAATTTTGTACTGATTGTGCTTGCTGTAATAGCCGGCTTCAGAGGAAAACTCAAGATTGGCAAGGCGCACAACCGCATCATCTTACTGGCAACTTTACCGCTGATTTTCACTTTTCATATTTTTTCACTTTTCAGAAGTACTCTTCCCCATTGGTCGGCACCGGCATACACCAGCCTGGTCATCCTGGCAGCCGCCTGGCTCGACCAGCAAAAAGTTGCGCAAAGATTCCGGGTATCGGCAGTCCTGTACGGGACACTGTTTTTACTTTTTATTATTTTGCTTCTTGGGATTTTGCAGGTCCGACTGTCCCTTTTTCAAGTTGACTATTCCACCGCTTACCACAATTTGGGTAAAAATGACCCTTCACTCGACCTGACTGGTTTCAGGCAGGCAGGGATTGAATTTGCAAAAATTGTTGAGCGAGACCGCGACAACGGCAGCATGCCGGAAAATGCTTTTCTGACCGGCGACAACTGGTTTCCCCTGGCCAATTACGACTATTACGCCGCTTCACCGCTTGGCATGAAAGTTTACGGCCTGGGGCCGCTTGAACGCATCCACAAATACGCCTGGATCAACCGGATAAATGGTCCCTTAACACAAGGCATGGATGCCTACTACCTCACTGACAGCCGGGACTACCGCTCGCCTTACGGCAGTCTGGACGGGTACTTCGAAAAAGTGGAAGCCGCCGACACCATCCACATTTTTGCCGGGAAAAAAGAAGTGAAACGGGCTTTTGTTTTTCGCCTGCGGGGGTTGAAAAAGCTACCCGCAATGCGTTGAAAAGAAGAACTTTTCCAAAGTTCCGAACTTTGGAAAAGTTGAATTCTGGTTACCTGTCCTCTTTTTTCAGGTAGCCCGGCAGTTCCCGGTGTTTGTTGTCGCAGAAAGCGCCTTTTTTGCTGTGGCGGCACATGCACCAGGCCACGTGCTGTGGTTTTTCGATGACCACCTTTTCCGGCCGGAAGGCAGTTCCCCGGTGCGAACCATCACAAAACGGTTGTTTGTTGCTTCGCCCGCAGGCACACCAGAAGTAGGTGCCCGGCTCCATCTTCATTTTCAATGAGTGCAGTTGTAAGATGACGGCTTTGTCAGATTGTTCCATTTTTTTGATGTTTTGTTCCTGCTTTTTCGCGAAATACCTTGCGTTCCGCCTGGAAACTCAGGCTTTTGTGGATGACAGTTTGATCTTCAAAATCATGCAGCAAAGTGTAAAGGTCTTCTTCACCAACACTGTAAGCATCGAAACCTTTCTGCCATCGGAACAGATGCTTGCATAAACGGTGTTTGTTTACCCAGTACGACGAGGCACCCTTCAGTTCGTGCATAAAGTCACTTAAGCTGAGGGCCACCGGCAGGTCGATCAAAATATGCACGTGCTCAGGCTGAACGTTCAATCCTTTAACCCTTGCGCCCAGGTCCGCAGATTTCCCAATTAAATAATCGTTGAGGTAATCTGCTACCCCGCCAACCAAACAGGGCTCGTATGCTTTGGTGGCCCAAATGATGTGCATCCAAATTCCGGGCGCGTTCATGCTTCGGCAGTTTTGCCCGGTGAAGATACAAAATCAAATCATTTTGGCAGGGTCAACCCATTCGGTGAATTCAGCATCTGTCAGAAAACCCAGTTCCAAAGCTGCTTCGCGAAGGGTTGTTCCTTCGGCATGGGCTTTCTTGGCAATCTTAGCCGCCTTCTCGTAGCCGATGTGGGTGTTCAGTGCAGTGACCAGCATCAGCGAGTTGTCCAGGTTTTCTTTGATGGCTTTGTGGTTGGGCTCGATGCCCACTACCGCATTTTTGGTGAACGAAACACAGGCATCGCCCAACAAACGTGCGGCTTGCAACAGGTTGGCAATCATCACCGGTTTAAACACATTCAACTGAAAATGACCCTGCATCCCGCCGGCAGTGATGGCCGCATCGTTACCGATAACCTGGGCACAAACCATCGTAAGGGCTTCATTTTGTGTAGGATTAACTTTACCCGGCATAATGGACGAACCGGGTTCGTTGGCGGGCAACTGGATCTCGCCGATGCTGCAGCGCGGGCCGCTGGCCAGCAGGCGGACGTTGTTGCCAATGTGCATCAGGCTGACGGCCAACTGTTTCAAAGCACCCGAAGTTTCCACGATGGCATCGTGGGCCGAAAGAGCTTCGAATTTGTTGGGCGCCGTTTTGAAAGGATAACCCGTCAGTTCCGAAATCTTTCGGGCTACTTTTTCCGCATAGCCCGGAGGGGTGTTCAGTCCCGTACCTACGGCTGTCCCGCCCAGGGCCAGTTCCGACAAATGGTCAAAGGTGGCTTTCAGGGCCTTGAGTCCATAATCGAGCTGGGCCACGTAACCTGAAAATTCCTGTCCCAGTGTCAGCGGGGTGGCATCCATCAGGTGGGTACGCCCGGTTTTTACAATATCCTTGAATTCGATGGCTTTTTTATGCAGTGCATCCCGAAGCATTTCCACACCGGGAAGGGTGGTTTCAATGAGCATCTTATAGGCTGCAATGTGCATGGCCGTAGGGAAAGTATCGTTTGAAGACTGGGATTTGTTGACATCATCGTTGGGGTGAAGAAACTTTTTGTCATCCTCCAGGCTGCCGCCATTGATAACGTGCCCCCGGTTGGCCAATACCTCGTTCATGTTCATGTTCGACTGCGTACCCGAACCGGTTTGCCAGATAACAAGCGGAAAATTTCCCTGTAGTTGACCGGCAATAACTTCGTCGGCAGCTTTGCCGATTAGCTCGGCTTTTTTCGGATCTAAACCACCAATTTCTGCGTTGGTAAGCGCCGCAGCTTTTTTTAGAAAGGCAAATGCTTCGATGATCTCTTTGGGCATCGAGCCTTCGTCCCCGATTTCAAAATTCATTTTTGAACGCTGGGTTTGGGCACCCCAGTATTTGTCGGCAGGCACTTTGACCTCGCCCATGGTGTCGTGTTCAATTCTGTATTTCATGGCTTTTTGTGTTTGAAATTCGATATTTACTGTTCAAGTTTGATGTACTGTTTAACCTTTCAGGTCGAAAACGGGGAAATGTGCGCAGGCAGTACCTGAAAGGTTGAAAAGGCAGCTGAGTGAGCATAGGTGTGGCTTCCGTCTTCCGGATCCCGGCATCTAAAACAGCACCGCCAGCTCCTCCGCCGGGTCACCCCAAATGGCTTTGTTGCCTTTCACCACGATGGGACGTTTGATGAGCCTGGGGTTTTCAAGCATGATTTTTACCCACTCATCGTCGGTGAAATTCTTTCCTTTGAAGTCGGATTTGTAGATGGCTTCCTGTGTGCGAATCATCTCCAGCGGTTTTTTGTTGAGTTTCATCAACAAGGCTTTCATTTCACTTTCAGTAATTGGGTTTTTTAAATACTCAACCACCTCAAATTCACTGGTTTTGTTTTTAACAAATTGCAGGCCTGCCCGTGATTTTTTGCAGCGTGGGTTGTGGTAAACTTTTAACATTTTCTATAGTTTTTTTAAGCTGTCAAATGTAGGGATTCTTTACAGAAACAAATCTTTATCCAAAGAAAATATTTTTAAAAAAAAGGCAAATTACTCCTGGAAATTAAGTACACAGTCATCAAGGTGCCTTCAGCGGTGGTTCAGGGTGATTTCAACTATTTGCTCAATCCCGCACACCCCGGTTTTTCCAAAGTTAAAGTACTCCGGACAGAAGCATTTTCTTTTGATGTGCGGTTGTTTCTAAGGTAAGGAGCTAAGCTTTCAGGTATCATCCTCCCCCAAACTCCATTAAAAAAGCCTTGATAAAACCATCAATGTTTCCATCCATTACACCCTGCACGTCGGAGGTTTCGTAATTGGTACGGTTGTCTTTTACCATTTTATAGGGGTGCATCACGTAGGAACGGATTTGAGAGCCCCACTCGATTTTCTTTTTGCTTCCCTCAATTTTATCCTGGGCTTCCTGCTGTTTGCGCAGTTCGATTTCGTACAACTGCGATTTGAGCATTTGCAGGGCTTTCTCGCGGTTTTGTCCCTGCGAGCGGGTTTCCTGGCATTCGATGACCAGTCCCGAAGGCTCGTGGCGCAGGCGCACGGCCGTTTCCACCTTGTTGACGTTCTGCCCCCCGGGCCCGCTGGAGCGGAAGGTGTCCCAACTGATATCGGCCGGATTGATGGTAATTTCAATGGAATCGTCCACTACGGGATAAACGTAAACGGAAGCAAAGGAAGTGTGGCGGCGGTTGGCCGAGTCGAAAGGCGACAGCCGTACCAGTCGGTGGACGCCGTTTTCGCCTTTGAGGTAGCCGAAGGCAAAGTCGCCGTCGAATTCCAGCGAGGCCGATTTGATGCCGGCTGGCTCGGCTTCCTGCAATTCCAGTGTCCTGACTTTGAAGTTGTTTTTTTCGCCGTAACGGATGTACATGCGCATCAACATCTCCGCCCAATCCTGGCTTTCGGTACCCCCGGCACCGGGTGCTATTTTTAAAATGGCGTTGAGTTTGTCCTGGGGACTGGAAAGCATTTGCAAGAACTCCAGGTCTTCGATGCGTTTTTTGGCCAGCCCGAATTGTTTGTTCAGCTCATCTTCGTCCGCTTCGCCCAATTCCATAAATTCCTGAAGTACCTCCAGGTCGTTGAAAGCTTCTTCGGCATTGGCAAAGTCGTGGGTCCAGCGTTTGAGTTCCTGGATTTGTTTCAGCAGCGCTTCGGCTTTTTTGGGATCGTTCCAGAAATCGGGGTCATGGGATTTTTCTTCCAGTTCTTCGATTTCCATTTGTTTGCGGTCGATGTCAAAGGTACCCCCTCAAGGCTGCAAGCCTCTTAGACAAATCTTTAAGTTCTTCGGTGGTGAACATGGTTGTTTTTTGTTATTTCGAGGGGCAAATGTACATTAAAATATTTCATTGAAAATGTACGTTCCGGACTGAGAGGCGAGCTGAAAAAAAAGCATGACCGGAGGCGGTGCTTTGCGAAAAGCACCAGGTGTTGCAAGCTCGTGCGGATGAAAAAATTACTGCTTAATCACTTTTAGCACAGCAGATTTTCCGTTGGCCGAACGGATTTCAATGAAATAAAGCCCGTTTGCACCCTTGATTTCAATACCGGCAAAGCGGCTTGTCCCGATGCTTTTGCGCAGCACTGTTTTCCCGGAAATATCCCGGACCCGCACTTCAATATCCGGCCGGCTTTGCCCCAGGTCAATATTTACTTCCCCGTTTGTGGGGTTGGGATAAAACACCAACGCAAGCCCGGAACCATTTTCGTCAATGCCGGTAATGCCGTCCTGAAAAATATAGGCCGAACCCGCATTTTCCAGCTTGTTTCCCCCGTCCGCATCATCATCTTCCTTCATTGCGCTTACAATGGCATGATTGGCGTCAATGGACACCGATACGCCGAATTCGTCATATTCCTCCTTATCGGAAGCCAGGATTTCCTGGCTAAGATTCCAATGGCCAGACCCGTCTCTTTTAAACAAATAAGCGGCACCGGCATTGAACAGGGTGTCGGTGTCCGATACCCGGTTTGTACCCCGCGCACCCACCAGGGCATGATTCCCGCTAATGGAAACGGCAAGGCCAAATTCATCCCATTCTGCCCGGGCCGGTGCTGTGATTTTTTGCAGCTCGTTCCAGCTGTCATTTCCGCTTTTTTCAAATAAATAAGCGGCACCTGCATATTCAACGGAATCGTTTCCCTCTCGAAAAGCACCCACTATGGCAAAACCGTCATCAATAGCAACGTCAGCGCCGAAGACGTCGTTTTTTGCCCTGTCGGAAGCCGTCATTTTCTGAGCCTGCTGCCAAAGGCCGTTGTCATCCTGCCGGAAAAAGTAAGCCGAACCCGCATTGCTCAGATAATTTTCACCTGAAACATCATCACTTTCCTGCCAGGCCCCGATAATAATTTCGTTGTTGCTGATATCGACGGCAACCCCAAACATATCTCCCGCATCCCGGTCGGAAGCAACTATTTTTTGCATTTGCGCCCAGGTTCCGTTTTCGGTTCTTTTAAAAATGTAAGCAGAACCGGCCTGAGGCATAACATTGCCGCTAACAGTGTCTTCACCATCGTAATATGCACCCACAACGGCAACATCTCCTTCGATGGCAACAGCAAAACCAAAGAAAGCGGATTCCGTCATATCGGAGGCTACCAGCTTTTGCGTCTGATTCCAGACTCCTGTTTCGTCGCGTTGGAAAACATAAGCCGAGCCTGCAAATAACACGGCATCACCTTCCGAGTTCAGTTGCGAAGACTGGTAAGCGCCAACGATTGCACGGTTCCCGTGAATGCTCACGGCATAACCGAAAAGCGCATTGCCTATTCGGTCGGAAGCCGTTACTTTTTGTGTTTGAACCCAGCTTCCGTTTTCATCTTTTTTAAAGAAATAAGCAGCGCCGGCAGACTCCATTTCATCCCCTCCGTTTACATCCTTGTCCGCGTAAGGGGCGCCGACAATGGCGTAATCCCCGCTGACGGAAACATAGCCGCCAAAGTGATCACCCGCATCCCTGTCGGCAGCTGTGATTTTGGCCGTTTGATTCCACGTCTGGGCAGTTAAACAGCTAAGCAAAAAAATACTCATCGTTAAAAGAAACAGTTTTTTCATAACCTTTAATTTATTTTGGTGTGATTTACAAATCAACAAAAACTAAATCTCGCCCCTGACAACTTTCCATGCCAGTTCAGGCTGGAAACCTTTTTGCACGGCGTAACGCACCAGCTTGTTCTGCCGTGTGAATTCGTCCTTGCCCGTGACTTGTTTTGAGGCGATGACGGATTTCAGGGTATTGAGGTATTCTTCTTCATCCAGCTCGTTCAGTCCCATCTGGATGTAAATCTCGGGGATGTTTTTTTGGGAAAGGGCGTAAAAAATTTTTGTCCGCCCCCATTTGTTGTTGCGTAGTTTGCCGTAGGCAAAAGTAACGGCATAGCGTTCTTCGTTGATGTAGTCTTCATCCTCAAGCCGGCGGATAAACTCTTCAATTTTCTTTTCGGAAAGTTTCCATTCCTGCAACTTCATTTTTACATCAAAAATACTGCGCTCGGTATATGCGCAGTAATGTTGTGCTTTTTTCAACAGAAGGTTTTGCTCAGGTGACATGGCTTTGCGCTTTTAAAGAAAGCCACAAGATACAAAATAATTTGCTATCGTGTTTTTTTTTGCAGGGGAAGGAAGGGGAGGGCGGGGTTCACCTGCCAAAGAGAAGAGCAAGCAGGTTTTACTTTTGAAAAGCGTGCAGCGTGATGTCGAAAACCAGAACGGAATTTGGAGGAATACTTTCTGTAGATTGGCTGCCGTATGCTAAATGTGAAGGTATGACCAGTTTAATTTTACCACCTGCATCAATAAGCTGGATGCCTTCCTGCCATCCTGTAATGAGGTTGGTCAGCAGGGCGGTCAGGTATTCCCCTTCGTCAAATACATCACCATTCAGTAAATATCCTTTGTAAGAAACGGTTACCAGTGAGGTTGCAGATGGGTACTCGCCATTCCCCTCTTTTACAACCACATAGAACAAACCGCTTTCGGTAAACCGGCCATCAAGTTGTTTTTCGGCGACATATTGATCAATTAATTCCCTGTCAATAGCTCCCTGGTCAACGCCCTCATCTTTTTTACAGGAACTTATTGTGGTTGTAACAACGAACAACAATATAAAAAGAGCCCATCCGGCCAGGTTTGCTTTGGAAGTATTCATGATCATTATTTAAAAACAGTCGGCAAAAGTACGTAAAAAAGTGTATAATTTAAAGTGTATTTTTGCAGTCTGTTTTAGAAATTCATTTTGCATGAAAAACCTGTTTCTCTTCCTGGTTGTTTTCCTTCTTTTTTCATCCTGCAGTTCGCTGGAAGTAGTTTATGATTACGACAAGTCTGTTGATTTTAACCGTTTCAAGACTTTTGGTTTTTATCCATGGGATTACAAAAACGGTTACCAGATAAACGACTACGACAAGCAAACGATTATGAATGCCATTCGTACCGAAATGGAAGACAAAGCTTATCAATACGTAAAAGATGAGGCAGATATGCTGGTGTCGGTTTTTGTAACACTCGAAGGCAAAACCAGTTACGAGGCTTATACCAATCACTATGGTGGCTGGGCGGGCTATGGCGGGGGCTGGGGTTATTCGGGTTTTGGCTATGGTTACGGCTATGGTCCCGGATATTCTTCCACAACCGTTACCCAACGCAATTACAGGGAAGGAACCCTGATTATTGATGTTTTCAGTGTTGAAGACAAAAAGCTGATCTGGCAGGGAATTGGATCAGATGAAGTTGAACAAGACCTTGATAAGCGCGACCGAAATCTACCAAAAAAGGTTGCAAAGGTGATGGATAGATTTCCGGGTTCTAAATAATCAAACCCTTTACCAACGATTAAAAAAAAAGAAATATGAAAAAATTAATCTTACCCCTTATTATCCTCTTATTTCTTTCGTCGTGCAATCCGTGGAAATATATTGCCGAATACGATCACGAAGCAGATTTTTCGAAATACAAAACATTCGGTTTGCTAAACTGGGACCCGCATAACGATAAAGTAATGAGCCCCCAAACCAAAGAATACATTTTGATGGCAATTAAAGCTGAGTTGGAAGCCCGCGGCTATGTTTACCAAAAATCAGGGGCCGATTTACAGGTGTCGGTTTTTGCCGTTGTTGAGGAAGAAACCAGTTACTCGGCCTATTCCGACCACTATGCCGGATACAATGGTTATGGTGCCGTGGCCATTGGTGTGGGTGTGGGCTCGGGAGGCGCAGGTGTGGGCGTTGTGGGTTATGGATCGCCAGGCATGTACCCTTATACTGCTGTTACCCACGATTATAATGTGGGAACATTAGTGGTTGATTTGCTGGATGATTCGAAAAAGAAAATTGTGTGGCAGGGGGTTGCCACAGGGCGAATCGGATATGAAGAAGCTAAAGAGAGCAGTGTAAAAAAAGACATCGGTCGGCTTTTCGCCAAAATGCCGGTGGACAAAGTGAAAAAGTGAGTGCGATAAATTTTACGGTCCATTTTGATTGTAAATATTACACCTCAGGATTCTCTTGTTTGTTTTATTTGAGATGGATATTTTAGTATCAGTTGGATTTGGAAAGAGTGTAATCTCAGCTGCCGAATTTTCGCTTTTTATACCGAGTATTGGATTTATTGATTTAAATAATTGATAGGGTTCACTTACCACCTTATCACATTGTAAATACACTGTATTGTTCGGGGATATTGATATTTGATTGATGTAGGGGTTCAATACTGTATCGTTTAATTCACTCCAGGTACTACCCCAATCTTCAGAAAGCAAGACACCATCGTAATAAAACCCGCGTACACCAGCAAACAGATTATCCTGAAAATCCGATTCAATTGCACTGGCATTATAGTCAGAAATATAAGTCCAGTTTTCACCATTATCATTTGACCTGTACATATTCGCTCCTTCACCGCCAACAATAATTACTCCATTAGTATTTACTTCGATGCAATGTAAATGCAGGTCAACAATTCCAATATTCTCCCAGCTTATTCCATTATCAAGCGATCGATGAAAACCGCTACCCGTACCAGGCCCGTCAAACGACCCTCCAACAGTATAAATTTCGCCATTAAGCCCAAAATCAATATCTGCAAAGTACAGATTAGAATTGGTATGATATAAAGTGTCCCAGGTAGTTCCGGCATCAGTTGACCGAAAAATGTAAGACCAACCAACAGCAAATATTTCGTTCCCTGGTGAGAAATTTATTTTTAAAATGTTATCGACACCTGTTAAAACTTTTTCAAAACTCTCTCCATCATTGACTGATCTGTAGATTCGTGAATTAGCACCAATAAAAAGAACATCGTCTGAATTATACCGAATTGTAAAAATGCTTACATACGAACTCGCCGTATCGACCTCTATTAATTCCCAGGTATTTCCATAATTTAATGTTCTGAACAGACCATAATATTCATTATTTCCACCTGTTGCGACAAATAATACTCCTTCTTTTTCAGCATTAATTGCTTTCGATTTAAGTGTGTCTGGAAAAATAATTGGTTCCCAGATATTTTGCCCAATCAAAGAATTGGCTAATACAAAAAGCAGTATTGGTGCGAGTTTTTTCATCGTCTTTAAATTGTTATATCCCCTAAAATATTTTTCACTGTTCTTAGAAATGTGCAGCAACTCTTCCAGGAAATGCACAACAACTCTTCCAGGAAATACACAACAACTCTTCCAGGTCTTTCAGACTCTGGAAGGTTGTTTTAAGCCTCTTCCAGCAATTGATTCACCAGCCGGGGCACGCCTTTGCCGGCTTTTTCTTTTACAATAGTAAGGTTTGTTATTCCGGAAACCGGAAATGCTTTGGGGTCGATGTAGTATTTTGGGGAAGATTCGGGTGCGTAACCAATAAGTCCGGCAGCGGGGTAAACTACCATCGAAGTCCCGATTACCAACACAATATCTGCTTCCGAAATAATTTCAACGGCGGTTCCAATCAGGGGCACCCCTTCGCCAAACCAAACGATGTGGGGACGCAGTTGGGAACCTTTTTCACATTTGTCGCCCCATTTCAACTCCCAGTGGTCGAGGGTGTAAACAAGACCCGGATCAAGTGTACTTCTCACTTTTTTCATTTCTCCGTGCAGGTGCAAAACATTTGATGACCCGGCCCTTTCGTGAAGGTCATCCACATTTTGGGTGATAATCTGCACATCGAATTTTTTTTCGAGCCTAAGCAGGGCTTTGTGCCCGGCATTGGGTTCGACTTCAAAAAGTTGTTTGCGGCGCTGGTTGTAAAATTCGAGTACCATTTGCGGGTTGTTTTGCCAGGCAATGGGTGAAGCCACCTCTTCAATCCGGTGGTTTTCCCACAAACCGTTGCTGTCGCGAAAGGTACTTACCCCGCTTTCGGCACTCATGCCAGCGCCTGAAAGGACTACTAAACGTTTCATCTTTTTAAAGCTTAATGAGTAAGCCGTAAAGATAATCAAAAACAGGGCGCAAAAAAAAAGACGCCCCCGAAGGAGCGCCTAAGCCTAAACAAGAATCGCAACCATTAATGAATTAGGCTGTTTTTTTAGAACAATTTCATATCGTCCAATACTTTCATTACATCCTTAACGTGCTGCGAAGAAGTTTTCAGCAGGGCCATTTCTTCCTCATTCAAATCAATCTCGATGATTTCTTCAACACCATTTTTACCCAGTTTTACAGGTGAACCAAGATAAATGTCTTTTTCGCCCCACTGTCCGTCGAGACGTACACAGCATGGGAAAATATGCTTTTGGTCCTGTATAACCGACTCGGCCATTTGTGCGGCGGCAGCCCCGGGGGCATACCAGGCAGAAGTACCCAGCAGGTTCACAATTTCGCCGCCGCCTTTACGGGTACGGTCAACAATGGCATCCAGTTTGTCTTTGGCAATCAGCTCGGTAACCGGAATACCGGAAACAGTGGTGTAGCGTGGCAAAGGCACCATGGTATCGCCATGACCACCTAAAAGCAAGGCCTGAATGTCTCGGGGCGAAACATTTAATTCAGTTGCCAAAAAAGCGCGGTAACGTGCCGTGTCGAGCACGCCGGCCTGCCCGAAAACCTTATTTGCTGATTTTCCCGAAGCAATGTGCGAAGCATAAGTCATTACGTCCAAAGGATTGGAAACGATAATAATCACCGCATCGGGTGAAGAGGCCATGACTTTCCTGGTCACGTCCATCACTATATTTGCATTGGTAGAAATTAAATCATCGCGCGACATGCCCGGCTTACGCGGAATGCCCGAGGTAATGACTACAACATCTGAGTTTTCAGTTTTGCTGTAATCGTTGGTGTAGCCAACAACCCTCGTATCAAAATAGTTAATGGGTGCACTTTGCCAGATGTCGAGTGCTTTGCCCTCGGCCAGGCCTTCTTTAATGTCGATTAACACCACTTCATCAAGGAAGTTTTTTTGTGCCAAAACATCGGCACAGGTTGCGCCTACATTTCCGGCTCCGACAACGGTTACTTTTTTCATCGTATTCTCTTTTTCAATTAATATTTATTGATTTATTGAACTGAACAAAAGTAATAATAATCTGGCTTTTCGGCTCATTTTAAGAAGCAAAGGCTTTTTTTTATCAATTATAAATTAGGGCCGGCAGATGGACAGCGGCCTTAGTCCAGTATTTTAAAGGCAGCATCCAGGTATTGGTAAATATCTTTGGTGTGGTGACCAATGTATTCTTTGCTGCGTTCGTGGCCCAGGCGGACGACCACGGCATTTCTGTCGGGGATGGCAAAAATATACTGGCCAAGAATTCCCCGCATGTAGGGAATGGTATGGCCTTTGTAATGGATGACCCACCATTGGAAACCATAAAAATCAACCTTTTTCTTGTCGCCTTTGTCAATAAGATAAGCAGCAGGAGAAGTGGCCTCTTTCAAATATTTTTCAGAAACAATTTGTGTGTTGTTCCATTTTCCATTGTTCAGCACCAATTGGCCAAAGCGGGCAAAATCGCGGGCATTCGTATTGAAACAGCAGTATGCTTTTTCCATGCCATCTTTGCTGTCGAGACACCAAAGTGCATCGTAGCGGGCACCAATGTGTTTCCAGATTTTTTCCGAAGCATAGTTAGCCAGCCTTTTTCCCGTGGCGGCCTCAAGAATCATGGCCAGCACCTCGGTATTTCCACTCAGGTAATCAAACTCTTTTCCGGGAGTTTCGACCACCTTCAACGAATTGATGAGACCCGGGAGATCCGTCCCGTAGTAGGCTTCGGTTGTCATCGAAAGCGGGCTGGTGTAGGTCTCGTCCCAATTCAGACCCGAACTCATTGTCAGCAGGTTTCTGATGGTCAGTATTGCATTTTCCCCTTTTGTAAATGCAGGGAGAAAGTCGCCCACAGGCTGATCAAGGCTTTTTATCTTCCCTTCGTCCAGCGCAATGCCAACAAGCAGGCCAACGATACTTTTTCCAGCGCTGAACGAGTTGGAAAGTGAGTGCCGGCCATAGCCATCCCAATATTCTTCGTATTTGATTTTTTCATCCTGGATAACAAGAAAAGCCACCGGTTTGTAACTTTCGATGGTGGTTCTTGTGGGTTCGGGCAGTTCGTACAGGTTGTAGTCTTCGGCAATTTTCCAGGGCAAATATTCACCTGCCGGGATGGTGCGGTTGTAAAAAATCTTGTAATCATCAATATCAGGGTTGCCATGGGCGATGGCTGTAAAAACGTAGCGGGGGGTAAAGCCGATCAGCAACGCAAGCGCCCCGATAATCAACAGGATAATTTTTTGCCGTCTGCTCAGTGTATTATTGGGACATGTCATAGGTAAAAGCTCAAGTGGGTTTCGTATACTATTTCAGTGCAAATTAAATTAATTATTTCCAATGAAGGCAAAACATTTCACATCACCACTGCGAAAGGCATTGCAGCATGTTGAAAGGAAACGGATAAAAACAAAATCCCGGAGGCATTGAATTTCAGCGAGGCAACCGGGATAAAGCGTGGTGGCCGTTTACCTTTTCTGTGCATCCATCACAGCCACCATGATCATGTTAACAATTTCGTTGACCCCGCTGCCCATTTGCAAAACATGGGCCGGTTTTTTCATTCCGTTCAAAACAGGGCCGATAACTTCGATGTCCGTAATTTGCTGCATCAGTTTTTGTGCGATATTGGCCGCTGCCAGGTTTGGGAAAATAAGCGTATTTGCCTTTTTTCCATTCAGTTTGGAGAAGGGGAACGAGTCTTTGGCCAGTTCGGGATTCATTGCAATACTGGCTTGCATTTCACCATCAACGATCAGGCCCGGGTGGTCTCTGTGCAATATTTCCACGGCTTCTCTCTGGCAATCGGGAACCCTTCCCTTTACCGAACCAAAGTTGGAATAAGAAAGCATGGCGATACGGGGCTCTATTTTAAACCTTCTGACTTCTTCAGCAGTTTGCAGTGTGATGTCCACCAGGTCTTTCGCGCAGGGTTCCTGGTTAACGGTACAGTCACTCAGGAAAAGGGGGCCTTCTTTTCCATTAAAAATATACATCCCACTAACGATGCGGGTATCGTCCCTTTTCCCGATTATCTGTAAGAATGGCCTGATGGAATCAGGATAATTTCGTGTTAAACCTGACAAAACTGCATCGGCATAGGCTGTTTCAACCAGCATGGGGGCAAAGTAATTGCGGTGCAACATGGCATCCAATGCCGAGGTTGGTGTCATCCCTTTTCGTTGCTGTTTTTCAAGTAATATCTTCGCAAACTCCTGGCGCCTGTTTTTCTCTTCCTTACATTTATTGTCAATAATTTCAACACCATCAAGTTCCAGTTCATTTTTACGGATGATGCCCTCAATTACTTCCTTATCACCCAGTAAAACCGGCACGGCAAGGTTTTCGTTTTTCACGATTTCTGCAGCTTTCAGCATATTGTACCGCTGGGCATCGGCAAGGACCACGCGTTTCGGCTTGCGTTTACATGCGGCTTTCATTTGCATTTTCAGCTTGTTCGAAAGACCCAGCCTTTTTCTCAGTTCCTCGACATAGGCAGGCCAGTCGGTAATCGGGCTTCCGGCGATTCCGCTTTCAATGGCTGCTTTGGCAACGGCCGGTGCCACCCTTTCGATAAGTCGCGGGTCAGTTGGTTTGGGGATGATGTAATCGCGGCCGAACTTCAGGTTTTGCACATTAAAAGCAATGTTCACCTCTTCGGGCACCGGTTCTTTGGCCAGCTGTGCCAGTGCTTTGGAAGCAGCCAGCTTCATTTCTTCGTTAATCGCACTTGCCCTAACGTCCATGGCCCCCCTGAAAATAAATGGAAACCCCAGCACATTGTTGATCTGGTTTGGGTAATCGGAGCGCCCTGTTGCCATCACGAGATCGTCGCGTGTTTCCATGGCTACTTCGTAGGAAATCTCGGGGGTTGGGTTGGCAAGGGCAAACACAATGGGCCGCTCTGCCATTGAAAGCAGCATTTCCTTTTTCATGACACCACCCACCGAAAGCCCGAGGAACATGTCGGCACCTTTTAATGCCTCGGCAAGTGTGTGAACCGGTTTGTTGGTTGCGAATTGCTTTTTGGTCTCATTCATATCGGTTCTGTCCTTGTGCAAAACGCCCCGGCTGTCGAGCATAATGATGTTGTCGGGATTGGCACCGAGTGCGATGTACAAACGGGTACACGAAACGGAGGCAGCGCCGGCGCCATTCACCACGATTTTTATGTCTTCAATTTTTTTATTGTTGATTTCCAGTGCATTCAACAATCCTGCCGACGTAATGATGGCCGTGCCGTGCTGGTCGTCATGCATGATGGGAATATCGAGCTCCTCTTTCAGGCGTTGTTCGATTTCAAAACATTCAGGGGCTTTGATGTCTTCGAGGTTAATACCACCAAAAGTGGGGGCAATGGCTTTAACGGTCTGTATAAACTTGTCCACATCCGTTTCGTCCACTTCGATGTCGAATACATCAATGTCGGCAAATATTTTAAAAAGCAATCCCTTTCCTTCCATGACAGGTTTTCCTGCTTCGGGCCCGATATTGCCCAAGCCAAGTACCGCTGTTCCGTTGGAAATGACGGCAACAAGGTTTCCCTTGGCTGTATATTTGTAAACATCCTCCTTGTTCTTGTCGATGGCAAGACAGGGATCGGCCACACCCGGTGTATAAGCCAGTGAAAGATCACGCTGGGTGGAGTACGGTTTTGTGGGTATTACCTCAATTTTTCCCGGACGTCCCAATGCATGGTAATTGAAGGCGTCTTTTCTAAATAATTTGTCCATAAAAGTAAATGTTGATTGGCGCAAATTTACTACTTAAAATAAATATACTGTTAAAAATATAACATTAGTTATCTAATTTATATTCAGTCTTAAAACATCTTTCAATTACGCAACAAGAACACGCATATTGTGCTGTATGCAAAATGATTTCCCCGCACGGGAAAGGGGAAACAGCGATCAGCCTGCCTGACAAAAACAAGGAAGTGAGAATCTGCGAACGACAATCCGTAAGTCCCGGGTCATTTGGTATAACGCAAAATCGCAACCATAAGTTGTGGCTGCCCCCGCTTTTCTTATTTTTGCCGGACAAATAAATTTTTCATGTCTTCCAAACTTTCCATCATTATTCCGGCATATAATGAAGCCCCGACCATTCATCTCATCCTCGACAAAGTGCTGGCTGTTCAACTTATTGGCAGATTCAGCAAAGAATTGATTATTGTCAACGATTTCTCCACGGACCAAACAGCCGAAGTTGTCAACGATTACATCCAAAACCATCCCGGCCACGACATCCGGTTTTTTGAACAAGAAAAAAATATGGGCAAGGGGGCAGCGTTGCACAGGGGCATAAGGGAAGCAACAGGGAATTACCTCATTATTCAGGATGCCGACCTTGAATACGACCCGGAAGAATACAACAAGCTTTTGAAACCGGTAGTGGACGGCTTTGCCGACGTGGTTTATGGTTCGCGCTTTATGGGCGGCGAAGCACACCGTATCCTCTTTTTCTGGCATTCCATCGGAAACAAATTCCTGACTTCCCTGTCCAATATGTTCACCAACCTGAACCTGACCGATATGGAAACCTGCTACAAACTGTTCAGGACCGACATTATTAAAGGTCTCGAATTAAAGGAAAAACGCTTTGGTTTTGAGCCGGAAGTCACGGCAAAAGTTTCAAGGGTTGAGGGAATCAGGATTTACGAAGTAGGCATTTCTTATTATGGCCGCACCTACCAGGACGGTAAAAAAATTGGCTGGAAAGACGGGATGCGCGCCATCTTCAGCATATTGAAATACAATCTGTTTAAACCTTAAATTTGCGGAAGCAGATTTCATCAGTTTATGTTAGGTTTAAAGCTTTCACGAATTAAAGCGCACTCGTTACAGGCCGTTGGTTTAATTACCCTGTGCGTCTTAATTTCCCGTTTCTTTTTCCCACACAACAACCCCATCAATTTCGATGTGTTCGGTTACTATTTGTACCTCCCGTTTACATTCATTTACCACGATCTCGGGTTGAGCAACATGGCGCAGTTACAGGAAATTCTGGACACTTACAATCCTTCAGTGAGTTTTTACCAGGCCAGTCCCGGCCCGGCAGGCTATTGGATCATGAAATACAGCATGGGCATGGCCTTTCTTTATGCTCCTTTCTTTTTTCTTTCCCATCTTTTTGCTTTGTTTACTGCCTGGCCGGCAGACGGGTTTTCACTGCCCTACCAGTGGGGAATTATCATTGGCAGCACCTTTTATACCTTGGTTGGCTTGTTCGCTTTGCGAAAGGTTTTGTTGAAGTTCTTTAGCGACAAGACCACTGCCATCACCTTGCTGTTGCTGTTTTTTGGCACCAATTATTTTGACCAAAGTATTTTTAACGCCGAGCTGGCCCACAACCACCTGTTCACCCTGTATGCCCTCGTTTTATGGCTGACCATCCGTTGGCACGAAGACCGGGAGCAAAAACACATCCTGTGGCTCGCTGTTGTTTCCGGAGTCCTGATTTTGGCACGGCCAAGCGAAATAATTGTCTTGCTCATTCCCCTGCTTTGGGGCGTATCCGGCAGCAGCAACCTGAAAAACAAACTGACCCTGTTCAAACAGCACAAATTGCAGTTGCTGTCCTTTGTGTTGGTTCTTTTGCTGATTGGTTCGCTTCAGGTAGCCTACTGGAAAATATTCAGTAGCGACTATCTTTACTACAGCTACACCAATGCCGGGGAAGGTTTTGACTTTCTTGCTCCCCACACGCTGCAAACGTTGTTCAGTTTCAGGAAGGGCTGGTTTGTGTACACTCCCCTGATGGTTTTTGCGGTTTGGGGTTTTTATTTTACTCATCAATACAAGCGGGAAATTTTTTATCCCCTTTTTGTTTTCTTCCTCCTGAACCTTTACCTGGTTTCGAGCTGGTCCTGCTGGTGGTATGCCAATTGTTTCAGCCAGCGGGCTCTTGTTCAATCTTATGCGGTGATGGCCATCCCACTGGGCTATTTTATTCAGCGGCTTTCAAAATCGGTATCTTTTTACAAAGGGCTGTTTGCTGTTGCGGCCTTTTTCCTGATTGTTCTTAACCTGTTTCAAACCTGGCAGATGCGAAACAACATTTTAAGCGGCGACCGGATGACCTTTGCTTACTACAAAAAGGTTTTCGCCAAAACAACAACATCACCCGAAGACCAAAAACTTTTACTGGTGAACCGGTGGCTGGAAGGAAAAGAAATACTGGAAGATGAATCGGGTTATAAAAGCCGGGTGCTCACGGACTTCGATTTTGAAAACCCATCAAAAAAACACAACAGGTTTTTTACAAAAGAATTGTCGCACAACGGAAAAACTGCCTTTCAGTTCGACAGCACCCTTTTGTATTTTAACTTGTTTGAAAGCAGTTTTGAAGCCTTAACAGAAGAAGACCATGCCTGGTTGAGGATAGAATTTTATGTATTTCCGCAAAGCGAAAGAGCACAAAAGGATTTTTTATTGGCCGTCAGTTTTCAGCACAGGGGAAAAACTTACAAATATAAAGCACTGAACATTCGTTCACTGCCCGAAAACCGAAGCCTCCAAACCGGTAAATGGAATAAAATAAGTTTCGATTACCTGACCCCCGAAGTCCGGTCGGAAAAAGATGTGCTGAAAATTTATTTCTGGAACAGGGGCAGGGGAACGGTTTTGGTTGACGACTTGACCCTGACGGTTTTTGAACCGGGCAAAGGGGAGTGAGGAATTGCAATTCTCAAATCCCACATCTAAAATGTCAAATCCCCTCCCCCTACGTGAAACACTTAAAACCCTACGTGATTCCCTCAATTCAAACGGGGAAGTAAAATTTCCGCAGGCAATTTTCGTAATATTGAAGTGAAATTATAGTGAGTTTAATTATTAAAAATTGAAAACATGTCAAACGTATTTGAACAAAAGGTCAATGACTTCATGGCCAAGGTCATTGCCAAAAACCCCAGCGAAGTTGAATTCCATCAGGCAGTTCATGAAGTAGCTGAATCTATTATTCCTTTTATTGAGGAAAACCCACAGTACAAAGAAGCCAAAATGCTTGAGCGCATGGTTGAACCTGAGCGCGTCATCATGTTTCGTGTACCCTGGTTGAACGACAAAGGCGGAGTAGAAGTAAACCGTGGTTTCCGCATCGAAATGAACAGCGCCATTGGCCCTTACAAAGGCGGTTTGCGTTTTCACCCGACTGTTAACCTCGGCATCCTGAAGTTTCTTGCCTTCGAGCAGGTATTCAAAAACTCACTGACAACCCTGCCCATGGGCGGTGGAAAAGGTGGCTCCGATTTTGACCCGAAAGGCAAATCAGACAACGAAGTAATGCGCTTCACCCAAAGTTTCATGAGCGAGTTGTTCCGCCACATCGGTGCAAATACCGACGTTCCTGCAGGCGACATTGGTGTTGGTGGCCGCGAAATCGGTTTCCTCTACGGACAATACAAAAGGCTCCGCAATGAGTTTGTAGGCGTACTTACCGGAAAAGGAATGGAATGGGGCGGTTCCCTCATCCGTCCAGAAGCTACCGGTTACGGTACGGTTTATTTTGCTGAAGAAATGCTGAAAGCCCGTGGAGACAGCATGAAAGGAAAAATCTGCACGATCTCCGGTTCTGGAAACGTTGCCCAGTATGCCACCGAAAAAGCAACCGAATTCGGCGCCAAAGTGGTTACCCTGTCCGATTCATCGGGATACATTTATGATGCCGACGGTATTGATGCCGAAAAACTGGCCTACGTAATGGAATTGAAAAATGTAAGACGCGGCCGTATTTCAGAATATGCTGAAAAATACGGCGCACAATTTTTCCCCGGTGAGCGCCCGTGGGGTGTTAAATGCGACGTGGCCATGCCTTGTGCCACCC
The DNA here is from genome assembly GCA_021647205.1 of Bacteroidales bacterium. Classification (GTDB taxonomy): domain Bacteria; phylum Bacteroidota; class Bacteroidia; order Bacteroidales; family F082; genus B6-G9. Next base: position 101,967 of record JAKIVD010000004.1, on the reverse strand, counting down.
AGAACGAAGTGAACGAAGATGAGGCCAAAATACTGATTGCCAATGGCTGTTTCGTCGTTTCCGAAGGTGCAAATATGCCTTCTTCACCGGAAGCCATAGCTGTTTACCAGGATGCCAAAATCCTCTACGGATTGGGCAAAGCTGCCAATGCCGGCGGTGTGGCCGTTTCGGGCCTGGAAATGAGCCAGAACTCGCTGCGTTTAAGCTGGACACGCGAAGAAGTTGATGCCAAATTGCACCAGATCATGAAGGACATTCACTCCACTTGTGTGAAATGGGGCAAAGAAGGCGACTATATCGATTACGTTAAAGGAGCCAACATCGGTGGTTTCGTCAAAGTTGCCGATGCCATGCTGGCCCAGGGGCTTGTATAAGCTACAAATTAATTAATGAAGAAAAGGGCTGCCCGGTTTGGGCAGCCTTTTTTTATTGTAAAAGCGGTTGGTTTTCGCTGCACCCAAAATAATGCGCGCTTGTTTTGAAATTAATGTAGGGGCGTGCCCATAGGTAAATCGAAAGCGCTAAAACAGAAGCAAAGGGGGTAAGCCGTTTGTTATCCTAAAGGCCCACCTGTATGGACAGACAATCAGCGCAGCAAGAAACATTCCCCTGAGAGCAATCCATTCTCCGGGGAGATTTCTTACCATCAGCACACAAACCACCGTAAAAGGGGGTTGAATTGCAGGAAACGAATGGGGAACTATTTCTCGTAGTAACTCAACGGTTTCAGCACCCTGTCAAAAACAAAATACTGCATCAGCACAAAATCCTCACCATCATTGATGAGGGCGTAAAAACGATCATGGTCAACCGGGATGAGGCCACCCTCCCCGTCTGACAGCCCGTCGGGAGTGGCTGCACGCCTGAAAGCACGTACATAGCGCGTACCCTGCCGGCGATCTTCCAGAGTAATTTCATATAAAAAAGGTGATGCCACAATGGAGTCGATTGTTTCGGGCTGAAGAATGCTGTTCAGCCGGGTTTCGTAGCGCAAATCGGCAAAAGAGGTCAGCAGGTTTAAAACTTTCAGGGTGTCGTAATTGGTGACGCTCCTGTTGTCCTGTATAGCAGTGAGTTTGTAATTCCCCCTTGCATCGTTAACTTCCACTTTAAAGCTGTTTTCCGGTCCTTCAGCAAAAATAAGGCTCAGGCTTTGGATGTCGATGAGCTTGTTGTTGAAAACCGCATGGCTTTTCCAGTCATCTTCCAGGGCTGAAAAGCGTGTAGTAATAAACCCGCGCAACGAAGGCAGGTAAGTGATATACGGACGTTCGGCACCTTCCATCAGCATGTAAGTGCCCCTGTTGTTCTGTGTGGCATCGCCCACATAAAAGACTTTGGTCAGTGCCTCGTGCCTGAACAGTTTAATCTTGTCGAACAGGTTGATGCGATAAACCATCTCGTAAACCTCCACCTTGATGCCAATGACCGCCATGCGGCTCACGATATTGTCGTGGCTCGAGAGTGAAACCGGCGCCCTGACTTTGATGTCGTGCATGGTTTCGAGTAATATTTCCACCATCCGTGTACTGGTCGGAAATTTCCCGTTAAGCAGCCAGCCATTACCGCTACGTTCAAGCAGCACGGTGTGATCCTTTTTGTCGGCAATAAAAATCCGCGTCACCGCCGAAGTGTCGGCAATGGCAAATCCCGTTTCCTTTTCCTGCAACGTGCTCGAATTGTTCCTGCTGACCAGGAAAACCGCAACGACTGCCAGAAAGAGCAGAATAAAAATGAGGGGTCTGTTTTTTTTCATTTTTAATGTATTTAGTGGTCTGATGACTATTCTGTATCTCTGTATTCAATCATTTATTATTCATCATTCGTCTGACCACTATTTTGACTCGTAGTATTAGTAGTCTGACGACGAATACAATCCATTAGTGCATTCGTGGCCATTTTTCAGTCATTTCCTAGGCAGCATATTTCCTTTTTCGCAACCATACTAAAACAAGCCCGACCAGCACAACCAGAAACACCGGAGCCAGTAAATTGAACATTTGCCAGAGCAGCCGGTTCTTGTTCACTTTGGTTTTGTCGAGTAAACTCAGTTTTAGTTCGCGCGAGCGGAGCGAAATCAAATCTGCACCGTCTGTCAGGTAATTGAGCGCGTTAAGGATAAAATCTTTATTGCCAAAGGTTTCGCGGGTAAACTGGTCATAGCCGAGGGGCAAAGGTTTACCTTTATAGAACTGGTTGCGGATGATGTCCCCATCCGAAACAACAATCATGGCTGTAGAGTTGCTGTAAGCTTTGAAGCCGATTTCTTTGGCTTCTGCAATGCTGGGGGGTATCCGGTTACGGAAGTCAGAAGGAAAGACTCCTTCCAGTAAAACGGCCACTGTTTGCGGCGGGCCGCTGTAAAACCGTTCATCAGGTTGTTCACGTGTTATGGCCAGGCTGATCATGGCCGGTACCGGAACAAGCCTCGAATAAGGGGAAGTCTGGAGCAAAATGGTCTTCTTTACTTTCACGCTTTTTATTGTATCGATACTGCTGACAAACTGCGTTTTGATGGTGTTCAGGTTTTTGACGATGGGATGTTTGGAAAAAGGCGTAAGCAAAGGGAAGTAATACCAGGGAAAAAAGCTGATTTGCGGTTGGTTGCCAATTTGTCCGGTGCGCAGGGGAATGGACAGGGCCACCAAATCCATCACCAGGTTCTCGTTCAGCCGTGCACCGTAAGTAAACAACTGGTCACGGAGGCCAATATCGTTTTGTACAGCTACTGTCGATTCCTGCCTTTGGATGCTGTCCATACTGGCAAAAACCGGATCAATCAACCACAAAACTTTCCCGCCGTACATGATGTACTGGTCGATGATGAATTTGTCTTTGGGGGGAAAAACCGAACCGGGTTTGGCAATAATGATGGCTGCGTATTTTGGCAGAACCTTGTATTCGTTGTTGACGGAGTCGATGAGCGAACGGTTTACCAAAGCATTTACCTGTCCGTTCAGGACAAGGCGGTCAACAATATAATCTTCTGCTAGCGTAGCGGCAATGTCGAAGGTTTCATCATCGTCCAGCTCACCATGGCCCCGGACAAAAGCAATTACCGGCTTTTTTTTCCTGCTTATTTTTCTGATGGCATTGGTAAACTTATATTCCAGGTTTTGAATGGAGTTGTTGAGTACTGCTTCGGGGGGTACATTAATTTGGGCATCCAACAATTCGATGGGTGCTTCATTGTTTTTGTAGGTTACCAGGGCACCGGGAAAAATAACCTGCTGGTCCAAACCGCTTTTCGTTTTTACCTGCAGGTTGGTCGGCTGCAATCCCTGTTCCATCAGTAGCTGGTAAGTATCGTTTCTTTCCTGCACATTTTCATTGGCAGAAGGGTTGATGAACTCGTACTGGATGTTTTTGTTGTAAGCCCTGAACTCGTCCAGCAATTCCTTGGTTTCACTTTGCAGCCGTTTAAATCCTGCCGGGAAATCACCTTCGAGGTAAACCCTGAAAAAAACAATGTCATCAAGGTTTTTCAGTATTTTTTTGGTGGAAGGTGAGAGCGTGTATCTTTTTTCACTCGTCAGGTCAAAACGCGTGAAAAGCATTGAACTGATCAGGTTGATCAGCAACAGGACGAGCAAAACTCCTGCCAATTGAATGAGGTGCTGCCGCTTTCTGTTTTTCGTCTTTTTTTCCATAGCTGCCTTGTTTACCATTGGCGCCGTGCCAGTGAAAATTTAGTGAGCAACAAAAAGAAAGCCATCAGGCTGAAAAAATAAACCAGGTCGCGGGTATCGACAACGCCCCTGCTGATGGAGCTGTAGTGGGCACTAATCCCCAGCGAGTTGATAAACAAGGCGACACTGCCCAGCCATTCCAGCGAATAAATGAACTCGAACCCGAGGTAAAGAAAAGCGGAAATCAGCACCGCCCCGATAAAAGAAACGACCTGGTTATCAGTAAGCGAAGAGGTAAAAATACCTATCGAAACAAAAGAAGCCCCCAGGAGCAGCAAGCCCAGAAAAGACCCGAAAAAGCCACCGGAATCAAGGTTGCCGGCAGGGAAACCCAATTGGTAAACCGAGAAATAATAAATCAATGTCGGCAAAAGCGAAAAAAGAACGAGGGAAAAGGCCGCGAAAAATTTGGCCAAAATAATCTGCATATCGCTCAAAGGCCGGGTAAGCAACAATTCGATGGTGCCGCTTTTTTGCTCGTCGGCAAAGGAACGCATGGTAACTGCCGGCACCAGGAAGAGAAATACGAAAGGTGCAATTATGAACAAACCGTCAACATTGGCATAACCAAAATCGAGGACATTGAAACTGCCGGGAAACACCCAGAGGAACAGGCCAATCACCGTCAGGAAAACAACGATGACGATGTAGCCAAGCAGTGAACTTAAAAAACTCCTGATTTCCTTTAAAAACAATGAATACATGCCAAACTTCCCTTTTTTTAAGCAGGGGCAAAAGTAAGGATTTTCGTGCAAAGATTTTCAAGCCGTGATGTTAACATTTCCCGGCAGGTAGGTGAGCCGGGCAATTTGTCTTTTCGTTGATGTACTATTATTTTGCAGGCTATCAAACACCGGCAGTTTTTATGGTTACATCCCCAGCATAATTTTTAAATAGAGCATCGGGTTTTTCAATTTCTTTCTTTCTTCCAAATCTGTCAGCGCAAGTATCAGTTTTTCTTTTAGCACTTTACTCCCGGAAGCTCTGTTTATCACCCTGTTAAACACGCGTTCGTATTGGATAAAGGGCAATATTTTTTTACTGATGTCGAGTTCTTTCCCTACTTTTTTATACAAGCGGTCATCATACCGGCTCATAAAAGCGGATGAAAAATCATTCTCTTCCAGGGAACGCCTGGCCTGTTTGGCCGCAAGCATCCCCGTTATGGCGGCATGGCCAATTCCTTCACCCGTTACCGGGTCCACCAGGCTGGCAGCATCACCTGCCATCAAAAACCGCTCACCCGAAAGTTTTCTCCGCCCGTCCCACAAAGGCAACTGCCAGGCTTTGATATTTTCAATCATTTCAGCATCTTTGAAACGTGTTTTCAAATACGGATTCGTTGCGATGGCCTCCAGCATGATTTTCTTCAGGTTTATCTTTTTCTTGCCAATTCTGTGCCTGTCGAGCCCTACGCCTACATTAGCCATCTCCCCGGGCAGGGGGAAGACCCAGAAATAACCCGGCAACAGGCCTTTCAGGAAATGGAGTTCCACGTAGTTTTGCGGATGACAACCACTTACCCCTTTGTAATAAGCCCTGATACCTGTCATGGTGAATTTTTTGTCTTTCAGGATGCCACCGGGTTCTTTCATAAATTTTGAGTTAACCCCACTGGCAAAAATCACTAATTTGGCAGAAATTCGCACATCCCTGTTTTTTGAGTTGAGCACTATCCCGCTTTTCCCCCGGCGAAATTCATTTATTTCTGTTTCTTCCAACACCTCAATTTCAGGACGGCGCTTCGCTTCTTCCATCATAAAATTGTCGAAATCAATCCGGCGGCAAATAAAACCGGGGGGAATTCCCGCACCAAAACTTCCGTCATCCATAAAGGGCAGGTCGAGGATGGAGGAATTGGGGGCCACTATCCGCATACCGTGCGAGTGCACAAGGAAATCCTGTTTCGACAACTTCGCCAATAATTCTTTATCCAGCTCGTTCAAAACGGTGAGCACCCAACCGCTGATACCATCACCACAGATTTTGTCACGCGGGAACTTTTGCTTGTCGATCAGTTTGCATTTAACTCCGAACTTGGCAAGGAATAAAGCGGCAAAAGTCCCGGCAGGGCCTGCACCAACAATTGCTACATCGGTTTGCATCATCACTATTTTCAAATTTTAAATGCTTCAATAAAACACCTTTCCCCTTCCTGCCGGCACGTGACTGCTGCGTTAATCCTTCTCCGCAATTTTTTCCATTGCCCGCTCGGCCAAAGCCGTGATGGTGAGTGAAGGGTTCACACCCGGGTTGGCAGAAACCATCGAGCCGTCGCAAACCAGCATATTTTTATAACCAAATACCCTGTTGTTTTTATCAATCACACCTTCTGCTTCACTCTTACCCATTACTGCCCCTCCCAGAATATGTGCAGTAGAAGGCATATTGAGCACAGACTCCGTCAGGATCACAAATGATTTTCCCCCCGTCAGTTCCCCGTATTTTTCAGCCAGGCGCGCGGCCAACGGAATTTGCGCTTTTGGGCGACTGCCTTTGCTGACCTTTGTTTTCATCCGGAAGAAACCCCGCCGAAAAACCAGTGTGCTGTCGAGGTGCTGCATAAAAAGCAGGACGATGGACTGCCTGGCAAAATCCTTCACAGTAAACAAACGAAAATAAACTATGGGGTGGCGCAGTATTTTACCGGTTATCTGAAACATCCTTGAGAAAAAACTTCCGCCACTCACAACAGGCACCATCATCAAACGCCAAAAGCCGGAGCCCTGGCCATAACGCACGGGTTCCAGGTGGCTGTTTTCGTCAGCATGGTAAACAGAGCCAATGGCAATTCCTTTTGTCAGGTCTTTTTCTTTGTCGGGCGTGATACTGAAAATAAGGCTTTCGTTGTTGGTGCGCACATCGTCACCAACCCGCTTGCTGAGACGGGGAAGGCTTGTTTTTTTTAATTTGAGCAACAGTTTTACCGTCCCCAGTACCCCCCCGGCGAAAACAACCCCCTTGGTCCGGACAGTCGTTTTTCTTTTGTTGAAAAATGAGGTAGCATTACGGAAAGTCACCGTGTAGCCTTCCGAACCGTCCTGGCTGCCGCGCGGTTTCACGCCAAGCACTTCGTTTTCGGCAATTATCTCCAGGCCTTTGTTGCGGGCAAGGTGCAGGTAATTTTTGTCCAGTGAGTTTTTGGCGTTGTGCCTGCAACCGGTCATGCAGGCCCCGCAAATATTACAGCCCGAACGCGCCGGGCCTTCTCCGTTAAAGTAAGGGTCAGGGACCGTTTTTTCTGCTTCGCCGAAGAACACCGAAACCCGTGCAGCTTCGAAATGCCCGCCCCTCCCCTGTTGACTGGCAAGTTGCTGCAAGAGGTTGTCGCCCAGTTCGAGGTGTGGGTTTGGTGTCGCGCCCAGCATACGAAGGGCAGTTGCGTAATGCGGTTTCAAAACGGCTTCCCAGTTTTCAAGACCTTTCCAGCTTCCGGTGTTGTAAAAGGCAGGTTTGGGGGTGGGGAGTGTATTGGCATAAACCAGCGATCCGCCGCCAACACCAACCCCGCTGATGATGCTGACATGCCTGAAGAAAGTCATCTTCATGATACCAAAAAAGCGCAGCGACGGCAACCAAAGCCACTTCTTCAGGTTCCAGTTGGTTTCGGGAAAATCATCTTTTCCGTACCACTTCCCTTTTTCGACAAGTAAAACTTTATAGCCCTTTTCGCACAGTCGCAAAGCAGAAACCGAGCCGCCGAAACCACTGCCGATAATTACGTAATCGTAGTTTTCTGTCATGGTTTTAAGGTGAAATGAGTTTATTTTATTCGGGTTTGCACAAGTATCGCTTGCAAAAATTGAATCTTTTCCCAACACACTCTCCAAAAGTAAGCAATTCTGCCCACCTTGAAATATTCATACCAAAAAATACGCGAATGAAACCTTTATTAACTGATGGGGTAAGCTGTCTGTTTGCACAAGAGGGAGGTTGTTTCAGAGCTCCAGGCAGACAAACCATCACAACAAACCAGTGGCTGCCAGCAGCTAAAAAGAAATGGCAAGTTTCAGGTTCAGCAAGCGGGGTGTCAGGTAGTTGGGGACAGCGTACTGCCGGTTGCTGATGTCTTTAACCCAAATATAGGAAACGGTATTAAAAGTCTGGAGCAGGTTAAACACTTCGAGGCTGAGAATCATGGAATCAAAACTCCTGAAGGGGTTTTTCGGGCCAAAGCTGGTACTCTCATTCACAAATTCCCACGAAAACCCAATGTCAACACGGCGGTAATCGGGCATGCGGTATATTTGTGCGTAGCGTTCCGAATCGGGGGGGCCAAACGGCAGGCCGGAGCTGTACAACAGGCGCAGGTGCATTGTTAAAAAGGGCGCCCCCGGAATATAATCCTGAAAAAGGATGGAGAAGTTCACGCGCTGGTCGGTTGGCCTGGGAATATATCCCGGTTCCACCTTCACATTTTCCGCAGCATTGGGGTCCATCTCACTGCCGGAACCGGTTTTTTCCCCGTTCTCATTGAAGTAATTATAATAAAAGTCACCATAAATATCTTCCTCGGTCTTCATAAAAGAAAGGCTCAGCCAACTGTCAATCCCCTTGACAAATTCACCATAAACCTTCAGGTCGATACCAGCAGCATATCCCCTGGCCAGTTGACCGGCATAATACCTGATGCGCACATTGTCCACCACATATGGAATCAGGTTGTCGAGATATTTGTAATACAACTCGGTAGTAAAAATAAATGGCCGGTTCCAGGCCTGAAAGCGGTAGTCGCTGCCCAGTATAAAATGGATGGATTTCTGCGATTTGCTGTCGGGGTTGAGTGAGCCGTCCATGTTACGCAGTTCGCGGTAAAAGGGTGGCTGGTAGTAAATGCCCGTGGCAAAACGGAAAACAATATTTTGTTTTTTGTAGGGTTTGTACGAAAGGTTGAGCCGCGGGCTTAAATGGAACTCATTGTTGTAGTCCCAGTAGTAAGCCCTCAGTCCCGCCGTCAGGCTAATCAGGTCGTTGTTTTTCAGGTTGAAGTTCCAGCGGTCGGAAACAAAGGCTGCCAGGCGGTTAATGTGAAGGATGTGTTTTCCAGCTGCAAAGTAATTGATCTCCAGATCGGGATTATCGGGTGAGGGGTCTCCCGGAACACCTCCCGGGTTCGGGATGGAATAGCCGGCGGAGTCAATCATTTCCCATTCGCGCAATACATCGTCCACCATTTGGTACTGGTAGCGGATGCCCCACTTCAGGTAATGTTTTCCCCTGGAGAACGAGCCTTTGTGCTTAAGCGTGAGCACTGTGGCGTTAAAATAATTGCGGGCATGCTCCAGGTAAGTGCCCACGCCGTTGGTCTGTAATACATCACCAAACTCCTCACTGCCCAGATTGTTGTCCAGTTTACCAATCCAATACTGGCCCTGCACGTCATAGGTTTCCTTTTCCTGTGTGTTGAAGGCCGATAAAATAAATTTCAGGTCCAGGTCTTTCTGTGGATGAAACCCGAGCGTAAGTGCGCCCTGACCCATTTCATATTTATCGGTTTCGTTGCCGTCGAAATACACTTTGAAGCGAAAAGCTTCCTGAATGGTACCGAAATCCGTTTCACGGCTTTCGGGCGTTACCTTGTACCGGTTGCGGGAGTAATAACCCAGGAAGTTCAAATTCCAACGGGAATTAAACTCCCAGGTCAGCTGTGATTGAAAATCGAAAAAGTTTGTTTGGTACTCGCCTTTGGTATCAATATTATTCAGGATATAATTATTGGTTTTATACCTGCCACCCAAGAGATAGGTAAACTTTTTATTCTTCGAGGTGCCACCGAGGCTCAATTCCGTCCCCAATAAACTAATTGAAAAGTAGCCGCCGAATTCTTCCGGCTTGCGGTACTTCACATCCAACACCGACGACATCTTATCGCCATACTCAGCACCGAAACCACCGGCCGAAAAAAGCAGGGACGAAACCAGCGATGAGTTGATAAAACTCAAGCCTTCCTGCTGTCCGGCACTCACAAGAAAAGGCCTGTAAATTTCTATGTCGTTCACATAAATCAGGTTCTCATCAAAATTACCGCCCCTTACGGAATATTGCGAACTCAATTCGTTGTTGGATGAGACACCTGGCAGTGTTTTGATAATATCGATAACACCCCCTGAAATCGTTGGGGTAACCACCGCCACTTTTGGGTTCAGACGCACCATGCTCTCGGTGCGCAACTGCTCATCCCTCACCTCAAATCCGGGCAGTTCCGTTGAGATGGTAAGCAAGGTCGTATTCAGGGTTCTGTGTTCACCCTCATTTAATTGAAAGGCAATTTGCCTGTCGGAAAAACCGATAAAACTGATAACGAGTGTGATTTCTTTACCGGCAGGGACCTTCAGGCTAAAATGCCCCTTATCGTCGGTAGTTGTCCCTCCCTTTTCTCCCAAAACGGCTACATTGGCCAGTTCGACGGCCCTGCTGTTTTCGTCGGTAACAATGCCTTCCACCAAAGCAGTTTGTCCCAGCGAGAAGAGGGGAGTGAAAATATATAAAATGAAGAATATTCCGCGTTGCAATGACATGTAATTACCGGCTCTTGTTGTTTAACTTAAAAGCGGCAAATTTATTATATTTTGGGATTGTTCATTTTTTCTACTTTTGCCCTGTGTTTAACTAAATCTGGAAAGATGAACACTTTCAAAGACCTCCCGAAAATTACCACCCACGTTTTACAGGCAATGAAGCAAAGGGGCGAGAAAATCGCCATGCTCACCGGATACGATTATTCGATGGCACGTCTGCTCGACGAAGCCGGAATCGACGTTATCCTTGTAGGCGATTCGGCCTCGAACGTTATGGCCGGACACAAAACCACCCTGCCCATCACACTGGACCAAATGATTTACCATGCTTCTTCAGTGATGCGCGCAGTGGACAGGGCCTTGGTGGTGGTTGACCTTCCTTTTGGTTCGTACCAGGGAAACTCCAAAGAAGCGCTAAGTACTGCCATCCGCATCATGAAAGAGTCGGGTGCCAATGCCATTAAACTGGAAGGGGGAAAAGAAGTCCTTGAGTCCATCGACCGGATATTAAGTGCAGGCATCCCCGTGCTGGGCCATTTGGGACTGACACCACAATCGATTAACAAATTCGGCACTTATGTTGTCAGGGCAACCGAAAAAGAAGAAGCTGAAAAACTAAAGGATGATGCCCGCCTTTTGGAAGATGCAGGTTGCTTCGGAATCGTGCTCGAAAAAATTCCCGCCGCATTGGCCGGGGAGGTTGCAAGGGAAGTGGAAATCCCCGTCATCGGTATTGGTGCCGGCAACGAAGTGGACGGCCAGGTTTTGGTCCTGCATGACATGCTGGGCCTTCAACAGGAGTTCTCACCGCGTTTTCTGCGGAGGTACAACAATTTGCATGACAGTATCATTCGGTCTTTCGACGCTTATATTAAGGATGTAAAGTCGGCTGACTTTCCCAATGAAAACGAGCAGTATTGATGCGAAAGCACACTCCCGTTTCCCAACGAATTCTTTTTGAAGACAACCACCTGATTGCCATCAACAAACTACCGTCTGAGATTGTGCAGGGCGACAAAACCGGCGACCTTCCACTGAGTGAGGAAGTAAAAGAATACATCAGAAAAAAATACCACAAACCGGGGAATGTTTTTACCGGGGTCATCCACCGCCTCGACAGGCCGGTAAGCGGAGTTGTCGTTTTCGCCAAAACGGGAAAAGCCCTTACCAGGATGAACGAGTTGGTGAAAAACAGGGAAATCAAAAAAACCTATTGGGCCATCGTGAAAAACAGGCCGCAACAAGATGAAGCATTGCTCACCCATTTTCTGGTACGCAACGAAAGAAAAAACAAATCATTTGTAACCAAAAACAAACAGGAGGGCAGCAAAGAAGCCATCCTGAGTTACCGCTTAATTGCTTCGAGCAAAGATTATTTCCTGCTGGAAACAGACCTGCAGACCGGCCGCCATCACCAGATAAGGGCACAACTGGCAGCCATCGGCTGCCCCATCAAAGGCGACTTAAAATACGGCTACCCGCGCAGCAACAAAGATGCATCCATCAGCCTTCATGCCCGTTCGGTAGAGTTTGTTCACCCGGTTAAAAAAGAGGCTTTTATTATTACTTCAGAGCCACCGGATGACGTGCTTTGGAAGTATTTTGTAAATAGTTTGGGGAAGGCAGGTAAATGAAAAATGAAGGAGCATTGGCTTCGTTTCCAAACTTTCAGGTCGCTTCCTCACCAGCCCGCTTCGGACTGAAAAGCATGTTTCGATTCAAACAGGTGATTTTAAAGAGCCCGGCAACACAACAATTCGGTAGTTTTTCGTTAAATTGTTAACCAGGGTTTTTACACAATGAGCATGGACGCAAAACAATACCCGGCAGATGAAGAAAAATTCAATGTACTGTCACACGGTATTGGCTTGTTGTTAAGTGTCGTGGCTTTGGTTGTGCTTGTTGTTTCAGCCAGTCTGAAGGGCACGGTCTGGCACGTGGTTAGTTTCTCCATTTACGGATCGAGCCTCGTTATTTTGTATTTTGCTTCGACAGCTTTTCATTGGTCTGAAAATCAAAAAATCAGAAACCGCCTGAACATTTTCGACCACGCTTCCATTTTTTTACTCATCGCCGGAACTTACACACCATTTCTTCTGGTTACCTTGCACGGGGCTTGGGGCTGGAGTATTTTCGGGGTGGTTTGGGGTGTGGCTGCTACAGGCATTGTTTTAAAATTTTTCTTTGCCGGGCGTTTCAATTTCCTGTCAACTATTATATACATGATTATGGGCTGGATTATCGTCATTGCCATTAAACCGCTAATGGCTGCGCTGCCCTTCCCCGGGTTGATGTGGTTGCTTGCCGGTGGGTTGAGCTATTCGGTGGGGGCCGTTTTTTTCTTACTGGACAAAATGCCCTGTAACCATGCCATATTTCATGTTTTCGTGTTGGTGGGAAGCGCCTGCCATTTCGTTGCTGTTTTTTGGTATGTACTACCGTAGAAACACCTTGGTTATTTCAGTAAGAAGCGGGGCAAACAACCGGCCCTCCTCTTCCCGTTAATCATTTTTCCTCACACAAGAAAAAAGATTATCTTCGTCCAATCGCAATCAAATCCTCTAAAACATGAAAAGAATTATCCTTTTTTTAGCAATTTCCCTGCTCATTGGCTTCATGGGCAACGCACAAATAATTACCGGGACTACTGTCAACGACACGGCAAACTATCCCTTCTGGATTGAAATGATGCAAGACCCCAATGCCAATGTATTCGAAACGGTGAAAGTCTTTGACAAATACTGGGAAAACAGGCCGGACAAAAAAGGCAGCGGGTACAACCCTTTCAAAAGGTGGGAATGGTATATGATGCACAAAATCAATCCTGACGGTTCTCGTTTGCCGGTGGGTTACGACCTGAACGCCTACGAGAACTATCTGGATGCTCACCGCTCAACGGAAGCGTTTGCAGGCAATTGGGTCAACATCGGCCCCATCGAATTACCCGCTTCCCCAAATCCTTTTTGGGGAAATGGCCGCATCAATGCCATTGCATTTCATCCCACTGACGCCGATATTTTTTATATCGGGGCACCGGCCGGTGGTTTGTGGAAAACAGCCGATGGCGGCGAAAGCTGGGAGCCGCTGACAGACGGCCAGCCCACACTGGGGGTTTCATCCATCATAGTAAGCTGGGACCAGCCCGATGTTATTTATGTGGGTAGTGGCGACCGCGATGCCGGCGATGCTGCCGGTTTGGGCGTTTTTAAAAGTACTGACGGAGGATTGAGCTGGTCAGAAAGCTCAACCGGGATGGGAAATGTTACGGTTGGGCGCATGATCCAGCATCCCGATTCGGCTTCTGTTGTTTTTGCCGCAAGCAATGGCGGGATATTCAAAACCGCCGATGCCGGTCAGAATTGGGTGCAAAAGGAAAGCGGGGGCTTCAAAGATATTTTGTTTAAACCCGGAGATGCTTCAGTGCTGTATGGTGTTTCGGGTGCCCGCTTTTACCGCTCAACCGACAGGGGTGAAAACTGGCAAAGAATCACTTCCGGTTTGCCAACTGCGGCCAGTCGTGCAGTCATCGGCGTTTCGCCCGACAATCCGGAATACGTCTATTTCCTGGCCACGGGCAGCGCCGCATTTTACGGGCTGTACCGCTCAACCGATGGGGGTACCAATTTCGACACGCGGTCAAATTCGCCAAATATTATGGGTTGGGCCTGTAATGGGGGCAGTGGCGGACAGGCCTGGTACGACCTCGACATGGCAGTTGACCCGTTAAATGCCGAGTTCATCCTTGGCGGGGGTGTTAATTCCTGGAAATCTGTCAATGGCGGGCAAAGCTGGACAATGTCGTCCAACCAGGTGGGGGATTGCGGGGCTTATCCTGTTCACGCCGACCTGCATGTGCTCGAATACAATCCTGCTGACGGCCGGCTTTATGTGGGCAACGACGGTGGCATCTGGTGGACCGGCAACAGTGGCAGCACCTGGAACAGGATTACCGACGGACTCGCTATCGGACAACAGTATAAATTGGGGCAAAGTAAAATCATCAGCAATCACGTAACCACCGGTTACCAGGACAACGGCATTTCCATTTTCCATACCGATACCTGGATACAATCGGATATGTATGCCGATGGCATGGAGGCCGCCATGGATGTTACCGACACCACCCTCAGCTACGGTTGCATGCAGCGTGGCAGAATGTTCCGTATGGTCAACGACAAAGCTGTAAAGGCCATTGCCGGACAGGGAATTGGCGGGATTACGGAACAGGGAAACTGGGTAACACCTTTTACGCCCCACGAATACAATCCGAATGTAATGTTTGCAGGTTACCAAAATTTGTGGCGGACAAATAACCTGCAGGCCGACTCCCCTTCCTGGATGAAAATTTCCAACGGGACGGGTTCGTTGCGGGTCGTTGAGCACTCACCAGCCGATGAAGACATCTTTTACTTCGCCACACTTGGCGGTTTGCACCGTTCCGATGACGTTATGAACGGAACACCGATGTTTTTTGATTTGACCAACCAGCTTCCTTCGTCAGGTGCTGTTACCGACATCGAAGCACATCCATGGAATCCGGAGGTGGTTTACATTACCCAAAATATGAAGGTGTTTAAATCGGAAGACAGGGGCCTTAACTGGGAAGACATTTCGGGTACTTTGCCCACTGTTAGTTTAAATGACATTGCGTTTTATGACAGGAACAAGATCGAAGGCCTGTACGTGGCCTCCAATGTCGGGGTATTTTTTAAAGATGAAAACATGGACGACTGGGTCAGTTTCTCTGAAGGGTTGCCTGCCGCCATCCTGGCAAGTGAAGTTGAGATTTTCCATCATGCAGACGACCCGGTGCGGGACCGCATCAGGATTTCATCTTACGGGCGGGGGTTGTGGGGGTCAATTCCCTATCATTACCAGCCCCTTGCCGGCTTTGAATCCAGCGAAACACAAGTGCCAACCGGTTGTGCCATCGACTTTTACGACCGCTCTTCCGGTTACCCGCAAAACTGGTCGTGGGCTTTTGAGGGGGCTACACCGTCGTACTCAAACATGGCAAACCCGACACAAGTTGTTTACGACCAGGCCGGAACTTACGAAGTTTCCCTTAAGGTAAGCAATGCTGAAGGAGCCGACAGCATCACAATCACCGGGTACATAACAGTGGACGACAATTTACTCCCCATCGTCAAATTTATGGCTGAAGATACGGTTGAATGCAGCGGGGGCGTCATCCGGTTTTACGATTTGTCGGAAGCCTGCCCTGTTAGCTGGGAATGGTCGTTTGCACCCAACAGCATCACCTACATGGACGGGACGGATCAGTTTTCGCAAAACCCTTTGGTAGAATTTTCCGGGACAGGCAGTTACACAGTCAGTCTGAAAGTAACAAACAGCGCAGGCGAAAGTGAACTGGTCCGTGAAGATTATATTTCAATTGGCGGTGTACCCATTCCGTTTTACGAAAATTTTGAAGGTGCTACACTCCAGGCAAAAGGTTGGGAGGTTACCAATCCTGATGGTAAAAAAACGTGGGGAACAACAAGTATCCAGAACGGAACAAATCAGGTGGCCTGGATGAATTTTTTCGATTATACGACAACAGATGAAAGAGACTACCTCACCAGCCCCTTGCTGAGTTTCCTTGGCTACAACGAAGTATTTATGAGTTTCAAATACGCTTATGCACAAAGGTTTCTGCAAAAAGACTCTTTAATTGTGAAGATTTCCAATGACTGCGGGGAAAGCTGGACACGTGTTTTTGCCGGCGGGCCTGATGGCGAAGGCGTGTTTGCAACAGCCGATCCTACGAATGAGTTTTTTGAACCACAAAGTCAGGCAGATTGGTGCGATGCAGGCTATGGTGCTACCTGCCCCATGATCGACCTAACAGATTGGGCCGGACAGGAAAATATCAAAATACAATTTGAATCCTTTGCCAATTATGGCAATAATTTATACCTCGCCAATGTTGACATCAGCCAGACAGTAGGTGTTTCGGAAAAGATGCGGGAGCAACCCCCGCCTTTTGTTTTCTATCCCAACCCCACAACAGGGCAACTGACTGTTATCAGCTTCTCTGAACAAGCTGCCACTTTGCAAATTCTTGATCTGGAGGGACGGCTGGTAAAGTCTTTCCAAACAGAAAACAAACGGCTGAAAACCGACATCAGCGACTTAGCGGGCGGGGTGTACCTCATCAGGCTGACTAACGGAGCAGGTACAAAAACAAAAAAATTAGTTGTTCAGTAGAAGCCCTGCGGTTTTTTTAGGAATATCGTATAAATAACTGTATATTCGCCCTGTTGAAGAGTAATCAATCTGAAGCGGGAAAAAAGAAAAATAAATCAACCAACAACCAAAAACTGAGAATTATGAAAACCATTTATTTATTGCTCGGAATGTTTCTTTTCGCCTGCGTTTTGAGCAGTTGCGACAAGAAAAAGCCTATCGACCCCAACGAAGGGGCTTATGAAAAAGCCGCTGTCTCAAGCGGGGGCATCATGTTCGACAAATTCTGGAGTGCCGAATCGGGCTTTGATCAGAACGACCCCAATATTGCCACCTTTGATGCGTCGAAAGATTTTTTTCGCTGCAAGCAATGCCATGGCTGGGACGGACTGGGGCAAAACGGCGCATATATAAGCAGGCCACCAAAAACAACCCGCCCGAATGTTGCCGCACTGAACCTTTATGAAATGGTGCAAAACGAAAGTCCGCAGGAATTGTTCGATGGCCTTAAAGCCACGGTCAACAGAAGAGATATCTCATTTGACTTGTCTACTTACGATCCTGAAACAAATAATACAGAGGGTGACAAAATGCCCAATTTGACTCAGATTTTGACAGATGCCCAAATCTGGGATATCGTTAAATTCCTGAAAGAAGGCATCTTTGATGTCTCAGAACTGTATGACGCTGCTTATTCGGGGAGCTATCCGACAGGCTCGGCAGCTTTCTCAAATGTGGGCCTTGACGGGGATGCAGCAAATGGCAACTCCTTTTACACAGCAAACTGCGTTGCCTGCCACGGCACTGACGGCACTTCCCTTGACTTAGAAGGCAAGACATTGGGGAAATTTATCCGTTCCAAACCAAACGAATCGCAGCACAAAGTGAAATATGGTCAGCTTGGTTCTTCGATGGTTGGTGAATTTGACATGACAATTAATGAAATGCGCGATCTTTATAAAGCGTTGTCGGACACAGCGGCTTTTCCCGATGAAGCCCTGATAAAGGGAGACCTTTCTTTGGGTGGCATCATGTTCGATAAGTTCTGGAGTGCCGAGTCAGGTTTTGATCAGAGCGACCCCAATATTGCCCTCTTCGATACATACAAAGATTTTTTCCGTTGCAAACAATGCCACGGCTGGGATGGACTGGGCAGAAACGGGGCATACATCGGCAGGGCGCCGAAAACAACCCGCCCGAACGTTTCGCCGGTAGTTCTTTACGAAAGGGCTCAGTCCCTTAGTCCACAGGAATTGTTCGATGCCCTGACACGTACAGCCAACAGAAGGGACATTGCCTACGATTTGGCAAGCTACGATCCCGAGACAAATAATACCGAAGGTGATAAAATGCCAAACCTGAACCAGGTCTTGACCGAAGCTCAAATCTGGAACCTTGTAAGCTTCTTAAAGGAAGGTATGTTTGACGTTACTGAATTGTACGACGCTGCCTACACAGGGAGCTACCCGACAGGCTCAGTTGAATTCTCAAATGTAGGCCGTGATGGTGATGCAGCAAACGGGAATGACTTTTACACTGCAAATTGTGCAGCCTGCCATGGCGCCGATGGCACAAATATCGACCTCGAGGGCAAGACCGTTGGCAAATTTACCCGCTCGAAACCTTACGAAGTGCATCATAAAGTGAAGTACGGTCAACTTGGCTCTTCGATGAAAGGCGAGTTTGACATGACGCTTACCGATATGACAGACCTTTACAAAGCTTGTGCCGACACGACAGTTTTTCCTGATTAATGATTGAAAGCATGCAAAAGAAGCTGCCGGCATTGTTGCCGGCAGCTTCTTTTTTGCGCTGAAAGAAAAGAAAACACGAATCTTTAAAGGCAGGAGAAAGTTTAGCGTAAAAAGTTACCCGGGGGCATCTCGCCTTTTACATTGGTTCGCGCATAAGTTTTGTCGAGGACGGCTTTTTTTTCCTCGTTGGAGTATTTCGACCAGTTTCCGATTTCTTCGCCGGTACGGCGGCAACCAAAGCACACATCATTTGAATCGCGGTGGCAGATTTTAATACAGGGAGATTGGATTTCGGACATAAAAATCAATTAAAGTATTAAAAAAACCCCGCACAAGGATGCAAGGCTTTTTTGTCGGGGTGAGAGGATTCGAACCTCCGACCTCGTCGTCCCGAACGACGCGCGCTAACCGGACTGCGCCACACCCCGAAAACCGGGCTGCAAAAGTAACAATCATTCACTTAATACAAAAACATTTTTATTTGAAATATGGACGCGCGCTGCCTTTCAGTAAAACATTGGCTACCGATTGGTTAAAAACTTTCCACTACTCTCGTCTTTTGTTCTCAAGGCTCGTAGTAAAATTGAAATGCGAAAACCTTCCCGAAGGCGTCAGTTGGAAACAGGTTTACAGCACAGCTTTCCTGGCCGGTATCGGCTTTACCATGTCCATGTTTATTTCCGATCTGGCTTTCAAGTCGGATGAATACAAGCAGATTGCCAAGGTGGGCATCCTGACGGCTTCGCTCATTGCAGCATCCATTGGCATGATTTGGCTGGCAAGTGCATCGGAGTCTTCCACCGAATAAACTTCATTGGGTTCCCTTAAATTTTGGCAAGCCGTCACTGCAGAAAAACAACCTTCTCACTTGCAATCAATTGCCCCCCCTGGTAAACGCGGACTAAAATGACTTCTGATGCACTGAAGTTTTTGGGCAGTTTCCAGGATTTTCTTTTCCCGTTTACATTCAGGCTGTCAATCCGTGTGCCATTCGTCCGGTAAAAACTGAGTGTGTAATTTCCTTTCTCTGCAAATTCAAATTGCAGTTTCCCTTTGGAAGGGTTGGGGTAAATCCTCACTTTTTCAGAAGACAGCTTCTCCGTTCTGCCAACTATTTCAGTGTCCCAAACAGCAAGTGTGTATTCGCCGGGCTGTAATTCATCTACAAAAATATGTCCCACCGACCAGATTCCGACATGGGTTTGGGGGATGTCCTGCCAGTCCTCGCCCGGATTGGCCCGGTACAAAATTCGGACAGAGTCAATCTCTGAAAGAATCAGGTCTCCGTCAAGCTGTGGCGTGTTATCGTAAAAAAACCTGCCCCCGGCCTGCATGTTTTCAGGAAAGACCCCTTCCACCTTCCAATGCCGGTATCCAGACAAGCGCAAGCCATCAATTGGTGTTTTCAGGCTGTCGGGCGCCACCCACGAATTGGTGACCCTGACCAGTGCAGAATCGTTCAACTGGTCGACCAGGATTTTAAAATAGGTTTCCGGGAAAACATAGTCTTCCGCTGTTGCGAAGATTTTGAAATTGTCGATGGTGGCGTCGTTGATGGTTTCGTACAAATCGAGGAATACGGCAGCAGGCGGACTGTCCAGCTTTTCCATGTCGATGTATTTGACAGAATGTCCCGTCCTGCCGGAAAAATGAACGGTATCGGTTACTTCGTTAAAATAGTCATCAACGAAGGTTACCGGCAACACATTGTCATCGGCCAGGAAATCGGCACCTTTGTATTTTTGCCTCAGCCAAATGTCCACTTTGTAGCTGGCATCGCCTTCGGTAACCCGGATGGAGTCAATGGAAAAATGTGGTGTTCCTTCGGTAAACACCCAGGCATCAAAAAAGCCCGTCATGTCAATGCCCGTGTAATCGGTCAAAAAATCGCGCATGTCGGCAGAAGAAATTGATTGCCAGGTGAAGTGGTCCAAGTAAGCTGTCATGGCATCAAAAAACAGCGAATCGCCGACGTAGCCCCGCAAGGTATTTGCAACCGTGGAACCTTTGTCGTAAGCCGTGCTGCCATAAGTAACTACCTGTGGGATGTTGCTCACCGCCCAGTAACCGTCATCAATGAAATGGGTTTCTTTCAAAACCTTTTTGTGCTTTTCCCGCATGGCAGCAACAAATTCTTCATGACTGTACAAAACCTCAAGGTAATAGAGTGCACAAAAAGTGCCCCAGCCCTCGTTAAGCCACATGTCTTCGGCTGACGAGCAGGTAACTTTGTCACCAAACCACATGTGTGAAAGCTCGTGGGTGTAGAGCGATTCGCTGCCGGTATTCCCGTTAATTGCCGAATTGGGATAGGAAATATTGGCCGCATGTTCCATGGCGCCGATGGCCGTCCCGGTGTAGCCCACCCGTCCGAAAGGATAGGGCCCGAAGTGGCTTTCAAAGAATTCAAGTATGGCTTTCAGCTTCACAAACGAACCGGCTACATTGCCCGTGTCGGCAGGGATGGTGTAAATGGTGATGGGAACGGTATCTTCCATGCCGTAAAACTCATCTTCGTGTAAAACATAATCGCCTACCATAACCGATGCCAGGTAAGTGGGGATGTTTTTCGAAAGCCGCCAGTGCCAGGTTTGGGTGTTGTCGCCGTTGTCAATGGTTTCAACCAGCATCCCCCCGCCAATGGCTTTCAGCGAATCGCCGACAGTAACGAAAAGATCGTAAGTGGCCCGGTCGGTGAAATCATCGATGCACGGAAACCAGGTTTTGCCCAGGTTGTGTGGGATAGAAACAAAACCCACCCCAAGATTGAAAGCATAATCGCCACTAAAATGAAACCCGCCCCATCCCTCGTGAAAAGGCTGTCCGTGATAAAATGTTTTTACCGTGATGGTATCATCAGTTGAAATGGCAGACAACAATTGGATGTCCAATATTTCATCCTGATGCGTGAAGGTGGTGGAAATACCATCCACAAAAACAGAATCAACAATCAGGCTTTTCAGTTCCAAACGAACATGATCCAGGTTGCTGACAAGGGGCGTTAATTCCACTTCCGTAAAGGCTGTAATTGTTTGGGCGCCGGTGTTGACTTCCGTTAAATGAATATTGTAATGAATGGCATGGATGGTATCGCCGATTCCATTCTCAAGGGATTGTCCGTTGAGAAATTGAAACATCAAGAGGAGGACAACAAGATAAAAGGCCCTTTTCATTGTAATGATTTTTAGGCGCTAAAATTAGTTTTTTTAATAACAAGTGTTAGGAGGCCAGCGATTGCTTGAGGAGGCGCAGATAAAATCATAACAAGTCAGCGACCATCAGCGGCTAAACCATCTGTCCAAAAACGAACATCCGCTGTTTTGAACTGGACATTTTGTCTGCCCCTCTTTTAGCACTTATGAATAGGTTGACTGGCTTTCAAAGAATTATATTTGTGGCACAATCTTGGATAAAAGAAACCGTTATTTACCAAAAAGCAAATGCCATGAAAAAGAATACCGGCGCTTTATTACTTTTATTGCTACTGGTGACATACAGCGTTGGTGCTGTTGCACAGGAGTTGTGGACGATGGAAAAGTGTATTGAATATGCTTATCAAAACAACCTGCAGCTAAAACAAAGCCTATTGGGTGTGGAGTCTGCTGACCATGATGTTTTACAGAGCAAACTCAATGTTGTCCCGTCGCTCAATGCGAGTATTTCCCAGAATTTTGGATGGGGGCGTTCCCCCGACCCGCAAACAAATATTTATGCCAATCAACAAACCCAGCAAAGTTTTTTCAGCATTAATTCTGACGTTACACTTTTTAACGGGCTCCAGCAAATTAATAATATCAGGCAGAAACAGTTTGATTTTCTTGCCCAGAAATACGATTCGGACAAGCTCAGAAATGATATTTCGCTGAATATTGCTGCCGGCTATTTGTTAATTCTTTTCAATCTGGAACTTGTAAACAATGCAGAGCGCCAGGTCAGTATTTCCAAAAATCAGATGGAAAGAACCAAGAAACAGGTTGAAGCCGGGGCAATGGCACGCGGGGCTTTGTACGACATTCAGGCACAGGAGGCCGGTGAAGAAGCCAACCTGGTCAACAACAAAAATAAACTGATGCTGGCCTACCTTGATTTGATGCAGATGCTTGACCTCGAAGCCAGTCCCGATTTTGATATCGAAAAACCAAAAATTGAAATTACCGGCACTCCTTCTTTGCTGCCCCCGGAAATGATTTACAATAAATCGGTAACATTCATGCCTGAAATAAAAAGTGCCGAATACCGCGTAAAGAGCGCTGAACGAACTGTTTCGCTGGCAAAAGGTCAATACAGCCCGCGGATATTTGCTTCGGGGTCCTATTCTTCCCTCTACTCAAACCAAATCCGTTCAATTGTTGACAGCGACCCTATTCCGGTTTTCGGCGACACCAAGCCTTTTGACCAGCAATTAAATGACAACCGCAACGGAGTCCTTGTGTTCGGGCTGTCCATCCCGATATTTAACGGTTACCAGGTGACTACAAATGTCAGGAAGTCAAGAATTTTTGAAGAGAATGCCCAATTGAACCTTGAAATCGAAAAAAACATCCTCAGAAAGAATATTGAGCAGGCTTATGCCGATGCCATTGCAGCTTACCAAACTTACATCGCACGTAAAAAATCAGTGGAATCATTTCAGGAAGCATTCAATTATATGGAAGAAAAATTCAATGTGGGCATGACCAACTCAACTGATTACAATATTGCCAAATTACAACTGTCGTCAGCCGAGTCTGACCTGGCTTCTTCAAAATACGATTATATCTTCAAGTCGAAAATTCTTGATTTTTACCTCGGGAAAAGCCTGACACTTTCAGATATTGCCAACGTACAGGAATAATATCTTTCCTTTCAACCTTATTGAATTTAGGACTATTTTTATCCATTGAAATTCTGACTAAATAATTCAAACTGAAATGTCAAAATACAAAAAAAACAAACTGTGGCTCATCATCGCTGCAGTCGTGGTACTGCTTGTTGTTATTGGCCTGGCAATTAACAAAAGCAAGCATTCCAAAAGCACCAAAGTTTCCACCGAGCAGGTAGAATTGCGCACCATCGTCGAAACGGTTTCGGCCAATGGAAAAATCCAACCGGCCAAGGACATCAAGATCAGCCCTTTCATTTCGGGCGAGGTTGTTGAGCTCTTTGTGAAAGAAGGGGAGTTTGTGAAAAAGGGGATGAAACTGGCAAAGATAGACCCCGAAATTTACATTTCTACCTACGAAAAAATTGAGGCTTCGCTCAGAACCGCCCAGGCCAACGAGGCCAATGCGAAAGCCAGGGTAGCACAAAGCAAGTCGCAGTTCAGCAAAGCAAAACAGGATTTTGCAAGGAGCAAAACCCTTTGGGAAAAAAAGGTAATCTCAGATTCGGAGTACGAAGCTGCACAATCGGCTTTTGAAGTGGCCGAAGCCGATGTGGAAGCTGCCAAAGAAAGTTACAAAGCCAGCCAGTTCCAGGTAAGCAGCGCACGGGCATCGGTTAAAGAAGCCAAAGAAAACCTGAACAGGACGAGTATTTATGCCCCGAATGACGGTACGGTTTCAAAACTGAATATAGAAGTCGGGGAGCGCGTTACCGGCGCCTCACAGTTTTCGGCAGGAACCGAAATTATGCGCATCGCCAATCTCGATATTCTGGAAGTGAATGTGGAAGTCAATGAAAACGACATTGTCAGGGTGAAACTGTTTGACACGGCCATTATTGAGGTGGATGCATACCTCGACAAAAATTTTAAAGGCATCGTTACGGAGATTGCCACTTCGGCCAACACCGTTGGTGTAAGTGCCGACCAGGTAACCAATTTCGACGTGAAAATAACCATGCTCCGCGAATCTTACGAAGACCTGATTAATCCAAACGACCCCATCCCGTCACCCTTCAGGCCGGGCATGTCGGCGACTGTTGAAATACAAACCGAAACGGCGCCCAATATTCTTACAATTCCCATTCAGGCCGTAACAACCCGCGCCGATACAACGGGCCGGATAAAAACTGCCCGCGAAAAACGAGAAGAGAAACGGGGAAAAGATGATGAAAAGCTTGTAAAAGAAGAAGAAGTTAAAGAGTACGTCTTTGTTTACGATGATGGTTTAGCTGTTTTGAAAGAAGTGAAAACCGGTATCCAGGACAACACCTACATTCAGATTACCGAGGGCCTCGAAGAAGGCGATGAAGTGATAGTTGCCCCTTACCGCGCTGTTTCAAAAACATTGAAAAACAGGGATGAAGTAGAAAAAGTGGACAAGAAGGATTTGTTTAAATCTGAGGACTGACCCCCTCTGTCCTTTGGGCACTGCCCCCAAGGGGGAGAAAAGAAAGACTCTTTCAGATTTGTAACCTGAAAGTTAAGGGCCGGGAATTTTAAAATCCCCCTACCTTTGCATTAAAATCAGCAGCATTGGCAACAATCCTAAACATAGAAACCTCCACTACAGTTTGTTCAGTGGCTTTGGCCGTGGATGGTAAAGTAGTTGCGATAAAAGAATCGCACACCAAAAATTCGCATGCCGTTCAAATTACCCTTTTCTGTGAAGCAGTGCTGAAAGAATACGGGATTGGTTTTCCCGATTTGGATGCCGTCGCGGTGAGCAAAGGCCCCGGCTCCTACACCGGACTGCGTATCGGCGTTTCCACGGCCAAAGGGTTTTGTTACGCCATCGACAAACCATTGATTGCAATTGGCACTTTGAAAGCCATGGCAGCGGGGATGATAGAAAACGAAAGTAAACCGGAAGACTTTTTGTATTGTCCCATGATTGATGCCCGGCGCATGGAAGTTTACAGCGCTTTTTTCGATTCGGAATTGAATGAATTGAAAAAAACAGAAGCCGTTGTTGTTGATGAAAATTCATTCAGCGATTTGCTTTCCTCCCACAAAATCATTTTTGCCGGAGATGGTGCAGCCAAATGCAGAGAAATATTAAGCCATCAGCAGCATGCCATTTTTAAAGGGGGCTTCCATCCTTCAACTGCCTTTATGGCACAACTCTCCGAACAGAAATTCAATCAGCAGGACTTTGAAAATGTGGCCTATTTCGAGCCTTTTTACCTGAAAGATTTTGTGGCGGGGATTCCACGGGTGAAGGGATTAAGATAAGTACAGCACCCGCTGAACTGCGGAACTGTTTTTCTTTTTCAAAAAAAACCTTTTTCAAAATCCAGATTTAACTATCTTGCTCTCCAAAGTTTATTGCATTGGAGATACAAAGCCTTGTCATATTTTTCGTCGGATTTCTGATTGTTGCGCTTGCGGCCAACCAGATAGCAAAGGTCTTTCAAAAAGTCAGGCTGCCGCTGATTACCGGATTTATCATCACCGGCCTCATTGCCGGGCCTTCCATGCTGAATTTTATACCGTCGGCTGCCATCGAAAAATTAAATTTCCTGAACGAAATTGCCCTGGCCATCATCGCCTTTTCGGCCGGTGCCGAGCTTTATCTAAACGAATTGCGCAGCCGCATCAACAGCATCAGGTGGATGACAATCGGCCAGTTGGTCATCACCTTTGTACTGATTAGTTTTTCGGTTTATTTTCTGGCAGCTTACATCCCTTTTATGGCTGAAATGCCGTCGCATACCAAGATAGCCGTTGCCATTTTGTTCGGCACCATTTTCGTGGCACGTTCACCCTCTTCGGCCATAGCCGTCATAAACGAAATGCGTGCCAACGGCCCCTTTACCAAAACGGTGATGGGCGTTACGGTCGTGAAGGACGTCCTGGTCATTATCTTGTTTGCCATCTCTTTTTCCCTGGCCAAGGCCTTCATCAATAATGAAGAGATTGGTGTACTTTTTCTGTTGGTTTTGCTCTTCGAGTTGCTCTTGTCCTTTGGCCTGGGGATAGCCATCGGGAAGTTGTTTGGTTTCGTGTTTTCCCTTCCTTTAAAAAGAATTGTTAAATCGCTGCTTATCATAGTCATCGGATATTTTGTTTACCTTTTTGCAGCTTTTCTTAAAATACAGACCGATCAGTTGTTTCAACATGCCATACTGATTGAACCGTTGCTGATTTGCATCATCGCCAGTTTCGTCGTAACGAATTACACCAGGCACCGCATTGAGTTTTCGGAATTGCTGGATGAAATCGGGCCGGTTATCTACATCATTTTCTTTACACTTACCGGCGCTTCGCTTTCGTTTCAAACCCTGATGGGTGTGTTCGGGATTGCGGTTGTCCTGTTCTTTTTGCGCTTGTTCACCATGGTGCTGGGAGGAGCCTTTGGTGTACTTGCTGCCGGGGACCCCAAAAAATACCTGTTTATTGCCTGGATGCCTTATCTCACCCAGGCCGGTGTTGCTTTAGGGCTTGCAACGATTGTTGCGCACGAGTTTCCCGAATGGGGCTACGCTTTCGAGACCATTGTTATTGCCATCATTATCATCAACCAGTTGGTGGGACCACCCTTGTTTAAGTGGGCGCTGAACATTGTCGGGGAAAGCCATGTACGTGCCAAAATGAAACATCTTGAAAGCACACAGGATGCGCTTATCATCGGCATCGAAAGCCAGTCGTTGGCGCTGGCCAGTCAATTGAAAAAACACAACTGGAAACCCCGGCTGGTTTCAACAGATGAATACCGGACAGACGACATCAAAGATTTTGAGATTGTAAAGATGACAGACTTCACACTGGAGAACCTGAAGCAACTGGAACTGGAAAAAACCGAAGCCATTGTCCTGATGATGTCCGACAAGAAAAACTACCAGATCGCCGAACTCATCTACGAAAATATCGGCACCAAAGATGTCATCGTACGCCTGAACAAACGGGAGAACTTCGAGAAATTTCATAAGCTTGGGGCGTTGATCATCGAACCCTCAACAGCCATTGTCAGCCTGCTCGACCATTTTGTCCGTTCCCCCAATGCAGCCACTTTGCTGCTTGGCATGGACAAAGGACAGGACAGTATTGATGTTGAAGTGAAAAACAAGGACATCCATGGCATGCGCCTGCGCGAATTGAGGTTGCCTTCGGATGTGATAATTTTATCGGTAAAGCGGGGCGGGCACATCATTGTTTCACACGGCTACACGCGCCTGCGCCTGGGCGATGTAATTACATTTGTAGGTGCCGAAAAAAGCCTCGAAGAAATCATGTTCAGGTTTGATACCGGATAGCGGGGTTGTAATAAACAAGTGGTTTTTCGCGTTTTTCAACATGCTGTCTTTTGAATTGTTAAAAACAGGAATGTGCGATGAAAAACCTGTTTGCGTTTTGCAGGTTTTGTCGCAAAGGTTACTTCCGGCACTCAGGGCTTTTGCCAGCAGGGCGTGAAAACTTCATGCCCCAAGAGCTCTCAACAATTTAAGCCTACCTTCTACGGCCACCACCACCGCCGCGACTGGCTCCACCACCCCTGCTACCACCACTGTAACCCGATGAGCGGGAACGGTTATAATTTTGTGTTCCTGTACTCCGGTTTTGATGCGAGCGGTTCAGGTTTTGTTTTTGCTGGTTGGACATGCCTGAAGATGGCCGCTGGTTTTGTCCTGTCGACGGCCGGGTCTGCGGTTGGCGGGCAGGTTTCTGACCGGGTTTTTGCGAAGGTTGGTTAGCCGGTCGTTGCGAAGGCTTTGTAGCAGGTTTCTGACCGGGCTTTTGAGTAGGCTTCTGATTCGGTTTTGTAGCAGGTTTTTGCGACGGACGGGTAGCCTTATTGTTTTTGTTCTCCCAGTTTCCGCTCTTGTCACGTTGGTAAACATTCCCCTTTTTGTCGGTGTAAACATTATTTGGTTTAGTGGATGGCCGGGCTTTTTTATTCAGGTTTTTATTGCCTTGTGCGGGACGTGTTCTATCCGCTGTTTTCACACCGCCCCCCCGGTTTTTATATACATTGCTATTTCTTGAACCGGCTGCATAACCCGCCCTGGCACCCCTGGAATATCCACGGTTATAACCATGATGGTAGCCTCTGTTATATCCATGTCGATAACCACGGTGGTAACCTCTCGGCCCCCACATTGCTCTTCCATAAGGATGAAAGCCCCAGCCAACCCATCCAAAACTGAAGCCGACAGAGAACCCCCAACCCGTCCAGGGATTGTAGTGTACCCCAAATCCATACGTTACCGGGCGTGGGTAATAATAAGCGCCATACCAGGGGCGGTAATTATACCCTGTTCCGTAAACAACAGTTCCTCCATAAACATAAGAATAGTTGTATCCGGGAAGGTATCCCACATACACCACTTCGGGAGTTGATTCATAGATGTAAACATACTTCACGTTGTAGGCTTCCGATTCTGGCGGAATCTGATCTACTTCATCTGGGCGTACATCACTTACAACCCACGGACCTGTTGGTTTATCAGCCACAAACCAAATGGCGTCGTCCACACAATAGTATTTCTTTTTGATGAGCAAAACAGTTTTGTCGGTATTCTTGGCCACCGCGACATCGGTACCTTCTATTTTTTCAAATTTTGGGTCGCCATCCCATTGTACTTCTACAGTAGTCGTTTTGCGGTCAACAGTAGCGGTTTGAGGGACACTCTGCTCCAGCAATGCTTCTTCTGCTTCGGGTGTGCCGGGAACACTTGCGCGCACATTTCCCATATCTGAATCTTCGGGAATTTTCGAGAAATCTTCGGGTAAATCTTTGGGTTCAACAAACTTCCAGTCACCATCATTCAGGCTTTTTGAAGCATACCATCTTCCGGCAATCAATACAAAATGCTGTTGTGTATTGATGTCCATCACAATGTCTTCCGAACTGTTCGAAACATAGAGCAAACCGGTACCTTCGATAGAAGCATAATCAGGTTCACCATCAGTTGATACCAGTTCTGAAGCTTTCGTAACTACTATTAATTCGGGGGCTTCGGTTATGCTCATTGAAATAGAATCCATTTCTCCATCTTGTAAGTTACCGGCAGCAAACTTTTCAATATCTGACGGAACCTTCTCTGTATGTTTATAGCCCGAAGAAACCTGGTTTGAAACATACCAGAATTTTCCGCCTTTGATGTAATATTTTCCTTTTGAATCTTTGACAATAAAAAAAGGTGTATTGACAACGTACTTAAATCCTGCGCCTTCAATTTCTTTTAGTTTTGCTTCGCCGTCAATACTGATTAATACGGAAGGTGATGTGCGAAAATAAATATCGGGCGGAGTATTGTTCAGGTTTTCTGAAAGCGATTTCATATCTTCAACTTCTTTCAGGCTTGCAATTAACCGGTCCAACGACATCACCACATCCCACGATTCTACTTCTTCGGTAAGTAATCTGGAAAATTTCTCGATTTTTGTTGTATCCTCAATCCCCGGAAAATAGACCCTTTCAATATCGAGGTTCTCTATTACAGCTGTCCGTTCTTCCAAATCGGTAGCCAGCCGGGCTTTAAACCATAAGGCACCAAAAATGAGTTCCTGGTCTTTTATCTTTACTGACAAAGCCATCCTGCCTTCAAGAATATTGTTGTTAAACGAATCGTATTGGGGCTGGTACAAAGTAACGGTTGTTTTGTCTTTAACGATTTCTTTGGGCCAGTGAAAACCAGTTCCTTCGCCGGCAAAAATTGAAGTGACAGCAATGAACAGGGAAACAATGATAAGAAGTGATTTTTTCATGCGTTTAAATTTTCTTGCAAAAACGTGAAGACACAAAGAAAACAGTCATCATTCCCTTCCCTTCCAGCCGGAGGCTGTTGTGTCAACAATCTTTGCCGTGTTGGTTTGATTTGTAAAAACTTTACATCAATCATCCCCCTATGTGAACCAATGTGTTAACACCTTGGCTGTTGTAACTTTTATCTTACTAAGTTATTTTTTAAGGGTAAAACTGATTCTGCAAAGAATACTCAATAAACCTGCCAAAAATAAACCTGGAGGTTTCAGCCTAAGACCGTTTTGGTATTGAGCATTTAAAAAACGATGCTTCCGTTTTGGTTTCAAGGGCGCATATTGCTAATAATAATCTTCCTTGTATTTTGCCTGTTCCTTATAGTAAACCTGGTTATTCTTGAACAGGGCAAATCCCAGGGAAATATACCAAACATTGGCTTTCAAGCCTTTATACGGTTGTGATATGTTCCCCTGCCCGTCGTTTTGGGTATAATCCTGATTAAAAAACTCAGAGAAATAATATTTGAATTTCAGTGTAAAGCCGTAAGGAAATTGTAAACCAAGAAACACCGAGTTGTAATAAGCAGGAGTTCGCCCGCTAAACCAGGTAACAATTTTAGCATCCTGTTTGGCATTGTCGATGAAGGTCTTCTCTTTATAATGAAAAGGAAATTCAATTTCGTAACCGCCAAACACCAGAAATTTGTGCATGTTTCCCAACTTAAACCCAATGGGGACAGCAAAATTATAATTCCGGTATTTTTTCTTCAGGTTAATATTGGTGTCGGGGACCTGGTATATTAAACCCACATTCCTGATGGCACCGCCAAAAATCAAGCCGAAGTTTTTGCCAAAATCAACATTTCCAAAAACCTGCACATTAAAAACCGGAGCCCACCGCATGATATTTCCACCGGTAATTCCATTGTTATCAATATCTGCAAAGGAGAAAACCATCTCCATTCCTCCTGTTGCATAGACTTTTGTTTGTGCCTGGCTACTGATAAAAACACCGGCTGTCAATGCCAGTATGAGTAAACGTTTTTTCATATAAGTTCTGTTTTAAAGAAACTTTTCCAAAGTTTGGGACTTTGGAAAAGTTCGGGGTTGTTTAAGTTTTTTCCAAATGCACATCCATTTGCGGGAACGGAATGCTGAGGCCATGTTTATCGGCATTTTTGTAAAACTTCTCATTCATGTCAAAAAATACACCCCAGTAGTCTTCGCCTTTCACCCAGGCCCTGGTCGTGATGTTTACCGAGCTGTCAGCCATTTCGCCAAGGGCGATAAAAGGTTCCGGATCGGAAAATATTCTCTTATCAGATTTCAGCAAATCAAGAATCATGGATTTGGCTTTGTCAAAATCGTCGCCATAAGCGATGCCAAAACTCCAGTCCACGCGGCGGGTGGGTTCGGCACTATAATTGGTTAACGAACCCGTAGACAAACCACCATTGGGAATTATAATCGTTTTGTTGTCAGGAGTTGTCAGCACCGTAATAAAAATCTGGATTTCTTTGACAACACCCATATAGCCCTGGGCATCGATAAAATCACCAACTTTGAAAGGTTTAAACAGTAATATCATTACCCCACCGGCAAAATTTTGAAGCGTCCCCGACAGGGCCAGGCCAACAGCCAGACCTGCTGCACCAAGGATGGCAATAAAAGAAGTCATTTCTATTCCCAGCATCATCAATACACTTATGAAGAGAAGAATCTTCAATGTAATACTGAGCATACTTTTCAAAAAAGACCTGAGCGACGGATCGGTGTCTTTCTTTTCCATTGTTTTGCCAACCTTGTTCATCACGGCTTTGATGATCCAAAGTCCAATGATCAGTACAACAAGTGCACCCAGCAATTTAAGCCCCCAGGCCATTCCGTTAGTTGTTAGCCATTTCATCAATTCATCAGCTTGTACGGTTAATCCATCCATCTTTTCCATTTGTAAATTTTGTTAGTTAATATATTTGCAAAAATAAAAAAAGAGTCGAAGAAGGGTTCGACCCTAACCGCAAAGAACCGGAATATAGTCACCCCGATCAATTCCCCAGGCAAATGCCCAATCCGCGGGCTGTTTGCACCAGCGCATCTTTTTTCTTTATCAAATTGGGTTTGGCGATAGCTTCTTTCAGGGGAACAGCTACAAAGTCGGGTAAGCGATAAGAAACCATTTTCCCAAAATCACCATTCATGGCCATCTCGAATGCCTTCACCCCAAATTGTGCGGCCAGTACGCGGTCGTAAGCAACAGGTACGCCGCCACGCTGCAGGTGTCCGAGCACTGTTTCGCGCATATCGTGTTGAAACCCGGCTTCTTTAAGTTCGACAATTAACTGCCTTGCGATGCCCCCCAGTATCCTGTTTTCGTAACCAACCTCATCACTTTGCTGGCTGACCACCCCCCCCCCTTTGGGGAAAGCCCCTTCGGAAACCACCACCACCGCAAAGCCACGGTCTAACTTAAAGCGCCTTTCGAGTGCCGCTTTTACTTTTTGGATATCGTAGGGTATTTCGGGGATAAGGCAGACTTCTGCACCGCCGGCCACGGCTGTGTTCAGGGCAATCCATCCCGCATCGCGGCCCATCACTTCAAGCATGAATACGCGGTTATGGCTGGCCGCGGTAGTAACCAGTTTGTCAACAGCTTCGGTGGCAATCTGAACGGCGGTCTGGAAGCCAAAGGTAGAATCGGTGGACGACAAATCGTTGTCGATGGTTTTGGGGACCCCAATTATATTAAGGCCTTTTTCGAAAAGTTTTTGGGAAATTTTTTGGGAGCCGTCGCCGCCAATATTGATTACCGCATCAATATTCATATTCTGTAATTTACGGATCATCTCATCAGAGCGGTCAACAGTGGTCCAGTTACCTTTACTGTCCTTCACCGGCCAGGCAAAAGGTCCGCCTTTGTTCGTGGTTTCGATGATGGTTCCACCCTGAAAATGGATGCCCGATACTTTCTTGTTGTCAAGCACAACCACTTCGACAGGTTCCCAAAGTATGCCGTTAAAAGCCTGGATACTTCCCAGCACTTCCCAGTCGTTTTCTTTGGAAGCCCGGTGAACAATGGCCCGGATAACGGCATTTAAGCCGGGACAATCACCACCGCCCGTTACGATTAAAGCGCGTTTCATTGCTTAAAAATTGTGTGGTCAAAAGTACGCAAACAAATGAATTCTATTGTCTGTTTTGTCTGCAGATACCACTGCGGAAATTTCAGAAATCTTTTCATTTCCAGTAAAAGGTTTGCCCAAGGTGAGAATTTTATCGACCGGAGCAGGGGGGTTATTTCCTGCGGCCCCTGCCTCCACCGCCGCTTCGCTTCTCCTTTCCTTTCTTCCATTTGTCCCGCATGTTTTTATATCCTTTGTGCTTTGGCGATTTGCTTTTTTGGTAGTTGGCAAATTCCGGCCGTTCCTGCGAAACCTCCAGCGACAAAGATATTCCCTCAAAATCCTTTCCTTTCAAAGCATCGATCAGCTTCACAGCCATCCCGTCTTCAATCTCAAAAAAGGAGAATTTCCGCAAAATTTCTATTTTCCCTATTTCGGCTTCCCCCGATCGCAAACCTTCATTAATTACACCAATCAGGCGTGCAGGGGTCAGGTCATTTTTCGAACCGGCATTGATAAAAATCCGTGTAAAAGCAGTTTGCCTTCTTTCGTCACGGCTTCTTTTTTCCCGCTTGCCTTTTTTTCCGCGTTCCTGGCTTTCGTCAACGTTGATGTCCTTGGCATTTTTATAATAGTCCAGAAACCTGTTAAATTCGGCAGAAACAAAATGTTTGATGAGTTCTTCACGGCTTAACCATTCCAGTTTTTTATAGATGGCCGGCATGAAAGGGCCGATTTGTTTTTCATCAACCTGAACTTTTTCAATTTTATCAATGAGCGAGTAGAGTTGTTTGGTACAGATTTCTTTGCCGCCGGGAACAAGTTCCTTTGAAAACTTAATGCCAAACTTTTTTTCAATTTCCTTGATTCGTTTACCCTCACGTGTGTGAACAATGGCGATGGAAATCCCGCTTTTTCCTGCCCTTCCGGTCCTTCCGCTACGGTGAATATAAATTTCGTTGTCATCGGGTAAATTAAAGTTGATGATGTGCGTGAGGTTGTTGACATCCAGACCGCGTGCAGCTACATCAGTGGCTACCAGAAGTTGTAACTGGCGTGTCCTGAAACGGTTCATCACTTCATCGCGCTGTGCCTGTGACAAGTCCCCGTGAAGGGCGTCGGCATTGTAAGCGTCATTCATCAACTTGCTTGCAACTTCTTTGGTTTCGCGGCGTGTTCGGCAAAAGACAATCCCGTAAATATTTGGGTTGATGTCGGCAATCCGTTTAATGACTTCGTACCTGTCCCTGGCATGCACCATATAATACTGGTGGTTGACGTTGACAGCCACCGTATTCATTTGTGTGGCAGAAAGTTCGACCGGATTGTT
The DNA here is from genome assembly GCA_021647205.1 of Bacteroidales bacterium. Lineage (GTDB taxonomy): Bacteria > Bacteroidota > Bacteroidia > Bacteroidales > F082 > B6-G9. The sequence goes on along the minus strand of JAKIVD010000004.1, from coordinate 67,802 downwards.
CATGTATTTACCGGTAATGCCCATTACCTCTTTCGACATGGTTGCCGAAAACAGCAGGGTTTGTCTACTGCCGGGCATTTTTGACAAAATAGCATCCAAATCCTCCTTGAATCCCATACTGAGCATCTCGTCGGCTTCGTCAAGCACCACGCGATCAAGGGTGGCGAGCTTCAGCTTCCTCCGGTTAATTAAATCTTTGGCCCTGCCTGGAGTAGCCACCACAACCTGGGCACCTTTGTTCAAAGCTTTTATTTGCACATCGGCACTCGACCCGCCGTAAACAGCCACGATATTGACACCTTTCATATACTTTGAGTAATTCGTCAGGTCCTTTGTAATTTGCATACAGAGCTCCCTTGTCGGGCAGAGGACTAAAGTTTGCGTTCTGCGGTCTTCTACCTGGGTCAGGTGGAGCGCAGGCAAACCAAAAGCCGCTGTTTTACCAGTCCCTGTCTGGGCAAAAGCAATCAGGTCCTGCCCGGAGTTTAATAAATGGGGTATTGTCTTCGCCTGGATAGGCGTTGGTTTTTCGAAACCCAGTTCGCTGACAGCCTTAAGCAGTACGTCAGCAAGTCCGGTTTCAGTAAAGTTGTTCATAAAATATTTGTGTTGAATAATTTGCAAAGGTCGTTCTTTTAATGATGGATTTTGCCAAACACACCTTATGCTTTTTGAAACGACAAGAATAATATAATGGGGAAATCAATATTTGTTGGTTTTATTCAGACAGGTTTTTGAGAAAAAACGGGAGCAAAAAAAACCCTCATTGAAAAAAGCAATGAGGGTTTTTCAATTTTGAAGCAGTGGTACCACCTGGAATCGAACCAGGGACACACGGATTTTCAGTCCGTTGCTCTACCTACTGAGCTATGGCACCAGTAATTTTTGGAGGTGCAAAAGTAAACATTTTTTTTAGCTGACAAAAACATCAATTAATTTTTCTCAAAAATTCTTAATTTTTACTTTCACCAATTTACATAAGCTTACTTTTGCAACAACTTAATTGGTGAGGATGCAACTGGTAATTGATATTGGTAATTCGTTTGTAAAGTCAGCGGTTTTCGACGGGCAACAAATGATTGATTTGCAGAGAAGCCCTGATTTCACGGTGCAGACTGCGGACCAATTGCTCAACAAATACAAAGGCATTCGCCGTTGCATTCTTTCGAGTGTACGCGAGGGGAGCGGGGAGCTTGAAAGTTACCTCCGTAAAAAGACCGGATTTATTTTGTTAAATGCCCAAACCCCGCTTCCTTTTGTAAACAAATATGCAACACCCGAAAAACTGGGCAAAGACCGCCTTGCTGCAGTTGCCGGTGCACAAGGATTCTTCCCGGGAAGAAACATTCTGGTACTCGATGCCGGGACGAGTATCACTTACGACCTGCTGAATGCAAGTGGGGAATACCTTGGTGGTGGCATCAGCCCGGGCATTCAAATGAGATTTGAAGCCCTGCATACTTTCACCGGCCGCTTACCGTTGGTTAAAACAAAGGCTGAGAACGAAGTAAACCTGATTGGGGATACCACCGAGAAGTCTATCTTAAGCGGTGTGCTAAATGGTGTGCTTCAAGAGGTTGACGGAATCATCAGTAAATACGATGCCGAATTTTCAGCCCTTCAAACCCTGATTTGCGGAGGGGATAATAAATATTTTGATAAGTACTTAAAAAATAACATCTTTGCAGCCCCAAATTTAGTTCTGCTGGGATTAATGAGAATCCTTGATTTTAATGAAGATACTTAAGACGGGCATACTGCCAATTTTACTTTTTTTTGTGTTGGGTGCGAGTGCCCAAACAAGAATCAATTCACCCTATTCGCGATACGGACTGGGTGAATTGTATGGAAAAAACAACAACACCGCCCTACTTGCAATGGGGGGCATTTCCATCGGCTACGCCAACCCAACCATGGTTAACCCGGCCAACCCGGCTTCCTACGGGGCCTTCGATTCGGCTACCTTCGTTTTCGATGTGGGGATTTTTGCCGATTTCAAAAGCCTGAAAACCACAACACTTTCCGAAAGTGGTTATTTTGCATCGCTGAACTATCTTTATTTTGGGTTTCCTGTCACTAAATGGTGGAGAACCAGTCTTGGCATGATGCCTTTCAGTAAAATTGGTTATGATGTGAATATTCTTGTTGAGCTTAAAGGCTTCAGCAACGTGGAAAACAGCATCGAAGGCGATGGCGGTTTAAATCAGTTTTTTTGGGGAAATGCTTTTAATATCGGGAAAAACTTCAGGGCAGGCATCAATACGACTTATCTGTTTGGCGAATCAAGAAGAAGGAGTATTATTAATTTTCCTGACTCAATTCTTATCCTTGGAACAAAAACAGAGTCGATAGTCAGGGGGGGGGATTTTATTTTTGACTATGGTTTGCAATACGATATTCATTTTAACAAAACCAAAAAGTTAACCATTGGCCTGGTGTATGCAAACTCTATACAGTTGAGCGCAACCCGTGCTTACCTGGCGACCACAATCTCAGGTGCCACCGATGGTAGCGTCGAAGTTGTGAAAGATACCATTGCTTACCAGCCCGAAGAAACGGGCACGATTCTGTTGCCTGACAGGATGGGCTTTGGCTTCACTTTTAAAAACGGGGAAAGTTGGTTGATCGGTGCAGACTTTGAATGGCAAAACTGGGAAAGGTTCGAAGGTTTTGGGGTTCTCGACACACTTAATAATTCATGGCGCTTTGCGCTGGGTGGCGAGTTCAGGCCAAAACACACCAGTATCTCTTCCCTGTTTACACGTATGACATACCGCCTCGGCATGAGGTACAACAAATCTTATCTAAGTATCGCCAACAACCCAATAAATGAGTTTGGCATAAGTTTTGGACTTACTTTCCCATTGAAGAAATCGAGAACAACACTTGATCTGGGCATTGAAATAGGAAAACGTGGAACGACAAAAGATAATCTGATTCAGGAAAATTTTGTTAATTTTACATTTGGAGTTTCCATCAACGAATATTGGTTCCACAAGAGGAAATTTCAGTAACACTTAGTAATAAAGCCTTTATAATTATGAAACTAAAGTATTTAATAGTGCTGGCAGGATTAGGGATTGGCATGATGTCATTCAGCCTTTACGGAGCGACGATAACCAAACCGCAGGATGATGGCTCAAAATATGGGAAAGATTCTGTCAATTGCGTGATGAACCTTTCGCTTTACCGCGAATTTTACAAGCAATGGAAAGGCAGCGGTTATAAAAACTCAGCCATCAACGACGCAATTGTTTCATGGCGCAAAGTTTACCAGACATGTCCCAGGGCAAGTCAGAATATTTATATCGATGGTGTTAAAATGCTGCATTATTTGATTAAAACCGCCAAAGACAACGACGAAAAAAACGCTTACATCGACACCATGATGATGGTGTATGATGCACGCATTAAGTATTTCCCCTTAAAATACAAAACAGATAAGTCACAGGTTGGCAGTCTTCTGGGACGAAAAGGCGTCGACCTCTACAAACTAAAGCCAAACAACTATCTGGAAGCCTACACTATATTGAAACAGTCCGTTGATCTGGAAAAAGAAAATTCTGCCGGCCCGGTGTTCGTATATTTTTTCAGGGCTGTTACCAAAATGGCACAAAAAGGGGATACCGACACTGCGGCTGTAGTTGACACATACGACATGCTCAGTGATTACCTGGGCCTCAGAATCAGAAGGTACATGCAGGAAGGCAATACCAAAAAGGAAGAAGAATACCGGAATATCAAAGGCAATATTGAGAACACGTTCGAGCCTTTCGCCAATTGCACCGATTTGGTACGCATCTACCAGAAAAAGTTTGACCAGGCACCAGACGATGTTGATTTGCTCAAGAAAATCTCAAAAATCCTTGACAAGAAAAAATGCAATGACGCACCCTTGTATTTTGAAACTATTGTAGAATTGCACAAACTTGACCCATCACCTGAGTCTGCCTATCTGATTGGGAAAATGTTGATTAACCAAAAACGATACAAAGAAGCCATCACTTATATGGAGGAAGCCTGCCACATGGAAAACCTTGAAAAAGCGGACGATGCTTACATCTACCTGGCCCAAACCTATCGTGCACTGGACCGCCTGCCCGAATCGAGGAAGTATGCGTTGAAAGCAGCTGAGATTAACCCGAAATGGGGCGAACCCTGGGCATTTATCGGCGATTTGTATGCGATCAGCGCTTCTAAATGTGGCGACAATGATTTAACCAAAAAAGTGGCCTACTGGGCTGCTGTTGACATGTACATTAAAGCCAAAAAGGTTGACCCCTCGATAACTGATGAAATGAACAAAAAAATTAACACCTACAGTGTATATTTCCCGCCAACCGAATTATTGTTCTTTTACGGCTTAACCGAAGGAGACACTTACACGGTAGGGTGCTGGATTAACAGGGACACCAAAATCAGACCGGCAAAATAGCGGTTTTATCCTGAAAAAATGTACGTTAAAATCATTAAAAGCATCGTCATGGCCCTGGTTGTGGTGATGCTTTTTTCTTGCGAGAACTCAATCTCAAGTGTCAAGGAGTTTGCGAAAAACGATACCTTACCCTTGCTTTCGGCCTACAATATTGAATATGAGCGCACAGATTCTGGTTATTTGCAAATTGTCCTGAAAAGCCCGGTGATGCACAAATACGAAGGGAAAGACCCCTACATTGAGTTTCCGGAAGGATTTGAAGTTGCTTTCTACAATGACAGCGGCATACAGGTTTCTTTTTTGCGGGCAAATTATGGCGTCAATTACGAGAAACAAAAAATAATCCGTGCCCGGAACGATGTGGTGGTGGTTAATTTTGAAAAACAGGAAGAGCTGAGAACGGAAAACCTGATCTGGGACCAAAGAAAAAAAATCATTTATTCCAATACTTTCGTGAAAATAACTTCTCCCGATAAGGTTGTTTTTGGCGACAGCATGTGGGCCAATGAATCGTTTGGCAAAAGAGAGATCATCAAATTTAAAGCCGATATTGAGATTGAAGATGACAGTGTGCCGGTCGATTGATATTTTATTTTCTCAAAACTATTAAGCAATGGGTTCATACAGCCTGGTCATCATCCTAATGCTGCTGTTTTCCGGTTTCTTTTCCGGGATGGAGATTGCATTTGTGAGCTCCAGTCGCCTCAAGCACCAATTGGATGTCAAGCGAAATATACTGCCGGCACGGGTATTGTCCATTTTTTATAAAAACCCCTCCCGCTTTATCGGCGCTTTACTACTGGGAAATAATGTTGCGCTTGTTGTTTACGGCATTGCCATGGCGGGCTTGCTCGAACCCCTTATTGTCGGTGCACTTCCTGCAGCAATGCATACCGAGGTAGTTGTACTTCTTTTTCAAACATTGATTTCCACCCTGATCATTCTAATTACCGCCGAGTTTTTCCCGAAAATTCTTTTTCGGATCAACCCCAACGCCATTCTGAAATTTTTCGCGTTGCCGGTCTGGTTGTTCTACTACCTCTTTTACCCTTTGATCCTCCTTTACATTGGTTTATCCGAATTCATACTGAGAAAGGTATTCAGGATGAATTTGTCCAACAATAGTTATCAGTTCAGCGCCATCGACCTGGAGGAATATGTGAAGGAATACCTGCCGGGAGAGCAACAACCGGATGAACTGGACCAGGAAATCCAGATGATCCAAAATGCCATCGAGTTTAAAAACATCAAACTCCGCGATTGCCTGGTACCCCGGACAGAAATCAAGGCCATCGAAATAAACGAAGACATTGGACAATTGCGCTCTTTATTTACCGTGAGCGGCCATTCAAAAATTTTAGTTTATCGCGAAAACATCGACAAACTGGTTGGTTATGTACATGCTTTCGACCTGTTTAAACAACCGCAAAAAATAACGGAGGTGGTCAGAAAGGTTGAAGTTTATCCGGAAACCCTGGCAGCCAACAAACTGCTGTCGGATTTTATCAAGAACCACAAAAGCATAGCCGTGGTAGTGGATGAGTTTGGGGGCACTTCGGGTATCGTAACCATGGAAGATGTGATTGAAGAAATTTTTGGCGAAATTGAAGATGAGCACGACAAGGAGGACAATCTTGAAAAAAAGATTTCAGAAAACGAGTATATTTTTTCGGCCCGGCTCGAAATCGACTTCCTAAATGAAAAATACAAACTCAATATCCCGGTGTCGGATGAATACGAAACGCTCTCGGGTTTCATTATCCACCACCATGAAAGCATTCCCGTACAACACGAAAAAATTGAAATCAGCCCCTTCGTTTTTACCGTTTTAAAATCACGGGAAAACAGGATAGAAGAGGTGAAACTTGAGATTCGGGACTTTTGACCAGATTGCCGAAACCGGCAAGAAACAGGAGATAAAAAATTTCTTTCTTCATCTGAGTTGGTTTTGGGGGTTGTTCCTTTTGTGCAATTGCCGTGGCGGATTTTAGTTTCTTGATGTTTTAAAGTGATATACCTACATTTTTTGGAAAGTCAGGAAAATTTGTGATTAATTTCAGGTTTTTGGGGAAGCTCAAATTGAATTTCAATTATTTTTTCCATTGTATCACATACATTTGTACATTTGCACCTCCAAAATTTTAAAATAAAAAAGAGAGAAATGGCAGCTATCGGAAGTATCAGAAAACACGGGACATTACTGATTATTGTTATCGGTGTAGCTTTGCTCGCGTTCATTTTAGGCGACCTTTCCAAGTCGACGGGACGTTCGCAACAGGTTAATATTGGCCAGGTTGAAGGAGAAGACATTACCATCATGGATTTCAACCGGCAGGTTGAACAAAACATTGCTGCTGCAAAACAACAGCAACAAAAAGAATCTATGACAGCTGATGAAACTTTCAGGATAAAAGAAGAAACCTGGAGGTACCTGGTACGGAAGATCATCATGGAAAAAGAGTACGAAGAATTGGGGGTTGCCGTTTCAACCATGGAACTTGCCGATCAAATCCAGGGCGTTAATCCGCATGCGCTGATCAAACAATATTTTACCGACCCCAATACCGGAAAATATGACAGGCGGCTCATCGTCCAATACCTGCAAAACCTCGATAAACTCGATCCGGAAGCTAAACAACAATGGTTGCAATTTGAGAAATTCATCAAGGACGACCGCCTGAGGCAAAAATACAACAGCCTGATTACACAGGCTTACTACGTACCTGCCGCGCTTGCCAAACTCAGCTACCAGGATGACAACACAACCGCAAGAATAACTTACGTTGCCGCGCGCTACCAAGACCTTCCCGACAGCCTCATAACCGTCACCGATGATGATTATGCCAAGTACTACGACAACAACAAAGACCTTTTCAAGGAAAAAGAAACCCGCGATTTGTCTTACGTAATTTTTGAGGTGAAGCCCTCAATGAAGGATATGCAGGCCGCCAGGACTGAAATGAACGAGATTTATAAAGAATTCAAAGCAACTGACGACATTGCCCGTTTCGTAAAATTAAACTCCGACAACCGCTACGACAGCAGTTGGAAAGCCGAAGGGCAATTACCTGTCCAGGTTGACACCCTGATGTTCAACAGCGAAATAGGGACGGTAACTGAACCCTATCTTGAGAATGAAGAATTTCATATTGCCCGTTTGGTTGACGTTGCCTACCGTCCCGACTCGATGAAAGCAAGCCACCTGCTGATTGCATACAAAGGCGCTTTGCGTGCCAATCCACAACTAACAAGAACAAGGGCGCAGGCTGAAAAGTTAGCAGACAGCTTGTTGAAAGTAGTTAAAAAATCCCCCGGCAGGTTTGAAACATTGATTACTGAATTTACAGACGACCCGACAGTTGAACAAAACAAAGGCGACATGGGTTGGTTTGCTGACGGGGCAATGGTATGGCCTTTTAACGAGGCCGTCCTGAAAGCAAAGACCGGCAGCATTACTTTTGCCGAAACACCTTTTGGCTACCACATCATCAAGGTAACCGGAAAAAAAGAAAATGTGAAGAAAGTCAGGGTAGCCATGATCGACCACAAGGTTCTGGCAAGCAACCAAACCTACCAGCAAACCTTTGCAATGGCCAGCCAACTGGCTTCGGAAAACAAAACCGAAGCTGAGTTTAACGAGGCTGTTATCGAAGGCAGGCTGAATAAACGCAGTATGCCCAAAATTGAAAAAATGAGCAATTATGTGGCCGGCCTGAAAAATCCCCGGCAGGTCGTCAGGTGGGCATTTAACGAGAACACCAATGTTGGTGATGTATCAGAAGTTTTCGACCTGGAAGACATGTTTGTCGTTGCAACGGTTACCGCAAAATCAGCAGGGGGTTACCCTCCTTTATCGGAAGTGAAAAAACGGATTACTGTCCTTGTAACCAACGAAGTGAAAGGAAAATACCTGGCTGGGCAAATGAAAGCCAACAACAACAACCTTGACCAACTGGCCAGCGAATTCAATACCGACAAAGTAAATGTTAACGCAATGACATTCAACTCAAGAAACCTGCAGGGTTTCGGCCAGGAGAGAAAAGTAATTGGTACTATTTTTGGTTTGGACAACGGTGATATTTCGGAACCGGTTCCGGGCAAAGGCGCCGTTTTCGTCGTTCAGGTTGAAAACATGGCCAGGGCCCAGGACAGAGAGAACTACACGAGTACCATCAAGGGGATGCAAACTACATTCCAGCAAAAAGTTAACCAGGATGCTGCTTACAAAGCACTGGAAGAATCGCTGGATATTGAAGATAACCGTATCATTTTTTATTAGGCGACAGATATTAAAAAAACCCTGTCCTTGTTGGTTTAGCGTAACAGGACAGGTTTTTTATTTACCTCTGTGAAACGCAGGGGGGGGGTGTCATCGGGGAAGCGCGCAGTGCACAAACCTGATCAGATCTTCTTGTACGAAAAACAGCCGGCTACTCCACCAAATCCATTTCGTCCACCAGATAGCCGGCACCGGCAAATTTGTCTACAATAAACAGGAAATAGCGGATGTCGATGGAAATATTGCGGCAGACATTGGGGTCGTACATCAAATCGCTCATGGTGCCCTCCCAGGCACGGTCGAAGTTTACACCCACCAATTGCCCTTCGGCATTGAGAACGGGGCTTCCCGAGTTTCCACCGGTAGTATGGTTTGTCGTAATAAAACCGACATGCAAGGTGCCATCTTTATCGCCATATTTTCCATAGTCTTTGTTCTGATAGAGTGTCTTTAATTTGTCTTCCACCACGTAATCATAAATCTCCGGGTCTTCTTTTTCCATGATGCCTTTCAGCGTAGTAAAATAATTATAATCAACAGCATCTTTGGGCGAGTAGCCTTTTACATGGCCGTAAGTTACCCGCAAAGTAAAATTGGCATCGGGATAAAAACGGCGGTCGGGCTGCATTTCCATTTGTGCCTTCATGTAAATACGCATCAAGCTGTCAATGCTATGGTTGTAGTTGGCACGAGGCTTTTTTATCCTGGTTTCAAACATGTTCATCAAATCGTTGGCCATCATATAAGCCGGGTCTTTTTCTATTTTTTTGTACGATTTGGCATTGTATTTATCCAGCAAGGCATTGATGGCTTCTTCATTGTCAAAAAACGAATCTTTAAAAACTTCATCTGTAAATTCTACATAATCTGTTTTGTATTTATCGTTCAGGGAAATAAAGAAATCCGGTTTGTAATCCTGTGTGAGATTTTCGTTGTAAAGTCTTAGTAAGGCCACCATCACTTCTTTGTCGATGGGTTTGTAATAATCTTTAAAAAAGGTGGCTGTTCTGCTTTTGAGTTTTTCAATTTCTTTTTGAACTTTTTCTTCATCCACAGGTTTCTTCTGACTCAAATTCACAAGCTTACGAAAGCGGTTGGCAAAGGAAACGATTTCCATGGCCAGCCCGGCTTCCACAAAATAGGCAGTAGCCACATTTAGCGGGGTAAGTTTATTGTAAGTGTACTTAAAATTCGGTAGCAGATCAACGTATTTTTTATTCTTGGTCCCGGCCCATTGATTGAATTCCGCTTCATAGGCCTGCTTCTTATCAATACCGTTCATTCTTTTAATGCCACCGCTTTCACCAATCATTTTTTTCCAGTAATTGGCAACACGGGCATCTTTTGAAGCATATTGAATCCGCACTTTCGGATCGCTGTCGGCATACTTCTTGAAAATATCCAGACGTGCCTGACGCAATGCGATTTTCTGAGGGTTCTCAATTTCGGTAATCAGTTCGATGGCATAGGAAGGCAGGTATTCGTTGGTGCGGGCAGGGTAGCCAAACACAAAGGTAAAATCATCTTTTTCAACACCTTTTAGTGAGATTGGAAAATGATATTTGGGTTGGTAGGGTATGTTGTCCTCGGCATATTCGGCCGGTTTTCCATCGGGGCCCACGTAAATTCTGAACAGCGAAAAATCTCCGGTATGCCGGGGCCACATCCAATTGTCGGTATCGCCACCAAATTTACCAATGTTGGAGGGGGGTGCGCCCACCAGTCGGATGTCTTTAAAGGTTTCGGTGATAATCATATAATACTGGTTTCCCTTAAAAAAAGGTTTAATTATGGCTTTGTAATGGGTACCCCTTATGGCGTTTTTTATGACCGATTCGGCGTTTTCCTTGATAAGGGTGTTCCTTTCTTTTTCCGTCATGTTCTGCTGCACCCCGTTAAAAACCTCATTCGTAACCTCCCGCATTTCAACCATTAATGTGGCTGTCAGTCCGGGATTGACCAATTCTTCTTTTTTGCTCATCGCCCAAAAACCATCCGTCAAATAATCGTGTTCGATGGAGCTGTGTTTTTGAATTTGTCCGAAACCACAGTGGTGGTTGGTCAACAGCAGGCCATCTTTAGAAATAATCTCAGAAGTGCAGCCACGGCCAAACAACAGGATGGCATCTTTCAGGCTGGAATGGTTGATGGAGTAGATGTCATCAGCCGTAATTTTCATGCCCATCTCCTGCATTTCTTTTTCGTTGAGTTGTTGAAGCAGCAACGGAATCCACATGCCTTCGCCGGCAAAGGAAAAGAAGCGTACAAAAAGGATGAAGGCAAGCGTTATTGAAAAGGTTTTGAATTTCATGGTAACATCATTTAAAAACAGAACGGTAAAAATATTGAAAAATGATGACTTGCCGGGCGGCTATTTTCGATTCCTGTCTTGCCTGCAGGAATCCCCCGGACGAGCAGGGATTTTGGATTGCCGAGAAATTAAAAGAGGCAGGGGGTTAGTTTTCTTTGAGAAGAATTCCATTCGGTTGAATGTCCACTTCATCCTCAAACCTCATCATTGCATTTACCAGTCGCACTTTTTGAAAATATTTTAAATCATCCGGACGGATGTCGGCGGTGGCAACCTGTTCCGTTTCCAACAGGAATTGCCGTTGCGTACCCTTTAACAGTGGCTGATTTGGTGTTAGCCATTGCTTACCGTTGAAGAACAGAATATTGGCAAATGAAGTGTCGGTAACCAAGCCGTTTTTTACAATCAGGATGTCATCGCAATCCCCTTTTTGGGAGAATAATTTATCCAGCTGATTGCGGTCGAGTAATTTATGGGAATAATTAATTTCGTCATCAATCACCATTTTTAGGGAATGGATTTGGGGAAGCCGGTAAGGAATGAACTCCATTTTTTCGATTTGTGTGGAATAGATGATGCGGCATTTGAATATGCCATCGGGTTTGCTTGCTTGAAGCAGCGAGCTCAATTCCCTTACAAAATCAATCGGCCCCGCATTGAACAGCTCCTTCCGGGATGCATTCATCCGCTGTTGGTGCAATTCAAGCTTGGCGAATTCGCCATTTTCAAAACGTATGGTTTCGAGTAGTTTCATTTGTATTCTCAATCCGACGCTTCCAGGTTCTGCGAACGCTGGAAGGTCATGCTTCAAACAGGCACATAAATTTTATCCAGCAGTTCCCGGTATTCCTCCTCCCAATTGCTTTGGGCCGTGATGCCTCCCCCGCTTTTGTAAGTGAAGCCATCATCCGTTTTTTCGATGTAACGGATCATTACCCCGCTGTCGATATTCTCTCCATCAAAAACACCAAAGATACCTGTGTAATAGCCTCTTTCATATTGCTCGGCCTGCCGGATAATTTCGAGGGTCTTTTTCTTGGGGGCGCCCGAAATGGAACCGGCAGGCAGCATCTTCATGAGGATGTCGCCCATGCGGTTTTGCCAGTTTCCTTCCAGTTCTCCCGTAATTTTTGAACTCATTTGCAGCAGATTTTTCCGCTGTGTTTTAAGGTGCTCAATGTATCTGAATTTTTCCACTTTCACATTTTTGGCCACCATGCTCAAATCGTTGCGGATAAGATCGACAATCGTATAATGTTCGGCCAGTTCTTTCTCGCTTTGGAGCAATTGTTTTTCAGCGTCAGGAAGGGCAGCATCGATGGTCCCCTTCATGGGAAAAGAGCTGATTGTATTTTCCTTCGTCTGCACAAATATTTCCGGGGAGAAAACAACAAACTGATTCTTGAACCAAAGTTTGTATCTGGCTTTGCTTTGAAAAAAAATCTCTTTGAGGGAAAAATTTGTCTCCACCCGGCTGGGCAGGGTCAGGTTCAATAAAAAAGAATTCCCGAACCTGAGGTGTTGCTGCACCACATCAAAGGCCTTTTTGTAGCGCGTTTTATCCACTGCATCCACCGTGAAGTCAAGCTTTTTTGAACCGGCCGGTGGCGGTATACAATTTGAAATCCCGTTTGCATCAAACAAAACGGCTTCCGCTTCCAATTCGTCGAGGGGACAAATCCAGGGTGTTTTCTTTTCAAAATCGATGACAAAAAGAAACGGCACCCGCCTGCTTCCGAGCCCGTTTAATTTATCGATGGTATGTTTTTCACCTGCAATCATTCGTGTTGGCGAAAGTATCAATTTTTCATTTTCATGTCATCCGCTCATGCGCGGCTATTTATTTGGTGAAGAATAAATCCATAAATTAACCTGCTTACTGTATTTTTGTTGAAAACCGGAAAAGTTGAAACTCCTGATCATCGACAACTACGATTCGTTTACCTACAACCTGGTCCAATTAGTGGAAAAGGCCGGTGTGGGCAATTTCCTTTTGGTGAAAAATGACCAACTGGCCGGATTGAAATCAGGTGATTTTGACAAAGTGCTGATTTCTCCCGGGCCCGGAATAGCAAATGAAGCCGGCGAATTGCTTCCCTTCCTGAAACAGTTTATGAACAGCAAATCGTTTTTAGGTATTTGCCTCGGTTACGAAGCCATTGCCGAAGTTTGCGGCGGAAAACTCATCCAATTGCCCGAGCCCATGCACGGCATCCGCAACCATGGGAAAGTGCTGGCAGATGCGCGCCTGAACGGAGTCGGGCAAGCCGAAATCTTCCGGGGACTGCCCCGTGAGTTTTTTATCGGTCATTACCATTCGTGGATTATTGAAAAAGAGTCTTTCCCCGCTGAGTTGGAATCCACCCTCGAAGATGAGAACGGACTCATCATGGCCTTCCGCCACCGGCAATTGGATTTACGCGGTTTGCAGTTTCACCCCGAATCGGTAATGACAGAATTTGGCTTTGAGATGGTGAGGAATTGGTTGGAGCTTTAATTTAGAACAAGCTTCCAGGTCCGCCTGAGGCGGACCTGGAAGAGTCTTTTACTTTACCGCAATTGTTTCAATCTCAACCAATACGCTCAGTGGTAATTCCTTCACGGCGAAAGCCGCGCGGGCGGGTGGGTTTTCGGGATAATACTTTCCATAAACGGCATTCATGGCAGCGAAATTGCCCATGTCGCTCAACAGACAGGTTGATTTAATCACATCCGAAAACCGGTATCCGGCTTCTTCCAAAATAGCTGCAATGTTTTTCATCACGCGCTCTGTTTGTTCAGAAATGTCACCCTCAATTACTTTTCCTGTGGCCGGGTCAATGGGTATCTGTCCCGAAATAAACAACATTCCGTTGGCTTCAACGGCCTGGCTGTACGGGCCGATCGCACCCGGTGCTTTGGTGGTACTGATTATTTTTTTCATAGTTTATCTTTTTGTCAAAAGTAGGAATTTTTCGCCCGCTGCCATTCGTTAAAACTTTCCTATTTTTACCAAAACTTTAACCACCCGAAGCATGTACACAGCCCCCGATTATTTCCTGCTTGACGAATTGTTAACCGAAGAACACAAAATTATCCGCTCGGCCATGCGCGACTGGGTCGACCGTTCGGTTATGCCCATCATCGAAGAAGCAGCACAACAGCACACCTTTCCAGCCCACCTGACGAAAGAGATGGGCGAGATGGGTGCTTTCGGCCCGTTTATTCCTGAAAAATACGGTGGCTCAGGCCTTGACCACATTGCGTACGGGTTGATTATGACCGAACTGGAAAGGGGCGATTCGGCCATCCGCTCGGCAGCATCGGTACAGACCTCGCTGGTGATGTACCCCATCTACACTTTTGGCAACGAAGAACAACGCATGAAATACCTGCCGAAACTGGCGACCGGCGAATGGGTGGGCGCTTTCGGACTGACGGAGCCCAACCATGGTTCCGACCCGGGCAGCATGCTGACACGTTTCGAAGACAAGGGCAATTATTATTTGCTGAATGGTGCCAAAATGTGGATTACCAATTCGCCCATTGCCGATGTTTCGGTGGTTTGGGCCAAAGATGAAAACGGGAAGGTGCGGGGTTTGTTGGTTGAAAAAGGAATGGCAGGCTTTACCGCACCTGAAACCAAAGGAAAATGGTCGCTGCGTGCTTCGCTCACCGGTGAGCTCGTTTTCGATAATGTAAAAGTCCCCAAAGAAAATTTATTGCCGAATGTTGAAGGGCTGAAAGGCCCGCTGATGTGCCTGAATTCGGCAAGGTATGGCATTGCCTGGGGTGCCATTGGCGCGGCCACCGACTGCTACGACACCGCTTTGCGCTATGCCCTCGAAAGAAAACAGTTTGGAAAACCCATCGCTTCTTTCCAGTTGCAGCAAAAAAAACTGGCCGAGATTTTAACAGAAATCACCAAAGCACAATTACTGGCCTGGCGGCTGGGGGTTTTGAAAAATGAAGACCGGGCTACTCCTTCCCAAATTTCGATGGCCAAACGCAACAACGTAGAAATGGCCTTAAAAACCGCCCGCGACAGCCGGCAGATACTGGGTGCCATGGGCATTACCGGCGACTTCCCCATGATGCGCCACATGATGAACCTCGAATCGGTCATTACCTACGAAGGCACCCACGATATTCATTTGCTGATTACCGGAATGGATATTACCGGAATTGCCGCTTTCAGTTAGCGAGGGCGCTAAGGGGGAACTTTTCCAAGGTTTTGAACTTTGGAAAAATTAAAACAAAACCCACAAAAAAAATGGCGCTTCAAGGCGCCATTTAACCAATCAGAAACAATCTGTTTTTACCTGCTCACTGTACCTGTTGGGAAACTCAGGTTTTGGCCCATATTGTAAACCATGTGGTCAACAGCAGAAGCCGGGATGTTGTGCACCAAAGGCTTTAAAGTAAAAGGCATGGGGCTGTTGTCGGGCGAAGGTTCGATGCTGATAACGGCCGTTCCCCCGGCAATATCCGTCGGGAAGCTCAGTCCGTCAGGCGCATTCACCAAAAAGTCTTCTCCCGGGAAAAAGCCATCCGCTCCGTTCACATCGGGCAAAGGCATGGTACTGCTAAACGGGTCGGCATCGTCGGTAGCAGAGGCATTGGTAAAGGTGCCTGTTGTAACGGGTGTTCCGTCGATTACCACCCAGCCTTCATATTTCCAACCGTCAGGAAGTTGCGGAAGCATCAGCCCAACAGCAGGGCTTCCGGTGGCAATATCCAAAAACCAGATGCCACTGTTTTCGTCATTATCGGCACCATTGGTCGGGGTGGCAAGGATGTATTTTCCGGCAGCACCACTAAAATCGCCAAGCAGACCAGTGCTAACAGTGGCTGCGTTGCCCGAGAAATCACCGGCCATCATTTTTGTGGCCGAAGGCATCGGGTCGGAATCGTTTTTAGGTTCGATGGACAAAACAAAAGTTGTGGCGTCGTCAACATCTGTTGCTTTCAATTCAAAAGTTGTTTGGGAAAGTTTCCCCGAAGCATCCACCATAAAAGTTCCGGTGGTAACCGGGTTTCCGTTTACGATGAGCCAGCCTTCGTAAACAAAATCAGTGCCCAAATCTTCGAGGCCGCTCAGCTTAAGGGTGATGGTTTTTTTCGGGTCAGTGTTGTCGTCATCTTTCTTACAGGAAGCAATGAATAGTACGCCGGCAAGCAGCAAAAAAATCAGTTTACTCGTTTTCATTTTATTACAATTTTAATTTAAATTAGATTTCAAAAGTGTGTATGAAAACGAGTGCGAAATAGTTGCCCGAAGGATTAAAAAAGATAGGAAATTCCTATTTTCAGGCTGAAACCGTGGACGTAGGTTGACATGTTATCCTGAAGGTTGACATTGGTAATACTGCCAAAGTAGCGTGCCGAACCACTAATTTGGAAAGATTTCGAGAACTGGTAATTCACACCCGTCCCGATGTAAAAGTTCAGATAGTTTTCGGTGTAAGCGGGATGGCTCGTCATTTCTTCGGCAACTACTTGCATTTCGTCACCATTATGAAGAATGCGTGAAGTAAACTGTGTGGCATCTTTCAGTGCCCGGTTGTAACGCACGCCTGTTTCGGCAAACCAATTGAAACGGGAGAACCGGATAATGTTAAATTCGATGCCCAACGGAATGGAAAAATAGCGGATTTCCTGGTGTGTTTCGAGGACGGATTGCATGATTTCGCCATCAGGTATTTCCTGTTCCCCTGGAAAGCGATAAGTAATTTCGGTAGCTATCTCCCCAAAAGGAGTAGGCATCGGAACGGCTGAAGTATTTTCTTTTTCACCATTATCCATCATGTATTCTGTGGAAGAATCGTAGCCAAAATCAACCAACGATTTCGACCAGCTTTTGATTTCTGATTTTTCGATTCCTGCCACCAAAGTAAAGCGGTTTGAAATATGGTACTTCAATTCAAAACCCCAATTGCCAGCGTACAAAAACATATTGCCGGCTTCCATCAAACCGGTATTTAATTCTCCTTTTAAAAAGGTTGAAGTCAGGGTTGGTGCAAAAAAAGCGCCCATACCAATTTTACCTTTGTTATCGAAGGGTTCTTTCCCCCGGGCTGTTTCTGTTTCCGGAAGCGAAGCCTTTACAGCCACCCCCGAATTTGGCAGGAATACCGGTTCCTCAAAAATAATACTGTCTGCCGGTCTGAATGAAAGTGCTGTTAATTGCCCGTTTTCCCTTTCATCATCTTCTGAAAAATGTGCTAAACCTTCATTGCTATTGTTGATGTAAACAGCACCTCCTGTGTAATCTATCTGTTTTACTTTGGCTTTCTGACGGACTGCTGTTTTATCGCTTGTTCCGGCGGCTACGGTATTTTCAGGTATCGAAGCTTCATTTTCGGCCATTTCCCCTTTTCTATCTGTGGATATTTTTTGGGAAATTGAATTGTCTTTTTCAGCAATAAATTCTTCAGAATCTTCCCGGATTACAGTTTGCGTATTTTCGGGAGGGCTTACAGCAGTTTCTTCAATTTTGGTTTGCAGGTCCTGATTTGCAGGTTGTATTTCGGGCAGGGAAGCTGGCCAAAGCAACATCAATAGCAGGGCAGCCAGAATGAGGCCTCCCATCAAATAGAAGTATCTCCAGGGAATAAAAAGCCCCCGCTTCTTTTGAATAACCGGCAATACATTTTCCCATACTTTATCCGAGGGCACATTCCAGTTGTCCGCTGATGGGCTATCATCTGAAAGATGTTTCTTAAAATAGGACTCTAAGTTATCTGCCATGACTGTATGGTTAATATTCCAAAACTGTTTCCAATTGGTTGCGCAACATTTTCTTTGCTTTCAGTAATTGTGTTTTTGAAGTGCTTTCGGAGATGGATAAAATCGCAGCAATCTCCTTGTGTTTGTAGCCTTCAATTACGTACAGGTTGAACACCACACGGTAGCCATCCGGCAAACGCTGAACAAATTTCATCAGTTCTTTAGTGCCCAGACTGCCCATCACATCATCGTTGTTTACCAGTTGGTTTTCGTAGTCCTCAAGTTGCTGGTCAAAACTCAGTTTCTTCCATTTCCGTAGATGTTGCAAAGCGGCGTTCACCATTACTTTGTTCGACCAGGCCGAAAATGCTGCTTTTCCGGGGTCAAACTGCCGCAAATCTTTGAAGACACTGATGAGGCCTTCCTGGAGCATATCTTCCGCTACTGCTTTATTGTGCGCATAGCGAAGGCAAATCATAAACCATTTTACTTTGTGCTTTTCGTACAAGGCCCGTTGCGCCCGGGCATTGTTCCTCAAACATTTTTTAATGATTTTATATTCTGTTTGCTCCACGATATTGAGTTCCGTTATCCGGGTTTTCCTGCTGATGGTTAAACCAATTTGTCGGCAATAGCATCCATGCCTTACAGGCAATATGTAGGCAAAGCCGAAATAGTTGCCTGCGGATTAAAAAAAAGAAACAAACAGGGTTTCATCGGCCGGATTAGGATAAATAATAAATCCATCTTCAACAACTCCGTTCAGTTTTTGCCCGGTTTCTTTCACATCAACCATCTGTATCGAAGCATTCGTAACCACCGTTGACCCGGTGATGGTGACATCGTCTACATAAATATCATCCCAGTTGCCACTGGCATCACACATAAACCTGATTTTCATATCGGTGGGGAAGTTGTAGGCCGATTCAAGAATAGTAACTGTGGCCACATAAAACTGGTTGTTGTAGAAATCGATGCTGTAATCAAAATCAGCAACGGTACTCCAAAGCCACCTTCGAAATCAGAGAAACTAAGCTGAACGGGGCGATGGTTCAGAAAAACCGCTTGTTTGTTCTGGTCAAATATAGCCAAATATTAAATATCCCTGAAATCTTTTTTCCGGTTTAATTTCAGGTCTTGCAAAATAGAAGCTTTAACATTAATGGAGAAGTTCCAGCTTTGGCGGGGGCCGATGGGTATCCAACTGAAACGCATTTCCCAGCAATGCAGGTCGCGGTAAATATTGACCGAAGTGTAAGACAGTGCATTGTTGGTGAAGTCCCATCCGGTTCTGAAAGTAAACTTCCATTTGGGTGTCAGGTTCAATTCACCGGAAAGACCGAGTGTTTGCACGATTTTGTTCTCAGTTATCTTCTCAAAGTTAATGTAATCGTCACTGTTTGTGTAGGCAAAGGAATAACGAAAGCTGAGGGACCAGGGGATGTCCCAATCGACAAATTCTTCCTGGTTATTACGAATTTCATTCAATTCGTTCTCCGTTGCATTTTTAGGGACTTCTTTCTTTTTAATGTCCTTGTCGCTAAAGCGGTAGTTTAAACTCAGGTTCCACCTGGTATTATCATGTCTGATCAACCTGCGGTTGACAGTCCATTCGTATTTGTTGGTCTGGCGGCCTGCTGAATCCAATACGTAAGGGTCCCAGAGTGACGCATATTGAATACTGAGGTTCTTCCACAGTGTTGTCCGCCCGTTAATGGTGAGGTACGACATCTTTAAGGAGTCCTTCGCCAGATCATAATTGCCACTGAAAGTCAGGTTTTCCAACAGTTTGATTTTTTTCATTCCGGTAACCGTATCTTTCCGTGACCTGACCTTGATTTCAAGCGTGTTGTTAAAAGTCAGGTTGATGCGCCCCGATTTTTGTCCGGGGGGAGTCCCGAGTCCGCTAAAGCCCATCCCACTAAACTGCGAGTATTTTATTTCATTTCCTTCACCATTGATATAAGTGCCGTAATATCCAAAATTGGCTGCGCCAAAGTCAGGCGTGTAAGTAAAGCCCACACTTGGTGTAAACACGTGCCTGACTGCCCTGAGTGGCCCCTTCTTGATATTGATCATCCCGTACACCATGGTTGTGAGCGTACTGTTCAGGCTAAAGTCAAAAGCATTACGAAACCCCTGTACCGTGTCGGTGACGACCTGCCCGATAATTGTATCTGTTTCTGTAAATACAGTATCATCCGACCAATGCTGCCTGATGCTCTGGCTGTACATCCGGTCGGTCAAGTTAAAGGATGTACTCAGGTTAAAGTACTTCATTACCTTCACAGGCAGGCTAATGGGCATACGGTGAATGGCACCATTCTGCATGTATTTTTCAATTGTTCCCGGGGCAAACAACAGTGAATCCAAGGTTGAGATAC
This sequence comes from Bacteroidales bacterium, assembly GCA_021647205.1. Lineage (GTDB taxonomy): Bacteria > Bacteroidota > Bacteroidia > Bacteroidales > F082 > B6-G9. The sequence goes on along the minus strand of JAKIVD010000004.1, from coordinate 47,685 downwards.
TATTTTCCGCTGTCATGGCGTACGAGATGCTCAGGTCTTCATAAAAACGTTTTTTTCCGCCCTGTCTTTTCAAGGGGTAAAATTGATTAACATTAAAGGTCAGCTTGGGAAGACTAATATTCACCTCATGTGTTTTTGTATTCTGCCGCATACTACCGTTCAGGGTCAGAAAATATTTCCCTGCCCACCCGGTTTGGTAAGCCACGCTCGACTGGAATTCGTTGGAGAGATAAGTATTGAGGTCGGTAACATTGTATTTGGCATAATTGCCGCTGATGATATTAACATTACTTGTGAATGTACTGTGTGGCCTGGCTTTGGGGTCCTGACGGTGAATCCACTTTATTCTGAAGTCGGTACTCTTGGAATAACCGGGTTCCCCTTTGTAGCCCACAATATTCTGTGCATAACCCAAATCGATCGAGCCACTGTATTTGTATCTTTTCTTATACCTGAAACGGGGCTTGATAGCCCAGCTTCCCCGGCTATAAATATCACCGAGCACTTCAAAATCCATGTAATCGTTGATGGCCCAATAATAACCACCATTTTCAAAAAAGAACCCCCGGTTTGGCGATTCGCCGTAAGTCGGAATTACGATACCTGATGTTTGTCCCGATTTATTCGGGAAAAACCCATAGGGGATGGCCAGCGGTGTCGGGATACCTTCAATTTCCATGTAAGCCGGCCCGGTAACAATTTTGTCGTCAGGTATTACTTTCGATTTTTTAAACCTGAACGAAAAATGCGGGTGCCCTTCATTATTACAGGTTGTATATCTGCCATGAAGCATATTTACCGTGTTGTCTTCCAGTTTTTTCACTTTTTCGCCGTACAGGTACCCTTCAGCATCTTCGGTAGTTACATCTTTTATCATGCCCTTCCTGGTCGTAAAGTCGTAGGTCATGGTTTGGGCTTTAAAGGCCGTCCCCGACTCGGTAAAAACCGGCACCCCGACTACCTGCCCGGAGGAATCCTCCCTTCCTTTTGCGAAAACGGTGTTGTTACTGAAATCCACCTCGATATAAGCTGCTTCGAGTTTGATGTTTCCATAAGTTACAACAGCTTCCCCATAAAGGTATGCTTTCCGGTTTGCAATGTCCTGGACAATAGAATCACGGGCATGGCGTTCTACCAGACCATCCAGGACGGTTCGCTCTGCGTTGCTCTTGGGGGCAGTAACATTCATGGTGTCAGGGGAAACCGTGTCGCCAACCGCCAGCGAATCAGCTGCCATCAGCAATGTGTCGCCTAACGGAGAATTGATAGTGGGAAAAGCTGTGGACTGAAGGGGGATGCCAATGATAGTTAATAACCAAAGCCATGTTAATAATTTAAGGTGGAGATAACTTTTTATCAACATGCTTTGGCTTACTTTTGTTATTGTCCGGGTTCCGGTTTTTGTTATTGCAAATATAATTCCAAAAATTAAGACTTTAACCTTTGAAACGACTGCTTCAGATTGCTATTGTGCTGGTACTGGCTTTTGGTGTTCATAATCTGCTCCATGCCCAAAAGGGAAGCCGTATTACCACTGTTGTGATTGATGCCGGGCATGGTGGAAAAGACCCCGGCGCACTGGGAAAACATTCCAAAGAAAAAAATATTGCCCTCGCTGTCGCACTCAAAACAGGAAAATACATCGAAGAATACCTTCCGGACGTAAAAGTTATCTATACCAGAAGTACCGATCGCTTTGTGGAATTGTACAAAAGGGCAGCAATTGCCAACGAGGCCAATGCCGACTTTTTTATTTCCATCCACTGTAATTCAAACAACGACAGCCGGGCTTACGGATCCGAAACTTATGCAATGGGGTTGCACAAAAGCAACGCCAACCTGAATGTGGCCATGAAGGAAAATGCCGCCATCACTTTTGAAGAAGATGCAGGCAATGCTTACGAAGGTTTCGATGCCAATTCGCCGGAGTCGTATATTCGCTTTAGCTTGTTCCAAAATATTTTTCTCGACCAAAGCCTTGAGTTGGCCAACAAAATTGAAAAGCAATTTAAAGATCATGTGGGCCGAAAAAGCAGGGGTGTTCACCAGGCAGGGTTTTTGGTACTTTGGCGGACGGCCATGCCCGGCGTATTGGTAGAGTTGGGGTTTTTAAGCAACCCCATCGAAGAACGGTTCCTTTTATCGGATAAAGGACAGGTATATATGGCTTCGGCAATATACAGGGCCTTTAAAAGCTACAAACTGGAATTCGAAAAAGAAAACAAACCGGTCCGGTTAAATGAAATTGTCGAAAATGGCAACCTACCAGGCGGCACAATAGAAAACAAGGGAAAACTTGATTACCGGATACAGTTTTATACCAGTCCGATACAACTTGTATTATCAGACCCCAGGTTTAAAAACCTGCCCGGGCTTGCCTATTATTTGCACAATGGGGTGTACAAATACACTTCGGGACATTTCAGCACCCTTGAAAGGGCAATAAAACATCAGAAAATTGTGCGCGATAAGGGGTTTACAGATGCTTTTGTGGTTCCTTTCACCGGTAAAAAAAGGATTACTTTAAAACAGGCCGGGGAAATTGAAGCCGGGGAATGAAACATTTCATTTTACGGTTTTAATATTTTTTATGTCGGGAATTTGAAATCCCTATTTATGTTTTGTTACCTTTGTTTGGGTATTTTTGTAAACTTCAATTACTTTTCAGGTGAAACGAAAACAAGTAATTTTCATCGGCCTTACTTTTGTCATCGCTATTGCAGTGTTTATCTGGGGATATAACTTCCTGAAAGGGAAAGACATTTTCAATAAGCAAATCACATTTTACGCCAAGTACCACCATGTAAGCGGCTTAACACGGGCGAACCCTGTATTGATCAACGGACTGCGGGTTGGGCAGGTCCGCACTATTTATTTTGACCCCGACATGTCGGGCGATATTATTGCCGTAATTGTGTTGAACACGAAGTTTCCCATCCCCAGAAATTCCACGGCCAGCATCTACAGTGCTGACCTGATGGGTTCCAAAGCTATCAACCTGGTACTGGGTGATTCACCGGAACTTTTACAGGAAGGGGACACCTTACAATCAAGTATTGAGGCATCTTTAAAAGACGAGGTTAATGCCCAGGTCCAACCCATAAAATTAAAAGCAGAAAACCTGCTGGCCTCTATCGACACGCTGGTTATTGCGTTCCAGTCGATTTTTAATGAATCGGCACGCGAAAACCTGAAGGAAAGTTTTAACGACATCAGGCAAACATTCAGCAACCTGCAAAGCACCACATCGAATATTGACACTTTGGTTGATTCTGAGGTTAGCCGTGTAGCTGCCATTTTAGAGAACATTGATTCGCTAACCGCAACTTTAAGCAAAAACCGTCATCAAATAAGCGCCATCATTTCCAATTTTGAGCAGGTAAGTGATTCGCTGGCCAACACAGATATTCCGGGCACGTTTAACCGTGCCAACAAAACGCTTGACGACCTGGACGCCATTCTTGCTTCCATCAACAGCGGCCAGGGAACCCTTGGCATGTTGTTGCACAACGACACCCTTTATATTGAGTTGAACAAATCGGCCGAAGAACTGAACCTACTGTTAAAAGACCTTCGTGAAAACCCCAAGCGTTACGTCAAGTTCTCCCTGTTTTAATCCCGGTAAGATTCTGAATTCGTTACTGTTTAAGGCTTAATCATGTCGAATGACTGCCTGATTTTTTGGGCTATTTCAGCAAACTCCGTCTGCCCAAGTTTTAGTTTGGGGCTCGAAAAACTCATGTCGGAAGCTTTATTAACCGGGATTAAGTGAATGTGTGCATGGGGAACATCGAGGCCAAACACGATAATTCCGATACGCTTACAGGGGATCACTTTTTCGATCGCCAGACCCACTTTTTTGGTAAAGGAAAACAAATCGTTGTACAAGTCATCATCCAGATCAAAAATATAATCCACTTCTTTTTTTGGGATTACGAGGGTGTGTCCTTTGGAAAGCGGGTTAATATCGAGAAAGGCAAAACAGTTTTCTGACTCTGCAATTTTATAGGAGGGTATTTCTCCCTTTACAATTCTTGTGAAAACAGATTCCATGGCAAAAGGTTTAAGATTTAGCCAAAATTAGGCATCTTTCACAAAAGGCCGGTTAGAAGGCAAGGAAAAAACAGGGCAGTAACCCCAAGATGTTTAGCGGCTAATTTCAATTATCTCGAAAGGAATGGTACCTGCCGGAACCACAATATCAACTTTTTGGCCAACCTCTTTACCAAGCAGTCCTATTGCAATGGGTGATTCAACGGAGATTTTTCCTTTTTTCAAATCAGAATCATCTTCGGGGACAAGGGTGTATTTCATTTGCACCCCGTTCTTCAGGTTTTTAATGGTTACTGTCGAGAGCAGCAAAGCTTTGGAGCTGTCCATTTTCGATTCATCGATAATTCTGGCATGCTGAAGCTTTTCCTGTAATTTCGATATTTTGAGTTCCAGCAAGCCCTGAGCTTCTTTGGCTGCATCATATTCGGCATTTTCCGACAAGTCGCCCTTGTCTCTCGCTTCGGCAATTTGTTGCGAAATTAATGGGCGTTCGACTGTCCGCAACTGCTCGAGTTCATCTCGCAAGCGCTGCAAGCCTTCTTCTGTAAAATACTTAGACCCTGACATTGTTCTTTAGTTTAATCTTGATTAGAGACGATAAAAAGACCCTTAACACAATCAATTAAGGGTCCTTCTTAAAAACTGCAAAGGTAATGAGTTTCGCTTTGCGTTGGTAAATTTTAGAAATTAAAAATCAGACCAAAAGTATGGTTGTTGTCGTAGGCAACTGTTTCCCTGAAAGAATAATCAATGCCGATATAACTTCCTTTTTCTTTGTTCAATGGAACATTCAGGGTAATACCAGCACTGAGGCCGCTGCTTACGTTTGTTTTCGTGGTCGAATTAATATCGTCCCACATTCCGTTTTCGTAAGTGTAGCCTCCCCTGATCATGATGATGTTTTTAAAGGCAAACTCCAGGCCCAATGCAAACTGGTCTTTGGTAAAAGAGTTGGAAGTAAAGTTGCCGGCCATTGTTAAACGAAATTCTTTCGGAAACAGAAAATCATAAGCCAGGCCGATATTTAGCTGTGCAGGGATTTCAAAAGCTTCCGAACGTTGTTCGAGTGTAAATTGTGTTTCCTGTCCCGGGATAAATGCACGCAGCGAAAGCCCATCACCGGAAAATTGCATTTTCGGCCCGACATTTTTAAGTGATATCCCAAAAGCAAGCTGGTCATTTTCACCGGTAACATACTGAATACCCATGTCAATAGCTATTCCCACAGCAGAAACATCGGCAATTGATTCAGTAATTATTTTCACCAAAATACCCCCGTAAATACTATTGGAAAAAGATTTCGAATAGGACAGGGCAATATTCATCAGGTTTGGTTTGTACACGCCCAATCCGCCATCAGGACTGTCGGTAGTTGTGATTTCAATTTCACCAAAACCCATCGACATCACAGAAATACCAAGCACGCCCGTTTCCCCAAGCCGCTGGCTGACACCAAAAGCATTGATGGTAGTACCTGAGCCCTTTAGCCATTGCGTGTGAGAAAAAATCACCTGTGTTCCGTTCGTAAATGCGACACCTGCCACATTACCCCACATAGCTTCTAAACCCTTAACCTTTGCCATATTGGCGCTTCCCCACCCACTGCTGCGCGCCCAGGGGTTTATCAATAATTCGGATGCCCCTGCTTGTCCCGACCGGTCTTTGTTACCTGCAAGGGTAACCAACGAAACCGGAAATATTAAGGCGAAGACTAATCCGATAGCCAGGTATTTATAAATTTGTTTCATAACCACTATGATTTTATTCTGATTATCTCTTTTTAATTAAACTCTTAGAATGTATTTAAGTCGGGTGTACGCTGGATGCAGAACCATTTTACCGTACGCTCACCCTCATCTGATTTCACGTGGATGTAATACACGCCACCTGCAACAGGCACACCGGCAAAGTTATTCAAGTCCCACTCGAGTGTCGTAACAGGTGAATCTTTTGAAAACTCACGGATTTTTGTTCCGGACACATTAAATATTTTGATTTTACATTTTTCGGGCAGGTTGGTAATTTTCACCCTTGTGTCCAGTGCATTGTTTTCATAAAACGAATAAGCATAATAAGGATTGGGCACCACATTGATCAAATCCAAATCGGTTTGGTGCTTTTCAGCGACATTGAAACCGGTGGCCAATTCATCCATCGAAAAATTGAATGCCGGATAATAGTTATTGTAATCAATTCCCGGATAGACCGTATCAACCGGTACATCACTGTACCCCTGTTCAAATGGTTTGGCGATGCGAATTCTGATTTTCACTTCATCGCTCAACCACTCCTTTCCTTTCACTCCCATTGGCATACCTGCATACATGACCGAGCCATAAAAAGATTGCAATGCAAATAAGGTTGTTGTTTCAAAAATCGTATCCAACAACTCGAATGAATAACGCCCGGCATCATAAGCAGGAACCTCAAATGAGAAATCAAAAGGTGTATTCAGGGTTCTGTGCCCCTGGATGAAAACATAGTGTTCGCCACCCATAACAGGCACTTTCAGGCCATAGGGATCAGGTCCCGGAATTTCAGGCCCGACAAAAATATTGGGGTCTGCCCGCTGATCGAGCAGTGTTAAATCTCTCGGTGGAGGATTAAAAAGCATATCACGCCCGTTCTGCTCAACGAGGTAGGAGTTTTCGCCATACATGATATTCAGCCTTTCACCGGTCTCAACATTGATACAGTAACCCGGGAACCACCCCATTCCATGATCGCTGATGTAATTCGGGTCGTTTTCGTTATTGCTTGGCCCCGACCCCAAAGTGGCATAATTGCCCTCTTTATCAATGGACGGGGAAGCACGGAGCGCAAAGCGCTTAACACCGCCCTCTACCAAAACTTCTTCGATCCCCATTTCGATTACGGGTGAGCGGGTCCACTTGGTTTTATCCGGTGTTAAAACAATGTCAACACTGGCAATATCCGACAACTTCGAAGCTTTTTTTGAAGAAGCGTTTAATGCTGTCCCGAACGGGTTCTGCAAATCGCTGGAGGACAAGGCCGGTATATTATGACCGTAGGCAGTCATGCCGTACGGTGCCCAGGTACCATCAATCATATTCTCATAAACTTCATTAGGGTCCCAGGGGTTAGGCGGCTGGGGTTTCATTTCCCAGTCGTTATTGGCCGCATTGGCATCATCCCTGGCCGTCCCGGACCGTATCCAGTTAAGTGCGTTCCCTGGAATATCACGGTCTTCAATACCGCTCAGCCAGCGATTTGAGCTATCTGAAAAAATCATGCTTGCTTCGAGCAGGCCGTTGTTGTTTGCCAGTATTTCATAAAATGTTTTGTAGTTATTATCAGCCAATATCTCCCCAACAGCAATCGGACCCGGATAAAAGGGCTGTAAAATATTTACAGCAAAACCCAAATCAAGGAACAATTGCTCGTTGTCCACAATGGTTGTTGTATCACTTTTATGGATTTCACCTGTTTCGTTGTCTTCGATATACCAAAAACTCACCATTTTACTTGTCGTGTCTCCACGTAATTCTATTCGTCCGGTCAAGTTGTACAATGTTTCTGGAAATAGTGTATCCATCCACCAGGTATAATTACCGGCTTTCACGGTTAAAGGGTCGATCACAGAAACATTGAGCGGCCCCCCGTTTTTAACAAAGTTGCTGTTGTAGGCAATGGGATAATCAGGTGAACCAAACAGGTTGTCGGGACCTGCCGGGGGCTTGGACATTATTTCATCAATTGTTTCGGCAGTCAGGTCGATGTTTAAACCACCATTACCATTACCGGAAAGACGTGTCATGGGTGGGCTTTCGCCATAATTCCCGTTAATTACCACACCGTTTACCGTTTTATGAGGCATGGCCGAATAGGACTTAATATTTTTCCTTCCGGACAAATAAGGTAAAGTTTGTCCCAGGTAGTTATCCGGTCCCGGGCCATAATCGAGATAATTGTTGTAAGCATAAGCAATGGCCATGTAATAATACACTTTGTTGTTCACCAGCCTGACATCTTTCTCGGCAAAAGCATCTTGCGTAAGCATAAAGGAGTGTTGTATTCCATTATCTCCGCCAACAACCTCAATAACCGGTTCGTTGCCGCCGATAAAGTCGTTGTAATAATAATTAACAATTTTTGTTACCCCATTCTGCTTGTCGAACTGTGCAACAAGCCTCACCAGATCAATATCGCCAAGGTTTCCGATACTTACCGATTCATTTTTCAACTGGAAAATCTGGTAACCCTCAAAACGGTACAATGAGTCACTGCGTTCTTCCGGGTTGGCCGGGTTGGGTTGGTAGATATTCGGGTCCCATTCCACATAAGCTTCTTTGTAATTATTCGATGTCGGGGAATTCGATATATAAACAACCAAAGACCTGTCCAGTTCGGTGAATGTTAAATCGGGGGCTGTCGGGCCGTCAATTACTTTAAAGCAATTATCGAAAAGTGCCTGGCATTTATCATCAACAACCCTGAGTTGTTCAACAGAAGCAAAAGCGCCACCGGCTTGTGCCCTGGCCCAAGGAATACCCACCGTAATGTAGTTTACAGCGCCCGGTTTAAGGGTAAACGGGCCGGCGGACTGCATAAAACGCCGGTCGCCGGGAGGGTTGGGTGTTCCTGCATTACCGGTTTCTTCTGTCCAGAAAAAGCCATCCTGATTGAAACCGCCATTGGGCTGGTTGCCCTGTGTGCCCCAGTTACAAGGGTCGGAGTCGCCCGGAAACATAAAGTCACATTCAGGACCAACAGTACCCTGACCGGCAACGTGTCCGTTACCGCCGTAAAGCATTTTGGTTCCATCTAACCAGATTCCACGCAAATAATTATAATAATCAGGGGCGCTTCTCGGTTCGCCGATAGTGTTACTTGATGAGTTATTGTAATACACAAAACGACGCATTCCGTAACGCTCATCGTCTACGATATCGTTTCCAAAGTTCACGCCATTGATGCTTACATCACATCTTTGAACATAGCTTGTGTCCCCGGTTCCGCCATCCACAACAATATCATATTTTGGATTATCAAGTCCGTCAGGGTCCAAATATGGCCCCTGGAAAAAGTCAACACCAACAGCAGGAGGCTGCTTTCCGTATGATTCCACATCACCACTGCCGTCAATGGCTGTTCCGTTGTAGCAATATCCCAATCCGCGACCAACATCGCAACCTACGAAATCGTCAAAAGCAAAACCAAGGTCAGGGTCAACCCAGGGTGAAAAGAAGGTTCTAGTTAACTCAAAAGTAGAACGGTTAATGATTTCGTAACTGTAAAAAGTCATGTCGTTAATCACATCATTCGTCGCAAAGGCAAAAGCCTGAGCACGAATTTCCATACCTATTGAAGAACCGTTGGTTTCGGTATGAATGTCACCTTTGTCGTTGAAAACCCACCATAAAGTTTGGTCACCTTTGATTACCTGGTCGGCAAGGATACTGTGGGTAATATTGTCCTCAAACACTTCTTCCATCGTTGGGATGGCTGTATGGCAGAGTACATTTGCAATATCGTAATAGGGATAATCACCTGCTTCGGGTTCGTAAATTCCATCATCGTTGTTATCGAAAAACGGGGCAAGGTAAAAGCTTTGGTCCTTTGCCACATCTCCGTGCGCCGGCCAGTTAACAATCTCCGGTGGTATCACATAATCATCACTGGGTTCAAAAATTCCGGTTTCCGGGTTTGTATGCGCCAGAAAATCATCAACAGCTTTGCGCGTAATTTTAAAGAACCTGTCGTATTCGGCACATGTTGCCACACCAATAGCGGCAGTTCCGTCAACGGTCAAAGGTCCGGTCCAATAGTCAATCCCGTTTTGCCTGAATTTCTGCGCAGCCAGCTTCAACTGGTTGTTGATGTCAAGGCCACCAATCCACAGGGCACCGGCAAACAATGAAGTCGCCGTCCCGTTGGCCGGAATAAAATATTTGGCACCGACGCCTCCCGGCAAATCCCACCACATATCGCCCCCGGTGTTAATCCTTGAGCGTACATTATTAATATCAAGCCAATCGAAGCCTGCTGCAGGTGCACAGCCTGCCGTTGTTTCCTTTAGGTTATTACTTTGTTTGCTATTCCCGTACTTATATTCTTCAGCATAAAGTTGCGTTAAGAACAGCGTCGAGATAAAAACAATGATTAAAGCCCGAGTAATATTATTCATGATTTTTGAAATTTTTCTAACTTAATACTTTCTTATTCTGTTCAGCTTCTTAGAAGTTAAATATTGCACCTAACCGAATCCGTCGTGGCAAGCTGTAGTTGGAAGGATTGTTCACAAAAACACCATACAGGTCCCTGTATGATTGCGGATCAATCTGGTTGTTAATTTCGCGCTGGTATTCAGGTGCTGTTAAGTAACCATCGTCATCGGGGTTACCTGTATAAGAATAAACATTGATAATATTTTTCGTATTCAACAGGTTAAGAATTTGAAAGTAGATATTCAAATAAGCCCTTTTTGAATTATCGCCTTTTGATTTGTTCAGTTTAAAATAAATATCTTTATCAACCCTTAAATCAAGGCGGAACTGCCAGGGCAGCCTGGAGCCACTATAGGTTCCTTTGAGCAAGTTGGTACCACCCGAAATGGGTGAAGTAACATTCCGGGAAGCCGTATAGGGTGTTCCTGAGCCTCCGTTGATTGTAAGGCTAAAGCCGGTATTACTTAACCAGTCAACAGGGGCTTTACCTTTGTTTTCCCTGTTCGTCCTGGGGCCGTTGTATTCCTTACCTGAAGCCCAACGATAATCGAGGACGATGTTAAAAGCATGTCTCCTGTCCCAGGGCATCGGGAAAGTAGAACGCAGGTTTGGCAGGCCCGACCTGATGAGGGATGCGGCTGTTGTTGTGGATGAACCGGTTGCATCGGCAAACTGGAGTGTATAAGAAGCCCTCAAGCGCAGGTTGTTCGTACGGCGCAAGTCGTACTCGGCCGTAAACCCTTTTACGGTACCGAAATCAATATTATTGTAAGAGGTATAATCTTTCGGATAAGCACCGTTGAAACGGAATATTTGTGTCATATCACGCAACTCCCGATAAAAGGTTGTAAATGTTATTGAAGAGGTATTGGAAACTTTTTGCGTAAAGCCCAACTCGTAGTCAACTGTTTTTGTTGGTTTTAAAGAGGGGTTATTGATTGTTGTTCCTATAAAGTCGAAATAATACCAGGTTGCCGGGGTTGTGTACAGGTTACTGGTAGGCCTTTGTGTCAAAACATCGTAATGGGCAAAAAACAAGGCTTCATCTGAGATTGGAAAAGAGAACGAAATACGCGGCATTACATTGATCTGCGGATCATAATCTTTAAAAGACTCTGGCCCCACACGATCCTGCTCCGGGTTCACCAGCTTGGGCGAGATTCCATTTCCAACGTCAAGGACATTCGGGTCGTTAATGACAATACCCTCTGCATTGTACCAGGTATATCCATCACGATAGCCCACCACTTCCGTCGGATTTTCTACACGGTCAACGTAAACAACATAGTTGCCACCCATGTTTGAGGGGTGCGTAATTTCCTGTCCCGGTGCACCTTCCAGTGATTTTACTTCACTTACCGATTCCGTAGGGTACAAGGCAAAAGGGTCGGCAAGAACTTTTTGGTTGGCATCGAAACGGTCAACACGTACACCAATATTAAAAATCAGGTCTTTAAAAGCAAATTGGTCCTGAATGTAGCCGGCCATATAAATCGGGCGGAAAGAACCAATAGGCCTCGTGAAATTCCCCTCCTCATCGGTTGCAGTCCAAAAATCGGCAAAGGAAGGTTGTTGGCCTTTTATAATATTCCCTTCATAATCGAAGCCCGAGTAATTGACATAAGACGCACCATTGTTCCATAGTTCGTCAGCCGAAAACATGCCAATGCTGAAACTTTCGTCGCCCAGGGAAACCGTGTGCATCACACCCTGGCCATCATAATACTCAATGGAATTGTTCTCCGAATCGTAGGAATCAATAACGATGTAATCGAGCCCGTCAACAGGCAATCCGAGCAACCTTCTGAGGTTCACATCGAATACACGCTGCGAATTGGGGTCGTACTTTCTCGGATAAACAATTGTATCAACCTGGCCATCGTAACTAATCAATCGTGGGTTATCCAAGTCCAATTGCTGTAACTGGAAATTGGCTGAACCCCGCATCAGGTTCCAGAGGCCGGTTGGGCCAAAGTTACTAAAGCGGTTAATCCGTTGCTCGTATTGGAAGCCCAGCTTAATGGCATGGTTTTGAATGTCCAAAGATGCATCTAAACGGATGTTGTACTGGTCGTTTTCATATTTTCCGTAGCCAGACTGGTTGGTTCCGGGTGATTGGTACAAACTGTAAATTGAATTTGGTGTGCTTCCGTTGTACAATCCTCCACCCAGTATAATATCATCCCTGTTTCGGTAGTGGCCTTCAGGTTGTCCTTCATAAATATCGTAATAATCACTGGTGTATTCAGCCACAAGCGGGTTGATATTTCTGGGGTCCCAGGTTGTAAGCGTATCGAAATCCCAGGAATTCAATACCCAGACATTGTCGTAGAAATGTCCGTTAACCGTATCGCTTCCCAGTTCGTAAGTAGGGGTTTTGTAGGAGGTAAATTTTCCGATATAGCCATAATCAAATAAATTGCTTCCATGATTGGGGTCGCCAAATTCGCCTTTGTTTTTGGTATAGTCGAACTGAAGGGAATAATAAAAGTTTTTAAATGCCGATGTACTTCCTTCACTCACAGGGAAACGTTGTGTAAATTTAATATAGCCCCTGGTACTTTGGTCGGTACTGACGGAGTTTTTATTGTAATTGGCCATTGTGGCACCATAGCTGTAATTGTTCCGGTTTCTGTAAATGTAACTTCCGCCTATTGTCAGGTTAATTGTTTCCGTTGTACGGATATTAATGTTACCTATGATGTTATAAGTCCTGTTAGCGGTGTTGTTACTTGTCTTGATATGTTGCAAATCACTCTGTCGGAGATATTCGGCATTGAGGAAAGTACCTGTACCGGATCCGGAAGGCCTCAACGGGTTTTGCTCAATGGATGCAAGCACATCGTCTTTAACGGTATAGTAGCCGTTTGCGGAAGGACGGCCATCTTTGTTAAAAACAGCTTCGCCGGCAATGAAATAACCAAGCAATGCCGTATTGTTTTTATTTTTCCCTTTGATTAATGGTCCCATCAGGTTTAAAGCAGCACGGTTAGAGCCATAAGGGTCAAGGTACTGCGAGGTCTCTAATTCGATACCGGCACCAAACTGGCGTGCAGGCCCTTTTGTGGTTACGTTGATAATGCCGGAAGTAGCATCTCCGTACCGGGCAGGTACACCTCCCAAAATAACGTCAACCTGTTCGATGGCAGCCTGTGGGATATTTGTCATCCCCACAACACGGACCCCGTCAATAAATGTAGCCGTCTGGTCGGTACGGGCTCCACGGACGCTTCCCCGTTCACCGTCCTGCGAGAACACACCACCCACTGTAGTTGCCACGGCACTGGCATTACGTATCGGCATTTTGGCGATTTCCTCGGCAGTAACCGTTGCACCACTAACTGTCCTGTCCTTATCAATTAAAGGAACGACATAGGTGGTAATTTCTACCTCTTCCAGCATTTCGGCTGTGGCCGTCAATTCAATATCGAACATTCGGATTTTGTCTCCACCAATTACGATACCCTGCGTAATGCTTGTTTTGTAGCCTACAAACGTGGCCTTCAAATCGTACTTTCCGGGTGGGATGGGCTTGATGGTATAGTTTCCATCAAAGTCGGAAGTAGCACCTCCGACCATCGATCCTTTGTTTTCGAGCACAATATTCGCAAACGGAATCGGCTCTTTGGTATCCTTATCAAATACTTTACCTTTAAGGGCTCCCTGCTGGGCAAATACCACAAGGCCGGTAGCAAGAATAAAACCAAGGGTGAGGAGTAAGTTTCTAATCATACCTACAAATTTATATTCAAAAAATTCTGCTTTATTTCAAAATAAAAAAGTGGGTAAATTTACTAATAAATAGCAATACCCATTAACATTTTTTAACATCATTATTTTTTTCAGAAATAGCGTCTATTCAGTATTTCTGAATAAATAACTGCTTTCCGAAGATCAAACTTTCGTATCTTTCTGTTAATTAGTGGTTTTTTGAGCTCCGTCTTAATTCTGGTTTTTACAGGAGGCTTTTCAAGCAAGACGTCAGAAACTTCATTATAGTTGCTTTCCTCGTAAACATCATCGTACGAAAAAACTTCAGCGTCTTTTTTTTCTTCAATTTCTGTATCATTCGGGGATTCGTCATAAACGGCCGCATCGGGCTGAAGAGGTTCTTGTTTTTCCAGGAATTCGTCCATCAGGGATTCCAGCACAGATTTTTTCCTGGCCACTTTTCCGGGGGCTGTCCCCTGCGATTTCTTTTTTTGCATTCCCTTGTAAACAGAGAAAGCAAGCCAAATTAAACCTGCCAGTATATAAAAAATATCTTCAAACGATCCTTTAACCAACATCAGTAAATGCCCTCCGAATTTGAATGCCTAAAAATAGAAATTAAATTTAAATAAATGAGCCCTGAAAGAAGATGTTATTGCTTTTTGTGGCCCCAATCGTCAGCCTGCATAATTAATACTTTGATATCCTGTAAGGTAAGCGATCCTAATGGTTCATTTTTTATTCATATTCAGCAGTGCAAAAACCTCAATAGCGGTAAACACAAAATAGTAAACAAAAAATGTAAGAATAAAAGATACCGCATCGGAGCGGTTGAAGTAAGCATAAACAAAAATGACGAGTCCGTAAACCAGCAGTTTTCCAAAATTAACCAGCATCACTGCATTGGCAAACTGGCTGGTTCTTTTGTTCACGGATTTGGCCAGCGCAACATAAATAAAGCGTGTTGAAAGATACAGGAAGAGCAATACATACGGAAAAGCCGGGCTGATGTGAAGGGCCGGCACCCAAAAATAGATGGCCAGGCTGGCAAGCCCGAGTGCAATGGCGGTGCTGCTAAGAATTGTTGAAAAATTTTTCATTGAACCAATTTATTTCTGACGGAAGATTTCGCGCATCCCATAGACAATTGCCACGACGACAGCCAGTATTGTCAAAGCGAGCGTAAAAACAGGAAATCCCCATTCCAGCCATTCGTCGAGGGCCTTTCCGCCAAAAGCCCCTGCAAGTATGATGACAACCATTTGCATGGCCAGGGAAGAATACCTGGCATAAAACTTTAGCGGACTGTCTTTTTTTTCTTTTTTCCCCACTTATTTTTTTGACTCAACCCCTTCCTTTTTCGGGGCATTCATTTGGCAGGTCCCTGAAAACAGGGCACCCGGTTCGATGGATATTTTATTGGTGATGATGTCGCCGTCAAAACTCGAGGTAGCTTTTAAGATGGTGAGTTCCGCGACTTCCAGTTTACCCTTTACTTTCCCGCAAATATCTGCATTCCGGCAATACACCTGACCATCGATTTTTCCGGTTTCACCAATTACAATTTTTCCTTTGGCTTTGACTGTCCCGGTAAGCACACCTTCGATTCGAAAGTCACCATCCGACACAATATCCCCATTAATCACAGTGCCCAATGCAATAATATTCCTTGCTGCACCATCGCCATTCGTGCCGCCGTTATTTTTTCTCATTTTTATAATTTTCATTGTAAAACTCCAAATAATCTTTTGTGTTTTTGTCCTTATAAAATATGGGATAATTTTTAATTGAAATGCTTACAATATCAAAATCTTTGTCTTCCATCCCAGAAAGGACATATTCGTCGTTTTTCAAAGCCGTCGTAAAGTCTTCTGCATCACCTGCATCATCAAAATTACCAATAGTAATCAGTGTGCGCTGATTGTCAAGCATCAGGCTTTTGATCCTGAGTCGTGCCAGGCGAAAGTACTTATTTTTAAAATCTGAAACCCGCACCTTCAAAGCGTTGATGTTTACATCCGACGAAATAATGACCATCATCATCAAGTGTAAGTCGTCGGGCTGGTAGGCATACAGCGTCCTGCTCTTTCCCCCGCCCGGTTTTCCCTGTTCGTCTACGATTGCTTCCCCAATTCCATATTCAGACTGCAAAATACGGAGAACAGCTTTGGCCATGGGAATAACCGGACTCGAAGGATAATCCTGAATTAAGGTGTTGATAGCGACATACATGGTGTCGGGCACATCAACTTTTCCCAGTGAGACAGCCCGCAAATACATAAATCTTGGCATGATGGCCGTGTCGTTGGGATATTGCTTCATCCCTTTGTTTGCGTAGGTAATCACCCGGTAGTATTGTTCCCGCTTGTAGGCTTTGTAGGTTTTTTCGTAAAGTTTGGCAGCCAGGTTTTTCTGCTCGCTCAGGCGGATGAAATAATCTGGGTCAACAATAACTTTGGCAAAATCGCTGTCCGGGTAATTCCCGACTATCAGGCTTTTGTAATAAGCGGCTTTTTGCGCGTTTCCCTGTTCGTTGTATATTTTATAAAGTGCGTACCACGATTGGAGGCGGTATTTATTGTCAGGAAATCTTTCCTGGAACTCCAGGTAAGTTTCGGTGGCGTTCACCGTATCGGTCAACTCTTCAAGATATAAAAAGCCCAGTTTATTGTATGCTTCGATAATTTGTTCGGTCGAAGCCAGCAATTCTTCATCGGTTCGCGGAATGTTGGCCAGGTAATATTCACGTTTTTCCGGATCGGTTACCAGGGCAGATTGCATATGCGTTGAATCGCTGCCCAAAGAGTCGTTAACAAGCTCTTCATCTTCGTAAGCGGACATGACCATCCGCTTGTCGGTCAGGCGCCAATTATCTTCCAGTTTTCTGTTTCCCCATTTTTTGATAAATTCCGAATAACCCATACTCATTGCTGTCGGGTTATAAAAATACCATTTTCCGCCACCAAGGGCACGGGGCTGTCCCATACTTTTGCCACCGTTAACATCCACAAACTGGGTTCCGCCCATTTCCGCCATCTTTTCCGCTTCTGCTTCCAGCCTTTCTTTTTCGATGATGTATTCTTCGATTATCCCGTCTATCATGGCGTACAAAGTGTTTGTGTCCAGCGATGACAAGCGTTGCAGGCTGTCCTGCTCGTAAATGGTCTGGATATGCACAACAAGTTCAGACAATACGGCGGCTTTGCTTTTAATGATGTCGTAATTGGGGTATTCTTTGGGCAACACGCTGACGGCTGTATCGTAATAAGCCTGTGAAAGCGAGTAATCCCCCTTGTCAAAAAACAGGCCGGCTACCTTCAAGGCGGAAGTTGACTTTTGGTAATTATCCTGTTTACTGACGCTGACCGATTTTCTCAGATAAGAAATAGCGAGGGTGTCGTTGTGGTCTTTCAGGGCAATTTCGGCAAGGGCATAATAAATCTGATCAAGGAATTCCTTGTTTTTGGCGTCTTTGGCCATTTTATGCAACACCTTATTAATATACTTGCTGTCACCAGTTCCTTCGTCGTAACACTGCGCCATATTGATGCGCGCCTCAAAAGCCATTTTGTAATCTGGGTTGCGCTTAATGACTTTTTGGTAATAGCGTGTGGCAAACTCCAGGTCACCGCTCATTTGGTTGATTTGCCCAAGGATAAATTCTGCACGGGTCAGGATATATTTTTTATTTCCCAATTCCAAACCTCGTTCGAGATAGGGGTAAGCAGCGTCGTAGTTTTCCTGTGCAATAAAAAAATCGGCATACACCATGGGCAGGTTTTGTTCTACGGTTTTGGGGAGACTTTTCCCTTCCTGCTGATCGACCAGCAATAAATTAAGCGCAGCCTCAGCTTTTTCAAAACGCCCGGTTTGAATATGGGTCTTGGCCAGCCACAAATAAGCTTCGTAATGAATGGGGGCATCTACATATTCTTTGGCAATATAATCGAAAACCCGGCGGGCACTGGTGTAGTCTTGTTTATAAAAATGGGCCATCCCCATCATCAGATAACTGTCGTCAATCCATTTTACATATTCTTTTCCACCAAAATACATAGAGTGGCGCTGAATCCCGATAGATGCCTTTTTGATAGCCCGATCCATTTTGGGGTTCAGCGACATCGCTTCTTGTTTGGTGCCATAATTAAAAACAGGAAGTACCTCGTTGTAATTTTCTTTAGCCGTTGTACTCAGGCTTAGTGCCCCTTCATTCAGGCTCACGTCGCCATTCCACCAAACATTGTAGTGGCAGGTCAGGTTATGGTAAGCCCGGCGCAAACCCGTATTTTTTTTCGTGGAGCAAGAAGCCGCAAGCAACAGCATCAAAACTACGGCAAGGGATAAGAAGTGCTTATTTGCGTATCGGGTTGTCAAGTGAATAATTTCCTGTATAACTTATTTTCAATAAAATTATTACAAAATCACACGGCAAAAGTAAGGCGTGTTCTTTAAAAAACGACAATGTGATACAACAAAAATAAAAGTACGGCTAAATTTTGTGCAAAACATGAATTAAAAACATGGGTACTGCCCGGAATTTAATGGAACATCTACAGTTAGTTTTGCGGTACTGCCACACCAGGTCTTTTTGGATAAGATGAAACCTCTGTGAACCGATGGGTTCACCCGCCGGTTCAAACCAAAGAATGAATGTTTCAAGAATAAACAAACGAAAAGAGGTTTGTTTAACAAAAGTATTCGTTTTGGGATAATCCAATCTTGAAACAGCGGTTTAGTTTTAAAACAACAACAAATCAAAACAATGCAAAAGTGCATCGCGGATTGAATTTTCGAGGCCCATTTCGTTTAAAGATAGCCGGCTTCAAAAATCTACAGTTTGGTATTTTGCAATACCTTTGCAAATTAAAGTTTTGCAGATGGCCAAAAGCAGGAACAATGATAAGTGGTACAGAAAACTCCGGAACAAATACCGACTGGCAGTTTTTAATGACCAGACTTTCGAAGAACGTTTTTCGTTTCGGCTTACCCGCCTGAATGTAATTGCCATCGTTTCGAGCCTGAGTATTTCATTTATTATCCTCGCATTTTTTATTATTGCTTATACACCCATTAAAGAATATATTCCCGGTTACCCCAATGTCGGCGAGAAAAAACAACTTTACCGCTTGAATATTGTTGCCGATTCTTTATTGAACGACATACGGCAAAAGAACCTTTACATACAAAACATTAAAAACATTATAGAGGACAAAGACATTATTGAAGACTCGGTGCCCGCCCCGGAAAGCAAACCCGGTTACGATACCATTACACTGCACAAATCGGTTGAGGACAGCCTGTTGCGTGCGGAGTTTGAGAACCAGAACATGTACAACCTCTACTTCAACGAGTTTGAGCAGAACCGTGAATCTTCACGTTCTTCAATCCGTAGTTTCAACTTTTTTACACCTATTAACGGCGTCATCACCTCCCGATTTGGCGTGACGGAAAAGCATTATGGAATCGATATCGTCGCCTCCCACAACGAGGCTGTAAAGTCAACGCTGGACGGTACGGTAATTTTTACTGACTGGACACTGGAAACCGGCTATGTGATTGCTGTTCAGCACGCAAGAAACCTGATTAGCTTTTACAAACACAATTCGGTTTTGCTAAAAGAGCAGGGGGAACACGTTAATGCCGGCGATCCTATTGCCATTGCAGGAGAGTCGGGGGAATTGCTCAGCGGCCCGCATCTCCATTTTGAACTGTGGTTTAACGGGACACCTGTTAACCCTGAAGAGTACATCATTTTTGAGTAGAAAACACCAATCACCCACCCTCCCCAAAGGAAAGGAAGCTGGTTTCTGAAAATATGAAAAAACAAATCGCAATATTGGGTTCCACAGGTTCTGTCGGGACAAGATCCCTGGAAGTAATCAAATCACATCCGGCGCATTTCGGCGTAGAAGTACTGACTGCTTTCAACAATCCTGACCTGCTCATTCAACAAGCCATCGAACACAAACCCAATGTTGTGGTTGCCGGCAATGAAAAGCACTACCAGAAAGTTTTTGAAGCCCTTGACCCGCTTAATATTAAGGTATATGCCGGCAGCAGGGCCATTGAGCAGGTTGTTGAAATGGAAAGCATCGACCAGGTACTTCTTGCTGTTGCTGGGTTTAGCGGACTGAAACCTTTACTTTCCGCTTTGCGCAACAAAAAAAGAGTGGCACTTGCCAACAAAGAGAGTCTGGTGGTTGCCGGGCAACTGGTGGCACAGACCGCCATTGAAAACCAGGCGCAGATTATTCCCGTCGACTCGGAACACTCTGCTATTTTTCAGTGCCTGATGGGTGAAGGCAACAATCCGGTTGATAAAATTGTGCTCACTGCC
This sequence comes from Bacteroidales bacterium, assembly GCA_021647205.1. GTDB lineage: Bacteria > Bacteroidota > Bacteroidia > Bacteroidales > F082 > B6-G9. Next base: position 27,396 of record JAKIVD010000004.1, on the reverse strand, counting down.
ACCGGTGGCCCTTTCAGGGGAATGACGGCCACCGGCCTGGAACAAGTCAGGCCGGCCGATGCCCTGAAACATCCGGTATGGAAAATGGGCAACAAGGTAACTGTTGATTCTGCCACACTAATGAACAAAGGTTTTGAAGCTATCGAAGCACATTGGCTGTTCAATGTCCACCCTGCTAATATTGAGGTGATTGTCCACCCACAGGCCATTGTTCATTCCCTGGTTTATTTTGCTGATGGCGTTGTAAAAGCGCAATTGGGGCCACCCGATATGTTTATCCCCATTCAGTTCGCGCTCAGCTATCCGGACCGCCTGCCCAACAAGCTGCCCCCGCTCGACCTGCTTCAATTGAAACATCTTGATTTTGAAGCACCCGATATTAAAAATTTTCGTAATCTTGCACTCGCTTTTGAGGCCCTGGAAAAAGGCGGAAATGTACCATGTATCCTGAACGCTGCTAACGAAATAGCTGTTCAGGCTTTTTTAACTGAACGAATCGGGTTTAACCAAATACCGGAAATCATTGAAAAATGTATGGAAACTTCAACTTTTATCCAAAACCCCTCGCTGGAAGACTACCTGGAAACTAACAGGCTCACACGCGAAAAAGCGAAACAATCATTAAAAAATACCTGAGTAAACAGACATGGAAGTTTTAATTAAAATATTGCAACTGATATTGAGCCTTTCGATATTGGTTATTGTTCATGAATTCGGCCATTTCGCGGCAGCAAAGATTTTCGGAACGCGTGTGGAAAAATTCTACCTCTTTTTTAACCCCTGGTTCTCCATCTTTAAGTTTAATTTTAAAGGAACTGAATATGGATTGGGCTGGCTTCCCCTGGGTGGTTATGTTAAAATATCGGGAATGATCGACGAGTCGATGGACAAGGAACAAATGGCCAAACCGCCACAACCCTGGGAATTCCGCTCCAAGCCGGCTTGGCAAAGGCTCATCATCATGCTGGGGGGCGTTTTTATGAACGTGGTGCTTGCCATCGTTATTTACATTGGCATCCTGAGCTATTACGGTGAAGAATACCTGCCCACTTCCGAGGCCAATAAATATGGCATCAGTGTGGATAGCCTGGCCATGGAAATGGGTTTCCGGAATGGAGATAAAATTGTTTCGCTTGATGGTGTTTATGTGGAAGATTTTCAGAAAATCCCTGTCAATATTATTCTGAATGAAGTAAAAGCGGCTCAGGTCATCCGTGATGGAAAACAGTTGGATATTAATTTTCCTGAAGGCAGCCTGAGCAAACTGGTCAAACACAAATCACCCCTGTTTATTTCTGTACGCTTCCCCTTTGTGGCAGAGAAATTTGCCAAAGAGTCGGTAGCTGCGAAGTCAGGCATGGAAATCGGTGACACCATTATCGGTATCAATGGCGAAACTTTAAAGTATTTTTCCGAATTCAGAAATGAGATTCAACAGCACAAAAACCAAAGTGTGGTGATTGATGCCAAACGGGGCAAAGACACCGTTCATCTTAGCATGAAACTGGGCGAGGATGGTTTAATTGGCGTTTATCCGAAAGGAGACATGGAAGCTTTTTTCGACCTGAACAAAAAGCAGTACTCTGTTGCGGAAGCCATCCCGGCAGGTTTCGACCGCACCTGGAAAGGCATAGGGAATTACCTGAAACAATTAAAACTGCTTTTCTCCCCTGAAGTGAAAGCCTACGAAAGCATCGGTGGGTTTGGAACAATTGCCAGTATTTTTCCGCCGGAATGGCATTGGCAGAGTTTCTGGCGGTTAACTGCTTTTCTGTCCATCATGCTTGCCATTATCAATATTTTGCCCATCCCGGCACTGGACGGCGGGCATGTGATGTTTTTGCTTTACGAAATTATTGCCAGGCGAAAGCCCAGCGACAAATTTCTCGAATACGCCCAAATTGTCGGGATGGTTATTCTTTTCAGCCTGCTCATCCTGGCCAATGGAAATGATGTACTGCGGTTTTTCAGCGATTAAATGTGAACAGGACGAATTGTAACTTCAGTCAGTTAATATTTCTTACTATCTGACAACAAACAGTTTCGTTACCATTCTTTGCTGAATTAAAAGCTGAAGAACATAAACTCCGGGCGATAAGCCATCCAATCGGATTACGGCATGACCGGAAGCCGGGAATTCACCTTCGTGTTGAACCAGCCCGACAAAATTTATTATCCTGTATTTCGTCCCGGCCGGGTCGTTCTTTTCAAACACAACATTCAACATGCGGCTGGCAGGGTTAGGGTAAATAGTTACCTGTTTTTTCTCATCCATGTCTGCTATTCCAACGAACCAGGTAGCAAATGTGTGCGGTCCTGACCAGGCGCTTTGCAGTTCATCAGTACAAATTGCCCGCACATAAAAATCATAAAGTGTACCCGGGTCAAGGTTCTCCAAACGATATTGTGTTTGCGCCAAACCTTCGACCAGCGTCCCGCTGTTGGTTGTATCGAAACCCGTTTCGCCCCACATCAAATCCCATTCGCTTTCACTCCCTGATGCCAGCCAATAAAGCGTGGCAGCAGTTTCAGCCAAACTATCGGCATATAGGCCAACAGGGCCCGGACAGTCTGAATCATATTGAAAATTGGCTATCAGGTTGCGGCTGGCATTAACAACAAATGTGTAAACCGAATCATAGGAAACAGCCTCCCCTTCTTCGCTCCAGACAACGAATTTATAGCCTTCGAAAGGAGTTGCAGTCAGTGTTGCCGTGTCGCCATAATCATAATCACCACCGCCTTCGGCAGTCCCATAATCCGGATTGTTCGGTGTGGCCGTAATAATAAATGATTCTATTTCGAAGATTGCTGTCAACTCCTTCTCCTGATGCGGCATAACAAAAGTGTAAACCAAATCGAAAGAGACAATCTCACCGTTATCGAGCCAATACATAAAACTATAACCTTCGGCTGGTGCAGCAGTAACGGTAACAGGTTCTCCGTAATCATAAAAGCCGGCACCGGAAACCTCCCCCCCCACTGTGGGATCAGCAATTAGTGTAACATTATATGAATTGGGCAGGTAATTCGCCGTTAATGTATCATTTGCCGGTTGCTTAATGAATAAGTAAACCGAATCGCCTGATACAACAAGGCTGTCTTTCGTCCAGTTTAGAAAATGAAAACCGGTATCCGGTACGGCTGTAACTGTAACGCTGTCTCCAATAAAATAATAGCCGTCACCATAAGTAGTTCCTGCCGTGTCGGGCTTGTTCAATAATTCGACAAGTAGATTTGCCCTGACAAAGCCATGCTCAAAACCCGAGGCTACTACCACCCCGTTGTTATAAACTTTAGAGCCAGGCAAAAAAGAAACCGTCGTATTGTTGTTACCAATAAAGTCGAAATTTAAAAACAGTAAGGTATCCAGTGAGGTAAGATCTATGGGCGCATCTTCCCAGTCTATGGTTAATATTGAATCGGTATGCATGACAGTAAGTCCTGTCAATGCAGATTCAGTATAACTATTGTATTCAAGCTGAAGCGTATCATAGCCAACTCGAAGGTGCATCCTGTTCACGCTATCATAACCATCGCCCTCAGCCATTAATGGCATATTGAATGATTGTCCGAACTGACCAACTACTGTATCCTGTTTAACAATTCCCTCAGGTGGTGTTGTCTGATTAATTGTACCATCGATAAATATAGTCGGGATAATCTGCAGGTTGATATTTGAAACTTCACTGTTAGTTTTAAAATGCAAACCGGCAGGGAACCCGCCGAAATACTCGAGTTTCAAATCAAGCAGTTTACCATCAATATCAAAACCAGTTCCAAAAGAAGCTGTATAAGTAATTGAAATTTCATTCAGGAAATAATTGTAATTGGCAAGCCAGCTTCCGGGCAGTGTGGTATTTTGAATTCCGATGAAATCAATCAGAAATGTATCTACTTCTATGCGTAGTGTGATTGCAGCAACCTGTCCATTATCACCAAGATAGTTTAGTGCATCAATTTGAAGTAGCAAAACACCCGGCGCAACTACTGTGTCATGAATTATTATTGTCGGGTCAATATCAAATCTAATTTTGTTTTCAGGCTGTGCAGCAAACATTTTTATGCCCGAAACAAAAAAAAAGAGAGCAACCATAAAGAAGCGGGTACGCCTTGAATGAATCATTGTTGTATATTTTGTAGTTGTTTTATTGGGGACCAAAGTTACGGTATAAATCTGTTTTCTTGCTGTCCGGCCCTGGACAAAAAACTGAAATTTAAAAAACCCGGGCTAAGAGTTAGCCCGGGCTCTGTGTATATAAGTATATCAGAAAATTAATCTTTCAATTCTTCCTGATTATCTTTAAAGAGTTTATAGACTTTTTTGCCACCATAAGCGGCACCAAGCCCAATCAAAATAAAAGCTCCCCCCCCAATCGGGGCGCTACCGCCCAAAGGGGTATCACCGCCTGGTTCCGGGTCTCCGCCCGGATCTGGTGGCGAATCAGTTTGCGCTGTTAACATAAGTGACAACACAAAAAAGAAGCTCGTCAAGACTATTGCTAAAATGTTTTTCTTCATCTCTATCATTTTTTTTTGTTTGTCAATTATTTTATGAAAACCTTTTGTGTAGAATAATGCTTACCATCACTTACTTTAACAAGGTAGTAACCGGATTTGTCAACAGAAATACGTGTAATGTTCGTATTTGTCGAAACCGTGGCTACCTCTTGTCCCAAAAGGTTATAAACAGATATATTTGCATGGTCCAGTTCACTCAGGACAACCTGAATGTTGTTGTCATAAGCAAATATCTTAACAGCATTTTCTGAAAGCGGGTTATCACCAATCCCGGTCGGACTAAAGAACAAAGTAAACCTGTCTGTAACTTCTGCATCATACAGAAAAGTGTATGACTTTTCGTTCAGGTTGACAAAATCACCGGTAAATTCATCTTTCAAAGAAAGGTTCTCGAAACCAGCAGTTTCCGTAGCTGAGATGGTCAAACTGTTGCCGTCTTTACCCCTGACATCCAAAGCAACGCTTTCCTGTGCCGTAAACGGCAATGCGTTTATTGACATGTAATTGTTTGCTGTGGAATAAATCTGAGGATAATCGGCGTTAAAGCTGAAGAACTTTCCAGCATCAAATTCATCATCCAAGCCTTCTGTGGCCCCATCTCTAAAAACAATAACGGCTTCGTCAACCATACCTGCATCTTCAATCTGAAGACGTACAACCTGCAACTCCGTGTCCTGACTTTTAAGATAGGCAACGGAATTATGAACACAAACATCCACATCCATTTGCAGCGTACCGGTACCGGCACCTGAAACTTGCACAAAAAATCCCTGGCTCATGGCAATGTAACGAGAACCTCCGGCCGCGCCAACTCCTCCAACATAAGAAGCCCAGTTGCCATTATTGTAAACATATATGGCGTTCTTCATATTGGTTTTTGTCCAGCCTGCAGCGGCATCCCAGTCAATTGCTGAGGTGAAGGGATTTCCAACGTAGTTGTGCCCCGAATTGGCATGCGCCATATTACCGGCAGAACCAATTGTACCTGTACGGTATGCGCCGGTGAAGGTGAAGGTTTGAGGTACAGATGATGTTTGCACCCAGGTAAACCAGCCTTGCATGTCGCCCATAGCCGTGGTGGTATCATACATTTCAGAATAGGAATTGGTTGTCTCATCATATTCTTTCACCCAGACTTCGGGATTACCACCAAGGTACATGGCCGAAAAATCTTCACCGCTAACCGGAGAAGCTATACCATGCCATTGGCCATTGGTAACATAACATTGTGCCGAAGATGTTCCTGTTACGGTAAGGGTTCCGTTGTTGATAAAAGAACCACTACCCGTTGCACTTGATTCTATGAAGAAATTGCCATCTACGTCAAGTGTACTACTTAAAGTAAGCTGTCCGCCGGTTTCAATTTCAACATTATGTGCAACTGCTGCTGCAGTTATTGTTGTTTCAGTTCCAGCAGCCACTGTAGCATTATGCCATACAGTAGGTACAACACCTAAAGACCAGTTGGTCGCTGTGTTCCAGTCACCCCCGCTAATGGTATCGTTCCAATAACCTTCAACTGCTCCGTTGGTTACATCAACATCATAAAAATACGTTGTGGTGTAATCAGCTTCAAGTATAGAAGATTTATAGGCTCCGTATTCCCATGTATGGAATGTCAGGTCCGAATAGCCTCCAAGATAATCAAACTGGAGGTCAATCAGCTTTCCATCCGCAATTGTGATGGGGTTAGGGAAATCAGCAACAAGTACTTTTAAAACAGTAGGTGTAATATTTGATACCGTGGTATTGGCAACGTTATTCGCAAACCCAGTATAACTCATTACCGTATTATCATATTCCAGATAAACTGTTAACGTATTAATCGTTCCTATTCCTGTTACGTCAATCGGAACGTCAAAATTAGTTCCAACATCCGGCAGGTTTCCATTACCTTCACTAAAAGTATCGGTGGAAAGCGTTTGTGCATTTAACCCAGATAAGATTAAAAACACGCTAAAAAACATAATTATTTTTTTCATATTATCTGTTTTTATTTGTTTATAATTACATTTTAATAAATGGGAACAAAGTCGCCATTTGCATCCCCCGAACATATCGCACTAAAGTTTTGCGTAACATCGGTATTGACTGTCACAGACGGGTTCTCAAAAAACCAGTCAGGAGCAGTCCACGAGCTTACCTTCACATTACCTGCAACAACACTACCATACACAATAAAAGCATCGCTGGCATCAGCACTTCCATCTTCATTTACATCTGCGGCCAGTGCCTGAAGTCCGGTCAAAGTTCCACCAATACCATTAATAATAAAAGCATCAGTTACATCATAAGCCCAAGTTGCATCAATTGTGGTAGTTGCGTCCAGGAAATATGAACCTGCTGCGATATTATTAAAGGTGTAATCGCCATTTGCATCTGCAGCGGTTGTGTAAGCAATCGATGAATCTGCAACATTTTTCAAATAAACAGTACTTGTACTGCTACCTGCGGTGGCAATCGGACGAGAAGCATCTCCCATATAGCTTAGCATTCCGCTAACAGTATAACTGGATACAGAACCATGAAGGTAATTAACAGGGATGGTAGTAAAACCAACGTCTTTTAAAATAGTTCCCGGCTGAAACGTAATATCCGCCTGGCCGCCTGCACTATCATAATTAAAGTTAAGTGTTACCAAATCGCCATCTGCCAATGTACTGCTACCGCTCCATTGAAAAGAAAGTTCCCCCGGATTGTTGTTGTTCACAACCCAACCTGAAAGTTGTTGTGCTGTATATCCGGTATAAACTAATAATGATGCGTCGTAATCAATGTTCATGGTGATGGAACCAACTATCTCTGCTCCAAAATCGGAAGCCACAACAGGAATGTTTACAGCGCTGCCTGGTGCAATACCGACATCGCTAATGTCCAAAGTAGCTGTTCCTGCGATGGCAGTAACTGTGCCATTTATATAATCAAAGGCAACTGGCACAAGATTGTTATCAATAATCTCACAGCCGGGCCTAAACATCACATCGGCCTCTCCCCCATTGTAAACAAACTGTATATCCAAAAGATGGGTTAAACTGGTAAAGTCCATAGTTGATCCGCTTCCTGACCAGGTGATGGTAAGCATACCTCCACTGGCGCTTGCGGTAACACCTGTTAAGGCGTCTTCCACAATACCGGAATAAGACAACTGAAATGGGTCAAAACCAATTTTAAAAGTCAAACCGGCTACACTGTCAAATCCGGCCCCTTCCATAGATAGTGGCATAGTAACAGTGTTTCCTACGGTATCAATCAGGTCATCCAGACTAAGTGTTCCTAAAGACGCGGTTTGTTCAACAAAACCATCAATATAAGTAGTTGGTATTCCTGCTAAACTACTATTAGCAATTTCGCTCATATTCGTATCTAGCGTAAGATCCGTAGAGAAACCACCTTTATAATCAAACAGTAAATCAAAAGCCTTCCCATTGATGGCATAACCAGATCCAGTGGGTGTGGCCGTATAAGTAACAACAACTTTATCGATAGAAGAGTTGTAGTTGGCGAGCCAACTTCCTGTGAGTTGGGTAGAGTCGATGCTGGTAAAGTCCATCAGGTCCGAGTCGAACCCAATGTAAAGTGTAATAGCTGCCACATCAGTATAGTTCAGCATGTCGACTTGTACCCGGATAGCACCGGGTGGTTCTACGACACTGTCAATCTGAACCGTTTGAGCCATTACACCAGGTGCAGCAATCAGCAATACCACTACGAGTTGTAATATTTTTTTTAACATATTTCGAGTCTTTAATTGTTTAAAATAAATTTCCATATAATCATAAATACAGCTCTATTTTCGTAAAACTTTTATGTCAGCAAAGTGCTGACTGCGATTAAACAACTGTAAGACGTATATTCCCGGATTCACATTATCCAGCTGCAAAGATACAACTTTCCCGGAAACCACATCCCCCAACTGCTGCTGGTTGACAATTACGCCTACAGCATTTACCAATCTCAATTCGGCATCGGCAATATCTAAATTGAAAACAATATTCAAATATTCGTCCGCCGGATTGGGATAAGCCTGCATTGGTACAATTTTACTTTTTCCATCCAGTTCCTCAACTCCTGTAGGTGCAACAAAGAGTTCACTTTCGTTTGAACCCTCGGTACAGATATCATTGGAAAGCAAACACCTGAACACTTTAGCGTTCATCTCGGCTGAAACAGCAGAGATTAACAATTGTGTAGTTTGCACACCTGAATAAGGAGGTGTATCATCAAGATTAAACCAATTCCCTTCTGCCATTTTCTGCCATTGGAAGGTAATTCCTTCAGTATTACCAGGCAATGCAATGGTAGCCTGGCTTCCCTCCACGACAGTTTGAGAAACGGGATCAGGAGTATAAGAATTTAACGCAACCAACGAACCATCAATATATTCAACATTACCAATAATTGTAAGGTCCGAATGTGCTATTTCTGAATTCTCCTGAAAGCCAAATGTTACAGCATCCTTTTTTAGTAAAACACGGATTTTACACATCAATCCACTTTCCAGATTGGCAGCTGTAAGGCTAAACCAATTTAAGGTAATGATTTGATTTTCGAGGTTTATACCTGCTACGAAATCGCCGGTGGAAAACACCTCATTGATGTCTTCAACTCCAATATATTCGACATTTTCTGTGTCCACACCTATATATAAGGTGAGTGCTGCCACGTCTTCAAACTGTTCAATCTCAACCGGTATTACTATCTCCGTATTACTGCAACCTGTATAATGGTCAATCTTCACCACAGGTTGGCTAAAAGCATTCAATGGTAAAACCATCCATGCCATCATCAATCCTGTAAGGATGAAAACTTTGGTCGTTATTTCAGGTTGTCGTTGCATAAAATAAATACTGTAATGTTATTTATGATTTAAAATAAACTGTTTGGGGCATAATGCCCCAAACAGTTTATAGATATTGGAATTAGTTAACAACAATCATCCTCTTCACAGCAGAGTAATTGTTTGTCTCTCCCTGAACTGTGATATGATAGAAGTAAATACCAGGTCTGACACTACCAGTCGTGTTGAATATAACATTCTGTACACCTGACTCCTGTACTTTGTCAACAAGCGTAGTAACCAGCATTCCCACATTATTGTATACAAGTACCTTCACTTTTCCGCTTTCCGGAAGCACGTAGCTAATGGTTGTTGCATCGTTAAATGGGTTGGGATAGTTGGTTGCTGTCAGTTCAGCACCACCGACAATTCCTTTATCGGTAGTAACACCACTTGTTTTCAAGTTAAGGTCAGAAATTGGATTTGCAGTAGCATCTGCCAGTTCTGTGTTTGCATTTAAAGCAAACAGCTCTGTGCTTTCAGGCATTTCAGCTAAGATACGAACCCTGATTTGCGCGACAGAAGCATCGGCAGCCAGTTCAACGGCTTCGGTGCTAAACCATGCAATGTTCAGGATACCATCTTCCTGATTGATGTACATATCATCATCAGTATAGTTGGTTCCAAGTACCTCGATCAGGTCGTTGCGATAGCTGAAGCTCAATGTGATGGCACCTATTTCGGCATCACGGTCTATGCTGACAGGAATTGTCAACTCATCACCTATCCGGGCACCTAACAGTCCTTCATAGGTAAGTGACACAGTTGGCTGGGCTTTAAGGCCTGGTCCTGGCGGTACATAACTTGCGTTGATATCACCAATCGACTCATAATACAGGTTAATGTAATTCTTCTTGCCTCCCCATGGAATCATGGATGATGTATACTTGTGACCTGTGGCTTGAGAGAAGTACATATAATCTGTTCCGCTATGTGTAAATGGAACATCATCAACGTTGTCATAATCAAATGGTGTCGGGAATGTCATCTGTGGCAACGAATCAACCATTCTACCGGTAACCCTGAAGTTAGGAGTAAACTGGTTGTTACCTGCACCATTATGCGGATAACTGCCTAACAAACCTACAGCACGATACTTGGCTGTTAACGCATCCAGAGCGGTAATGCCACCGTTGGTGTAGGTGTTTGAACTGTTCACATCGGCAATACCATGTGAATAATATCCGTACCAGGGAGCATCAGTATTAAGGCCGACCCATGAATAATTCCACGGGGCACCATTGATGTTGTTGGTACCACCAACCATTAGCTGGATAGCTAAGGCGTCAGTTGCATTCACACCGCCCCAGTTATTGTAGGTATAAGAAGCGCCAATAATGGTTTCTTCTGCCGGTGGTGGAGGTGTAGTATGATAAATCAAACCACCGTCCCATACCTTCAGTACGTATTCGGCATCACAACCCCATTCCCATGTATCAAGGGTACCGAAATCAAAGTAAGACATTAACTCGTTAAGGTCTTCCATTAATCGAGGCTGCACATAAACTGTTGTTATTGAATCTAAGCCCTGCAAACCTACGCGGTATAAGGTTACATAGAAATAATCGAAAGGATATGAGCTATAGAGTTCTGTTGAGAATGGTGTCGGCATATAGGTTTCAAACGAATTCCAGTATTTAATCTGTCCTTCGAAAGTCGGGAATTGCTTGTAAATATCTAATGTATCGGAACTGCCGCATTCTGGTAGTCCTTTAATATTTACTTCTACTATTAACTGTCCGCTTCCAGGGATATTGTCCCAATCAACCGAAACCGTTTGACCTGTAGGTGTAAGTACCCCTCCGGCAAAGACGCCTCCGGTAACATGCCATTTAAACTCAAGACTATCCAAAGGATTACATGAGCCCAAATCAGTAACTGTGTATTCCACAGTTGAGCAGGTAAATACCGTATCTTCACCAATAATTGCAGGATCCGGAGTTTCGTAAAACTCAATTTCGAAAGTAGAGTCCGTTGTACAATACCCATTGGTAACTGTGTAAGTAAACCAATACGTACCACAGGTGTCAACAGTAGCTATCCAGCCATCTGTGTTGCCTGAGGGAAGGATTGAAGTTGCATTGGTTGTCCATGTGGCATTCTCTGATCCGGTTACGCAATCGGCAGTATAACCAACCAAGAATTCAGGTGAAGTAAATCCACAAACTTTATCCGGAACTAAATCTGTCCAAATCTCAGGTGGGATTGAGAAGAAAATATCAACCGAATCCACTTCAGAACACGGCCCGTTGGTTACAGTATAATAGAAGGTATATGTCCCGCAGGTATCAACTGATACATTGTTACCACTAAAGATAACTACACCGGGTCCGCTATTCTTTGTCCAGACAGTACCAACTGTACCACCATTGGTACAATTTACAGTATAGTTCGGTGTCAAATCGTAGGTTAAGCCACAAACCGTATCATCGGCGCCGGCATCAACCACAGGTGTATCATAGAAGCTAATGGTAACTTCTGCGCTATCGGCACATGGCCCGTTGGTTACTTTATACTTAAAGGTATAAATACCACAAACATCAACGGTAACATCATTTCCGGTAAAGCTTGCTGTACCGGGACCACTTACCATTGACCACATAGTGGTAACAGTTCCGCCGTTATCACAATCAATTGTATAAGCCGGTGTTAGCACATAGGTAAGGCCGCAAACATCATCGTCGGTTCCGGCATCAACTACAGGTGTATCATAAAATTTAACAACAACACTTGCGCTGTCGGCACAAGGTCCGTTGGTTACTTTGTAACTGAAGGTGTAGGTTCCACAAACACTAACGGTAACATCATCTCCGGTAAAGCTTGCTGTACCGGGGCCACTTAGCATTGACCAGGCAGTTGCAACAGTTCCGCCGTTATCACAATCTACCGTATAACCCGGCATTAATGTATAAGTCAGGCCGCAAACATCAGCGTCCATTCCGGCATCAACTACAGGTGTATCATAGAATTTAACCTGAACGGTATCGGTATCGGTACATTCTCCGTTTACCACGGTATAAATAAATTCATAAGTACCGCACAAGGTAACCGTAACCGAGTCCATTCCACTGCTAAACACAGGATTTGCATCTGGCCCTGTATAATAAGCCCAGCTTTCGACCGGTGCCGTACCGGCATCGCAGTTTGCTCCGGTAAAGGTTCCGCTCAATCCTTCATAAACTAATCCACAAACCTCTCCATCGGTTCCTGCATCAGCAATTGGATCATCATAGAAATACAAATTTAACGTGGCACTGTCGGTATCACAAAATAAGCTATCCGTTAAGGTTAAGGTAAGCTCATACGCACCGCAACTAGGTGCAGTAAAAGTAAAAGTACCGGGTGTCTTTGGATAAACCGCTGAAGAGTCCGCGCCGTTTACATACCAGCCAACTATTGTGTCTGGAGATGTGAAGCCCATGTCGTAAGCAAAGGTTATAGTGGTTGACAAGCCACAAACCGTATCGTTACTGGCGTACAAGGTATCAATCACAGGTACATCATAGATATAATAATCTGTTTGTACCGCAGTATATAAATCCCACCTGTACTCCAACTGGTATTGACCAGGCATATCAACTTCAAACGGCATTGTGTGCATGTTATTGGGAACAAGGAAATTCACCGTGCTACCAATTGGTTTTAGCAGAACTGTCCAATAACCTGCATTATCCGGAGGACAATCCGGCTGGCCACCAATGGTTCCGGCTTTTGCCGTGTCAACAACATAGCCCGGGGTAGGACCGCCGTTGATCGCTGTATCGAAACAAACGTTCTTGGGCTGAATCCAATACGTACATGTAGCTCTGGAGCCGTTACCTTTAACGATAATGGTCCCGGCTTCCGCATTAAAAAGCAGTTCATCGTAAAATCCAGACTGAGTAATCTCAATGGACTTTACGTTAGGGTTACTCAGAGCCGATTTTAGCTCAAAGTTGTTAGCAGCTTTCACCTTAATCCCCTGCTGAGCAAAGGCTTCCGGATTAAAAAACAGCACTAGTGTTACAGAGAACACTAACAGTAATACTTTTTTCATACCATAAAATTTAAATTAGTAATAATAAAGATTTATTTATAAATTGCATTGTTTCTTACAAAATGTACAGGGTTCACACATTCAAATATTATTCAAAAATACATTATTTTTTTAAAAATACAAGTATTTTCCAAATATTTTATTTGCAAACACCAACTGAGCAACCCCCATCCCTCAAACAGGTTTGATTTAAATCGACACAAAAAGTAAAATAAAATCTTGCGCCAATTCTAAAAGCTGCTGTTCCAATCAGCAATACCCCATCGAAAACCTATCACGAGGGTCTATCAGTAACAAAAACAGTGCCTGTTTTTTAACTTCCTGATACAAGTCAGTTTATGAAATAGCTTTGTGTCGCTTTTTCGTATTAATTGACGAATACGGAATAACCGTTACGGAATCGTAACAAAAAACATTCGCTATCGCCTCTGTTTACGCACATACACATAATTCGTTTCAATTTTCTGACAATGCTGAATACGGTCAATTAACAGATTGATCTTCAGGAGGCTGTTTAGGGTTTATTCTTCGGTTTTTATTATGCGTCTTTAGTTCTTAAATTTAAAATAAATATTTCGTATTTTTACACGAGAAAATTAAGCTCATGTACCACCTTGTTTTTTTAACCATATTGTTTTTAAGTTCGACTGCGATCAAGGCTCAGGGTTTCTTGCAGGGTGCTGTAACTTCTGTCAGTGACAGCACTTTAGTTGACACACTCGAAAACAATGTGAATGGTGCAGCCATCAGTTTTATTCAAACCCGTCATGAAATAGAAGAAGTGTTTGAAGGTTCGGAACTGAACTATGATTTTACATTTTCCAATACGGGAAACGAACCCCTCTTTATTTCCAATGTGCGTACAAGTTGTCATTGTACGGTCGCTTCCTATCCTAAAACACCTGTTTTGCCGGGGAGTTCAGAAAATATTTCTTTGGAACTCGACACCAAAATGCTGGGGCAGTTTACAAAAGTTGTCGCTGTTTATTCCAATGCTGTCAACCTGCCCCGGGCGATTTTAAATATCAAGTGGACGGTTGTTCCAAAACTGGAAAAGGCGGAAGACGAACAGCCTGGTGATTGAAGACTGGCTTTTCTGAAGTTTTGCAGTTGTACGCTGCAAAAATGGATTACAAACCCTTTTCTTTAGTTCGGGATTCCGTATGCTTCTACCGGCAGTTTGAATTTCATGGCAACTTCTCCGGTTTCCTTGTTTACTTCGATGGTTTGGTTCCACAACTTTTGGGTCAGGTGACGGTTCTTCCGGAATGCTTCCATCTCCCGGTAAAACACTTTCCGGTTCTTGTTCTGTTTCATCGCCCGAGAAATCCAATTCATTCACAAGTTGTTTTTCTGTTCCCGCTTTTTGCAATTTTTCATCGGCGGAAACATTTCTTCTTCCTTCGACTGCTTTTCGGTTTTTGTAACAAATTCCTCTAATTTCCGGATAAACTGCGAACGCCCTTTGTGCTGAAGTCAACAAAATCCCTGTTGGCACCATCACCCAAAACACTAGCAAAAAGGCTTTGTTTGACTAGCCGGCCGGATGCAATTTGCTGCTCAATGGAGTTGCGTGTGATAAAATTAAAAATGGTAAGTTCATTGCTTTTTTGTCCTAACCTGTCGGTTCGGCCAATGCGCTGATTCTTTTTGGCGGGGTTCCATGGCAACTCAAAATTGATGAGAATGTCAGCCACCTGGAGGTTCAGTCCGCAGCCGCCGGACCCGGTCGATAAAAATATTTTGTAATGTTTGTTATCCTCAAACTTTCGGATAAGCTCGCCCCTTGATTTCACGGGAATTTTCCCGTTCAGCTCAACAAAACCAAATATTATTATCCCTGAGCATCTGGCCTATCAGTTTGTGCACTTTAATCCATTCAGAAAAAAATAATCTTGCGGTCGGTGTTTTGCACATCCGGTTTTTCGAGCAAAATGTATTTCAACTCCTCCAACTTTGGCGATTCGTTGGTTTCATCGTCAATCAGGAAATTCGAATCACAGAGCATTCTCATATTGGTCAGCAACAACATCAGGCGCTGGATGTCATAAGGTGTAAGGAATTTTTTCGGAGTATTTGTGCCAGTCCCTTTGTATAAGCCGCATGATAGTCGGTCTGCAGAGGCGAAAGACCTACGGGGATGTCGGTCTGCTGAAGGTTGGGCAGTTGGTCGAGGACCTTTCTTTTTTCACGCCTTATCAAAACCTCGTCTAATTTCTTATTGAGATTTTTCAGGTTGTAATTGCCATTGATTTGGTTGTGCCTTTCGGGGTCGAACAGACAGTGCTGGCAGGAAGACTCCCGGAGGGGCCCGAACAATTCGGCTTTAATGACATTCAAGTCTGGCTGGTAAGTCCCACTGAGTTTTCCAAGCATTTCTTGTTCAAATGCCGCTTCGGGTTTTTCGCGGACTTCGGGACGGATACAGATAAATTTACAGTTGGCCGCTTCTCGTATAAAAGCGGGAAAGGATGTAATTTTTTCATTTTCTATAAAACCTGATTTCCTGAAATACCGCGAAATCAGCAGTTGTTCCTCCAGTGGTAATTTGTGTGGATAGTGCCAGCTCATTTTTATCAAGCTGTTGACGCAATTTGCTAATTTGATTTTTTGTTATTTCGACTATTTTCATTGGCGATCTGGTAGTTACATTCAATTTCGGTGAATTTGTTTTCGCTTCAAATGCGCGAAGAGAATAACGAAAAGAAAAGTAATTGCTAAGCCTACTCAACCTATTGCTAAAAACCCTGATCCGGAAGCAGCCCTCTTCCGTCCCAAAATATTTTTCCGGTCTCAATCATTTCTTACTTTTGCCCTATTCTAAAACCAACCACCCTTTGAACCGGAAAACCCACATCATTTTAATTGCACTGATTTTCATCCTTGCACCTTTCGCCCATGCGCAAAAAAAAACCAGGGTGAAGGTGGAACAGGCTGACCGGCAACTTTACGATGAAACCTTCAGCAAAGAAATCGAAAGACTCATAGGCAATGTAATCCTGCGGCAGGAAGAAACCCGGTTTTTTTGCGACAGCGCTTACCTGAACACCCAAAAAAGGAACTTCGAAGCTTTCGGAAATGTACACATCGCTGTTAACGACACTGTGGATGTGTATGGCGACCGCATGCACTACGAGGGCGATACGCGTGTGGCTGAACTTTTCGGGAATGTGCAGCTTGTGGAAAAGACCACAACACTAACTACCGAACATCTTATTTATAACCGTATTACAAAAACAGCTTTTTACGATAAGGGCGGAACAATAGTCAATGGCAACAATACCCTCACCAGCAAAAAAGGCTATTACCACACCGAAACCAAAATCTTTTATTTCAGAAAGGATGTTGTTCTTATTAACCCCGATTCGGAGACGTATTCGGATACGCTGATTTACAATACCATCAACGAAACTGCTTATTTTGAGGGGCCAACTGTTATCCGGGGAAAAGAAAGCACAATCTATTGCGAGCGGGGCTGGTACGACACGAAAAATGATTTCTCGAAACTTACCCGGCGTCCCTCCATCAGCAATGCACAGCAAACCATCACGGCCGACAGCCTATTGTACGACAATAAATCTGCCTTTGGCGAAGCCTTTGGCAATGTCGTTGTGCTGGACACCCTACACCAGGTCATCATTTCGGGAAAATACGGCGAAATGTGGGACAGCGAAGGACGCTCCTTTATCACCGATAGCGCGCTTGCCATTACTTACGACGGGACGGATTCACTGTACATTCATTCCGACAGCATGTGGATGTATTTTGACAAAGAACGAAACGCCAAAAAACTACTGGCCTACTATTCTGTCCGTTTTTACAGGGAGCAACTCCAGGGAAAATGCGATTCGCTGGTTTACACCATGAACGATTCGACCATCCGCTTTCATACCGGCCCCGTACTCTGGTCTGGAAGAAACCAGCTGACGGCCGACTCCATCAGTATTTTTGTGGCGGGCAACCGTGTTGATTCACTGGAAATGTACAATACGGCCTTCATTGTTTCGCGGGACAGCACAGATACTTTTAACCAAATCAGAGGGAAGAACATGACCGGCTACTTCCGGAAAAACGACCTTTTTAAAATAAGTGTTGACGGCAACGCGCAGACGGTTTATTACATCCGCGAGGAGGACGGCTACCTGATTGGCATTAACCTTGCCGAATCGAGCACGATGGATATCCGGCTGGTGAACAGCCAGGTGAACGCCATCAGTTACCAAACAAAAGCGGTCGAAAAAATGTACCCCGAAAAGGATTATCCCCAAGACCAGAAAACACTCAAAGGCTTTAGCTGGCAGGAAAGTTTGCGCCCCTTGAGCAAATACGACATTTTCAGGAGTCAGACCTCCCCTGTCCCCACTCAGGCAGTAACAGACAGTTTGCAGCCGGCGGTTATTGAGTAGTTGTCCGCACCCACTCAGATTTGCACCAACGTAACTCTCCACTGCGCTTATTCAGGTTTGCAATCTGAATACAAGGGGGATGAGATTTTTAATCCTCATTAACTGGGAAAATAAACTAAAAACCTGTGACTTTTGGGTCTGGATTTGTAATCCAGACCAGCGTTTGGAGGGGTACTGTCCCGCTAAGCAGCCTTTTGGACTAAGCTGTGCCGGGAAAATTTAGCTCAACAGGGGGGGGGATTATATACCGCACCTACGGAGCTCCTGTTTTTGACTTGTAATTTTTCTGTAAACATTTCGCCTCTACGAGGTTATGCTTTCTAGCACCGCCGGTGCAGAATGTTTATTGAAAACGATATCCCATTGACCAAGCTCCGTAGGTGCGGCATATTTTTCAAATTTATCAATAAGCCCGTGTGTTCCGCCCTTCGATGTAATTAATAAACGACTGGTTAACTACTTTGTTGCCACCTGGTGTGGGGTAATCGCCGGTAAAATACCAGTCGCCGGTGTGCTTGGGGATGGCTTTGTGCAGGCTTTCAATGCTTTGGTAAATCACTTTCACTTTGGCACTCACACTTTTGTCCCTCACCAGTTCTGCAATTTTATCAGAAATCTGTTCTGCCGAGAAGGGTTTGTAAACCGCCTTCACATAATTCACAACTTCCTCTTTGGGAAGGTCTTGCTGGGCCTTCGATTTTTTGTACACCTCATTGATAATGCCTTCCTGACGGGTTTCTTTCAACAGGGCAATGGCAGCTTTAAAAGCCACAAAATCGCTGAGCCGTGCCATGTCGATACCGTAACAGTCGGGGTAGCGGATTTGTGGTGCTGAGGAAGCGATGATTATTTCCCTGGGTTGAAGCCGGTCCAGTATCCTGATGATGCTCTGTCTGAGTGTAGTGCCCCTGACAATGGAATCGTCGAGCACCACCAAAGTGTCGGTGCCATTTTTCACTACTCCGTACGTAACATCATACACATGGCCTACCAACTCATTACGCTGGTTGTCGGCGGTGATGAAAGTGCGCAGTTTGGCATCTTTCACGGCTATCGTTTCGATGCGTGGGCGAAAAGAGAAAATATCGGTAAGTTTCTCGTCGGTAATATTTTCTTTTGCATGAAGAATTTTTTCCTTCGTCCGCCGTGCCGAAAAATTATTCAATTCTTCAACCAAGCCCTGGAAAGCTACCGAAGCCGTATTCGGGATAAATGAAAACACAGTATTTTTTAAATCGTAATTGATTTCGCGAAGAATGGAGGGAGTGAGCAGGCTGCCCAGCCGTTTGCGTTCCTGGTAAATATCCTTATCGGAACCGCGCGAAAAATAAATGCGCTCGAAGGAACAGGCTTTGACAGCTTGCGGTTCGATGAACCTTTCGATGGTAAATTTGCCATTCTTTTTAATGACCAGCGCATGGCCGGGCGCTACCTCTTTCACTTCATCGGCAGGCACATCAAGGGCTGTCTGGATGACCGGCCTTTCCGAAGCCGCCACAATGATTTCGTCATCGGCATAATAAAACGCCGGCCTGATGCCTACAGGGTCGCGCATCACGAAAGCATCGCCATGCCCCAGCATGCCAGCTATCACATAACCGCCGTCCCAGCGTTTGGCCGAGTCTTTCAGAATTTTCAAAACATCTATTTCCCTGATGATTTGGGCGGTTGTTTCAATTTTCGACAAGCCCTGTTCTTTGAATTCCAGGTACAAACGTTCATTTTCTTCGTCGAGAAAATGCCCGATTTTTTCCAGTACCGTCACCGTGTCGGATGTTTCTACCGGAAACTGTCCCAGTTCCACCAGCGTTTCGAACAACTCGCTGTTGTTGGTCATGTTGAAATTTCCGGCCAAAACCAGGTTCCGGGTTTTCCAGTTGTTCGCCCGCACAAGTGGATGAAGGTTTTGGACAGTATTTCCACCGAAAGTACCGTAGCGAAGATGCCCTAAAAATAATTCACCCGTAAACTTCACATTTGTTTTCAGCCAGTTGACATCGTTCAGCCGTTTCGGGTTCTGGGTACTGACTTGCTCAAGCCGGTCGTACACCTCGTTGAAAATATCCTGAATGGGCGTGCTCGAATTAGACCTGAGGCGGTTGATGTAACGCTCTCCCGGGGGAAGGTCAAACTTAATGCACGAAATGCCGGCGCCGTCCTGTCCGCGGTTGTGTTGCTTCTGCATCAGCAGGTGGAGCTTCTGAAGCCCGTAAATGGATGTGCCGTATTTTCCCAGGTAATAGTTCAGCGGTTTGAGCAACCTGACCATCGCAATTCCGCATTCGTGTTTGATTTGTTCACTCATGGGTTTTTCAGAAAAGTTATTTTTGTGCAGCGAATTGGCAAAACTAAGAAAAAGGATGTTTCAAATCAGAATGGCAACAGAAGAAGATCACGCAAGCATCGTTGATTTTCAAATAAAAATGGCACTCGAGACCGAGGGCCTGGCACTTGACGAAGAAACGGTCAGCCTCGGGGTAATGCACGTACTGCGCAACCCCCAAAAGGGAAAGTATTTGGTGGCTGTCAGCGACGGAAAAGTGGTCGCTTCTCTGATGCTCACCCCCGAATGGAGCGATTGGCGCAACCGTTGCGTTCTCTGGTTCCAGTCGGTTTACGTGCTTCCCGAAGCCCGGAAAAAAGGCATTTTCAAAAAAATGTATGCACATGTAAAACAACACATGGTACTCAATGATGAACAAAATGCCGGCTTGCGTTTGTATGTGGACGCAGGCAACAAAAAGGCCATCGAAGTCTATAAAAATGTTGGAATGGACGGCGAGCATTACCGGGTTTTTGAATGGATGAAACCGTAAATCAAACAAATTTCGAATGAAATACCAAATTGTACAAACCAAGTATTAAAATTCAATCACAAAAAAATAAAATGGAAAAAATCAACATTACCTTAACACTTGTTCTTTTTTCGATGTTCACCTTCGCCCAAACGGCCGATAAAAGCGACTGGGTGGCCGGTGTTCCCGATGCCTGCACTTCCATTACTGTCGGAAAGCTGGCCACAGCCGACGGCTCGGTCATCACCTCACACACCGATGACAGCCACCGCACCCGTTCGTGGATTGACATTGTCCCTCCCGAAAAACATAAAAAAGGGGCCGTTGTCCCCATGTACAAACGGGTAAAAAACGACAGCCTCGCCATGCCGGCCTATGGCCACAAGCACATCGGCGACATTCCGCAAGTTGCCGAAACCTACGGTTACATCAACACGGCTTATCCCAGCCTGAACACCAAACAACTGGGCATCGGCGAATCTACTTTCGGGGGGCGCAACGAGCTGCAAAGCGACGAAGGGCTGATCGATTGCCAACGCCTTTGCCGGCTGATGCTGGAACGGGAAACGACCGCCCGGGGCGCCATTCGTTTGGCCGGGGAACTGCTGAAGGAATACGGCTGGAACGATTACGGCGAAGCACTCACCATCGCCGACAAAAACGAAGTCTGGCATTTTGAAGTTGTTGGTCCCGGCAAGGGGAAAGTTGGCGCCGTGTGGGTCGCCCAGCGCGTTCCCGACGACCATGTTTCGGTAAATGTGAACGCCAGTACCATCAAGGAGATCGACCTGGAAAACAAGGATTATTTCATGGCTTCGGAAAATATTTTCCAGGTGGCCACCAGCAACGGCTGGTACAACCCCGAAGAGGAGAGCTTCCGCTTTTGTTATGCTTACGCACCACACAGCCGTACTTCTTTTGCTTCGCGCAGGCGCGAATGGCGGGTATTCGATTTGCTCGCCCCGTCCCTCAAACTCGACCCCAATGCCGAAAACTTCCCCTTCTCTGTAAAACCGGATACACTGGTGACCCTCGAAAAACTTATTTCCGTTTTTAAAGATTACTATCAGGACACCCCTTTCGACATGCGCAAAACCCTCACCGTAACCGACGAAAACGGCAAGACGGTGATATCACCCCTTGCCTCGCCACACATGCCCTACGATGCCAATAAATTGTTCAAAATAAATGGTGGCTGGGGCTGGCTGGGCGAAAGGACAATTGCCCGCTGGTACACCATGTACGCCACCATCATCCAGCTCCGCAACTGGCTGCCCGACGAAATTGGCGGCGTGGAATGGCTGGCCATGGACAATGTGGCTTCGTCAATTTATGTGCCCGTTTACGGCTCGGTTACCGATTTGCCCGGGCAGTACAAAACACCCGGCCGCGTGAACGGCTACACCCTCAATTCGGCCTGGTGGATTTTTAACCGGCTGGGGACACTGGCTGCCCAGCGCTGGGGCGATATGCACAAAGATGTGGATGCCGTCTGGGAGCCCTTGCAGCTTGAGTTCATCAGGGAGCAAAAAGAAATTGACGCCGAAGCGCTGAAACTCTACAAAAAGAAGAAGCTGCAAGAAACGATTGAGTTCCTGAATAATTATTCCAACAAACAAGGCGAAAAAGTGATGAACGAAGCCATCCGCCTTGGCGACTTCCTGTGGACAAAATACGATGAGAAGTTTTGACGGACATTGGTAAAGACCTTCCGGCGTGCGTAGCTCCCGGAAGCGTCTGAACAATAAAACAAACCAGGAACAACCCTTCGTTTAGCGCTGAGGAAACCGGGCTGGCCAGTGTGCAGGCTGACGTGAGAGTCCTGGACAAAAGAAGGACAGAATCAAATTGAAAAACCTGGTTTCATCAGCACCCAATTCTCGCGGCATTCCAGCGCACCGGCCAGCGCCCGGATGCCTCAGAGTTGAACGGGTTGCGCGTATTACCCCTCACATTTCACTATATTTGGCCACCCTAACCTCTCTGAAATATGTTTAAGAAAATACCCCATACCTACGTCATTATTTTCAGCATTATTATTCTGGCCGCTGTGATGACCTGGTTTATACCGGGCGGTGAATACCACCGCCATTCACAACTTGTAAACGGCGTGGAACGGACGGTCATCGACAAAGGCTCCTTTCATTTTGTTGACAACCAGCCGCAGACATGGCAAGTGTTTGCGGCGCTTTTCTCCGGTTTTGAAAGACAGGCCGGCATCATCGTTTTTATCCTGATGATCGGGGGTGCTTTCTGGATAGTGAACAGCAGCAAAGCCATCGATATCGGTATTTTCTCCTTTTTGCGTTATACGGAAAACCTGGAGCACAACAGCTTTCTCAAAAAAGTGGGTGTGAACAACATCGTCATTGTATTGATCATGGTGATGTTCAGCATATTTGGCGCGGTGTTCGGGATGAGTGAAGAAACCATTGCCTTCATCATTATCCTTGTGCCGCTGGCCATTTCCATGGGTTACGATTCCATTGTCGGGGTCAGCATGGTTTTTGTTGCCGCCGGGCTGGGTTTTGCGGGGGCGGTGCTCAACCCCTTCACTATCGGGATTGCACAGGGCATCGCCGATTTACCCTTGTTTTCGGGTTTCGGTTACCGGCTGTTCAGTTGGTTTGTGATTAACCTGGTGGGAATTAGCTGGGTGCTCCGTTACGCCCGCAAAGTAAAGAAAAACCCCGCCGCTTCCCCGGTTTACCATGAGGATGACTACTGGCGAGAAAAGGGTGCTGTTGACGAGGAAAGCATTCAGCTAAACACACCCAAAACCGCCTGGATGGTCTTCGGTTTTATCAGCATCGGACTTTTGGTATTTTCATGGTGGTACCCCATGACGGCCATGAAAATCGGGAATTCATCGAGCGTGTTGCCCATGGTTCCGGTGGCCACCGGCCTGTTTGTCATTTTCGGCTTTTTCAGCCTGAGGAAATCTGTCCACTTCTTTATCCTGACCCTGCTGATGTTTACGGTTCTGTTTCTTATTATCGGGGTGATGGGTTATGCCTGGTACATCATGAAAATCGCCAGCTTGTTTTTTGCACTCGGTATTTTTTCGGGCATTGCTGTCGGTTACGACGGCAACCGCATCACCAAAGAATTCCTGGCCGGTGCGAGCGATATTTTGTCGGCGGCATTGGTGGTCGGGCTGGCCGGCGGGATTTTGGTCGTCCTCGAAGACGGCAAAATCATCGACACCATCCTCCATGGCGTTTCCACTTCCATGGCGGGCATGGGCAAGCTGGGAACAGTCAGCGTGATGTACGTCATTCAAAACATCATCAATATCATCATTCCTTCGGGCTCTGCCAAGGCTGCACTGACCATGCCGGTGATGGCACCGTTTTCCGATTTGGTCAACCTGTCGCGCCAGGCAACGGTAATGGCCTTTCAGTTCGGCGACGGCTTTACCAATATGATCACACCCACTTCCGGGGTCTTGATCGGGGTGCTTGGCGTGGCAAAAATCCCTTATGACAAATGGGTAAAATGGGTTGCCCCTTTCATGCTTGTCCTGATTGTTTTGGGCTGGCTGCTACTGATTCCTACCGTAACTATGCAGTTGGACGGGTTTTAGGTTTATGAAGAAAGTGTGGTGCCCAAAATTCATCAACCAAAAAGTGTTATTCGGCTGTCCGATAAGCAATAAAAAACCTTCCCCCCTGCATGCTTTCAAGGGGAAAGGTTAAATTGGACCAGTCAGAAACGTGGTTTCCGAAGCGGCTTTTTAGGCCGTTGTTTCCTCCCCGTTCTCTTTCAGGAGTGTGTAGAGTTTCTTGCCGCCATAAGCTGCTCCCGTAACAAGCAGTATGATCAATCCGCTGCCCACCGGGGCGCCACCGCCCACTGGCGGGTCGCCTCCCTGTGGCCCTCCGCCGGGAGGATCAGAAGGTGCAGTCAACTGGGCAATAGACAAAGAAGTCGCTAACACAAAAACGAGACTTAAACTTATTTTTCTTAAATATTTAATTTTCATTTCTATCGGATTTAAGGGTTAGTTAATGTAAACTTTCTGTGTAGCAACTCCGGATTCGCTGACTGTTCTTACGATGAGGTAGGCATTCGTCCGGTCAACCGGTATCCGGTTAAGCGTTGACGGATGTGCCGTGGTCTGAACGACCGTCCGGCCATACATATCGTAAATCCAGATTTCCTTCGTCTCTTTGGCCGCTTTTCCTTTGCTTTGGATGTACACCGCACCGTCAAAAGCATAAACCCTGACCTCCGGATCTGCCGCCGGGTCATCCACGCCGGTTACCGTCGGGTTAAAGTGCAGGATGAAACGGACAGCTTCGTCACCGACCGAAGCCTCAAATTTGTATTGCGGCTGGTCGACGAGGCTTTGTACTTCACCGGTGAACAGGTCTTCGAGGAATACCTCCGTTTCGGGCAGGTTTTCCAGATTGGCTTCGAGAATCTGCTCTCCGTCCTTACCGGTTTTGAAACCAACTTTTACACTGCGGCCAGTTTCTGTCAACAAGGGCAAGCTATTAATACTTAAATCTTCATCAACCTGATAAGAAAAAACCTGAGATGCATTACCGGCAAATGCAAACATTTTTCGTGTATCATAAATATCAATCCCATTGGTTGCACCCTCCAGAAAGGCAATATTCATTTCGTCGTAGCCGTTTTCGACAATCGCACGTAGTTTCATGTGCATTGGATCATCTTCTGTTCTATCGTTTTTATAAAAAGATTGTGAAGAATGTACCCTCGCACCTGTGGGAATAGTAATGGATGGTGCAGCACCTGTGGCTTGCATAAAGAAGCCCTGCCCCATCGGGACAACACCTCCTGTCAGTGCTCCGACACCAGTGGCTGTGTTCCAGTCAACGTAAGTACCACCGGCCGGATCCCAGACCCAGAACGAAGTGCTCACATCGGTCAGCGCCCAGGTACCCAGGTCCAAATCAATGGGACTGGCAAAGGGGTTACCAATGAGGTTGTAGCCATAATCGCTTTGCGGTATGCCAACTGTATAACTTACCGGTGGTGTGGAAGCTGTCGTTAAGGTAACATCGGCTCTTTGCAGAGCGCCGGTATAGTTGATGGTCGCATTATTCCCTGCTTCCACCCAGATTTCAAAACCGGCGCCCGGATCCATGGGATCGGTGAGGGCAGTCAGGTAGGTCCGGGTGTTGGTGGGTTCGTTGTAGTGTGTTAACCAAACTTCGGGTGTGCCGCCAAAATACACACTGTTGAGGGTTTGCCCCTGCGTGGAGGCCGATACATCGTGCCATACACCGCCGGTAACGTAACGCTGGACGGTTGATGTGCCGTTTACTGTAAGGTTGTTATCAGCAAGCAGAGAAGCATCCCCGGATGCACCAGACTGGACAGTCAGGTTGTTACAAGAGCCTGCAGCTGACAAAGTCGGATAATTTGTCAGGCCTGCCGGGATGGTTACATTTGTTATGGGCCCTGGCACGCCTGTTACATCCCAGTTGGATGCGGTGTGCCAGTCATTGTCAGTTGTTCCTGTCCAGCTTGCTGCCGAAGGAGCTGTATGTGCACAAATATCAAATGGCCCAAAGTTGTTATTTCCATATTCCCATACGTTGAAATAAAGCGTTTGTCCGGCCAGTGTAATATCATTAATTTCTATCAGGGGCATGAAACCCTCACCACCATCATCGTTACAATCATATTCAGTCAGCGTACCACATGCTCCTGTCCAGGCTGACATTCCGCCGTCGGTAAAGCCACCGTTAACAAAACATTCAACAACCAGGTAGCCGGTAGCAGGCACAACCGCACTGAACCAGACATCCCCACCCGAATAATTGGCACAAGACGGGGTTTCCCCGGAATCAGTTGCACCTACATTTGTAGCTGTAGTAACATTACAACTATAGCTCACCGGCAGGCTGATTGCCCCTGAACAGTCATCATTAGATATAGAGGTTGTAAAAGTATTTGGTCCAACCCATGTACTTTGTCCGTTGCCGCCACCACAGTCGGCTTGTACGTACCAGTCGTAGGTTGTACCGGCAGTTAAACCGGTAAGACTGTGCGGGTTAGTAGTAGTCCCGGTAATCATGGTACCGCTTCCCTGGGTGAAGCCGGTGGGGCCCCATTCGATGTTCCAGGTAGTGGCCGAGCCGTTTTCTGTCCAGCCAAGATCTGCCGAGGTTTGCGTAATATTGGTTACGATTTGGGCAGATGGGGCGAAACAGGTTGGGGTTTCTTCAACAGCTACATCGTCAATCAAAATGTCATTGTAAAATGCAGTAGATGCCGTTTCATCCACAATAAATCGGAACTGGACGGTAGAGGTGATTGTATAAGATGACAGGTCGTGGGTAAAATTCAACCAGTTTGCGTTATCACCTGTATAAGTGAAAATATTTGTCCAGGCACCGGCATCAATAGACATTTCGCAATACAATGTATTATTGTCTCCCGGATTGTTAGTGTTATTGCTGAAATACCAGAAACTAAAACGCGGAGTGGTTAAACCGGTAGGATCTATCAAAGGGGATACGAGCGTAATGCCCGTATTTGTACCGGAACCGGATCCATCGACCCACGCATAATTTGTGCCACCTCCTGTTGTGTGGTCCCCGGCTGCTGCTGCTCCATAAGCGGCACCGGTACTAAACAACCAGTTTTCAGGACCTGACATACTCCAGCAAGCAGGGATAGCTGCTGCGGTAAATACTTCCAGGAAAGGTGCAACTGAAGCTACACAAGGCGTTGTAAACGTACTTGGCCCGGTCCATGGACTCAGCGAGCCGCCACCGCAATCGGCCTGTACGTACCAGGCGTAAGGGGTAGCTGCCGTTAAGC
>JAKIVD010000022.1 GCA_021647205.1 Bacteroidales bacterium | reverse complement strand
TGCTGTTATCGGTTGAACCGTCATTGATAATGATTAATTCAAAGTTTTCATAAGTTTGGTCGAGCACACTTTGGATGGCCGGGGCAATATGCTTTCCGGCATTGCAGGCCGGCATGATGATGCTTAACAGATTCTTGGTCATTTGCCAATAGTTTTCTTAAAAGGGTTCCGGAAGCAGTAACCCGCCGGCATCTTTGTCATCCCTGGCACCACGTCCGCCCCAGCCCTCAGTCCGTTGCAGCCCTGTTAAAACTTTGTCGATATGGATTTTGTTGGGGATGACCTCAAAAAGTTTCGTTGCCACGGCAAAATCCCCACCCCGCCAACCGTCCCATTGTGCAAACTGAATGTATTTTGAGTGAAACAAAAACCCAATTCCTGAAATATGCCTGAACACAGGGGTTTTCTTAAAATATTCGTCTTCAGGAATTATTCTTCCGTCAGGAAATTTAACCCGCCAAAACAGTAAATCATCCTCGCCCGAAATATTCTCCACGATTGTTTTGATGCTGTTTGAGCCCGTCAAACAATCATCATCATCAAGAGCCATGATGAAACCCCCCTTCACCTCATTCATCAAATCGTTTAGAAACAGGTTTACGGGAAACATTAGCTGTTTGTTGTCCCTTGGCACATCTTGTTCCGGATAGTTTCCCTTCCATTTAAATACACGAATGGTTTTTAATCTTTTGTATGTTTTCAGGTAGCCTTTTATTGGCCTGATAATCTTTATTTCTGATGGCACGGTATTCTTCTTCCATTTGCTCAAACGGATGTTCTTCAACAGTAACGTTTGTTGCGACTCCCCCATGAAATTGATGAAACGTTGCTTCGCCGAGCACCATCACTGGTGAATACTTTTTATCTTCATTTACCCGCTTAAAATAATCAAGGTTTACGAGCCCTCCACCCGGACTTTTAAACCGTTCATCAAAACCACCAATAGCTATAAAGTCATCCTTTTTCATGGCGAAGCAATTACTTTCCGCCAGCGGCGAAAAATAGCCGTGCCTGCTGGAACTTGCAAGGCTGGACCGGGTAAAGAGCAGGTAACCGTCAGTTTCCCAACTTAGCTGATTGAGTAAGCGGTTTTCAATTTTCTGATTGTAAGCCTCTTTAATCAGGTGGTTTTGCAGTTTGTGGCCAATGTGCATGCCCAAAGAATAAACAAATGGGTGTTCGTATAAATTGAGTCCATTTAACATGTTCTTAATCATCCCCGGTGATAAAATACGGGCACCGTCAATACAAACCATAACATTATCGTACCGGCTTTTGCCAACAGCATAGTTGATGGCCCGGCGGGGTGAAGGGTCCTGCTCCTGAAATAGATGTAGTGGAAGTGATCACCCATGCCCCTTACCCATTTTTTATCAAGGGGTTCCGTTGACCCGTTGTCAATAACGATTACTTCATAGTCATTTTTATTTACATGGAGTTGATAAATAGTTGTAAGTGAAAACAAAGTGCGCTTTGCTTCCCGGCGCAGATTGAAGAAATTAACAACAACGGACACTTTTGTGGAATTCGGCTTTTTCATTAAGAAGATTAGGTGTATATTGTGTTTTTTGAGGGATTACCCCGGACTTTCTAAAACTTTTCCAGTGCTCTCTGCCTGTTTCCTGACATATTCTGACAGGGGTGTAAGTTTTGCGTTCTCAATGGCTTTAACGTCTTTACAGGAATGGTAAAGCCTGGTAATCTGATCGGGATAAATTCCTGCTTTTATTCCAAAAACCTGAATGAGGTTTTTTAATCCCATCAAAATTACCTTGGGAACAGGAACAATTAAAATCTTTTTTTGCAAGCTTTTTGCAATTTCATTAGTCAGGCCCTTGTAATTAAAAGCCTGTGGGCCAACGACAAACTTCGTGGTGCTGGATAGCTTTTCCACAAATATGGCATCGAAAATCAGGCGGGCGGCATCCAGGTAATACAAAGGGGTCAGGCTGTCGGGGTCCCCGACGGGACAAGGGATGATTTGTTTGGCTGCAATCTTTTTTATCAGGCTGTCGATGGGCGCTTTTTCAGAATACCCGTACAATACTGAGGGGCGGATAATCAACCAATTATTTAGTATCGATTTAATATGGTTTTCCGACATGGCTTTTGAAAGACCGTAATCGCCGCAGTTTTCGCAGGCAAGCACCGAACTGATGTAAA
Organism: Bacteroidales bacterium; assembly: GCA_021647205.1. Classification (GTDB taxonomy): domain Bacteria; phylum Bacteroidota; class Bacteroidia; order Bacteroidales; family F082; genus B6-G9. The sequence continues at coordinate 67,477 of JAKIVD010000022.1, read as the reverse complement.
TAAACTTGTTTAACTTGTACTTATTGGCCGCGTCCACCAGGGTTTTGGTTGATTGAAAGTTTACAGCAAGGTAGTCTTTCTGCGTGTACGCATTGGAAATGGCTGCAGCATGGATGATGGTGTCGGCGTCTTTGATAAAAGAAAAATCATTCTCCGTACCGGCCAGTTTACATTCTACCCATTCTATATCCTTCCGTTGGTCTTTTCGCAGCCTGGTAGTTATTCCGATGATGTGGTATTTTTCCTGAAGCTGAACAAGATCAATTACTGCATTCATCAGGGATGAAGTAGCACCGGAGATGATGATTTTCTTTTTTGGCATTTTAATGTTTTATGCGGTACACAATCAAATTGTAAATAAACTCCAGTATCGCCCCAAACCGTACAAACGATTTCCGGCTTTCGTTTGCCGAGAAGATAATCGGGATTTCAGCAATACTCAGTTTTAATTCGCGGGCATGGATCATTATTTCGGCATCGATAAACCAGTCAGTTGACTGGAGATCCATATTTGAATAGGCTTCCCGTGTTATGATTTTGGGTTTGGAATTAATGTCTTTTGAATGCAGGCCCGGGAAAAGTATCCTGAAAAGGAAATTGTACACGCCGGAAATAACTATTCGGTACATACCGTCAAAACGCTGATCCCTGTATGTTTTTACCAAATCGTATTGTCCCTCCCTGATTTTATCATAAACTTTCAAAATGCTGTCGATGGGAAACTGTCCGTCGCCGTCAATCACGCAAATATACTTTCCGGTGGACGCATCGAGTCCCTGGATCATATCCCAACCCATCATGCCCTGTTTGATTTTGCAGACTGTTTTAACGCGGGGGCGGTCTTTGGCCAGTGCTTTTACTATTTCGATGGTTTGGTCCTTGCTGTGGGCAAAATCGTTGGCAACCAGTACAATTTCATAGTCAATGGCTGCTTCTTTCAGCAAGGATTCCAGTTCGGCAAAAAAAGGCGCTATCGTTTTGCCTGAATGGTAACATAGAATAACAACGGATAAGTCAGTCATTGTTGTAAACACTAATCTTTATTTTTTTTACACCAAAGCCCAATAAGCGGGTGTCGTTTGAGTGACCGAAGCTGGCAGGTGAGGCAGCGTTTTTTAATTCAAAATCAAGGTGAACGATGCTTTCATCACCAAGCAGTTTCAGGGGAAGCAATACTTTAAACCATCTTTGGTTTATTATTGACCATTCAGCTACAATATGATTATTTACCCGGACAATGAGCGGTTGCTGGGGGATTTTCCCTCTCGCCAGGTACGGAAAGCACAATAACTGTATGGCCAGGCCATCTGCCGGCTCAGCCGGAACCGGAAAACGGATCCCGGCATTAAGGTCGCTGCTCCACCGGAAGTCTTCTTCCTGTTTGCCCCATCCATAGGTTGTATAATCTTCCGAATTACCCTGGCTTGAAAAATCGATGGTGTGCTCCGGCTCAGCCCTGAGCTTGAGGGAACCACAACGGGAAACCAAATAGGGAGGTGCATCCAACAGTACCTCAAAGCAGTTTTCCGACCATTCGTCAAAGCCCGGAAAGTGGTAATGGTTGGTAAATACGGTGTTGCTTACCAATATCAAGTCATGATTGTAATCGCTCGTGCCAAGCTTGTCGAAACGTTTGAAGTTTTGCAAAGTGGGCATGGCATATTCCACGTCAACAACCGAGGCCCACCAACTTGAGACAAATGGCTTGTCCTTTTGGTAGTCTTTCAGGAAGGCCACTGTTTTTTGCAGGTTTAAAAGGCGGGTGTTGTAATTGAAACCATAAGTCAAGGCTGTTGAAACCGGTTTTTGAAGGTTTTTGGAAGTGCTTAAAAACAGCAGTACGAAAAGCAGGCTAATTGCTGCTATAAGCGGGCGCGGAATTTTTATAAACAGAATGCACGACAAAGCAGAAAAGTACAAAAACAACCCGATTAATGTGTAGCGAAACAAGCCTGTAGAAAAGAAAACCCAGTAAAACAAATGAAAAAACGCACCAAGCATCAGGAAGATGAACAACAAGCGGACCCATTTCTGTTTTGCATATTTTAAAATGACGAAACTTGTGGGAACTGCAACTAACAATAAAAGAGATACCGAGAACTTAAAATGATCCGACAGTTCTTTATTTCTTTGTACAAAGCGTTCGGGAAGTGATAAAGACAAGGCATCTCCTGCTCCCGACAGCCGTGCAAATAATTTGATAAAAGCATGCCAGTTTTCAAAATAGGCTGTGGTACCAAGTGAAAGTAATTTCCATATTTCGAAAAGCAAATAAGGTGTTACAAAGGCCAGTGCACCCAGCGAATAATTGATAAACAGCTCTTTTCGCTTTTTTCGTTCTTTGATTAAGGAAAAGACAAACCAGGCGATTACCGGCAGAAACCCCAGGAACGAAAGCATCTTTGTCATAAATGCCAGGCCAAAGAGCAGACAGGCAGAAATAATGGTGCTGCGCTTTTGCGGGGCAGACGCTAAAACAAGCACGGCCAAAATACCCAGAAATGTTGCAGGCAACTCTCCCAAAAGAACGAACCAGCTTGTAAAGTGGTAGCCTGCCGTCAGGTTGTAAAAAAAGAAAAGAAGCAAAGAGATAAAAACCAAAGCCTGCATCAGGTTTGTCTGCTTTTGAACACGACGAATGATAAACAGCACAAACAGCAGGCTAACAGTTGCAACTACAAAACCGGGCACCCAAAACGTACTCCCGAAAATGAGCATGAGCAATGCAGCCGGCAAAACCAAAACAGGCCCGGTAGTGATGCCGGTGGAAAACTTGTCTAAACCAAAGGTGCCATTAAAGGCCACAGAGGTTGTGTACCCGTTCCCTTCGGACAGGTTTCTTGCCGCCAGGGCAATGGCCGCATCGTCGGCTGTACCCAGCTGGGAGGAAAAAACATGGGCATAGACTATTGTGAAAAATAACAACAAAACAGATATGCTGAATACATAAAAACCGCATCTCGTTTTTTTGTGTTTAAGTAAATGGTTTAGATTTGATTTCAGCATTTCAAACTCGGATATAGAATAAGACAACCTGTTCTATTTCATAATATTATACATTGCATTAAATTCCTGGAGCAAGTGCATTTTCGCATGCTCATTAATGAAATTAAACTCCATTTTGGTCAAGCTACCTTTCCTGCTTTTTATTTTAGTAGACCTGGATCTGGCTGATCGTAACTGGGCTTCAACTTTTTCGTCCATCTCCAAATCTAACATTCTGAAGAGTTGATGGATTGGTTTATCAGTAAAAAGCAGGTCTTCATAATTTATACAAATAATTTTTTCTCCCCTGTGAATGAGTTCCTTTATTGAGCTGAGGGATTTATTCCACATATGCACAGCTTGTGAATAATTTTTTGTAGCAGGCCAGTTTTTACCTTCGGTTGCCCTTCGGTTCCATGATTCGGCCACTTCGAAAACAGTGCGGTAAATATATATTACTGTAATGTTACCCAATGACATTTTCAATTCATCAATAATTTCATCAACCTGCGTATATTTGACGCCAACATATCTTGCATTATTCCATTTATCCGGGATGTCGTGGTGTGTTGGGAACATGAAAAAGTCATTGTAAAAAGTATCACCTTCCTCCATCTTTAAAAATCGCCCCTTCAAAAAGAGATCCTTTGTTATTGCATAACTTTTTTTATGGCACAATTTATTGTACCTTTCCATTCCCAATACGATTTGGGGATGCGCCCCGATTATTTTTGTAAGCACAGAAGTGCCCGATCTGGCACATCCACCTGTAAATAGATATTTCATTTTTTTCATATTAATTAACAACAATTAATACTGATTGAGAATAAAGACTTTGACATGGGTATTAAATGGCTGAAAAACATTCGGTTTTGACAAAGCGGACAAAAAATATATTGTGATTAAAAACCAAAAACGTAATCTTTCAACTACGTAGAGGATAATATTTTCTGGCAAGCAGGGTATAACTCATCAAAAGCAAGTTGATGCATCTCAGGTGAAGGGTAATAATAATTGTATTGCCTTTTCTGGTTTTGTATGTGCTTGTTTGCGTAAAACGTTTTTTCTCCAGAGAATCTGCTGATAAGTTCCTGAGGAAGCCCAGCCGATGAAATACATTTTACAAAGTAATCTGCATGTGTTACTATTTGTTCAAGCATCTCCTGATTGATAAATTGCGGGAATTTTCCGAAGAGGTTTTGGGCATTCTCAAAACCAGGCTCATAGTTGGGAGATCGTACTGAGAACCAGAACAGAACCTTTGGAACCTTTATCAGATTCAATAGTTCAACCATGTGATGTGTCCAAGATAGTATTGTTTCTTCGATTATTTTACAAACCTCTTTCTGATCAGTAGTTTTTAATAATTCATTATAAGCGTGTTCGGCTATCATTTTTTTACCGTCACTTCTTCTAATCAGAATTCCCCTGCCAAACGGGCAATCGAAAAATTGATTGCTCTCACTTCTGCCCGACATTACCTGAATAATAACAAACCTTGCTTGCTTGGCCATTTGTAAATACCGTTTTTTATTAAGAAAGAACGATGGCCCGGCACCGGCAACACCGGCATTTAAAACCTCAAGTTCAAGTTTCTGACTAAGCAGGAATGGAAAGGGTTTTTCGGTAAAACAACCAAATGTCTGGGCTGCACCAAGGCACATAAAATACTTATTTCTACCAAGGTTTGAAGGTTTTGGCCCCCTGAACGGATAATCAAACCCATCCAGGTCGTATTGATGGTAATTTATGATTTCAAAATCCCTTTCTTGATAACCTTGCCCCATTTTTCTGCTTATTATTTTACTGGTATGAAATTATTTTATCGAATAATTATTTTTAGTCTGTTTTCATTTTTCCTTTAACACATTGGTCAATGCCCTTGGATGTGGCATTCAGAAAAGCGTAGCCATATTTCCGGTCCGGTTCAAGGTAAGCCCCTTCTGCCCATTCGTTCCAGGCATTGATAAAAAGAAATTGGCGATCAACAGGCAAATTGTTTTTCGTGTATTCGCTTAATCCGGCCAGCCATTTTTCGTAAACAGCCGGCGATGAACCATGATAAATTTTCGCATTCTTCGTGCGGGCTGTATTGTCCCATCCGGGCATCACACCTCTGAAAAGTGTGTACGAAGGATTTTTCTTTTTCATGGAGAAAGCAGCCAGTTTTTGGTAATCAATTATTTCACCTTCAAACTTATCAACATGAAACGGAACCGCCAGTTTTTTTGGAACGCAAAAACCCTGGTGGGGGGGGAACTCAACTGCAGCATCGCAATTGTATTTCCGTGGGTCTTTGGTTTTGTCGAAAAAAGTTTGCACCATGACAAGGTACAAGCCGTTCAGCCCGTTTTCACGACAGTATTCCCTCCAGCTTTCGGCTGTTTTTTTGAAGTCGGGAAACAGTGCGGGACGATAAATTAACAAGACCGGCTTCCCGTCTATCCTGATGTACCTTTCATCACGGAGAGCCGGAAGGGCGTCTTCGATAAAACCACGGTTTTCAGCTTCATCGTGTGTTTGCCTGAGCAAGATGCCTCCCTTTTCCCTTTCGCCGTCCCAGCGGACTGTCCAGGGCTCGTTGGCCCAGTGCAGGCAAAACGGGAAATCGAGGTCTTTGTTTTTCAAAAAGAGATTGAGCGGTTTGCGCATGACAGTTTTGTGTTCAAGGTAATAATGGTGAAAGCAAAAACCGTAAATCCCGTATTGTTTGGCAAGTTCAATTTGCCGTTGAAGAACACTTTTCTCCCGCAGGTCGTAATAACCCAGTTCGCCGGGAATCCGGGGCTGGTAATGACCCTCAAACAGTGGTTTTGCCCGGCTTACATTTTTCCATTCGGTAAAACCTTCTCCCCAGAATTCGTCGTTTTCCTCAAAAGGGTGAAACTGTGGTAAATAAAAGGCAATGGGTTTGACGGAGGTTTCAGGGATGCCCGGAAATTCTTCCTTTTCGTATTCCGGCCCGTTTTTCGCAAAATTGCCTGAAGGTAATTTATTACTTTTCGTAATCCTTGCTTGTTTTGAATCTGCAGCGGAATATTTGGACAAGGTGTTTAAAAAAAACCTTGCGTAAACTTTTTTAAGCCCTTCTTTTATTCTTTTTTTCAAGTTCATTTTTAATTTTCACTTATTGCCTGGCATTCAATTTCCAAAGCTCAGAAAAAATATGAGAAAACTGATGGACATTGTTTTGCTCCCCGAACATTTCATCCGGCAGAAGTGGTTCGGTTTCCCGCTCCAAGAAAAGAGTTGGGATACCCAAAAATTCTTTGGCCACCTTATTATTGGATTCAGTAAACGAATCGTAAAAAGCCTTAAGTGAAACGATGTTGTTCGGGATTTTCTCACCGGAAGGCAATTGCTGCAACAGCTTAATTATTTTTGCCCTTTTCGTATTCATTTTGTTATCAATAAAGTGCGGGAAATGAAAATTAAGGTTTCTCAAAAACTCCAGTTTGTTGGCATCCATTGATTTATTCTGGTCGGTCGGCAAATCAAATTCTGAGAAATTTTCAATACCGATAACATGCAAAAAATCATGTACGATATTGTTGTTTACCAGGCTTTCTTTTTCCCAGCCTAAGCAGTTAAGTTAACTTTTTGTCCATAAGCGAGTTGCCATAAGCGTACAATTCGTAATCAAGTGCATTCAGTCCTTTTATTTCCCTGATAAGTTCAGCTCCCAATTGTTCTTCGATGAACCCCATGGTATCAACTTGCCGGTCCGATTTGTTTTCCTGGTAACTTTCAAGTTTTCCCGGAATTTGATGCTTGTTTAATATCCTGTTAAAAAGTACGAGCGAATCATCAAATCGCTCCACTATTCCCACTCCCGCAGTACGGAGCAGGTTTTCTTTGGCGACAAGTAACTCTTGTGTTGAAATATTTTGAGGGTAAGGGCCGGTTTTTGAGCAAAAGTTTGTTTGAAAGTTCGACGATACCAAGCGGGAATTTTGAATAATCCACAGGATAAAATCCCTGAAAGAAAGTTCCTTAGCGAGGAAATCCAGTTTTGTTTTCAGGTCTGTCTTTTTATGATAATTGTACATTGATAAAAACCGCTGCAACGGATCGCGTAAAATAACAAAACTGATCACCTCGAAACCTGCTATCGGTGAGGATGAAAGACAGCTTTGGTGCGAGGACAATGCAGCAACATCCTGTTTTACATTCTGCACCACAAAATCAGTCAGCATTTTGTTGTTGATTACCCCACCCGGCTTTTTGCTATCAAAGAAATACATCGTTTCACCAAAGATGTTTTTCAACGCCCTGTCGAGCGAGGTACCGGCATTTTTAAAAATATGGTGATGGAGAAAGAGTTTTTTTCTCATCCGTTTATAATTTTAAAGCACTCATGCGCCTGTGTAAACTGACGGGTTAACCCGCCGGTTCAGGATAGGTTCATTGTTTTTTCGGCATTTATTTAAAGCTGACAACCTCAATTTCCGGGGCAGCCCCGCCAAAAACCGCTTTCAGTTGGGGCAACCACTCTTCAGCAACTTGAACATCTGCAAAAATCACTTTTGAAAAGTTGGCGGCGTTTTGGGCTGCCCATTGTTTCCAGTTTTTGCTGTACCAATCACCATAAAGGATTTCAACCCCGTCCTGTTCCCAACGGCCCGTATCGGGTTCCCGCCGGATGAAATCCCCCGGGAAGAGTTTTACCCTGTTCAAATCGTTTTTTACCAACGAAAACAATTCATTGTTTTCTGAATTCTGATATTCAGGAACCTGGTGATCGACAAATAGGATAATTGTTTTAAATTTACTCCGCTCCCTGGCCAAAAACAGGTTTTCGTCGCGGTAAAAGTTATTATAGGACAATTCCGTTTCCCATTTCTTAAAAAACACCTTGTGGTGTTCAACCTGCTTCTTTTTTATTCCTGACGATAAATCGGTTCCATGCGAAATGCCTTCAAAATGAATGATGATGGACCTGGGTTGGAAAATAGTTCGATAGCCCATTTCCCTGATGCGGAAGGCAAGGTCTGTATCCTCATAATAGGCCGGGGAAAACTGCGTGTCGAAGCCCCCCAATTGATCCCAAACTTCTTTGCGTACGCAAATGCCTGCACCCGAGCAATAATCCACATCTTTAAAATAATTGTATTGGGGCAAGCCGGGTTTGTCTTCCCTGCCGTAATTCATCGCCGAACCATCCTTAAACACTATCCCTCCGGCCTCCTGCAATTGTCCTGTCGAAAAAATAAGTTTTGCCCCTGCCAGGCCCACTTCGTGGTGGTAGTCCATGGTCCTTACCATCCAGAACAACCAACGGGGCTGCACCAGTGTGTCGTTGTTTAAGAATACCAGGTACCTGCCTTTTGCCAGTGAAGCGCCTTTGTTGCAGTTCAACAGAAAGCCGAGGTTTTTCTCGTTTCTGATGATCCGGAGATTTTTTACATGACCTGCCGCATTCCGGGTTTCGTCTGTGGAAAGGTCATCCATTAGAATAACTTCATATTTAATGTTCCCCGAATTTTTTTGTATCGAATCCAGACATTGTAAAGTATAGTCCCATTGATTGTAAACCGGGATAATTATTGAAACGATCGGAACAGGGTTGTGCGGGAGCCTGACCACGTGATTGATTTTCGTTAGCGTAAATTTTTCTTTCGGAATTTTTACCGGAATGTCTTCCATCTTTTTCTTTCCCTTCAAATACCAGTATGCTCTGAATAGAAATTTTTTGATTCCACCATGAAAAAGCAGCCGGAAACCGAGGCCGACATCGTGAAATGATTCGGTCAGCCTTTTAAACCATTGTTTTGTTTTCAGCCAGAATGCCCTCCGTTTTTTGTCCGCACTGATTTTCCTGCTCAGCGAGACCAATGTTTTAATCTTTTTTTCAATGGCTTCGGGCGAGCATATGTCCGCGTTCAGTTGCTGGCCGGCCAAGCCCATCTCTTCCTGAAGAAGTTCATCTTTCAGTAATTTAACTACCGCATCGGCAAATCCGCGGGCCTCATCTTCGATAAACATTTCTTTGCCATGCACCGCGTTAAAACCCTGTGCGCCAAAGCTGGTTGCCACAACCGGCAACCCATAGGCCATTGCCTCGTTTACTTTTCCCTTCATGCCACCACCAAAACGCAAAGGGGCAACCGACACTGCTGCACTTTCCAGGTAGGGTTTCGTTTCGGGAACAAAACCCAACACCTGTACGCCGGGACTGGATGCCAGCGCCAGGACTTCGGGCGTTGGTTCGCTGCCGATGATTTGAAATTTAGCTTCAGGGCATTGGGAATAAATCAAGGGCCAAACCTCAGTTACGAACCAAACAACAGCATCCGGATTAGGTGGCCAGGCATAATTACCAATGAAATTGACCACTTGTTTCCGTTGCCCCTTTTTCCTGACAAACTGGGGGACAATATTGGAAACAATGCTCACATTTTTAATTTTCTCTTTGTGATGGAGCAGTTCAAAATCTTCATTGCTGACAGCAATGGTGATATCTGCCGACCGGTAAACCGACAATTCCCTTGCTTTGGTTTCAATTGCCTGAGCAATGTCACTTTGCTTGAGCGCGGCCTGTGACATTTCCCTGGCAAAGTGAACATCAACCGAATCGACAACAACAAATGCAAGCGGCTGATGCTTTTTAAATAAAGTAATAAACTGTTCGGCAACCCAGTAGAAATTAAAATATGCTCCGTCGTAAGCATTATTTTTAATTGCATTAGCCAGTCCCCCCTTTTCCAGAGGCAAATTGTTGATGCCCAGTTTCTGTAACTGGCCGGCATACTTTTCCATTTCCGGTTTGCTGTTTACCTCCAGATGTGTCGGGATAATACCAAAATCAATATCCCAGTACTTCGTTAGCATTTGTACCAATGAAAAGAACCTGAGCTCCCCTGAACTGTTGTCGTGACGCGGAAAATTGTACGACACAATAAGGACTTTTGGTTTTTCTCCGGCCTTTCTTTTTTCCGGTATTGCAGTATTGCTTGCGTGATTGACTGTCTCTTTCACCAAAACCTTGTTTTCCTGTTCTTTGTTTGGAACATCCAAATTGATTTCTGCCGGGCCGGGAACTTCAGCTTCTTTACCTTCAATGGCATCTTTTGTTGCTTCGAGCCAGGCATGCCCGTATTTCATGTCCGGTTCCAGGTGGGCGCCCTCTGCCCATTCGTTCCAGGCATTGATGAAAACGAGTTGTTCATCGCCGGCCTGTTCTTTCAGTGTTAAATCAATTGTACGTTTTAAAAAGTTCTGGTATTTTCCCGGGGAGGAATTCAAAAACACAGCTCCGGTGTTCTTTCTGCGGGGAGTATTGTCCCACGAAGGAAATGCCCCCCTGAAGAATTTATAGCCCGGATTTTTAACGTTTAACATGGTTTTAACAATGCAATCGTAGTTGTAAAACCAATAATCTTTCACATCGTTGTTTTCAAGCTGATGTGTTTTCGCGATAGTGGAACTCTCGTATTTACATGCCGGGTTAAAGTCGAGCGGGAATTGTACGGTGGCATCAAAGCCAAAGCTTGCCGGGTCTATTTCTTTGGTGAAATTGTTGACTGAACACAAATACAATTCTTCGCCCAGCTCTTTTTTTACGATTTCCCGCCAGGCTTCAGCCGTATTTCGGGGGTTGTCAAGTTTTTCAACCCGGTATATGAGCAGGAGAAGTTTGTTGTTTACCCGGATGTATCTTTTGTCTTTCAAAAATGGCAAAATATCTTTGATAAAGTTTTTGTCCCCTTCAAGCGAATGCTCCTGGCTGATAAGGACTTCTTCATCCCGCCCGTCCCACCTCCTGGTCCAGTTTTCGTTTGCCCAGCACAGGCAAAACGGAAAATCCGGTTTCCCGGATTTCAGCATCTCATTCAGGGGGAGGTCCAATAGTTTTTTACCGTTAAAATTGTAATAGTAATAACAAAACCCATGAATGCCGTATCCGCTTGCCAGCTTTGCCTGCTGCACCATTACCTCCGGGATCCGTAAGTCATAAAAGCCAAGGTCGGCGGGGAGGTGCGGCTGGTAATGCCCCGGGAAAACCGGTTTGGCCCGTGCCACATTCGTCCATTCGGTAAAGCCTTTTCCCCACCAGGCATCATTTTCGGGTATGGGGTGAAATTGCGGCAGGTAAAATGCCAGTGTCCTGACTTTATTTTTCATAATGATTTTTATACTTTTCTTTTAGTATCCGGTAAGGCCAGGTAACGGACCTCCCTATTTTCCAGCTTCGCGTATCCATGAGCAATTGCAATTGCTTTTGATTGAACCGTAACTCTTCTGAAAGCTTTGCATACTCAGTTTCGAATTTGTTTAAACGGGCAAGGTGTTCCGATTCGAGTTTGCTGTTTTTTTCTTGAAGCTGTTTTATCTCACGTTTGTAGTCAGCATTCAGTTTATTTATTTTTTTCTGAAAGGTTTCTTCTTCATGTTGAATGGTTTTTAAGCTGCTATTGCTGGCCTGAACAGTTTTTAATTCATGCTCAAGCTTTATTGTGGTCATCTCATTGGCAGTAATTAAATTACTTTGTTCTGTCTTCAGATGGTCTATTTCAGATTTAAGTTTTTCTACAGCCACACGATGAACAGCAACCAAATTGTTGTTTTCATTTTGCAGATGAATTATTTCTGTTTCAAGTTTTTTTATTATTGTTTCGTGGGCAGCAATCAAATTGTTGTTTTCTGTTTGTAGTTGCGCAATCTTCGATAAAAGTTCAGCTTCATATAAATTTCTCTCCTGAATACTGAAACGGTAGGTGAAGTCCGAAATAGCGAGGAGTTGGAATTCAAAACTGATTTCTGACAATACAAAAGCCTGATCAGGTTTAATTCTCAGCCAGGGAAATTCAGATTCAAAAATCATGGTGCCATTGTCCAAGACTTTTTCGGCATTGGTTTCAGTTATTTCGACAGGCAGATATTCTCCAGTTCTTGTTTTGACTTTCAAGTTTAGTAATTGCAAGGCAGCTCGTCGGTTTATGGGATAAATTATATATTCAGCTACCGGGTTTGAACGATCCGGAAAAAACCGGATTTTATTGAGGCCCGGATGTGCAGGTGCAGAATAAAGCTTGCTTTTAGAATTGTCGTCAATGGTTTTCAAAACGACTTGCAACTCCTTGTCAATCCCATTAAAAAACCGAAAACCCGAATAGAACCCCCGGCTTAATTTGCCCACTATTTTTTGCTCCGGAGGTGTTGTGTCGCGCAAATCTGTTTTTTTAAGAAAGTCGAATAAATGATAAACTGTTTCCGGGATATCCGGATAGGCTGTCTTACCATCATTTGTGTGGTGCTTCAGTCTTTTTTCGATAAACGACCTCAGTTCAGTTTCTTTTTCACCGGCAAGCTCGATATTAAGTTCCAATCCGCCGGCAATTTTCTGAATGGTGGTCAGCGGGTCATCCAGCAGGCTGTTGTAATTGACAAACAAACGGGGCAGCGTTCTCGAATACTGTTCGGCCTTCAGGTTGGCATCCATCCAAAGCAACAACGATTTTGACAGCGAGAGATTGTCGCGCTTTTTGAGCGAAGCAGCCACTTCAAAAGGATTTCTAAAGTTGATGATGAGCTTGGGCAGGATACTCATTTTTCTAAAAGTATCCAGATAAAACGGGAGCAGTACACTGATCCGGGGGTCTTTAATAATGAAATCTGAAACCGGATCAAATTCATCATTTATTATCTCCATCAATTCTGCGCTTTTAACTCTTACCCGTTCTTCTCTCCACCATTCATCAGGCAAAAACAGTGTGTCGTGCCAGCGGGCATTTAAGAAATCCAGTAAATTTTCATTGAAACGGTTGATGGTGTCATTTTCGAAATAACCTTTTTCATTGGGCTCACCCGCAGGCACGAGCTTTTTTCCTAACCGGAAACCAAACAAACTTAAACATCCCGAAGTAGCCGAAGTCCCGCTCCGGTGCATGCCTAAAATAAGGATACAAATCCTGGTATTTTTGTTTTCAGGAGGATACATGAACGCTAACAGTTACTTTGTTTGAAAATACATTATGTTTGCACCAAAGGCCATTGGTAAGCAAAATATGAAAATCCTTGTTATCTCCGAAATTATTCCCAAACCCGATTTCAGTTCAGGCGACAGAAGGTTTTTGGGGATTTTAAAAATCCTTGCTTCAAAACACGATGTCAGCTTTTGTATCCCCAACCACCAACCCTGGCTTAAACCTGAAGAAACCAAAAAATATATTAACCATATTAAAAGCCTGAATATCCGGTTTTTACCGCTCAACGAGAGCTGGTTTGGAAAAACAATAAAAGAGGAATCGTATGACATTGGTTTTTTCGAGTTCTTTTGGGCTGCTGAAAAATACATGATTTCGTTTATAAAACACCAGCCCAGGGCAGTCGTAATTGTTGATAGTGTCGATTTTCATTTTGCACGTGAAGAAACCCAATACAAACTGGGACAAATTAGCAGACGAAAAGTGAAGAGGACCAAAAAAAGGGAATGTGCCGTTTATCATTTGGCCGACATCACGATTGCTGTCAGTAAACAGGACCGAGATCATCTGGTCGAAAAAGAGGGTGTCGAAAATGTTTCATTGATTCCAAATGTAGTGTCAACCGTAAAACGAATTGACAAAGTAAGAGAACCCTCATTGTTGTTCATTGGTTGTTATGCCTGGCCACCAAATGTTGACGGGATGCTTTGGTTTACCAAAGAAATCTGGCCGTTGGTTCTGGCGAAAAAAAAGGATGTAAAATTGTTGATTGTCGGTAGCCAGCCGACAAAAGAAATAAAAGAACTGGCAACAATGCAAGGTGTTCAGGTAAAGGGTTACGTCCCCGAAACAACCCCATTTCTCGAATCGGCAGCCCTCTCAATTGCCCCCTTGCGTTATGGCGGTGGCATGAAAGGCAAAGTGAACGAGGCCTTGGCTTTTGGGCTTCCGGTTGTTTCCACCTCCATTGGTGCACAAGGATTTGAAGCCGAAAATGGTGTGCACATGTTTATTGCCGACAGCCCGGAAGATTTTGCTGATGCGGTTCTGAAATTGCTTAATAATGTTGACCTGCAAAAGAAAATGGGCCTTGCCGGACAACAACTGAACGAAAAACTTTGTTCACCTGCGCTAGTCGAAAAAAATATCGATGAACTGTTAAAAATGTGTAATGATTTACGGAATAAACCAAAAGTTCACCCTAAATTTCAATACATCCTGAAAGTCAGAATCAATAACTTCTTACAACAAAACCTGTGGCGGTTTGTTGATTAAATTGTCCGGATTTTGATAAAACTGATAATAATACTTTAAAACATCATCCGGGTTGCCCTCTGCCATTTTTTCCCCATTATAGAGCATGACAGCCTTGGTACACAATTCTTTAATATCTGTTGGCGAATGAGAAACAAAGAGAATCGTATTGCCCGATTTAAACAACTCCTGCATCTTTTCTTTGCTCTTTTTCTTGAAAGATTCATCCCCGACGGCCAGCACTTCATCAACCAATAAAATTTCGGGGTTGATATTGATGCTGACCGAAAAAGCAAGCCGTGATCTCATTCCGGTTGAATATGTTTTTAACGGTTGGTTGATAAAATCGCCCACTTCGGCAAAGTCAACCACACGCTGAATAATGTCCGCTGTTTCTTCCTTCGAGTAGCCAAGCAGTGTGGTATAGTAGTAAACATTGTCGTAACCACTCAGCTCCGGATGAAACCCGCCACCCATGTCGAGCAGGGGGACGACATTTCCTGACACCTTCAACTGACCACTGGTGGGCAAAGTGATTCCGGCAATCAGTTTTAGCAAAGTGGATTTTCCCGTACCATTCCTTCCGACAATGCCCACTGTCTCCCCTTTGTAAATATGAAGGTCAAGGTTTCGGACGGCGTAAAAATCAGTAAACCTTCTTCGTTTATGTGGCATCAGTGCTTCAAGAACCCGGTCGGTATTCTTGCTGTACAGCCTGAATTTTTTCGAAACCTTGTTTAATTTAATTTGTGGATTGACACTCATACAAAATATTCTACGGTTGACAAATGGTTGAGAAAGCTAAACAACATCAGCAAAATGGGGCCGCAATCGTTTAAAAACGAAAATTCCCGTGATAAAAATGATGGAGGTAATTATCCAAAATGAAACAAAAGAATAGGTATCGCTCCAAAATGCCTGGTGATACAGAAAACAATTCCGGTAACCTTCAACAATATGATACAAGGGGTTTAATTTCAGAATTAATGCCGCTTTTGGAGGAAACATCGACATGTCCCAGAAAATTGGTGTGAGGAAAAATGCTGTCCGGATTACGATATTGATGATATATTGAATATCCGGAATGAAGAGTACCAGGGAAGCCGTAATCCAGGAAAGCCCGATTAACAGAACAACAACGGCAAAAATATAGTAAATAAGCTGGAACCAGTAAAACGAAGGGTAAACACCAAAGAAAGCAAAAATTGAAACGGCAATGATAAGGATGACTAAATGTGTTTTTAATGTGGACAGTATGTTGATGATGGGCAGGATTGCCATCCTGAACCCTCCCTGTTTAAGCAAAAACGAATGGAATTTAATACTCCGGGTGGCCTGCATGAGACTTTTGTTAAAGAACTCGAAAGCAACAACACCTGAAAGCAAATACACAACAAAAGGATAATCGTTTGACGCCCTTGCACGCAGGTAGGTAAATACCAGAAGCAATATCATCATCATCGTCAGCGGCTCGAGTACTGCCCATGCAAAACCCAGGTAATTGGTTCCGTAGGTTATTTTAAATTCCCTCCGGGCCAGTACAAATATGATTCTCCGGCTGTTATAAAAATCAGAAAGAAAACCGGCAGCCTCGCCGGTCAGTTGTTTTATTTTGTTCGTCAGCACACTAATAAGTTTTGTTTTTTGCTGCTATTTTCCACAGCTTCGCCACCTCAGCCACAGGCTAAAGCTATTTTCCGCAACTCTTTTCTTATGCAATAATAAGCGTTTTTTTGTCCCGTTAAAAGGTGAATCCCTCTAAGTGGTGCACTTTTCATTAAGTTCTTGAATTAACCGGCCTTTGAACCCATTGTCAAAAAATACGCTAACTTTGCTAATGGTACAACCCTGGCTGGAGCTTGGACTTTGTGAGTTAGTCTGTTATATTTCCAGGTTTCAGCACTTTGGAAAAGTTTGTGCGGTTTATTTTACGAGTTTTACGCTTGGTTCGCAGGAATAGAGTGCACAACAACTACAAGATTAAATGGGAAACATCCATGAACCGACGGGTTCACCCGTGGGTGCATACACGAGAATGATTATTTCAAGAATATAAACAGATGAAAAACAGGAAACGAAAAACGAAATTAGCGGGGAACACCCCAACGAAACCCAGACCTCTTGACTTGTATTTTCTATTGGTTTCGGCAGTCCTTGTCATTCCGTTAGTTTTTTCAACCAAAACAATGGATGCCAATTTAGCGCCGAGGTTGCTGGCCCTTGGAATTGTCATCCTCCTTGTTACCTTACTGAATATAAGAAAACCCTTACGGGACAAGCCCCCGATTAATTTTATCAGACTACCTGTTTTTCCGGTGTTTTTGCTGTATTTCCTTTGGTCCATTTTTTCGGTTACACACGCTGTCAATCCGGCAGAAGGCACCTTCGACATCACTAAAACTTTCCTTTCGGCTGCCCTGTTGATTTTTGCTGTCCGGATTTTTATTGCTTACAAACAGGCCACTTCCTTCCTGGTTAAATGTGTGGTATTGAGCGCGCTAATCGCAACATCAATCGGCTTGTACCAGTATTTCGACAAGGTTCCGGGTCATTCGGGCTACGATTTGTTAATGGCATTGTATGAGGTTAAGGGATTGATGGCCCACAAAAACCAATTTGCCATTTCGTTGTTCCTGATGTTGCCCTTTACTTTTTACGGCATCATGCTTCTTAAAAAATGGTGGCGGGGACTCAGTATTTATTCAACTTTATTGATTTTGTTAAACATCGTGATTTTGCAAACCCGGTCGGTTTGGGTAGCAACGCTCGTTTTTCTGTTAAGCACACTTGTTTTATGGCTCATTGTCACGTTTAAAAACAGGGCTTCCGGATATTCCGGTTTGCGTAAAAAGGGGCTTGCAATCGGCATGATTCTCATGGTTGTGGCAGCAGCCAGTTTTCTGGTTTTTCAAAAATCGGGTACGCTTTCTTTAGTGAAATATCAGGTTTCGTCACTTTTCGACAGCCAGTCGCACAACAACCAGGGGCGCTTAAAAATGTGGGGCTCAACCTGGGATTTGTCGCAGGATAACTTCTTGCTTGGTGTTGGTACCGGAAACTGGAAAATAGCCATTGTGCCTTATTACAAAGTTAACTATGGCTCCGATTACCAAAACTGGCGGCGGCCCCATAACGATTTTCTGTGGGTGTTGTCTGAAAAAGGAACCATCGGTTTGTTGCTCTACCTGCTGATTTTCATCATTATTGCTGTTTACGGATTTAAGGTGTTGTTCAGTGAAACAGATAAAAACAAACTACTGCTGACCTTGTTGACGCTCTCAGGAATAGGTGGTTATCTGGCCATTGCCTTTTTCACATTTCCGCTGGAAAGGATAAATCACCAGGTTTATCTGATGATTATGATGGCGGCTATTTTAAGTGCTTACTACGCAAGGCAAAAAAAGCCGGGACAGATAAAAAATAAAACATATACCCAAATTCTGTTACTGATGATTTTACCGGCTGTTTTTTCAATTTACTATGCCGGCATCTTGATCAGGGCGGAAGTTAATGTGCGAAAATTAAACCGGGAAATGAATACACGGAACCAGAAAAAGATTATCGCTTATGCGGATAAGGCTTTTACAAAGTTCACAACAATTGATTACAATGCCTTGCCTATTCCTATCTACAAAGGAATTGCCAATATGCGGATGCAGAATTACAGGCAGGCCTATGCTGACCTTCAACTGGCATTGAAATATTTCCCCACACAAATTGCCGTGCTCAGTAACCTTGCCATTGTTTCAGCAGAATTGAACAACAGCAAGCAGGCCCTGGTGTACCTGAACCGATCCCTTGAATTATTCCCTCATTACGAGCCAAGCCTGTACAATAAAATCAATGTGTATTACAAGGAAAAAGAATATACCAATGCCTATATAACTTTACTGAATTGCAATACGAAAAAACCTGACGAAGACTATGAAAAATATATGAAATTTTTGAAATCGAGGGTTGATACCCAAGAGCAATAATATCCCCGTCCGGTGGTGTTTGACCGGAAATTTAATAAATATTTGCCCAGTACTTTTTACCTGCCAATGCCCTTATGACTCATGATTGTTTTAGAAAAATATGATGTTGGCGTGGAGGATATTCCCGTCAGGCTCATCGATTTTTCCCTCCGTGTTTTTTCAACCATTCCATCACGAAGCGCTTTAAAAAAAATCATCAAAAGGGGTGAGATGTGGGTGGATGGAGAAGTAGCAGGGGAAGGCCTTTGGCTGCAGGCCGGGCAAAAAGTTGAATGGATTGACCCGGAAACACACATCCCAAAAATATTTCCGCTTTGCCTTAAAATTGTTTTCGAAGACGGGCACCTGGCCGTTATCAACAAACCACCCGGATATCCGGTGAGTGGTAACCGCTTCAAAACTATCCAAAATGCCCTGCTTTTTAACCTGAAACTTTCTGCCGAAAAAGATGCCCTTAAAATTCCACGGCCGGTCCACCGCCTGGACTACCCAACATCCGGATTGCTTGTTATTGCCAAAACTGCCAACGCACTGATGAAACTGGGGCAACAATTTCAAAACCATCAGGTTAAAAAAAGATACCGCGCCATTGTTGCTGGTAAAATGCCTAAACAAGGCATCATCGAAACAGGCATCGAAGAACAAGCGGCACTTACCCGCTATCAGTTAATAAAACACGGCCGCTCGCTACACACCCAATGGATGTCAGTTGTTGATTTGTTTCCCGAAAGCGGACGGACACATCAGTTGCGTATTCATCTCTCAACACTTGGATTTCCTGTTTTGGGTGACGATAAATACGGCAATGTTTCGGTCAGGCTGAAAGGGAAGGGCCTGTTTTTGAGTTCGGTTGAAATTTCGTTCCAGCATCCCGAAACAGCCCATCCCATCAACTGTAAAACAGGCCCCCCCGAAAAGTTCACCTCTTTTTATAATCGGGAACAAAGACGGTGGAAGAAGTATTATACGGATAATCCATAGGATCACCATCAACACCTTCATTTTGCTTATCTTTGTGTACTTTCAAAATCACACCTTGTTTTATTGTAAACAAAATGGCAAAAATCAAGCAAGTAAGCAAATACACGGCATTCGTTGGTGAAGACGGTCGGCCCATCAACGAATTCAAAAGCCTTCAGCAGGAATTTGATGAACAGCAAAACCTGCTGAAAGAAATTGAATATGCATCCAACGGAAAAACGGAAAGCGCAAGTGCTTACAAATACAACGATCAAAACAAAATGATTTCCGAAATTCATTATTTTGAAGAGGGGGAAGTGGGTGAAGCCATTCATTATCATCTTGATGAAGAAGGCAAACCCGTGGAAATTGAAATAACTTATGGCGACAGTGGAAAATCCATCAAAAAAATAAAGCGTTCCGAACGATTTATATCTGTAAAAATAATTGATGAAGAGGGGGACAACGAAGGGGAAGAAACCATCAAATTTGACAACAAGCAGCGGCCCATCGAAGAAACCCATTTTGATGAAGAAGGGCATGTTTCACAGCGTTCGGTTTACGAATACGATGAATCGGACCTGGTTTTGAGCCGCATTGATTATGGCGAAAACAATGAATTGCTAACAAAAACCACCTTTGCGTACAATGAAGGTGGTAAGTTGATACAAAGTGTCCAACGTTCCGGGAGCGGCAATTTAATCAATTCCGTTCTGTACGAATACGACGAAAACGGCAACCGGATATTGCTCCAAAACAGCCATCATCAGCAACGCACGACTTACGATAAGCAAAACCGGATAATCACCGAAGAAACCATCAACCGCTCCAACAACCTGGTCGAGGGATTTACCGAATACAAGTACAGCGACCATGGCTTGGTAGTGGAAGAACGCACTTTCGAAATGGGGAATTCCGCCCCATCCGACCCCCTGGTGTTTGGCGGGGCAAAAGCGAATTTTCTGCTTACGCGATACGAATATGAGTTTTATTAGCCTGCAACAGTAACCCATATTTATACACTAAATTAAAATTCCAGCCGGTTTTTGCAGAAAAACATGATGTATGCTCAGTATCAATCTGCGAAATCTGCGGGAAGATGATTTCAATTAGTAACAATAAAACAAAGTTGTTTCCCCTAATTTTCGTTTTTTTGCAGTGTTATTAAACCCTCGTAATTGTGAAAAGAACAGAGATTAAAGATTTGCTGGAACGTGCTGATTTTGGAAGCAAAGTCAATGTAAAAGGCTGGGTACGCACCAAACGCGGAAGCAAAAATGTAAGCTTTATTGCGCTGAATGACGGATCGACCATTAAAAATGTGCAGCTTGTTGTGGAGATGTCGCCGGCGATGGAACCTTTGCTGGAAAAAATCCATACCGGGGCGGCCCTGTCTGTAACAGGAGATTTAACGGAGTCGATGGGCAGCGGCCAAAAAGTGGAAGTACACGCCACCGATATTGAAATCTTGGGTGTGGCCAACCCCAATGATTATCCGCTTCAACCCAAAAAACACTCGCTTGAATTCCTGCGCGAAAAAGCACATTTGCGTTACCGTACCAATACGTTTAGTGCCATTGCCCGTATCCGCCATGCGATGATTTTTGCCATCCACAAATTCTTTAACGACCGGGGTTTTTACAATATCCATTCACCCATTATCACCGGTTCGGATGCCGAGGGTGCCGGCGAAATGTTCCAGGTTACCACCCTCGATTTGAACAACATCCCTAAAAATGAAGAAGGGAAAGCAGATTTCCAAACCGACTTTTTCGGCAAAGCCACCAACCTCACGGTTTCGGGTCAGCTGGAAGCCGAACTGGCAGCCCTCGCCCTCTCTAAAGTGTACACTTTCGGACCCACTTTCCGTGCCGAAAACTCCAACACCACCCGCCACCTCGCCGAGTTTTGGATGATTGAACCCGAAGTGGCTTTTTGCGACATCAACGACGATATGGATTTGGCAGAAGACATGTTGAAATATGTAATCCGCTATGCGCTGGACAACTGCAAAGACGACCTTGAATTTTTAAGCAAACGCCTGCTGGATGAAGAAAAAAACAAGAAAGCCGACGAGCGTTCGATGGAATTGATTGAAAAGCTAAACTTTGTTCTGGACAATGATTTTGAACGGATTACTTACACCGAGGCCATTCAGATTTTGCGCAATTCCAAGCCCAACAAAAAGAAACGTTTCCAATTTGTGATTGATGGCTGGGGTGCCGATTTGCAATCGGAGCACGAACGCTACCTGGTGGAAAAGCATTTTAAAAAGCCGGTTATTCTGACGGATTACCCAAAGGAAATCAAGGCCTTTTACATGAAACAAAATGACGACGGTAAAACCGTCCGGGCGATGGATGTGTTGTTCCCGCAAATTGGTGAGATCATCGGGGGTTCGCAGCGCGAAGAAGAATACGACAAACTGGCCACCCGGATGAAAGAGATGGACATTCCCGAAGAGTCGATGTGGTGGTACCTCGAAACCCGTAAATTTGGTACCGTGCCCCATGCCGGTTTTGGTTTGGGTTTTGAACGACTGATATTGTTCCTCACCGGAATGGGCAATATCCGCGATGTGATCCCTTTCCCGCGTACACCGCTGAATTGCGAGTTTTAGTTATGAGCTTTTCCAAAGTTTAAAACTTTGGAAAAGCTAAACTTATCAAAAATTAAGTATATGAAAATCGTCGATAAGAAGAATAAAATTTCCGTTGGGGAATTGAAATTGTAAACGAACTTGTCCTGTAAATCTAATGGAGCCCAATTATTTTCATAAAAACCTGTCAACAGGCAAGTGGCAACAATTAAGCTTTTCGGAGCAGATGGCAAATATTGGGAGCGAAGTTGAACGGGCCATAAAATGGAAAAACAAGAACAAACAAGAACGCAGCCAACTGGCTTTCTTTCGCTCACTGGAGCTTATGGATTTTACAATTGCCGACAAAAACAATATCAATCGCCTTGGTGAATTATGCCGGGTACGAGAGACCCTTGTCGATTACTTTTTTGCTGACAACCAATACAAATCATCAGATACATTGTGGCAAAAATACTTCAGGGCATTTACCTGGTATGCAAATTTATCGGCGGGAAAATAGTACCGATTAATCATTAAAATTTATACGACAAATAAATCCCCGTATTGAAATGAATATTGAACGGTGTCGAAATAATTAATCCCTGCTTTTTAATTCTTTGCGGTTTCGGGATTTTTGCACCCCCCCCGATGCCGGTTACATATCAAAATGCACCTTTGGTTTATTTCAACCCGCTGAGAATAAATCTACTCAACGGGCTTGATTCAACAATACTACTTTTTCTTATCCCGTGCTTCGACAAAGCATTTCCGGCACAAAGGCTCGTAAGCCTCGGTTTCGCCCAGTACCACCAGCTTGTCACCTTTGATGGTACGGTGCGAATAATTAGCCAGGTTGCCGCAGTGCATACAAATAGCGTGCACTTTGGTAACATATTCGGCTGATGCCATCAACTGCGGAATGGGGCCGAAGGGCTTACCGAGGTAATCCATGTCAAGTCCGGCAACAATCACCCGCTTGCCCTGGCCTGCCAGTTCGTTGCATACATTCACCAGTTCGCTGCCAAAAAACTGGGCTTCATCTATTCCGACAACTTCAAATTCTTCTGCATAAAACAAAATTTGCATGGCATTCTCAACCGGAATGGAAGCAGATTTGCTGGCATCGTGAGAAACGACATCTTCCGTATCGTAGCGTGTGTCAACAGTGGGTTTAAAGACTTCAACCTTTTGTTTGGCAATGCGTGCACGGTTCAACCGCCGGATGAGCTCCTCGGTCTTTCCCGAAAACATGGAACCACAAACCACTTCAATCCATCCCGACCTGGTACTGTGGTTGTTGTCTTTTTCAAGAAACATCTGCTGATTATTAATATTCTTCCTACTTTTGGTAGGAGCAAAACTAAGGAAAATTTAGTATGAAGAAAGAAAAGATCATCCTGCAATTGGGTGTGGAAACCGACAACCTGAAAGCACACATTCAACGATTGAAGAAAGACAATTACCGGCTACACCCACTGGATGTGGAACTGCTACAACAGAAAACGAGGCAGTTGTACGACATGCTTTTTGAACTGGAGAATGCCATTGGTCAAAAAGAAGAAACGGTTCCACAAAGCCATAAGCCGGAGGAAAAACCACTTATTAAAGAGACAGCTGTCCCCGAACAAAAAGCTGAAGTAATGGAACCGGAAGAAATTGAAGCAGTGGTGGAGGAAAACGAGGTGCTGGAAGAAATACCGAAAACCCCGCCAACGGAAGAAGCCGCCGCATTACCGGAAACCCTGCCGAAAGTCACACGTAAAGAAGAGTCTACAGGGGATAAAAAACCTGAACCGCTAACTGAAAAAGCCGTTCCTGCTCCCGAACCCGAAGTTAAAACACAAAAGCAAACGGAAGTCAAATCAACGCTTGACCTTTTCTCGGAAAGTACGATGGCTACGGTCAGCGATAAATTTGCCGGAAGTGAGGAGCAGAGCCTGGCGGATAAAATGCAGCACAGCCGGGTAACCGACCTGAGACAGTCCATAGGCATCAATGAAAAATTCCTGTTCATCAACGAATTGTTTAGTGGCGACATGGGCAGGTACAATAAAGCAGTTGACGAATTGAATGAAATGACCACCCTAAAAGGGGTGCAGACTTACTTCATGGAAATAAAAATTCAATACCAGTGGGATGAGGGACAGGAAGCCTATCAGAAGTTAAAAGACCTGGTGGAAAGGAAATTCAAATGATTGCCGGAAGCAGGGGCTTATTTTTGTTGTTGTTTTTGTCGGCCACAGTGTCAATCCAGGCGCAAGACATTGACTATGCCCGCCAGACACTTAACAAATTAACGGGCAACTCTTTTCATGGCCGGGGCTATGTCAAAGACGGCGACTACAAGGCGGCACAATACATTGCCTCACTATTTGCAAAACAGGGTCTGACTGCTTTTACGGACAGTTATTTTCAGCCTTACGCATTTCCGGTCAACACCTTCCCCGGAAGGATTAATCTCATCATCGACGGGCATCAACTCAAAGCCGGTGAAGATTTTGTCATCAGCAGTTCGGCGCCCGCAGTGGATGGCAATTTTACCCTTCAGTTTGTACCTGATTCAATAAACAACACCGAATTGCTGCTTGCTTTTCTTCAAGACAACAAATTCAGCAATTCGTTTTTGCTTGTTAAGGGCGACTTCAAAAAGCTGTACGGACAAACTGTTCCCGGCATAAATGGAATCATTCTTCTTACAGAAAAAACACCCTTTTGGCATGTGTCGAACAGTGGCGAAGTAACAGCTACAGTTTGGGTGAAAGTTAAAAAAGAAAGTTTGCCGGCCAACGCCAAGACGATTCGCCTGAAAGCGAAAAACAAGTTCATCCCCGATTACCCCACCCAAAATGTAATTGCTTTTGTAGAAGGGAAAAGACAACCGGATCGCTTCATCGTTTTTTCGGCCCATTACGATCACCTCGGTATGATGGGCAAGCAGGCCATTTACCCCGGCGCCAATGACAATGCCAGCGGAACAGCCATGCTGCTCGACCTGGCCCGGCATTATTCACTACCCGAGAACCAACCCGATTATTCCATTGTTTTTATGGCATTTAGTGGTGAAGAGAAGGGGCTGAAAGGCTCCACGTTTTATGCGGACCACCCTTTGTTCCCGCTTGAACAAATCGGGCTTTTGATTAACCTCGACATGGTGGGAACGGGCAGCGAAGGCATTACCATCGTCAACGCGACTGTTTTCCCTGAATTGTTTGCCTTGTTTGAAAAGGTAAATGCCGCCGGTGAATTTGTGAAAGAAGTTAAATCAAGGGGCGAATCCTGCAACAGCGACCATTGCCCGTTTTATGAAAAAGGGGTACAGGCCATTTTTATTTACACCCGTGGGAAGGAACATCTGTCTTACCATGTCCCCTCCGACGATGCCAAAGATTTTCCTTTTACGGCCTACAACGGTTTATTTAAACTACTTATCGCCGTTGTGGAAGAAACAGAAAACCAATAAAGAATGTCCAAACTTTACCTCATCCCTACCCCTATCGGCAACCTTGAAGACATCACCTTGAGGGCCATCCGTATTTTGAAAGAAGTAGATGTGGTGCTTGCCGAAGACACGAGGACGAGCGGGAAATTGATGAAACATTACGACATCCAAACTAAAATGATGGCTTTCCACCTGTTTAACGAACACCGGGTGGTGAACAGCATTGTGCGGCGCGTCGCCGGTGGCGAAACGATGGCCCTGATTACGGATGCGGGGACACCGGCTATTTCCGATCCAGGTTTTCTGCTTGTACGAGCGTGCATTAAAAACAATATTGAAATAGAATGCCTGCCCGGTGCCACGGCTTTTGTTCCGGCATTGGTTAATTCAGGATTGCCTTCCGACAGGTTTTTCTTTGAGGGGTTTCTGCCCCACAAAAAAGGCAGGCAAACAAGGCTGAAAGAACTGGCGCAAATGCCTTATACCATTATATTTTACGAATCGCCCCACCGTTTGCTCAAGACCCTTTTACAATTGATCGAGCATTTTGGCCCCGGCCGGCCGGCTTCAATCTCGCGCGAGCTGAGCAAGCTGCACGAAGAAGTAGTTAGGGGAAGCCTGGAAGAAATTCACCGTCATTTTCAGGAAAAAACAATCAAGGGGGAAATTGTCTTGGTAGTGGGAGGGAAGTAGCGCAACTTTTCAGCTTCCATTGGGCATGGAAGCCTTGCTTCCTCATGCTTTCCTTTCGGTCGTCCCCGCCTTGAGGGCGGAAGCTGAGTCTGCTGTTCGCCTCCGTACACTTGTGTACGGATTACCTACATTTTTACTGTCAGTATTTTTCATCAGGTAGCGTTATAAAAACAAGATAAATAGATATATGTATATTTTGGCACGTTAATTGATATGAGAAAGATCAATCATTGAAATCATAAAATAAAAGTAAAATGAAAACCATAAAATCAATTACCCTACTTCTTGGCATTTTGACCCTGGGCTGGTCAACGGGCCTGCGCGCTGCCGTCGAAGAATTTAACTTTGAAGAAGCCTGTTTCGACGACATCCCTTCTCATACAGAAGAGTTGGCGACAACTTGTCAGTACAAAATGGCACTGGCTGTTCCCTTCGATTTCGAGGAGGAATCTTATGTTGACGACATTCCTTTTAATACCGATTGTGTAACCTTAAACTGTCGCTACCAAAATGCGATGAAAACTGTTTTTAATTTTGAAGAAGAGGATTATGTCGATGACATTCCGTTCAACACCGGTTCCCTTTTAAGAAAAGGGGATTGTTGTGCTGTTGATTCGCGAAAATAAAAACGGCATTCGGTAAGTTGTAATTGTTCAAATTAAGGAATCCCGGTTTCGGCCGGGATTTTTTATTGTACCTCTTGTATTTTGATTTGTATTCGATATGAAAGGCTGCCCCGCCGTGTTCGCAACTGTACCCACAGCGCTTCGCCGAAAAAAATCCCCACTCACCGACCAGTCGCCCCCATTGGCCTATTTCTTATTTACGCCGGGACTTTTTGACGCTATTTTTGCCTCAGAAACAAAAAACAAAAAAATCAATATCATGAAAACACTAAAAAAATTAACCACACTGCTGAGCATCATGGCCGTTCTTTTTGCACTAAACCTCAAAGCTTCCAACGGCCATTTTTCCGGCGAGGCTTATATCGATGATATTCCTTTTAATACAAAGGAAGTGTGTGATGAAATCGTAGCTGAAAGGAATTCCGCTCCTTTTGAATTTGAAGAAGAAGGCTATATTGACGACATTCCGTTCAATACCGAATGTGTAAGCCTTCAATGCCGTTACATTCAAGCCGTTTCCAAAGAATTTAGTTTCGATGAAGAAACTTACGTAAACGACATCCCGTTTAATACGACCTGCATTGCCGCTCATTGCATTTACCGGAAAGCACTTCAGGAAGTATTTAGCTTTGACGATGAGAAATTCGTTGAGGACATTCCGTTCGACACACGCCAGACAGTTGTGCAGAGTGCCTACAATTCGGCCATTCAGGTAGTTTTTAATTTTGATGAAGAAAGCTATGTAGACGATATTCCGGTAGAACTGTTCACAGCAGCCAAAAGAATTCAAATCATGCAACTGCTCGCCTCCGATAAGCAGGACTAACTGGGGGCACTCCCCGGAAGAATTTTGCCCTGACAATTTGTGAGGGCTTTTTTATGGCACATATCCCGGGGGATTTCAAACTGCCCGCTTTAAACAGAATAAGTTGAAAGAAACAGGGTTATAATCAGTCATCCTTTTTGTTCTGAATTGCAAATACCGAACAGCAGTTACCCGCCAATAAAAACTTTGTACTTTTGGTTCAAACAAATTAAGAATGAGTTTTACCTATGCTTATCCCCGGCCGGCACTGACGGTGGATGCTGTTGTTTTTCGCGAAAGCGGGATGCTAATGGAAGTGCTGCTAATCCGTCGCAAAAACCCGCCTTACAGTGGTAGCTGGGCTTTACCGGGCGGTTTTGTCGAAATGGATGAATCGCTGGAAGAAGCGGTTCACCGGGAATTGTTTGAAGAAACGGGCGTAAAGGATTTGCATTTGCGCCAGTTGCAAGCATTCAGCACGCCCGGCCGCGACCCACGGGGGCACACCATTTCGGTTGTGTTTTGGGGAGTGCTTGAAAAGAATCAGGAAATTCTGGCCGGGGATGATGCGAAAGAAGTGGCCTGGTTTGATTTAAACCGGCTTCCCAAACTGGCTTTCGACCACAATGAAATTATTGAAGTGGCCGCATCCAGGTTCATTGCAAAAATCAACCCTGAATTTTTACCTTAGGGTAAATTTAACGGGTATGTGAAATGATACCCTGACCGCTCTTCCCATTTGTATACCGGGTTTCCACTTGGGCATGTTTTGCACCACACGGACGGCTTCTTCGTCGCAGCCCCCACCAATTCCGCGAAGTACAGCAACATTGCTGATGGAACCGTCTTTTTCCACGACAAAGCTTACATAAACCCTGCCAATTCTTCCAGGCCGGATTGCTAACGGCAACAACTACACTTAGATAACGGGAAATCTGTTGTGAATGTTGGCTGAATAGAATACAGGCAAGCCAAATGGCCACCAAAAAAGTCATTCGGTTAAAAGTACTGAATGACTTTTGTAAAGAGCTTAAGGATTGTTGTTTATGCGAATCAAGGGTGGATCTTAAGTCTTGTGAATTAGCTTGTTAGCTTTTCCAAAGTTCCGAACTTTGGTAAAGTTAGGACCCTGTCTAATTAAGTACGAACAGCTTTACAAACCCAATCCTTGATTCACATTATTTACTGTAAGGTAAACTTAATGGGCAGGTTAAAGGAAACCCTCACCGGCTTGCCCCTTTGTTTACCTGGTTTCCATTTGGGCATGCTTTTTACCACACGGATGGCTTCTTCGTCACATCCGCCACCAATGCCCCGGAGGACTTTGACATTACTAATCGATCCGTCTTTTTCCACCACAAAGTTGACAAACACCCTTCCCTGAATACCGCTTTCTTTGGCAATGGGCGGATATTTTACATTTTTTTGCAAAAACACATAAAGCTCAGACATGCCACCGGGAAACTCAGGCTGGTTTTCCACCACCTGGAAAATTACTTCTTCCCCGATCTCTTCATCTTCCATAGGGGGAACGTATTCATCCATTATCGTTTCATCATCTGCTTCAACATCAATGTCGAGGTCGTCTTCAACTTCAACATCATCTTCAACAATTTTGATTTGAATGACTTGTTTCGGAGGAGGAGGAGGAGGAGGTTTTACCTTTTGCTCCGTAATCGGGATGATTTCTTCCGGGGTGTCGTCAACAGCTCTCGAGGCCAGGTCGATGGTGGTTTTATCGTAGGTTTTGTATTCAAAGGCAGCAAAAACAACTACCAGGGCAATAATCAGTCCTACCTGAAAGAATATCCCTTTTTTGTTTTCTAAATCTACTTTTGGATTCTTTTTGATTTCCATGACAAATGAATTTTTTGATTTCAAAAAAGCTCGGCTAAATTAGCAATTAATTGATATTTGGCTGATTGTTTTCCCATATTTTTTTTCGCTGCAACCACCTAAATACTAACCACCCTGCCCCGGCACCGAGGATGTCGGCCAACACATCGTACACATTTCCAGAGCGTCCGACAAAAACATCGCGTTGCAAAACTTCAGTAAGCAGGCCGTAAGATGAAGCCATCCCGACAGCCACTACCACATAAAGATAACGGCGACTGCTTTCTAAATATTGTGTGCGTGCATTGTACAGTATCAAGAAGGACAACACGCCGAACACCGCAATGTGAACAACCTTATCGGGTTGAATCCAGTCCCAAAAAGTCACGACTTCCGGTATATAAGATCCAGGTATTCCGGTAATTATCAGGATAAAAACCACCCAGACAAGGGCACGCCATTGTTGCCGGATCAGCTTGCAAAGGAAGCACTCAGCCTTCAATACTTGCTTTGTAGGCGGCATGGTCGAGCAGCTTGTCCAACTCGGCGGTATCTCCGATTTTAATTTTAATGATCCACCCTTCTCCGTAGGGGTCTTTATTTACGCCTTCGGGTTCGTCGCCCAGCGATTCGTTCACTTCAACAACGGTTCCACCCAGGGGCATCATCAGGTCCGAAACAGTTTTTACGGCTTCCACCGTACCAAAAACATCACCTTTTTCAAGGGTTTCATCCAGGGTTTCCACCTCGATGTAAACAATATCGCCCAATTCTTTCTGTGCAAAATCGGTGATGCCAATGACAGCCTCATCGCCTTCAACCCGTAACCACTCGTGGTCTTCTGAGTACAATAAATTTTCCGGAATGTTCATTTCAAATCAATTTAATTAATGGGCTTCAAAAGTAATTTATTTTTTTTGTTCATCCGGGTTTTGGCCGACTTTGTCGGGGGCAAATGCATCACAAGCCGAAGCAGACCTTAAACTTCCGGTATCTTAAACACTTATTTACTGGGCCAGGTTAAACCGCAGGCTGAAACCGCCATTGGTTGTTGCATTGGGAAACTGCGCAGAAATATAAGGGGTGTTGCTCGTCCAGTTGTAATAGGCACGTAATTGTAAACTTTGGCTGAGCATGTAATCGGCAGAAAAGTTGAGGGTGTACTGTTTCGAGCCGGCCGAAATCTGGTTGTTGCCCTCATCTATCCTTCGGAGAATAGTAACATTGTCCCGTATCCCAAAATCAAGCTTCAGGTTCAGGTCGCTGTTGAAATTTGTTTTTCCCCCTCCGTTAATAGAGTTCATTGAAAACTGAATATTTTTAACCCGGTAGCCAAGGCCCACCACGACTTCTTTACCGACAATCTCGGTTAGCTGATTGTTTATGTAGCTCATGGTCAGGTTGCGCGACTTTTTGTAATCAAGGCGGATGCTCAGGCTGTTGTGCATGGTAATGTCAAACCCGATGAGCGGGCTGAACTGCTCCATGAGCGAAACCACACCTACATTAAACCTTGTCAGGTAATTTGTGCTGTTGGCCATAAACTCCCCCGGGCTTTCCGGGTCGAAGGCCACATTGGTCTCCCACGAATTAATCGTCAGCATCGACCGGTAGCCACTGCTGATATTGACGGACCTGAACAATTTGGCGATGGCATCGATATTGGTCAGCCCGTTAAAGGTAATGCGCCAGTTTGGCAGCGGGATTTTCGGGAAGGGATTGTTGTTGATGCTGATGGAAGTTGAACTTTGGCCCGAATACGCTGCCAGCATTGAATAGTAGAGCACGCTTTGCGAATTGGGGCCATACCCCAGCGGGTAACGGTCGCCGGTAAGCGAATCGATGAAGTATTCCTGATTTTCCATCCAAACCGGATTTGCCCGTGCGAGGCGTTCCGCAATTTCGGGCCTGTTGCCCAGAAATGTGCTGTATGTTTGCGAGGCCCCAACCGAATCGCGCTTCTCAAAGGAGGTGCTGATCATGGAATACGACATGCTGAAGTTTCCCCTTTGGATGGGGGAGAAGGTAGCAAAAGTATCCCCGGTCGGGTCGTAACGGAAATAAGCTGTGTAGTTCTCGGTGTAAATTCTTGATCCGTCAAAATCAATCCTTATCGCCCCCAATATATCGGTGTTTAGTTTGTAGCCCAGATTTTCGTTGTGTTTGGTGATGTAGGGGTTGTTCAGCACCGAGTCGGTAGTTATCCAGCCATACTGGACGGCATTGGGCCGAATATCTTTTTGGTCACCGAATACAAATCCCAATCCGGGGGCATTTTCTTTTTGCATGTCCAGTCCCAGTAAAGTTGGTTCGGGCGTAAAGCCGGGCAGTACCGTTCCGTTTCCTTCGCTGTATGTCAGTGAGGCTTTCTTCACCAGCATAAGAATTTTCAAAGCTCCTTCCCCGATTATTTTCCCGTAGTTTATTTTTGGTTTGGCGACGGTATCCGGCTCAGCAGACTTTGGGTCAGGTTCCTGTCTTGTTCTTGACCCCGGGCGCGATGATCGCCGTTTTCCTGAGCGGTTTAGTGTTTTTAAATAAGGGACTTTGTTGTACAGCTTGCTAAAATCGGCACCGCTGTTTAATTGGATCATGTTGGAATTTTCGATGGTGTTTCCAAAACGCTCCTGAATAGAAATTGGTGAGGCCGACCAGGTATAAACCGACTGGTAGCTTGCCGCCAGGGTAAGCCAGTCGATTACCGGTATTTTCTTCAGCGGCAGGTTGTAATTGACCCTGAAAGTCTGGTTGTAGCGCTGCATGGTTCCCCCGTTTCCAATGTCATTCCAGATAGCTTGTTTGTATTCTTCCCATTCCTGTGTATTTTGATCGGGATAAATTTGTGGTTCTTTAATATAGGTATTTGCCCCGGCTTTCAGTTCAAATGTCAGCGATTTTGAAAAATCGTATTTGAAATCGTACAGCCTGTTCCAGTTAAAAACACGGTCGTAAGTTGGATACAAAATAATGTCGCCAATACTTTTGTTTCGGTATTTGGTTGTCCGGAGGCTCCGGTTCATGTCGGTTCTGAAAGAGAACACTTTTGGGAGGAGGTAAATGTTGAAGTCCTTGATAAGCGCCAGGTGCTTTGACTTAAGTGCCTTAATCTTTCCGAAAGGTTTGTAGTTTTTGGGTTTGCCATTCCAGTTGTACCCGAGGCCACCACGGTATTCTTTCTGATCATCGTATTCAAAATCAATATCGCGGTGTTTCTTTGTTGAGTAGGCAAAAGAGGCATCGAAGTTTTCGATATCGTAAACCCTGGCTTTCTTTTTACTGTTGGTCCTTGTTTTGCGCACATTCATAAAGTTGAGGTTTTGGCGGACAGTCCTGTCTTCCGTCAGCATTTTTACCGAATCCCGGTTTTGGTCGCTGGTGTAGGTATCGAGGTCTTCTTTAAGAATAACATCGGGGTTTAGCGGGTTGTACAAGGGTGTAATCTGATCAACGCCATAGTCCCAGTGCATGGGGATGCGCACGCCGGCTTTTTGCCCAAAAAATTTGCCCCAGTCAATATCGGTTGCAATCAGGTAAGAGCTGATTGCTTCCAGGGGGACTTCACTGATTTTTGAATCGATACTTCCAAAACCTGAAGAACGGTACGAGCCTGACAAGGCGATTTTACCCAAATCGGCAAGCGTGGCTTCAACCCGGCCTGTACCTGCCCATCCCGGTTTGTCGTTAAAGTCTGTCAGCCGCAGTTCATCCAGCCAGATGAAAGCACTTTTGGCTTCGCCGTCGTCATCGAGGCTGATGCCACGTCTTTTTGGGTTCCGCACCCCAATCAATATTCCCATTACATCGCTGATGTTCGGGTTCCCCAGGACGGTTATCCGGCTGTTTGGCAACTGTTTGATATAAGGTTTAAACAGTGCCAGGTTGGAGCCGGCCTGCCGCAGGGCAACATTCCTCTCCTCTTTTACTTTAACCATTTCCCTCAGGTCGATCTCCATATTGTTAATGGCCGGCCAGATGGAATCGGGGTTGGTGGTTTTGGGCAGCCAGGGCGTAAACTCAAGTGGAATTTCGTATTCGTAATAATTGTGTGTAAAATCGCTTCCCACCCTGATAAATACTGTCATATCACCATAGTTGTAGGTTTCCTCTTCGCCAAACATATTTTCAGCATGGATGAACATTTTCAGTTTTTTATATTGCCGGAAATCGAAATCTGTTGTTTTGAACACCCCGCGCGCATCCCCGTCAAGCAGGTGGTTAACAGCCAGTTCAATAGATTGTTCGTTGAGCCTTACGTAATTGGTCTGGCCAAACTGAACCTGCCGGTCAATGCCCGGTGGTATTCTGTACGGAATCGGTTCGCGGCTTCCGTTTTCTTCAATGTTTACTGTCGATATGGCAAATTCTGTTTCATTAATTTCATCGCCCGGATCGTATTCGCCCTGCGACAACAAAGAATGCTGGTACCGCCGCCACTCACTACGTACCAGTTCAAAAGTGGCGAAGCGAACCACTATCGGCTGGTTGAAATTTTTCATGAACAGGCGCATAAAGCGGATTGAGCGGAAGTCGCTGATGCCACCGACAATTTTTTCGGGGTTTTGTACCGGGATTTTAAACTGGTACCAGTTGACATCGGTCACATCATTGTTTGCCAGGCGGACATTGGTTGCACGGCGGATGTCGGTAATGTAGTTTTTCCCGACTTCCATTTCGTTGGGATCGAGAACAACTTTGTATTGAAAATAACGTTCGGACTCACCCAGGGTGTTGTCGCGGTTAATGTCTTCCACGTTTGGGACGATGGTTGCAGCAGTGGGATAGGTTTCGGGGTTGATGTCGTCGGTAGGGGAGTTGCCTTCGCTGTTGTTAAAGGCTTTGTAGCGTTCGGTTACACTTGAGTACCTGGCTTCTGCATCATAATCGGTTCCCCTGAAATAGTGGTAGTTGTCCGATGACGGGTCTGCCTCGGCTTTGTCATACGCAATGTCGTCCAGTTTTTGGCGGATTACATTGAGGTAATTTCTCCGCTTTACCTGTTCATTTTCATCGCTTAGGCCTTCGTAGCCCACATCCTGAAACTTCCTTGAGCCGCCAACATTACTGAACGATTCGACCAAAGCCTGCAGTGTCGGGACAAGTCCCCAGATGGTAGTGTCAACATTTTCAAGCACCTCTGTACCGGGCAGGCCGTTCTCGTAGCTTTTTCTCCCGTCCCTTAAAATATCCTCCGAGATTTCCCCCAGGTTAATGTATATCTCGCCCCTGCTGTTGGCGTATTCTTCTTCGGTAAAAGGGTCCATCATCCAGAACTCGATGTATTCGATATTGGTTGCCTCAAAGTCTGATGATTCAATCCTGCGCATGATGCCGGCCCATCTGTCTCTGGGGTCGGTAAGTGTTCCGTCAGGATTTATTCGTTGGTCATCGTAGTTGTAGGGGCCTCTTTCGTTGGGGTAGTAGGCCAGGTTGAGCACGGCAAGGTTTGAAGGCCGGCCATTGGGGATGTCGCGGTTGGGAAAGACTTCGGTTTCGAGTACCTGGCGCGTGGAGTTTTTAGATATCTCGTTTCTGTCAACATTGGAGGGGCGGAGACCACCGGTACGATCGTAAAAAAGCGGATCGATAATGTACCACGACAAGAGGGAACGGTTCATGCCATAGCTAAGGTCATTTTTCTGTGCTTCGGGAAAAAGCTCGGGCTGTCCCTGTGGCGTACTGGCCAGAAACCAGGAGCCGATGTACTTTAGGTCGATGGAAGATTTCGCACCCTCGAAGTCATCAATGTAGGTGGTCCCGGTTTTTCCGATGGCTTTGGAATGTCCGGGAATAAACTGTGCAAACTCGGCATCCACGGTCAGTTTGGAAACCACATTGGTCGAAATACCGGGCAAACTGTTCAGTACATTGGTCAGCCACCTCGAATCTTTCCGGTAGCTCAAGTCAAGCCCCCACATGGTGTTCGAGATGGGGTCGTCCCCGTAATTCACTTTTTGGGTGAGTGGCCGTTCGTGCAGGTTTAATATTGTACCCCCAATGTGAAAGTCTTTGTTGATTTCGTGGTCGAAACGCAGCCCCATCATCCGCTTTTGCTGCACATTGAACATCGAATTGCTCTCCAGCGAAACATTAATGGGCACCCCGGAATTCATCACCCCTTCGTTGATTATTTTCACGCGTCCCAGGGTGTAATCAACCGTATAATCCACATTTTCAACCAGTGGTACGCCGCCGGCGGTAACTTTCACCGAACCCTGAGGTACATTTAGCGCATTTAAACTAATGTCTGAACCTGACTGTGATTTGTACATCCCTTCGATAAGGAAGCGGTTTTTGTCGGGAAATTGCTCTGCTGCTGTTTTGGTTTGTGTGTACAGGGAATCAAAAGCATAGCGGTCGGCTTCTTCGGGATTGTCGGGAAAAACCGAATCGCGGATAAAACTACCGAAAGGTTCCAGCGAAGAAAAAAACAAGCGCCCGTTCGATGCCTGAAAAGTCCCCCCCTGTCGTGCTGCACCATCAATAAAGTCGAACCTGCCGTCGCCACCCGCAATTGGGTTGAGCTGGTTGTCGAGGTTGTCAATCCCGAGCAAATGAATCAGGGGTACACCTGTTACATCTTCGGGGCCGTCGGTGAAATAACCCGTGGGAACACCGTTGTTGTTGCCCGAATACAAAATATTCAAACGGAAATCATCTTTCTGCACCTGGTATGCACCGATGGCATACACGTTTTTCATCATCAGGTCCCACATGGGGACAGTGGTGATCGTGGTGTTGCTTTTCAACAATTTGACGACAAGGTTCGCCGGTGCCACAATGCCCTGGTCAGAAAACTCACCAATCTGGAAAACGGTATCAATGCCGATGATGGTGTATTGCACAGCCACTGCAAGTACCTGGTCGGCATTCAATGAAGTATTCAACGAAAGAAAGCCCAGCCTGGTGTTGTAAGAGTATTCCGAAGGCCTCAGTTTCCGGGCATTTTCCAGCTTTACGAAATCTATCCCCGGCACGAAATAATTACTGGTTCCCAGTCCGTAAGGGTCGCCCGTGAGGTAATTGGTAACGGTATTAATACTTCTCACCTGCGCCGAATCCATTTTTGCCAGCATGTCGTTCGATCGGTTTGATGGTATTTCGCCACCCGGTGTGGGATAAATATAAGGGTTGGCAATGTACTTCGGGTCTCCTTCACCAAGGTCGGCAAAAGCAACAATGTTCCGGTTTTCTTCGGTAGCGGCCCCGATATTGGTTACCCAGACTTCCATGCGTGTAATGGTAACATCGGAGGTAATAATCGGCAAACTGGAAAGCGCTGTTTCGTATTGGTCGCGAAAGGCATGTGCAAGGAAGAAGTGTTTGTTTTCTTCGTAGTCGAGGGATGTCAGCTTGAAACGGTTGGTTTGGGCGCCACCCTGCACAGAAATGTTTCGGGTTTCGCTCTGCTGCTGCGAAAACACACCCGTTACGGTTGTTTTACCAAATTTCAGTTCGGTCTTTACCCCGAACAAACTCTGGCTTCCCCTGATAAGTGTCGATTTGAGGGGAAGGCTCACATTCCCTGCTTCGATTAACTGGATGATTTCGTCTTCCTGTCCCTCGTATTTCAGTTTCAGCGTATTCTCAAAATCGAATGACGACTCGGTATTGTAATTGGCTTTGAATTCAATTTTATCCCCGATTTTGGCCACCACGTTCATTTGGATTTTCATGTCGAAATCGAAGTTGGTGGTTTTCCGCTGCCGTACATCAAGTGAGGGGTCATCGCGCCGGTTGTGCAAAATGCCAAAGCTCACTTCTGCCGAGCCCTGCGGGCGGATGTCGATGGTGTTGCTGCCAAATATTTTGTCGAATGCTTCCCCCCCGATATGTATTTTTGGGATGAGGCGTGTTCCTTCGGCGGTGCCCGCAGTTTGCGATCTTTCTGTCCAATATTTACGGATATCCTGTTTGAGGTTGTAATCGCTGTAATCTTTGAAGTCCAGTGTCGTTGGCGGGCGGTAGGTAAAGTCGCCGATTTTGCTTACAAATTCGTAGGAGTTGGTTTCGGGGTTATAGATGACCTCACGTTCAATATTTGCGGGGTCCTGCATAAACAACGGACTCTGGTTTTGTCCGTCGAGGTAAGGGTTTCCGGTGTTGTCGCTAAACGGGAAAATTAACTGGACTTCCGAGCTGTCGGGTTTGTTTGTTGAATCGGGTTGGGGGATGAATTGGGGAAAGGCGCCAGCATATTTCGGCATTGATTCTGCCAAAATCAATAACAAAACCGGTAGCGTAAATAGATTTAAAGTAAAAAAGTGTCTTGTCTTCCGCCTCAAAATGCTCCTTTTTAAAAAACTTTAGCGCTGTTTCCCAAACACTTATAAAATTTTTAGCGCTTCTTTAATCAGGTCTTCCACATTGTTGACCAGACCCTGGTTTAAAACATTTCTCAAAGCCTTTTCAGCACTGCTTTTGTTAAAACCCAGAATCAGTAAACCTGATAACGCCTCATTTTTTAATGTATTGTGGGAAGCATCAACTTTTTCGAGCTCGATTCCTGCTTTTATCAATTTGTCTTTCAAATCGATAATAATGCGTTGTGCCGTTTTGCCGCCAATTCCTTTAACGCCCTGTAAAACAGCAGCCCTTCCGTACACGATGGCATCGTAAAGTTCTTCGGTGGTCAGTGCCGATAAGATAAGCCGGGCGGTGCTTGCCCCTACACCTGAAACAGTGAGCAGAAAACGGAACAATTCCCGCTCGGTTTCATCGGCAAAACCATAAAAAATTTGTGCATCTTCACGTACGTGAAAATGGATGAATAACCTGGCTTCCGACCTGTTTTTAATTTTGGAAAAAGTGTTGAGCGAAATATTGACGAGAAAGCCAATGCCGTTGTTTTCGAGAACGACATAAGCCGGGTTCTTGTCAATTAGCTTTCCACTAATAAATTCATACATGCTGCTTTATTGGATTTGCGTTGGTCGTGCAATTCGTTAAGGGGCAAAAATAGCATTAATCGGTAAACGTGCAAGGTGGCTGGAAGACGGAAATTAAAAAGGTATTCTCTTCAAAACTTTCAAAATCCCTTCCGCATCAAACCCACATTGCTTCCTTAATTCCTCCTGGGTGCCGTGTTCAATAAACCGGTCGGGGACGCCCAGGCTAATGAGTTTTGCATTGTAGTTGTTTTGACTTTTGAAAGCTGCAACCGCATCGGACAACCCTCCTTTCAGGATTCCGTCCTCTAGCGTAATGATGTTTTCGTAACGACAAAAAGCGTGATGGAGCAGCGCTGAATCAAGGGGTTTTAGAAAACGCAGGTCGTACAAACCGACTTGTTCACTTTCCAACTGTTCAATGGCCTGCAAAGCAAAGTTCCCGGCATGGCCGATGCTCAGGATAGCGGTTTGATTTCCTTCCCTGATTTCTTTACCTTTCCCGATTTCAAATTCTTCAAGCGGCTGTTTCCATTGTTGCAAAACACCCCGGCTGCGCGGATACCGGATGGCAAAAGGGCCGTCTTTGTAGGTGGCGGCAGTAAACAAGAGGTTCCGAAAGTCGGCTTCATGGAGGGGTGCTGCAACCACCATGTTGGGGATTGCCCTTAAAAAGGGCAGGTCGAAAACACCGTGATGGGTGGCGCCGTCTTCGCCCACCAAACCGGCACGGTCGACACAAAAAACGACAGGTAGTTTTTGCAGGGCCACATCGTGGATGATTTGGTCGTAAGCGCGTTGCAGAAAAGTAGAATAAATGGTACAAAAAGGTTTGAAACCTTCGGCGGCCAATCCGGCAGAAAAAGTAACGGCATGTTGCTCGGCAATGCCCAGATCGAAAACACGGCCCGGCAGTTTTCGCATCATTTCAATTAAAGCGGAACCCGTTGGCATGGCAGGGGTTACGGCGACTATTTTTTCATATCTTCCGGCCAGTTCGGTAATTGTTTTGCCAAAGACTTCCTGGTAAGTCAAAACTGTTTTGTCATTTTTCAGCTCGGTGCGTTCTCCTGTTTTCCTGTCAAACCGCCCCGGGGCATGGTAAAGGGTTTGTTCCTTTTCTGCCTTTTCGAACCCCTTTCCCTTGGTTGTCATTATGTGCAATAATTTGGGGCCTTGAACATCCCGGATTTCCTTCAAAGCTTTTACAAGCTGCAAAACATCATTGCCGTCTACAGGGCCAAAGTATTTGAAATTAATGGCATGGAAGAGGTTACGGCTTTTCAATACCGATCGTTTGATTACCCCCACATTGTGGTCGATGGCCATTCCATTATCGTTCAGAACAACAAGGATATTGGCATTGGAAACCCCGGCATTGTTCAGTGCTTCTAGCGCCATCCCCCCAGTTAACGCCCCATCACCGATAACGGCAACATGCTGCCTGCTGTTTTTACCTTTTAGTTTGGCGGCCATGGCCATCCCCAGAATTGCCGAAATGGAGGTGGAGGCATGCCCGGTCCCGAAGGCGTCGAATTCACTTTCGGCACGCGAAGGAAAACCGCTGATGCCTTTCAACTGCCGCAGTGTATGAAACACGGTTTTTCTTCCCGTCAGGATTTTATGGGCATAAGCCTGATGGCCGACATCCCAAACAAGGCGGTCGTCGGGCGTATTGAGTACATAATGCAAAGCGATGGTCAGCTCTACCACACCAAGGCTGGCACCGAGGTGCCCCGGTTTTACCGAAACCACATCGAGGATAAAACTGCGTAGTTCTGCAGCCAGTTGCGGAAGTTGCCGGGCTTTCAGCTTTCTCAGGTCCGCGGGGGAAAGAATGGAGGAAAGTAAGGCGTTGTGACGGGAATTCATCAAATTGGTTTAAAAAGCAAAAGTAAGAAAAGAAGAGAAGTGATTTTTTGGAACGGCTGCTTCAAGCCCACAAGAGAAACATTATTCTTTTTCATCCCGCTGAGAGAAAAATTTCTCAGCGGGTAAGGGCGGGAGCTTTTTTTGCGGGTGTGGGAGGCCCAAAACGGTTTAAACCCAAAACGGGAAAACAGCTTTGCGGTTTTGCGGGTAATCGTCAAACCTGCGTTTGTACCAGTGGTGGTGGTTGAGTGCGCGTGGAATAAGATTGGCCAGTGTCCACAAAGCAAACGAAAAAGAGGGCAGGCACCAGCTCATCATTGCCCAGCCCAGCCACTCGATTATTTCACCCAGCAGGTTGGGCGAAGAAACATATTTGAACAACCCGCCATAAGGAATGTAATAACCTTTCCTTCCGTCTTTGCGCAAATTCAACAGGGTTTGGTCTGAAGTAACATTGATGTACATGCCCGTAAAAAAAAGGCCGACCCCAAAAATAAAGCGCGGATCATAAAACCAGGAATTGTCGTAGGGTGGGCTCAAGGTACCGAACCAGTAACCGTTAAAGAAACCATTGGAATAATTAAAAAAGACAGCCATGAAAACAATCAGCCAGGGCATCCTTTTTCCGTTGTTTTTAATTTGCAGCGGGAAAATAAAAACGCGGTTAAAATAGTGCAGCATGAACATGGCGTAAAAAAAATAAACCGGTCCTGATTTTTCGGCTGTGCCCGTAAAAAAATACCAGGAAAAAACCACAACCACAGGTGCTTCCATCAGGAACCAGCCCCATTTGTTGTTCAGTGTCGGGCCCCAGGTGTTGGTTGTATGTCTCCCGTAGGGCACCGTAATTCTTAAAAGGATGGGAAAAATGACCACGGCCAGCCCCATCCAGGCATACAGTAAAATGAAAAACTGGCTTCCGGAAATCATTGGCTAAAGGTAATTGTTTTCTTTGAACCAGTCGACGGTGTCTTTTAAAGTTTCTGCCAGTGGCCTCGGGGAATGCCCCAAATCCCTGTGGGCTTTCCCGTAGGATATATGTTGGTTTCCCATTTGGAGGATGGAAAGCGACTCGCTGGTGTAGAGCGGATGCTGCCCCATTATTTTCGACCAGAGTTGAATAAAAGGAAGCCCAATCCGTGCCAGCCAAAGCGGGAAGGTAGGTTTGTTAACGGAGAGTTGGTTTGCCTTGCCGAACACATCCGCCAGTTCTTTCAAAGTTGTCCACTTACCCGAAAGAATGTAACGTTCACCGTTTCCCCCTTTTTCGATGGCTGCGATGGCAGACCGGACAATGTCGCGGACATCTACCCAGTCGTAACCGCCGGGGATAAGGCCGGGCAAGTTGTTTTTGTAAAGACGGATGATAAACTGCCCCATCAGTGAAGGCTTGTAATCGTGGGGGCCAATTACCGAAGTCGGGTTAAGGACAACAACCTGAAAATCATCACCCGATTGTGAGAGCACCCATTCCTCTGCCAGGGCTTTGGTTTTTTCATAAGCAATGGCAGTGGCGGTGGCGAGTGCCCTTGTTTCGTCCATTGTTTCCTGCAAAGGCTCATTGACCAGGGCATGAATGGAACTGAAATGAATGAACCTTTTCACCCCTGCCCCCCGGGCGGCCTTCAGCAGGTTTTTGGTTCCGTCCACATTGGTCTGGTAAATGCTTTGGTACGAATTTGAACCAATAGAAATTTTAGCTGCAAGGTGAAAAAGAACGTCAACACCACGGCAGAAAACACCAAGCGTTGCGGCATCGTGAATGTCCCCCTTCACTATTTCAGCACCCAACCCGTCAAGTGCCTGGTGGTCCCTGTATTGCAGCACCCTAACCTGATAGGCATCAATTTTTAACAGTTCCCTGACAAGGTTGCAACCAATGTGCCCGGCAGCTCCGGTAACAGCTATTTTCATCATGTGGCCAAAAGTAAAAAGGCGCAAGATAAAGAAAACCGGGGTTTGGCGAAGGAAGAAAAAATGAAAGAGGGCTGGTCAAATCTAAAACGGTGGCCTTTG
Organism: Bacteroidales bacterium; assembly: GCA_021647205.1. Classification (GTDB taxonomy): domain Bacteria; phylum Bacteroidota; class Bacteroidia; order Bacteroidales; family F082; genus B6-G9. The sequence goes on along the minus strand of JAKIVD010000022.1, from coordinate 25,622 downwards.
AACAACCGCAGTGCCGAAGTATTTTACATCGTTTCGGAAACACAATAAAAAAATCCCGCAAGCCCTTTCGGCCGGCGGGATTCAAATCTTTTTAAAATAATTTATTCGGCCAAAATAAGTACTTTGTTGTCAAGTACTTCAATGACGCCACCATTGATTTCATAAAAGGTATCCTGATTGCTTTTTTTCACTTTTATTTTTCCTTTTTGCAGGGCAGAAATAAGTGGTGCGTGGTTGTTCAGGATTTCAAACGACCCGTCAATTCCGGGTAGCTGAATTAATTCGGCTTCCCCTTTAAATATTTCTTTGTCCGGTGTGATTATTTCAATTTGCATTTTTAGGTCTTCAGTGTTTTCAATTTTTCCCTTTCATCATTCCCTGCCTTTTTGGTAAACCTACTCATTTCCCCCTTAAGCGAAGCCCACATTTCCCCCCATTGGGGGGACTAAGGGGGGGTTGGCGTTTACGCTTCCGCCAGCATTTTCTTTCCTTTTTCTATGGCTTCGTCGATGGTACCGACCAGGTTAAAAGCTGCTTCGGGATACTCATCCACTTCTCCGTCGAGTATCATGTTAAAGCCTTTGATGGTGTCTTCGATGGAAACAACAGTTCCTTTCAAACCGGTAAACTGTTCGGCAACATGGAAAGGTTGCGAGAGGAACCGCTGCACCCGGCGGGCACGGTGAACGATCAGTTTGTCTTCTTCCGACAGTTCGTCCATGCCCAGGATGGCAATAATGTCCTGCAATTCTTTGTATCGCTGGAGCGTCAGTTTAACACGCTGGGCTGTATTGTAATGCTCATCCCCAACCACGTCAGGGCTAAGTATTCTCGAAGTGGAGTCCAATGGGTCAACGGCGGGGTAAATACCCAGCTCGGCAATTTTGCGGCTCAATACCGTGGTGGCATCAAGGTGGGCAAAAGTGGTTGCCGGTGCGGGGTCGGTCAGGTCGTCAGCAGGAACGTACACGGCCTGTACCGAAGTGATGGAACCCCTTTTGGTAGAGGTAATGCGTTCCTGCATCAATCCCATTTCGGTAGCCAATGTTGGTTGGTAACCCACAGCTGAAGGCATCCGTCCCAACAGGGCCGAAACTTCGGAACCCGCCTGTGTAAAACGGAAAATATTGTCGATAAAGAAAAGGATGTCGCGGCCCCCTGATTTCTCGTCGCCATCGCGAAAATATTCCGCCATGGTTAATCCTGAAAGTGCCACGCGGGCACGGGCTCCGGGAGGTTCGTTCATCTGTCCGAACACCAGTGTTGCCTGCGATTCGAGTAGTTCTTTCCGGTCAACTTTCGAGAGGTCCCAGCCTCCGGCTTCCATGTCTTTTTCAAAAGCTTCACCATATTTGATCACACCCGATTCGATCATTTCACGAAGCAAGTCATTTCCTTCACGCGTGCGTTCACCCACACCACCGAAAACAGAAAGGCCGGCATAAGATTTGGCAATGTTGTTGATCAATTCCATGATGATAACCGTTTTGCCCACACCGGCACCACCGAACAAACCGATTTTCCCCCCTTTGGAATAAGGTTCAATCAGGTCAATGACCTTGATGCCTGTATAAAGTATTTCTTTTGTAGTGGTCAGTTCTTCAAACTTCGGTGGGTCGCGGTGGATCGGGTACCTTTTTTCGGAGTCAACCTGTCCCAGCCCGTCGATGGCGTCGCCGATGACGTTAAACAGCCGGCCCTTGATTTCGTCGCCGGTGGGCATCGAAATAGGGGCGCCGGTGAGCCTGACTTCAACACCCCTGCTCAAACCGTCGGTTGAGTCCATGGCGATGGTGCGCACGGTATTTTCCCCAATGGCCTGCTGGGCTTCAAGAATCAGTTTTTCGCCATTGCTGCGTGTAATTTCGAGTGCGTCGTAGAGGTTCGGAAGGTCTTTCTCATTTTCAAAAACTACGTCAACTACAGGGCCGATGATCTGGGCAATCCGGCCAATGTTTTTGTGCTCCATAAAATGCTAAAATTAAAGGATTTTAAAGTGCGCAAATATAGAAAATATTGATTTAGCAAAAAGAACTATTTTGAAAAATCCCGGAATCACCAATTACATTGGTTTTTTATTGGTTTTGAAGGGCGGAGGAGGGCGGGCAGGGAAGTGTTGGGCCGGGGAGAATCCTTATCGTTTCCGTCTTTTGGTTTCTGCCGTCCGGCTTTTTCTGACTATTTTTGCCGAAAAATTAACCATGACAGAAACGGAACCGAACCTGACCAATCTTTCAGCACTCGGCGAATTCGGGCTGATTGACTTCCTGACAAAGGACATCCGTCCCAAAAATAAATCAACGATAAAAGGCATTGGGGATGATGCGGCGGTGATTGAGCCTTCATCCGGCAAACTGACACTCGTCTCAAAGGATTTACTCATTGAGCAAATCCATTTCGACCTGATGTACACGCCGCTGAAACATCTCGGCTACAAAGCTGCGGTAGTGAATTTTTCGGATATGGCAGCCATGAACGGAACCCCCAGGCAGATAGTGGTGGGCATCGGTGTTTCCAGTAAATTTTCGGTGGAGGCGCTGAACGAAATTTATGCCGGGATAAAAAAGGCCTGCGAAGTTTATCAGGTAGATTTTGTAGGTGGCGACACCACTTCCAGTGTGCATGGCCTGTTTATTTCGGTTACGGTAATCGGCGAAACCGGGAAAAAGCAAATCACTTACCGGGAGGGGGCCAAGCCCAACGACCTTTTGTGTGTGTCCGGCGACCTGGGCGCTGCCTACATGGGACTGCTGATTCTGGAAAGGGAAAAAAAAGTATTTCAGTCGAACCCCGACATGCAACCCGATTTGTCGAACCATGATTTCGTGCTGGAAAAACAGTTGAAGCCTGAAGCCCGCACTGACATTGTGCGCCTGCTTGAGGAAAAAGATATCGTGCCCACCTCGATGATCGACATTTCCGACGGGCTTGCCTCGGAAGCCCTGCATCTGTGCAAATCGTCAAATACCGGCTGCACGATTTATGAAGAAAAAATACCCATCGATCAACAGACTTTCGACCTGGCCAAAGAATTTGGCATCGTCCCTTCGGTGGCGGCATTGAACGGGGGGGAGGACTACGAACTGCTGTTCACCATCAGTCAGAAAGATTTTGAAAAAATCAAAGATTTGGAGGATATTTCCGTGATTGGTTTCATGACTGATCCTTCGGAAGGCCGGCAACTTATCTCGAATGACAACCAGAGTTTTGAACTAAAAGCCCAGGGTTGGGACGCACTGAAGAAAAGGGAGGTTTAATTTGAGAATTTGGTAATTTGAAAATTTGAGAATTTGAAAATGTGATAAATTGAAAATATGGTAATTTGAAAATGTGTTGAAGAAAAGCAATGGCGATTGTTGAATAATTCAACTTTGCCCGCCACCAACTCTAAATACTCCAGGCACTTTAATACTCCAGGCACTTAACCATGGAATGGATTGAAATCATTATCTTAATTGTTTCCGGATTACTGGTTGGTTTTATTAATACCCTGGCCGGTGGCGGCAGCATTATTTCGCTGTCGGTATTGATGATGCTTGGACTTCCCGCACCGGTGGCCAACGGCACCAACCGCATTGCCATCGGTATCCAGACACTGGCCGCCACCACCAGTTTCAGGCAACAAAAAGTACTTCCCCTGCGAAAGGCAGTTTTGCTGTCGATACCGGCTATTCTGGGTTCTGTCATCGGGGCGTGGATTGCAGTGGATATTAGTGAAGCCGTTTTTGAGCGTGCGATTGGTGTGGTGATGCTGATTATGCTGGTTTTCATTCTTTACAAACCACAAAAGTACATTTACGGCCGGGTGCATATTACCGCAAAACCCCTGACCTGGAAGGTTTACCTAATTTTCTTTATGATAGGGATTTACGGGGGCTTTCTGCACATGGGGGTAGGCTATTTTCTGCTTGCCGGAATTGTGCTTGGTGCCGGGTTCGACCTGGTGAAAGCCAATGCCATCAAGGTGTTTATCGTGTTGGCTTACGCCCCTTTTACCATTTTGGTTTTTCTCTGGCACAATCAGATCAACTGGAAATACGGGCTTATCCTGGCCATCGGTAATGTGGCCGGTGCTTTTATCGCTTCGCGGATGGCAGTCACCAAAGGTGTTGATTTCGTAAAATGGGTTATTGTGGTGGTAATCCTTATCACCTCAGCCGACATGTTTGGCTTGTACGATTTTAAAAGTATCGTCGCCGGACTGCTCAATCATTAGTCATTTCACCCCTGATCGAACGCTGCATCCATTCGGTAACAGTTGCAGTGTCCATCCCACGGCCAAGCAAAACCATTAATTTGGTCAGTGCTGCTTCGCTAGTAATGTCCCTGCCACTGATGACACCGATCTGCTTCAGGCCCGCACTTGTTTCGTATTTTCCCTGATCCACCATCCCTGTCATACACTGTGAAACATTAACGATGATAAGGCCTTTTTTGATGGCGTGGACCAGTGCATCTAAAAACCATTTTTGGGTGCTTGCATTACCCGAGCCAAAGGTCTCGAGTACCAGGGCTTTTAATCCGGGTGATTGAAGAATGCTGTCCACAAAAGCAGGTGAAATTCCGGGGAACAGCTTTAGAATACCGACATCGGTACACAGTTTTTTGTGCACCTTCAGTTTTTTAAAATTCGGTTTTAGAATATTTTCGCGCTTGTATTTCAAATAAACACCGGCATCGGCCAGCAAGGGGAAGTTGCCCGATTTGAAGGCATTGAAATTCTCGGCATTGTACTTCACTGAGCGGTTGCCACGCATTAACTGGTTCTCAAAATAGATGCACACTTCGGGGACCAGGGGTGTTTCGTCGTCGTTGGCTGCGGCTATTTCGATTGCCGTGATAAAATTCTCCCTGCCGTCAGTGCGCAACTCGCCAAGCGGTAATTGCGAGCCCGTGAATATTACTGGTTTGTTCAGGTTTTCCAGCATAAAACTCAAGGCCGAAGCCGAGTAAGCCATGGTATCGGAACCGTGCAGGATGACAAACCCGTCGTAGTCTTCGTAGTTTTGCTGGATGATGGAAGCCAGATTTTCCCAAACTTCCGGGTTGATATTTGACGAATCCATCAGCGGTTCAAAACAGTGAAAATCAAGCCGGTAAAGAAATCTTTTGAGGGAGGGGATTTGCTCGTAAACATTTTCAAAATTGAAAGGCACCAGTGCACCCGATTGTTCATCACGGATCATCCCGATGGTTCCGCCAGTATAAATTACAAGAATCGAAGTAGTTGAGTTGTTCGACATTTTAGACCCCTTTTTATTCTATTGTAAAAACTTCAAGTGCATTTTTTGTGGTGATTTCTGCAATTTCCTCCACGGGTTTTGATTTTATTTCTGCCAGCTTTTCAGCGATATATTTCAGGTAAACACTCTGGTTGCGTTTGCCCCTGAAAGGTGCCGGTGTAAGAAAAGGCGCATCGGTTTCCAGTACAAGATATTTCTCCGGTATTGTTTCAACAACTTCTGCAAGACCGGCATTTTTAAAGGTCACAATCCCACCAATGCCCATCTTAAAACCGATATCCATTATCTGTTTGGCTTCGTTTTTGCCACCGGTAAAACAGTGAAAAATTCCCTGGAGTTTATCCGTTGACTCTTCTTTCACAATGTGATAAGCAATATCAAAAGAGTCGCGGATATGGATGGAAACGGGCAAATTGTATTTTTTGGCCATTTTTAATTGCCTCCTGAAGGCGTCTTTTTGTTGTTCCGCATATTCCTTATCCCAATACAAATCCATACCAATTTCGCCAACAGCAATATATTTTCCTGTTTGCAATTCTTTTTCAACCAACCTCAATTCTTCTTCATAATTTTCTTTTACCGATGTGGGATGCAGACCCATCATGGGAAGACAATTGTTGGGAAATTCAAGATGCAGCTTTTTCATATCGTCCAGCGAATCGCCATCAATATTCGGCAACAGCATCCATTTTACATCCTGTGCGATGGCCGCTTCAACAACCTCCGTACGGTCTTCGTCAAATTGTTCCAGGTACAAATGGGTATGGGTATCCACCAAAATCATCCGGCAAAAGTAGCTGAAATCATAGTGCCTAAAGTTTAGAGCGCCTAAAATGCTTAAAGAAATTACCAATTAACCGAGGTCCCACAACTTTAGGCACTTTTAACTCCGGGCACTTTAAGTACTTCATTCAGAAACCTTATTTTTGCCCAAAATCGAAAAAGAGAATGACAAGAATTTGTGTGTTTTGTGGCTCAAGTATGGGTTATGGTGGCGAATACAGGAAAGCAGCCAAACAACTTGGGGCATTTTTTACTGCCAATAAAATTGAATTGGTGTATGGCGGCGCCGATGTGGGCCTGATGAAAGTGATAGCCGACACCATGCTTGCAAACGGAAGTCACGTTACTGGCGTAATGCCGGGACATTTGGTTGACAGAGGTGTGGTCCATCACAATTTAAGCGAACTGATCACAGTAGAAACCATGGCCGAGCGTAAGCAAATAATGGTGGAAATTTCGGATGGGTTTATTGCCATGCCGGGAGGGTTTGGTACGCTTGATGAGCTTTCTGAAATATTGACCTACAACCAATTGCGCATATCAGATAAACCCCTGGGGTTTCTTAACGTGAACCATTACTTCAATCATTTATTCCGGTTTTTTGAACATGCTGCCGGTGCCGGTTTCGTTCGGAAAGAACACCTTGAAAACCTGATGGTTTCGGATAACATTGATGAACTCATCGCAAAAATGAAGAATTACAATCCTGTGGAAATCGGCAAATGGATTAAAGACATTAAAGTGGAAAGTAATCATGGGTGAGGAAGACCTAAGGCTGAAAGACCTTCCAGCGTTCGCAGAACCTGGAAGAGTCGGGCCTGGGAAAAAATGGAAGCCGGAAGACCAAGGATTGAAGACTGAAAAATAACAACAGATAACGGAAAATATGCGAATAATCGGAATAACCGGAACCCTCGGGGCAGGAAAAGGAACCATCGTTGAGTATCTGATAAAAAATAAAGGCTTCAAACACTATTCTGTCAGACAATTTCTGATTAAAGAAATTGAAAAAAGGGGCCTGCCCGTCAATCGCGACAGCATGACCAGTATTGCCAATGAGTTGCGGGCGGCAAATACACCTTATTATATTGTTGCCGAATTGTACAAACAAGCATTGAAATCGGGAAAAGATGCCGTTATCGAAAGCATCCGAACGCCCGGCGAAGTCGAGTTTTTGCAGCAGCAGGGGAACTTTATTTTAATTGCTGTGGATGCCGAACCGAAAAACCGATTCAACCGGATCAAAATCAGAAAATCGGCCACCGACCAGATTGATTTTGCTACTTTTCTGACCAACGAAAGACGCGAAATGACAACCGAAGACCCCAACAAGCAGAACCTCCAAAAGTGTATCCAGATGGCTGATATTACTTTGCTTAATGATGGAACAATTGATGAACTGGTACAACAACTTGAGAAAAAATTATCAATTTGAAAATAGGCAAATTTGAAAATAAAGACCAATTAAGCAGGAATGGAAACCCCATCAAATAAATTTCTAACCGCCAATGTGAGTTTGCTTTCGTTAACCCACATGTTGCACGATATTTATTCGTCTTTCCTTGCACCCATCCGCCCTTTGCTGATGGAAAAGTTTGGTATTTCACTGGGGATGGCTTCGCTGTGGGATTTGTTTCAACGCCTGCCCTGGCTGCTCAACCCGTTTATCGGCATGCTGGCCGAAAGAATGGCGGCTCGCTATTTTGTCATCATCACCCCGGCAGTTACGGCTGTCAGTATGAGTTTACTGGGTGTTGCCCCTTCGTTTACCATCGTTTCTGTTTTGCTTTTTGTGATGGGAATCAGCAGCGCCTTGTTTCATGTTCCGGCTCCCACGATGGTTAAAAAAGTTTCCGGAAAATACACCGGCAGGGGGATGAGCTTTTTTATGTTCGGGGGCGAAATGGCGCGTACCCTCGGCCCTTTGGTGATTACCGGTGCGGTTTCGCTTTGGGGTTTGGAAGGAACATGGAAACTCATTCCCTTCGGCCTTGTGGCCTCCTTTATCTTATTTCTGAAACTGCGCAATATCAAAATCAGCAGCGATTTGGTATCCACAGGCATCCGGCCCGACTATTGGGGAAACATCAAAAAAATGCTGCCCTTTTTCCTGATTCTTTTGGGCATTACTTTTTTCAGGGCTGTTATGAAATCGGGGATGACCGCTTTTTTACCCACCTATTTTTATACCGACAAAGGGGAGTCGCTGTGGTTTGCCAATTCGGCACTGGCCGTTTTTCAATTGGCAGGGGCAGCCGGAACGATTGTTTCAGGAACTGTTTCGGACCGTATCGGGCGCAAAACAGCATTGGTAATTATAAGTTTGATCACACCGGTTTTTATGGCGCTTTTTATCACCTCAGAGGGTTGGTTGAGTTTTGTGTTTCTTGTTATTTTGGGCTTTTTTGTTTTCGCTCCGGGGCCGGTGTTGCTGGCCCTTGTTCAGGATACAGCAACAGAAATGCCCGTTTTTGCCAACAGCATTTACATGACGCTCAGCTTTGGCGCTTCGGCCGCTTCGGTGGTGTTTGCCGGTTTTTTGGGCGACTGGATAGGCCTGGAAAAAACCTATCTCGTATCGGCATTTTTGGCTTTGGGGGCAGTGCCTTTTGTGTTGTTGTTGAAAAACAAATCGGTAAATAATTAAGGTATTTATTCGCCTATTTAGAGCCTTTAAAAACAACCAGCTTTCACTTGACTTTCACTCAAATTTTCTTAAATTTAAGCCCCCCTTAACAAGCAAGCAAATGTTCACTCAGGCACTCAGGCACTCAGGCACTCAGGCACTTAATCCTAAAAAGCGGCCACCCGCCTTAGGTTTGTTTTTCAATGCAATTGGTTTAAAACCCTTGGCCGTTCTGTCCAAATAATAAACCAAAAACACAATTCCTACCAAACAAAACAATTAATCTTAATTTTGAAAAACAATTTAAATGAAACACTTTATTAAATACACGATAATTTTACTGGCAGGCTTGACAAGTAGTCTGGGGGGTGCACAAACAGGAGAGAAAAACATCCGCACAGGCTATCCGGTTTACCATATTGCAGCAAATGCCGATGGCAGCAACCTTTATTTCTACAACAAATTAAATGCGCACAATATTGGGTTTTACGCTTACAAGCCTTCGGACGGTACAACTACCCATATTGCTGTTGATGCCGCAATTGGTGATATTATTTACAACCCCTTTCAGGACCAATTCCTTGTTTCCAAATTTGAACCCGGCAGTGCTGAAATCGAAATATTCGATGCCGGAACGAATGTTCCTTTGGCCAACCCCTTAATACTTACTGGCGTAGAATTTGTCAAAGAGATGTATATTTCACCCGATGGGCGCTTATATGTTTGTGCCGGCATGAACTTAAGCAGTGGGCACAACCCATCGATCTTTGTTTATGACGCAAATGATTACACTGCCATCAGCAACCAGGAAGTAACAGGCTTTAATACATACAATGTACCTTCCGCTTATTATCAGGCGTATTTTGATTACAATGCTTATGATAAATCGGTATTTATTTCCATGTCCGTCCAGGACCTGAAACTAAGCCCATATAATTCGCAGGCAAGCCGTATTTACAATTTTATTGACGATGCCAATCCCGTTCCCCCGCCTCCCGGCAAAGTGCTGGTCGTAAAAAACAACATTGAAAATGAAATTAACCTTTCTCATTTTCCCGGAAAGGTCATTTGTCCTGATATGGAGGGTGGAAATGAATCCTCACAGTATTACGGAAAACTGTTTATCGCAGGTGAGCAATTTTATATGTATGATTACCTGACCCACCCACCCCCTGATGAAGAAAGTGATTTACTGGTTGTGCCACCGGATCCTGATGATTCATATTACTTTCTTAACATGGTTTACAGCCCGTATCATGACAAACTGTTTGCCATTAAAGAGGTTTATCCAGACCTTGAGTGCATGGAACACAAATCCTTTGAAATATGGACTATCAATTATGATGAAAGCCTGCAGTTTAACCAGGTGGAGTTTACCGGGCAACAATACGAGGGACAGATCGCCTCCATGTTTTACAACCCTTACGACAGGAGAATCTATGTGTACCAAAAAATTGACGCCGAAAAATTGGGTACCGAAGAGGTGAAACTGTTGTCGTTTGACCCTGCACTCGAAAACCCGGCCTGGTCTGAAACCCTATTGGGAATTACAAGCTATTTTCCCGATTACGACCATACCCGCGATTTATCTCATTATTGGTACTACAACATGACCAAACCCTACATCAACCCCTACACCAACAAAATCTACCTGCCCAATGGCGGGCATAGTTGTGTGAGCAAAGTACCTTTTGTGGCCAGAGAACCTCTGGCTCTTAGACCTGCCAAAAAAAAAGATAATAATGATAATTATGTCAGCCTCACCTGGCTCTCTTTCCCGCGCATGGATAGGACAATTGGCAATGGAGATGAAATCCCGGTGAACTTTGTGTTAGGTGGAGATAATATCATACCAAATAGTTATTATATTGGTAGTGAATTACAAAACCTTCCTTTAGAAGGGGAAGAAGTACTTAGTAACACTTATGATGGTAGTTCATGGGAAACAGGACCAAGCATAGACTTACCCTATATATTCAGCGAATTAGGGTACAAACTTCAGTTGGATTATGGAAACGAAGACCCACCTGGAAAAAAATGGCTTCTCTTAACGGGAACAGTCCTTGATCCAGATGTTCCGGTTATTGTTTATCCTGAACATGAAAACTGGGAAGGCTATTGGTTGTACCAAAGCCAGTCGCCTTTTGATGCCATACCTGACGAAGTATTGGATCAATTGATTTATATGGAAGCACAGAACTGGGCATGCATGAAACGGACAGGTTCTTACAAGGACAACCAGCAACCTACATGGATATGCTCCGTTCATACCGGAATAGGGCAAATTGGCAAAGTGTCACTGGATTATGGCGACATGGTCATACTCGAATCTTCAGCGAGTGAAACAATTGAGTTTGAATGGCAGGGCTACGGCAGCCCGCCGGAAGGGCAAATAAAACCCGATGTGGAATATTATCAGTTTGAAGAGCAGTCCGATTATACCGCTTTCTTTATCGAACTGGATTCGACGGAAAACCCTCAGGAAATTGCGGCCTTTATCGGCGATTCCTGCGTGGGTGCTACCACGGTGCTGCCCGACGACACCACCGCACTGGTACCGGGTTATATTGAAGGGATGGAAGGCGACGTTACTTTCGAAGAATATTACGGCAGCGAAAAAACAGCAAAACCGCCCATCAGGTCTTACCTGGTGAACGACCTGAATACCGGAAACTGGGAACTAAGGACCATCCGTTCGGGTGAAAGGAAAGGGCATTATTTGATTTCGTTTGGCAAACAGGCTGAAAATACTTATCCTGACAATGCGGCTACTGCCTTCCGCATCTGGCCCAACCCGGCTTCCGGTAGCTTGTTTTACAGCTTTTTACTGGAGGATGATGCATTTGTAAATATTTCCATTTTCGACATCAGTGGGAAACGGGTTGCCAATCCGGTGGATGAACCCATGCCGGCAGGTAGCCTTACGGGTGAACTGTCGCTTACGGATTTTTCCGGTGGAAAACTAAAACCCGGCGTTTACCTGGTAAAGGCAAAGCTTGGGGACAGTTTGTTGATCAGGAAAGTGATAGTGAATTAAGAACCCCACCCGACCCTCCCAAAAAGGGAGGGTGTGGGGGATGCCCCGGGAGGGTTTCATCAAATTGAAAGGGAAACCCTGCTCCCTCCCCTCGGGGGAGGGTTGGGGAGGGGTCAAAAAAAATGATAATGAAATAAAAAAGAAACCCACGTCATTGCGAACACAGCGCGGAGGACTCGTGCGTGAGCGTGAAGCAATCTCAAATTAGACAACCGCCCATTAAGGAGATTGCTTCATGCCAACCCACAAAAGCCAAACGCACGGTGTTCGCAATGACGCGGACTTATCAATCAAACAGAAAAATGAAACCAGCACTCCAAATATTCAGCCTGATTCTGCTCTTCAGTCAAACCGTTCAGTCACAAATCATCACCGTCAAACAGGACAGCACCGGCGACTACACAATCATACAGGATGCGGTTGATGCCGCTGCAAACGGCGACACTGTGCTGGTTTGGCCGGGGGCTTATTTTGAAAATGTGGCCATCGAAGGGAAAAACATCTGTCTCGGCAGCCTGACATTGACCACCGGTGATGAAACTTACATTAACCAGACCATCATCAACGGCAACCAGACCGGCAGTTGTATCAAGTTGGATGATTGTCCGGATACTACTATAGTGAATGGGCTTACCTTAGAGAATGGTAGTGGCTCCTATTGCGGCGGGTATTGTGGTAGTGGTATATATATTAAAAGTAGCATCGCAGAAATATTTAATTGTGTGGTGCAAAAAAATCAAGCTACTACTTATGGTGGAGGAATTTATTGTCACGTTGCAGATTGCTTTCTTTCAAAAGTAACTATAAGAAACAATCATGCGTTTGGGAGGGGTGGAGGACTTACTCTATTAAATAGTTCCGCTAAATTTGACTCAATTAATAAGTGTAATATTTACTTAAATTATGCTGCAATTGGCACTGATATTTACAAATTAGGTGATGAATCTCCTCCCCTGATTGTTGTGGTTGACACTTTCACAATTGCAGAGCCTGACCACTACTTCTTGTTCTCAGATACAGGTTCGGTATTTCCAGCTAACGATATAACTTTCGATATTGATGCCGGCAAGGTGCAAACATCAAACCAGGATTTATTTGTAAATCAGGACGGAAATAACAAGAATAGTGGATTGACCAATGAAGAACCCTTAAAAGATGTTTGTTTTGCATTATTGAAGATAGCATCTGATTCTGTTACACCCAATACCATTCATCTTGCGAACGGTACTTACTCACCCACGACAGGTGAAAAATACCCTTTGAGTTTAAGAAAAAACGTATCAATTGAAGGTGCAAATCGTGACTCAACAATACTTGATGCAGGCAATGAAATTTATTTACTTCATGGTATACCTTATACAGATAATTACAGTATTTCTAACCTAACAATCAGGAATGGTAATGGCGATACGAACAGCTTTTTTGGAAAAGCTGGTGCTTTTTTGGTTGCCAACAGAAATATACTTTTTGAAAATGTATTGGTCACCGAAAACAGCGGCAGTGTTGTCAGCGGAATAAACTGTATGGGATGCAGCAATGTTTTGTTCAAAAATGTTGAATTTCTAAACAATCATGGGGGAAAAGGATTGCGAATAATATTCAGTCATTCAGAACCTGTTTGGGATACCGTTTATTTGGAAAACTGCCGCTTTGTTGAAAACCAGCCATTGTATGACGACCCGGAAGAAGGCTTCGGGGGAGGTTTGTCAGTGTTTAGTGCACAAACTCCGAATCCAACAAACATCACTGCCTTTATTACCAATTGCTTATTTGAAAATAACCACGCAAAAGATTATCCTTTTGGCGCCAGTTCTATTTCATTATCAGCCGGCAGGGGCAGTAATGTGTTCCTGGTTAACTGCACCATGGCTGATAATACATCTGAAAATATACAGGGTGCAAACATTGGCCAGGTTTATGGCGCAAAGCTGCATATTTATAACTCCATCATGTACAACAACAACCCGTCTGAGATTTATATGTTTACAGATGACAATGCGGATGAAAACTACCTAAATATCTACAACTCATTGTTGGATAGTGGGCAAGAGAATATCCGTATCCTTAGTCCACGGAACAACATTTTTTACGACGACCAAACCAACATCGACACCGACCCCCTCTTCCTCGGAAAATGGGAACATCCCTACCAGATTGCAGATGGTTCGCCCTGTATCGATGCGGGCACTTTGGCCAGGCTGCCCGATTTCATTGAACTGCCCGAAACCGACCTGGCCGGCAATCCCCGCATCGTGGGCGACAGCATCGACATGGGTGCTTATGAATGGAACCCCACCGTTGGTGTTGACGAGAACCTGTACCGGCCCATCAAAAGCGACAAACCCAAACTGCTGAAAGCCGCGCCCAACCCGTTTTCCTCTTCCACAACCCTTTCCGCCAAGTGGGATTTTACAGGCCATATCCAAATCGAAATTTACAACAACGCCGGGCTGCGGGTGAAAGTGATTAAGTCGGGCCGCAGCGGTGGCTTGGGTTCTATTCAAACCCGCTGGGATGGCAAAGATCAAAACGGCAATATCCTCCCGGCAGGGATTTACCATGTGGTGATGTTTTGGGAGGGGAAGGAAACTGAGGGGATGAAGGTGGTGAAACTGTAGTAGCCGCCGCTTGTCTCCTCGAAGGAGGAACGACTGAGAGAACCCCTAACAGCCACGCTGTCCTTTCGAGTATTTAGACTGTAATTCAATATATTATCAAAAGTTGTCATTAGTAGGAAAGCTTCCCTCAATATGACAACCCTCGCTTTTGGGGAATACTAATCTCTAAAAACCAAAACCCCCGTCTCACCCCTGGAAGTCACAAACCCCCGGTACATGCCGGCAGTATTGAAAGTCATCGTGAAATTCCCATCTTTATCGACGGCGATAATGCCGCCGTCGCCACCAATTGCTTTCAGCTTATTTTGGATGACTTCATCGGCGGCTTCTGTCAGGGAAAGCCCTTTGTATTTCATCAGGGCCGAAATATCGTAGGCCACCACATTGCGCATAAAAAATTCTCCGTGGCCTGTGGCTGAAACGGCGCAGGTATTGTTGTCGGCATAGGTTCCGGCACCAATGATGGGGGAATCGCCCACGCGGCCTTTCATTTTATAAGTCATGCCACCCGTTGAAGTAGCGGCTGCCAAATTGCCGTGTTTGTCTAAAGCCACTGCGCCCACCGTACCATGTTGTTCTCCCTTTTCTTTTTTGGCTTTCACTTTTTGGTAACTGTCCCAACGCCTTTGGGTAAAAAAATAAGCAGGGTCAACAATGTCGAGGCCTTCATGCAAAGCAAAAGTATCGGCACCGGCACCCGTGAGCAAAACATGGGGCGAATCTTCCATCACCGCCCTCGCAGCACGGATTGGATTTTTAATACTTCGCAGCCCGGCCACCGCACCTGCATTCAAATCGCGGCCATCCATAATGGAGGCATCCATTTCATTGACCCCTTCGGCTGTAAAAACAGCCCCTTTGCCGGCATTGAACAAAGGTGAGTCTTCCAACACACAAATAGTTTCGGTAACGGCATCGAGGCTGCTGCCACCGTTTTTCAGGATTTCAGCACCAACATTGAGGGCTTCCTGCATTTTGGTTTTGATTTGCAGTTCTTTTTCGTCGGTCATGTTTGCTTTCAGGATGGTACCGGCACCACCATGGATGACAAGTACGAAGCTCCCATTAGGTAAACCTGCCAGTTCCCCCTCAGGGGCGTGCCGGGAGGTTTGGACTTTGGGCTGCCTTCCGCAAAAACTGCTGCCCAAGGCAAACAGCAGAATGAAGAATAGGGTTATTTTTGTTTTCATGGTTCAAAAAAGTTGTCTTTCTCCATGCAAACCTAATCAATTCCTTTTGACCCTCAAACCGGCTTTTCGGTTAGAAGAAGTATAAAGACAAGGGGGATCGTGTTTAAAGAAAGACCCGCATCTCAAAAAAAAGGGGGTTACAGGTAAAAAAACCTGTAACCCCCTGATGCTGTTTGTGGAGAATATCGGAGTCGAACCGATGACCTCTTGACTGCCAGTCAAACGCTCTAACCAACTGAGCTAATCCCCCTTTGTGCGCCGTAGCCGTGGCATAGGCGTCCTTTTCAGACGCATTTCCCTTTTGGCCTTGACTTTACGGATTTTTCATCCGATTTCGCGGCAAAAGTAAAAATAATTTTAAATCCCGGCAGCTTTTTTTCCGTACTTTGTTTTTTGCTAAGAACCTGAACAGAGCCATTACCGGTTTCAGCAACTTTTACCTGAAATATTTTGATGAAGCGACTTTTTGCAGCCATCCATATTGTACCCGATGAGCATTTCCTGGAGCTTTATACTGATTTGAGGAAGCGGCTCAAAAGAGAAAATATAAGATGGGTTGAGCCCGGCAACCTGCACATTACCCTGAAGTTTTTTGGTGAAACACAGGCCGAAAAAACAGCTTTAATTCAGGCCGCCCTGAAAAAAGCAGCGCTTAAATTTTCAACATTTCATCTTATTCTTAAAAAAACTGCTATCTTTGGCAGTAGTTACCAACCCAGGGTTATTTGGTTTGGTACAGAGGAAAACAAGCAAATTCTCTTTTTGTCAAACGAAATTTTAAGCAAACTTGACAGTGCGGTTTTTCTGCGCGACAGGCAGAATTTTGTGCCCCACCTTACATTGGGGAGAATGCGCGGAGTTAAGTACAACAAGGATTTTCAGCGAATAATAGCTTCTTTTGCGGAGGTGTTTGTGCAGGAGGTAAAGATTAGTGAGTTTGCACTGTTTGAAAGCAAACTTTATCCCGGCGGACCGGTCTACACAGTAATTGAAAAGTATAGTTTGAAATAGGGTTCGGGCTAATCATCCTTCGTATTCAACGAAAAAGAATAAGGGCACAGGCAACAAATGAAAAAAGAAATCAGTTATTAGTGATAAAAGTTTTAGTTTTGTCCATAATTACACACGCAGTTTGAAAACGTATTTCCAATACATATTGCTTCTTTTTGGTAGCTTGCTGACGCTGAGTCTCCACGCACAGCAAATGTCTGTTTTTACTCAATACCAAAATACACTCATGTATTCGAACCCCGCTTTTGCCGGAATGCGCGAAGGTATTTGTGTGAATGGGGTGATGCGGCAGCAATGGGCAGGTTTTACCGATACCCAACGCGGTGATAATTTGAGCCCGCAGGTTTTTTTAATTACGGTTGATTCGCCCATTAAGTTACTGCATGGCGGTATCGGGGCCACCATCGTTCAGGACAACCTGGCTGATGGTTTGTGGAAAGATGTCGGACTGCAACTTTCTTATTCTTTTCATGCCAACCTTTCCATTGGAACACTGGGAATAGGAGCAGGGGTCAACCTGAACAACCGGAGTTTTGACGGTTCAAAATTTGATCCGGTAACACCGGGAGACAATGCACTGGTAACTGCCGAGCAAAGCGACATGCGGGCAGATGCTAATTTTGGCTTGTTTTTGATGAATCCCGGCAGGTATTCTTTTGGGTTTGGCCTTACCAATATTCTAGAAACCAATTACCCTAAACTGGACCCCAGTGGTGAGGACATCGGTGTTAAAAATGACCGGACAATTACGGCAACAGGTTCTTATGTGTTTCTGCTCGCAAACCCCCTTTTTGAAATTGAACCTTCCTTTATGTTGCTGACGGATTTAACTTCGGCACAATATAATTTTACGGGCACCGTTACTTACAATGACCGGTTTTGGGGAGGGTTGAATTTCCGCCTGGGATACTTCGAATCCGTTGGTGTGATAGTAGGTGTTAAAATCAAGGACATTACAATTGGATATTCATACGATATTAACCTGATGGGCTTGAGCATGCCCGGGAGCCATGAGGTATATTTGGGTTATTGTTTCAAATTGAAAGCCGACCGCTCGAAAACCAGTTATAAAAACACCCGCTATTTGTAACACGAAATAAATTATAAGAAAACACTGTGAGTTATTAGTTTTTTTTACTTTTGGACTCTCAAAACAAATCGAAATAGGATTAATCGCAATAAATCAAAACATTAGAGATGAAAAGACTGATATTATATTTGTCTGTTGTTGGCTTTTTAGCTAGTTGCTCCAATTCTGGTAATGGTGAGTTGGTGGGCACACGTAAAAAATCCAAGCCGTTTTACCAACCCGATCCGTATGGGATGGTTTTTATCCCGCAGGGAAGCTATACAATGGGAGCAGGCGATGAAGATATAACGCACGGTTACCTTATCCAGCCGAAAACCATTTCTGTTTCGGCATTTTTTATGGATGAAACAGAAATTACCAACGACGAGTACAGGCAATTTGTATATTGGGTGAGGGATTCAATTGCCAGAAGGATGTTGGGCGATTTGAACCCGGAAGAATACCTGATCGAAGAAAATGTAAAGACAGGTGAAGTTTACGACCCACCCTATCTGAACTGGGAAAACGATATTGACTGGAACAGCGAAGACCAGGATGTTCGCGACCAGCTGGAAGACATGTACCTTCCTGAAAACGAAAGGTACTTCCGCAGAAAAGAAATTGACACCAGAAAACTCATGTATTCTTACTATTGGGTCGATTTGCATGCTGCTGCTAAAAAAGATTTTTCAGAAACCGGTGATTACAGGAATGCGGGCCTCGCCAACCGACCGCAAGGTTTACGCGACCGTTCGGTTTACGTCAGGAATGAAACCATCGGTGTGTATCCCGACACACTGGCCTGGATACATGATTACACATATTCATTTAACGATCCGCTTACAGAAAAATATTTCTGGCACCCAGCATACGACCATTACCCTGTTGTAGGTGTAAACTGGAAACAAGCCAGGGCATTTTGTGTTTGGCGGACAGAATACCTGAACAGCCACATGAGTGCTAAAAAAGGTGAGGTAGCACTCTCAGAATTCCGTTTGCCCACCGAAGCAGAATGGGAATGGGCAGCCCGTGGCGGATACGCACTCAACCCCTACCCCTGGGGAGGACCGTACACAAGAAACGAAAAAGGCTGCTTCCTTGCCAACTTTAAACCACTCAGGGGGAATTACCTTGCTGACGGTGGAATCCGTACTTTAATAGTAGCACACTATCCCCCTAACGACTGGGGACTTTACGATATGGCCGGGAATGTTTCAGAATGGACAAACAGTGCATTCGACCCATCGTCCTATAACTTTACCTGGGACATGAACCCGAATTATACCTACAGTGCCAAAGAAGATGACCCTCCGGTAATGAAAAGGAAAGTAATCCGTGGTGGTTCTTGGAAAGACATTGCATATTTTCTTCAGGTAACCACCCGTGCCTACGAATACGAAGACACAGCAAAATCATACATAGGGTTCAGGACGATTCAACCTTATTTGGGACGTAATAAAGGTGATAACCCCAACAAAGCGTCGCGTGTTTACAATTAGCAGGAAATCAACCATTAAAAATCAACAAATAATTAATCATGGGCTTATTTAGTTTTACAAGATCAAGACGTTACAGAAATTTCATGGCCAAAGTTTATGGCTTAGGTGCATCCGTAGTATTGATTGGTGCATTGTTTAAAATTAACCACTATCCGGGAGCAGATTTAATGCTGATTATCGGATTGGGGACAGAGGCATTTATTTTCTTTTTCTCAGCCTGGGAACCACCACACGTTGAACCTGACTGGAGTTTGGTTTATCCTGAACTTGCCGGCATGTACCACGGTGTAAAAGGTGGCGAATTGAATGAAAGAAAGTCGCCAACCCAGCGTCTTGACGAAATGCTTGAAAAAGCGCAAATCGACAACGAAACCATTGGCAGATTAGGTGAGGGTCTTGAAAAAATGTCAGAAAACGTAGTTAAGCTCAGTGATTTATCGGATGCAGCAGTTGCAACAAATGAATTTACTTCGAACCTGCAATCTGCTTCGGAATCAGCTAAAGAATTTGGCGATGTGGTGGCAAAAGACATCACTGCAACCAGCAGTTATGGCGAAAGCCTGACAAGTGTGGCCGATGGTGCAAAATCGTTGTCAAATGCTTACCTTGAGGCAGCAGATATATTGAAAGGCGAATTAAGCTCAACCGAGGAATTTGCCAGTACGGTTCAACGTGCTACAACCTCGGCAAACAGCCTGGCAGAAAGCTATGCCAAATCAGCCGAAATTTTGAGCAAGTCGGTTTCAGCCCTCGATTTTACCGCCGTTGAAGGTGATGCATACAACGAACAATTGCGCAGAATTTCGGAGAACCTGTCTGCCTTAAATACAATTTACGAAATTCAACTGCAAGGAACCAACAAAGCTGTTGAATCCACCGAAAAGCTCCAGGGTACAATGAATGAATTCCTTGACAAGCTCGAGCAGTCAACCGTTTCCACAACGGAGTTCTCAGATCAAATGGCAACCTTAACAAACCGCATGACATCGTTGAATAAAGTTTATGGTAACATGCTTACAGCCATGAATGTGAATGGCTAATTCAGATTTTTGTGTTATTCAATTATTCCATAAACTAAAACGATAAGAAAATGGCCGGATATAAAGAAACCCCACGGCAGAAAATGATCGCCATGATGTACCTTGTACTCACGGCACTGCTTGCCCTGAATGTTTCTAAACAAATTTTGGACGCTTTCCTGGTTGTAAACGAATCAATGGAAAGTACCAACGAAAGCCTTTCTGCCAGAATTGAAGGAAGGTATGCAAAGTTCGATAAGCAGTACGAAATGAACAAGGACAAGGTGGAACCTTATTGGAAAGAGGCGCAAACCATTAAAAAGGAATCGGAAGACCTGGTCAAGTACATCGAACAATTGAAATTTGATTTGGTAAGGGTATCTGAAAGCAGGAAAACTATTGAGGAAATCAAAAATCTCTATTACCAGGACACAATCATCAATGGGGAAAAGAAAGAAATGTTGATGCTTGCCAAAGTGCCGACAAAGGACAAGTACAATGCAACAACATTCTACCTTGTGCGCCCCAATAGGAAAGGCGAGGCGTATGTGTTGAGTGCACGTATGAAAGATTTCAGGGAGAAGGTCTTAAAAACAATGAACCTTCCTGTAACAGATACAAAAATCGGCCTGATAACCAACGAACGAACCTATCAGGATGCCGACGGGCAGAAACAAAACTGGGAACAGCACAACTTCTATTTTACCATTCTTGCCGCCGACATCACTATCCTGAACAAAATCATTGGAGAAGTAAAGTCGGCAGAGTACAATGCGATTAATTATTTGTACGGGTCCGTTTCGGAGAAAGACTTTAAATTCGATCATGTTACTGCCAAGGTCATCCCAAGAAGCACTTATGTTTTAAAGGGTGAGAAATACGAAGCCGAGATACTTGTTGCTGCTTATGATTCCAAAATGAAACCGGATGTCCGTGTTTTAAAAGGAGTTGATGAACTGACAGATAAAAATATCAGCAGGGCGCAAACTATTGTTGGTGAAGAGGGCATTGTAAAATTGGAATTCCCTGCCAACACAGAAGGTTTACAAAAATATGCCGGCCGAATCGAAATGATCGATCCCGCAACCAATCAAAAAGTGAGTTATCCGTTCTCCGGTGGCTACATTGTTGCACCACCTGCATTGATTGTTGCCCCTTTAAAAATGAATGTTTTTTATATTGGTGTGGATAACCCTGTGGCCATTTCTTCACCCGGACTGGCTGATGAGAACATCAAATCATCAATTGATATTGGCACATTGAAGAAGAACCCAAAGGGTGACTGGATAGTAAGAATTAACAAAAAGCCAAAAGGGGTGAGTAAAGTGTACATCAGTGCTACGGCTACGATTGGCGACAAACAACTTTCCCTTGGCAAAAAAGAGTTCAGGATAAAGCGTGTACCCGACCCGACAGCCGAAATTGCCGGTCAGACCGGTGGCCAGATGGACAAGAATACACTTTTGGCCGCGGCAGCTATCATTCCGAATATGAGAGATTTTGAATTTGACCTCTATTTTGAAGTTACGTCTTTTACTTTCGCAACGATTGTCAACGGCGACTGGTTACCAAAGAATGTGCGCGGCAACCGCTTTACGGCTGAAATTAACAACATCATCCGTAACGGGAAAAGAAAACAAAAATTCTTCTTCGAAAACATCCAGGCAAAAGGCCCGGATGGGACAACACGGGTATTGAACCCCATTAACCTTGAAATTAAGTAACAATAAAAAAATATGAGCATGAAAAAGTTGTTTCTTGCAATGCTGGCATTCTTGCTGTTGTTTACAGTTGATGTAAAATCTCAGATTGTTGATGAAGCACCAATCGACGGCTTATTTGCCAGCGACGGGGAGGTATTCAGAAAACCGGCACCATTTCCATCCATCCGAAAGGCTGATGTGATGTGGTCGAAAAGAATCTGGAGGGAAATTGATTTCCGGCAAAAATTCAATCAGAAATTCTATTTCCCGATTGAAACGCAGGCCAACTGGAAATCGTTTATCATTACTGTGCTCGACGCCCTCAAAGAAGGTGAGATGCAAGCCTATGATATTTCAAATACAGATGAGTTGCTGGTCCCGATTACTTATAACGATGTAATCAGCCGGCAAACAGACTCGATCCCTAAAATCATGAGGCGTTCGACCCCTCCCTACGAGGAATACGATACGGTGATTTATACTGAATTTGACCCAACCAAAGTGATGCGCCTCAGGATTAAGGAGGACTGGTATTTTGATAGCCAGCGCTCACAAATGTTAGTTCGTATTCAGGCCATTTGTCCGGTGATGATAAAAGAACGAAACGGGGAAGAAATTACCGAACCGCTGTTCTGGTTGTCGTATGCCGAGTCAAGGGACGTTTTTGCCCAGGCATTGGTTTTTAACGAGCAAAATGCATCTGCAAGGTTAACTTACGACGAAGTGTTCTGGAAACGGTTGTTTGCCAGCTATATCTACAAAGAGGAAAATGTTTTCGACCGCCGTATTTCACAATATGCAACAGGGGTGGATGCCCTTCTCGAGTCGGAAAGAATTAAAAACAGCCTGTTTGATTTTGAAAATAATCTTTGGGAATACTAATCCCGGTTCAACGAATCAAAAAACTCCCCAATTTTGGGGAGTTTTTTTTTGCCCATTTTACATGTTTGCGAATATGGTTCCAGCTGAGGATAAACTTCGCACGTTTGTTTCATCCCCTGAGTAAAAGTCATGATGGGATTGTATTGAACAACTGGTGGTTTTCAAATTCGTTCAGAAAGTTAATTTTGTAAAGTCATTGACAGGTCTCATGCACGATATTTTTGAAACACCCGTAGTCTATCTCAAAGGCGTCGGCCCGAAAAAGGCCGGTGTATTAAAGAAGGAACTGGATGTGGTTACCTTCGAAGACCTGCTCTATTGTTTCCCTTTCCGTTACGTTGACAAGAGCAAAATCTATAAAGTCAGCGAAGTAACTTCGGATGCCATCTGGTTTCAGCTCAAGGGCAGGATCTCCCACCTGACGCCTGTCGGTGACAAACGGATGAAATACATCACGGCTAAGTTTACGGATGATTCCGGTACGATCGGCCTGGTTTGGTTCAGGGGCTTAAGCTGGGTTAAAAACGCTTTCTCAACCGATAAAGAATACATCCTTTTCGGAAAACCATCCATCTTCAGGAACCATTATAATTTTGTGCATCCCGAGCTCGAAGAATTTGTGCCCGGGCAGGAAGAACTTGCCGGCCAGCGCCTGGAAGGCATTTACAGCTCTACCGAAACCCTGAAGAACAACGGTTTGGGCAGCCGCGGAATCAGTAAGTTGATGCGGCGCCTGTTGAACCAAACAGCCGCAAGCATCGGGGAAACCTTGCCAGAACAAATCATCAACCACTTTCAACTGATGGGCAGGAAAGAGGCCCTGCTGAATATCCATTTCCCGGAGTCGTTAGCCATGATTGAGAAGGCTACCCGCCGGCTTAAGTTTGAAGAGTTGTTGTTCCTCCAGTTACAAATCCTTCAGCAGAAAATAGATTTGCAGGAAAAAATACCCGGACTGGTTTTTAACAAAGTGGGCGAATACCTGAACGATTTCTACAAAAACCACCTTCCCTTTGAACTGACCAATGCGCAAAAACGTGTCATCAAAGAAATCAGGGGCGACCTGAAATCGGGAAAACAAATGAACCGTTTGTTGCAGGGCGATGTGGGGAGTGGAAAAACACTCGTCGCCTTAATGAGCATGCTCATTGCCCTCGACAACGGTTTTCAGTCATGCCTGATGGCGCCCACCGAAATCCTCGCCACACAACATTTCAACAGCATCCGAAAAATGCTCGAAAAAATGGACGTGCGAATTGCCCTGCTTACGGGTTCCACCAAACAGGCGGTTCGTAAAACAATCCACAAGGAACTGCTGGACGGTAGTCTTCAAATATTGATTGGTACACATGCAGTAATTGAAGAAACGGTACGTTTTCAGCAACTGGGCTTCGTGGTCATCGACGAGCAGCACCGCTTCGGGGTGGCACAACGGGCCAAGTTGTGGAAGAAAAATACCATCACTCCCCACGTGCTTGTGATGACGGCCACACCCATCCCGCGCACCCTCGCCATGACCCTTTACGGCAACCTTGATGTTTCGGTAATTGACGAAATGCCCCCCGGCAGGAAGGCCGTCAAAACACTCCACTTTTGGGAGTCGAAGCGCTTGCGCGTGATTGGTTTTATGCGTGAACAAATTAAACTCGGCAGACAAATTTACATCGTGTACCCCCTGATTAAGGAATCTGAAAAACTCGATTTGAAGAACCTGCTGGACGGTTACGAAAGCATTGTCCGCGATTTTCCACCACCCGATTACCAGGTAAGTGTCTTGCACGGCCGGATGAAATCCGATGACAAAGATTTGGAGATGAAACGCTTTGTTGACGGCACAACCGACATCATGGTTTCAACAACGGTCATTGAGGTTGGTGTGGATGTTCCAAACGCTTCGGTAATGATCATTGAAAATGCCGAGCGATTCGGCCTCTCGCAATTGCACCAGTTGAGGGGCAGGGTAGGCCGCGGCGCCGAGCAGTCGTACTGCATTTTAATGTCCGGCTACAAGCTGTCCGCCGAAGGCAGAAAACGCCTGGAAATCATGGTGCAAACCAACGACGGTTTTGAAATCTCTGAAGCCGATCTCCAATTGCGCGGCCCGGGCGACATTCAGGGCACGAAGCAATCGGGCATGCTCGACTTTAAAATTGCCAACCTGGCGAAGGATGGCGAATTGATTGCCAAAACCCGGAAAGTTGCCGGACACATCCTTGACAAAGACCCCCATCTTGCTACTTCGGAAAACAAACTGCTCAAACAACAACTCCTCAAAATCAGCAAAGGAAAACAGCATTACGGACGGATTTCCTGATTCGTTACGATTTGAAAAATTGAATGAAAAAAAGAAAACAAACGGCATCGAATTTTAGTGCCTCAGGAAAATATTTTCATTCAGCCCATGTATTCTGCTTACTTCAACCCGGGCAGTTTAATTATTCCCGACTTTAAACTTTTATTTGACAAATCGCACAAAAACTTTATGACAGAACATTTAAAAATATGCCTCTCACACCCTTCAAGCCTTTGTAATGATAAGGGTTTCGCAGAAATAAGATATGAATTACCTGACCCGCCGACTGGTGGTTTTCCACTAATTTTTTATTTGGTGGTTTATCATGATAAATCATAAGAAAGATTAGTTTTATTTAGAAGCGGTAAAAACAATTGTTTCAGCAAACCATTTTTACCAATGTAATAATTAATCACCAAATAATATTTAACCAAAAACACCTTAGTACATGACAATTTTTCAGAATACCGATTTAATCAACTGTTATTCAATATATTATGTTAACAACTTTTGTGAATAAAACTATTTAATACTCTGATATTCAATATCTTAGATGTATTTACCACAAATCCGTCTATTGATATGAATACCAGAGTCGATTCCAAAAGTAGCATTTTATTTGAAGCCTTAGATAAGGTTTTCGACAAAC
>JAKIVD010000021.1 GCA_021647205.1 Bacteroidales bacterium | reverse complement strand
CTAGAAGGAATGAACAACAAAATAAAAGTACTCAAAAGAAAGGCTTACGGGTACAGGGACATGGAATATTTCAAACTTAAAATCTATAATTTGCACTATGCTAAGTATCCATTATTGTGATGAACCATAAATATTTAACTGCAAATCCTGTTTTTCAGTTTTTTATTTTGATTGGGGGCTATTTTTAAAATGCCAATTTAGCCCTTCTAACTACCAGACTATTCCCCCCTAACTTGTCCTCGTTTGCAACGAGGACACATTTAACCCTGCATTTTTAATGTGATGGCAAAATTTCTACCATGGCTTTCTGTTCGGAACAATCTTTCTTGCATTACAAATGCAAAATAAAAACGTCCTCGTTGCAAACGAGGACGAGAGGGGGGTTTTTGTTCAAGCTGAAAGGTTTGTGGTCATTCGCATATGAACCCAACCTGTCCTCGTTTCAGGCCCTACCTTGTCCTCGTTTGTAACGAGGACACATTTACCCCTGCATTTTTAATGCAACGCCAAAATTTCTACCAGTCCTTTCTCACCATAATAATCTTTTGCAGAACTAAACAAATAGTGCTGTGGTTCTTCTACAAGCATGGCGGCGACAGGGTTATTATGAATATAATCAATTTTCTGGTCTATCATTTCAGGTTGAAACGGATCAAGAAAAATAGCATGGTTGTCATCTTTCCAAAACTTATACTTTGTAATCCGTTTTAGCCTTTTTCCTGCAAATTCGAATTTCTTAAGCATCCATACTTTTCGGCTTTCATTTTCAGTCTCAATCTCGGATAAAATTTTTTTTGCTGTAAATTTTTTAAAATCCCTGAGTATTGCTGATAACCGGAACCCTTCTTTGGCTTGCCAAATTACATGTACATGATTACTCATAATTACCCATGCAAACACAATCAGTCCCTTTTCCCTAACGCAGTAATTCATCGAATCAACAAGAGTAAGCTTGTATTCCTTTCTGGTAAATACATCCACCCAGTCGATGACCGTAAAGGTCATGAAATACATGGCATTTTGATCTGTGATATGATATCTGTCCCCGGACACAAAACAAATATAAGATAAAACGTAATCTGTTGCATTGCAAATGCACAAAATAAAAACGTCCTCGTTACAAACAAGGACGAGAGACGGAACGAGAAACAAGAACGAGAAAAGCTTCTAAACGGGTTCACCCTCATCAATTTCCTTAACCCTTCCAACCTGACCGTCTTCAAGACGTACTTTTATCCCATGCGGATGCCTTGGCGATTTTGTAAGTATTTTTGAGACAACACCCTCGGTGAGAATTCCGCTTCTTTGGTCTTTTTTTAACACGATCCTAACCAGCATCCCGATGCTGATATTGTTTCTTATTTGTCCTCCCATATTTTTATAGAGATTAATGTTGATTCTGGCCGCTTTACTTTCTGGCAAATATATTCTCTTTGTTATATTCCAACATGCTCGCTTTGCAAAGAGGGCAAAGCAAGAATAAGTTAAGCTGTCAGTTTCCCCCTCCCCACCCGACTATCATTCCCTCCCAAATAAAACCGAAAAAAGAAAACAATATTTTTAAAAAAATACTTGACATGCATAGTATTTATTTCGTATTTTTGCAATGCACGCATAGTAAAATATTATGGACATTAATGAAACTGTTGATTTTCACCTTCGTTCCACGCTTTTCGCCATGCGGAGGATGTACAATTTATTGGCCACTGAAAATGGAATTACACAGGGAATAGGTTATGCCCTGGTGAATATCGGTAAAGAGGGCATACCTGCCACCAAAATTGCCCCCTTAATGGGAATGACCTCTTCGAGCCTGAGCCGGCTGTTGAAAACAATGGAGAGTGACGGTTTTATATACCGGAAGCCCGATAAAGAAGATAAGCGGGTCGTCCGTATTTTTTTAACCAAAGAAGGGCAGTCCCTCAAACAGAAAATCGAAAATATCGTGCTGGCCTTTAATTTCGAATTGTTCGAAAAAATCAGCCCCGAAGAACTGGCTGCTTTTGCCAGGGTTACCAATCTTATTAAGGAACAGGTGCGCTTCGAGGTGGACAAATTCATGGAAAATAAAAATGGACAACGATAATATCAATTAATATATGGGAATTATGATAAGAAGAATTAAAAAAGTTGCAGTACTGGGCTCGGGAGTAATGGGCTCGGGTATTGCCTGTCATTTTGCCAACATTGGCACCGAGGTACTGTTGATCGACATCGTGCCCCGTGAACTGAATGACAAAGAAAAAGCAGCCGGCCTGACGCTGGAAAGCAAGGCCGTGCGGAACCGGATTGTGAACGATTCACTGAAAGCCGCACTCAAATCCAAACCCTCGCCCATTTACAAACAGTCCTTTGCCAAAAGGATTACAACGGGTAACTTTGACGACGATCTGCAAAACATCAAAGATTGTGATTGGGTTATCGAAGTAGTGATTGAGCGTTTGGACATCAAAAAATCCGTTTTCGAAAAAGTGGAGAAATTCCGCAAAGCGGGAAGCCTGATCACAACCAACACCTCGGGTATTTCGGTGGAAGCCATGATCGAAGGGCGAAGCGAAGATTTTCAGAAACATTTTTGTGGTACCCACTTCTTTAACCCGCCACGTTATTTGCAGTTGTTCGAAATCATCCCGACTACGAAAACGGATCCGGAAGTACTCGGTTTCCTCACTGATTACGCCAGCAGGTATCTTGGAAAAACACCAGTCCTTGCCAAAGACACGCCGGCTTTTATTGCCAACCGCATCGGTACATTTTCCATCATGGAATTGTTCAACAATGTGCACAATCTGGACCTGACGATTCCTGAAATCGACAAACTGACCGGTCCGGTCATCGGCCGGGCCAAGTCAGCTACGTTCAGAACGGCAGACATCGTCGGGCTCGACACCCTCGTCCATGTGGCCAACAACATCAAAGAAACCACTGATGATGAAGCCAATGATCTTTTTGCCATTCCTGATTACCTTCAGAAAATGCTCGACAACAAATGGCTGGGCTCGAAAACCAAGCAGGGTTTCTTCAAGAAAGTAGTCGAAGACGGCAAGAAGAAATTCCTTTCCCTCGACTTTAAAACCATGGAATATGTAGAAGCCCCCCGGCCCAAATTCGGGGTGTTTGAAAAAACCAAAGGGATAGATGACCTGCGGGAGCGCATGCCTGTTTTATTTGCTGACAAAGGCAAAGTGGGCGATTTCTACCGTTCCACATTTTACGCCCTTTTCCAGTTTGTATCCAACCGGATTCCTGAAATCACCAGTGATATTTACAAAGTAGATGACGCGCTGAATGCCGGTTTTGGCTGGAAACTCGGCCCTTTCCAAACCTGGGATGCCGTGGGTGTTGAAGCCACGGTAAAAGCCATGGAAGAAGCAGGCAAGAAACCGGCACAATGGGTTTACGACATGTTGGAAGCGGGTATTACCTCTTTTTATAAGGTAGAACACGGTTTCAAAAATTATTACGACATCGCCAGCAAATCCTACAAAGTCATTCCCGGACAGGAAGACCGGCTTTCGCTGGAAGTATTGCGTGAAAGCAATGTCCTCTGGGAAAATACTGACATCACTATTTTTGACCTGGGCGATGGTGTCATCAATGTAGAATTCCACACCAAAATGAACACCATCGGTGCCGGTGTACTTGAAGGCCTCAACAAAGCCATCGACATGGCCGAAGCCGATTACAAAGCCGTAGTGGTTTCCAACGAAGGGGAACATTTTTCGGCAGGTGCCAATGTGGGCATGATTTATATGCTGGCCATCGAGCAGGAATGGGAAGAGTTGGATATGGCCGTGCAGTGGTTCCAGAAAACCATGATGCGCATGCGCTATTCCTCCATTCCGGTGATTGCCGCCCCGCACGGGATGGCCCTGGGTGGCGGCTGCGAGCTCTGCCTGCACAGCGACAAAGTAATCGCCCATGCCGAAACCTATATGGGACTTGTTGAATTTGGTGTCGGACTCATCCCCGGTGGCGGTGGCACCAAAGAATTTGCCGTCCGCCTGTCGGATGAATTAAAAGAAGGGGACATCCGCACCAATGCTTTCCTGAACCGTTACCTCAGTATCGGACAGGCCAAAGTGTCGATGTCGGCTTATGAAGCATTTGATTTGGGATACCTGCGAACAGGTATTGACGAAGTCATCGTGAGCCGTGCACACCATCTGGCCTATGCCAAAAAAGCGGCTTTGAACATGGTTGAAAAAGGATATACCCAGCCTGCACCACGCAACGACATCAAAGTGCTTGGCAAAGAAGCACTCGGAGCGGTTTACGTGGGTGCCGATGGTTTTACAGTCGGAAATTATATGTCGGAACACGATAAACTGATTGCTGAAAAACTGGGTGTTGTTTTGGCCGGAGGAGAAATTTCACAAGCCCTGACGGAAGTTTCGGAACAATACCTGCTGGACCTCGAAAGGAAAACCTTTATGGAATTGTGCACCCAGCGCAAAACCCTCGAAAGGATTCAGAGCATCATTACAAAAGGAAAAATTTTAAGAAATTAAAAAGACAGAAAACATGAATGCATATATAGTTGGTGGATATCGCTCAGCAATTGGAAAAGCCCCCCGGGGAAGTTTTCGCTTTACCCGTCCGGATGATATTGCTGTGGCCGTAATCAGACATTTGATGAATGATTTTCCACAAATAGAAAAAACGAAAATTGATGATGTGGTGGTGGGCAACGCCTTTCCCGAAGCCGAAACCGGTTTCAATATGGGACGGCTGCTTTCACTCATGGCACTGGATACCGTTGAGGTGCCCGGATCAACCGTGAACCGTTATTGCGCTTCCGGGATTGAAACCATTGCCATTGCTTCAGCCAAAATTACAGCAGGACTTGCCGATGTAATTATTGCCGGTGGTGCCGAAACCATGTCGATGATCAACATGGGTGGCTGGCGGATGGTACCCAATCCCGATGCGGCAAAAAACCATCCCAGGTGGTTTTTGAATATGGGACTGACTTCGGAGATGGTTGCCAAAGAGTACAAAGTTTCGAGGGAGCAGCAGGACAAATTTGCTGTAAATTCAGTAAACAAAGCCCTGGCAGCTATTGATGCGGGAAAATTTAAAGATGAAATTGTCCCCTTCACCATCAAAGAAAATTATTATAAGAACGGTAAGATGGAAACCCGTGAAACTATTTTCGATACCGATGAAGGGCCACGCCGTGGAACCACGGTTGAAGCTTTGGCTAGGTTACGCCCGGCTTTTGCACAAGACGGGTTCTCGACTGCGGGCAATTCTTCCCAGATGTCGGACGGGGCCGGCTTTGTTTTGGTTGTTTCCGAGAAGGCGCTGAAGGAGTTCAATTTAACACCCATTGCCCGTTTGGTCGATTATCAGGTAGCCGGGGTTGAACCTTATAAGATGGGAATCGGTCCGGTGGAAGCCATTCCGAAAGTACTGAAACATGCGGGGATGAAACTCGATGACATCGAATTGATCGAACTGAACGAAGCCTTTGCTTCCCAGTCCATCGCCGTCATTAACGAGCTGGGCCTGAATCCCGATATTGTAAATGTAAACGGCGGTGCCATCGCCCTTGGCCACCCTTTGGGTGCCACCGGGTCGAAACTGACTGTACAGTTACTCCACGAAATGAAAAGACGCAACAACAAATACGGCATGGTCACCATGTGCATCGGTACCGGACAGGGTGCTGCCGGAATATTCGAAATGTTGTAAGCACACATAGATTCCATCAGTTTCCCTGCCCTTCAGGGCAGGGTATAACCTCAAAAAAATAAAAAAATGACAGATACAAAAACAATCAAAGGCGGCGAATTCCTCATCAGGGAAACGGCTGCACAGGACATCTTCATTCCTGAAGAATTCAATGAAGAACAAAGAATGATGGCCCAAAGCTGTAAAGAGTTTACAGACAATGTGGTCAATCCGCAAATGGACCAGTTGGAAAAGCACGATCGCGAACTGCTGTCCAAATTACTGAAAGAAGCCGGTGAACTCGGTTTGCTTGGCATTTCCATCCCGGAAGAATACGAAGGTTTCGGACAAAACTTCGTCACCTCCATGCTCACCACCGAGGAGATGGGCAAAAGTTACAGTTTTGCCGTTGCCTATTCGGCCCACGTGGGTATCGGCACCCTGCCGATTTTGTATTACGGAAACGAAGAGCAAAAGAAAAAGTACATCCCCAAACTCGCCTCGGGCGAATACATTGGTGCGTACTGCCTCACAGAAGCCGAAGCCGGATCAGACCCCAATTCGGGCAAAGCCGAAGCCGTGTTAAGTGAGGACGGAAAATACTACAACCTCAATGGTGTAAAAATTTGGATTACCAACGGTGGTGTGGCCGATATTTTCATTGTTTTTGCCAAAGTGAAAGGAGACAAAAACCTGAGTACTTTCATTGTTGAAAAAACATGGGACGGTGTAAAACTGGGTGCCGACGAAGAGAAAATGGGCATCAAAGGTTCAACCACCATCCAACTTTATCTGGACGATGTGAAGGTACCGGTCGAGAATTTACTCGGTAAGCAAAACGATGGATTTAAGATTGCCCTCAACATCCTTAACCTGGGACGCATCAAACTTTCGGGAGCCACCACCGGCGCTGCCAAAGCCACCATTGATGTTGCATTAAACTATGCCAACGAGCGCAAACAGTTTGGCACATTGATTTCAAGTTTTGGTGCCATCCAGCACAAATTCTCGGAAATGGCCATTCGTACTTTTGCCTCCGAATCGCTGACCTATCGCGCCAGCCAAAACATCGACGATGCCATTGCTTCCTATGTAGCAGGCGGAATGGACAAAGGCAAAGCCAACCTCAAAGGGATTTACGAATATGCCATCGAAGCATCCATTGCCAAGGTTTTTGGTTCGGAAGTATTGGATTATGTTGTTGATGAAGGTGTTCAGATTTATGGCGGCATGGGCTATTCAGCTGAAACGCCTGTTGAAAGGGCTTACCGCGACTCGCGCATCAACCGTATTTTTGAAGGAACCAACGAAATCAACCGCATGGTGGTTGTTGGCGAATTGCTGAAAAGAGGGTTCAAAGGCGAAATCGACCTGATGACCCCTGCAAAAGCTGTTGCTAAAGAACTGATGGGAATCCCTGATTTTGGCGCACCCAGCCTTGGTTATTTCGAAACCAAGAAGAAAGTGATTGTCAATTTCAAGAAAGCGATTTTAATGACCGCTGGAGCTGCTTTGCAGAAGTTTATGGACAAATTTGCTGACGAGCAGGAAATCATTATGAACCTGTCCGACATGCTCATTTACACTTATGCTGCTGAATCGATGATGCTCAGGGTGGAGAAATTAAGTGGCATGTACGATGAAGAAAAACTGTCACTCTACAAAGACATACTGGATATTTTCTTTTACGATACGGCTCCGAAAATTCATAAATTTGGGCTTGATGCCATCAATTCCTTTGCCGAAGGCGACGAACTGATGGGCATGACGATGGGCATGAAACGCTTTACCAAAGTAGCTGCCGTGAATGTGGTTGCCGCCCGCAGAAGAATTGCCGCAAAACTGATTGAGGATAATAAGTACGATTTGTAGCTTGGAGGGCGTCATCGCGAACCCAGCGGGGAGGCATGAGTGAGGGCGTGAAGCGATCTCGGATTAGTTTAACAGCACTGAGATTGCGTCGCGCTATCAAACAAGCCCGCGCGCGGTGCTCGCAATGACGACACAATCTTAAAAAAATGCCGGAAAAAAACAAAATACGAACACTCGCCACCAAACCCTTGCAGATGAAGCTGTTCATGCTGGCCAACCTGCCCATGGGCCTGCTGGCCGGACTAAAAATAACCCAACTCGACAAAGGAAAAGCTGTGGTTTCGGTACCTTTTAAGTACTTAAATAAAAACCCGTTTAAATCGATGTACTTTGCGGTGTTGGCCATGGCCGCCGAACTGTCATCGGGCATACTCTCGCTGGCCGCCCTGCACGACACCAAAGTCCCGGTTTCGATGCTGGTACTGGATATGCATGCCGATTTCATCAAGAAGGCAAGAACGAAAGTCATATTCAGTTGCGCAGAGGGTGATAAAATTATAAATGCCATCAATAAAAGCATCCAAACCGGTGAAGGGGAAACAGTGGTTGTTCATACAGAGGGCAAGGATAAATCAGGAGATGTGGTGGCTAAATTCGCTTTCACCTGGACGTTTAAACCAAAAAGATAATTTGCCCACATTAATCAGTTAGATAACAACCCGCCTACGCCAAGGCTTCGGCGGGCAGAAAAAACAGTAACCATGAAAATTGAAAGAACCTTCGACATTGTTGACCAGCTTGTTGAAAAACTCCAGCGGGAAGATGCACTTGCCGTTAAACGAAATGGCAAATGGGAAAAATTCTCCACCCTTCAATACAAGGAATTTGCTGACAATTTCAGTTACGGACTGTTGGCAAGTGGTTTCAAAAAAGGAGACAAAATCGTCACCATCATCAACAACCGCCCCGAATGGAATTTTATTGACGTGGGCATGGCGCAGATTGGGGTAGTGCACGTTCCGGTTTATGCCAATCTCGGAGAAGTGGAATACGAACACATCCTGAACCATTCCGATGCCAAAATGATTATCGTTTCTTCCAATGAATTCTTTCAAAAAATAAAACAGGCGGCAGAAAAAACAGGCCGCGGGAAAATAATCTACAGCGTTGACCCTGTTGACGGACTGCGTAACTGGAGCGAAATCATCGAAGCAGGGAAAAAGAATCGCGCAAAGCACAACAACGAATTACCGGCCGTCAAAAATGGCATCAGGCCTGACGACCTCATGTCAATCATTTACACTTCAGGAACAACAGGTGTACCCAAGGGTGTGATGCTGAGTCACCGCAATTTTGTTTCCAACGTAGATGGTTCCTACGAAATTTTACCGGTTCCTGCCGAAGGCAAATTCCTGAGCTTTTTGCCCCTCTGCCATGTTTTTGAACGGATGGTCAATTACCTTGTACAGCGGCGCGGGTGCGCGGTTTATTATGCCGAAAGCATCGAAACCATTGGCGACAACCTTCGGGAAGTAAACCCGGAAGGCTTTGCCGCCGTCCCCAGGGTGATTGAAAAATTATATGATAAACTCATCCTGAAAGGAAAAGAACTGACCGGCATCAAAAAAAGCCTGTTTTTCTGGGCGGTTGATTTAGGCTTAAAATACGAACTCAACAAAGCCAACGGCTGGTGGTACGAAACCCAAAGGGCCATTGCCGACAAACTGATTTTCAGCAAATGGCGCGAAGCCCTGGGCGGAAATATTGAAGTCATCGTCTCGGGTGGTGCTGCTTTGCAGGAACGGCTTGCACGCGTTTTCAATGCGGCCGGCATTACCATACAGGAAGGCTACGGACTGACGGAAACATCCCCCGTAATTGCCGTCAACCACAAAGATTACCCCAATATGAAATTCGGCACGGTGGGGCCGGTGCTGAAAAATGTGGAAGTAAAAATTGCTGAAGATGGCGAAATACTGATGAAAGGACCCAGCCTGATGATGGGGTACTACAAAGACCCGGATAAAACGGAAGAGGTAATTGACAAAGACGGTTGGTTCCACACCGGTGACATTGGTGAACTGCACGAACACAATATCCTGAAAATTACCGACCGGAAAAAAGAGATTTTCAAACTGTCAACCGGGAAATATGTGGCCCCGCAGGTTGTCGAAAACAAATTCAAAGAGTCCTCTTTCATCGAGCAAATCATGGTGGTGGGTGAAAAGGAAAAATATGCAGCAGCCATTATTTGCCCGGCTTTTCATTATTTGCATTCGTGGTGCGCCATTCACAAAATTACCTTTCAGGACAACCGGGATTTGATTCAGAAACCCGCTGTACTGAAACGTTACCAGGAAGAAGTTGATATGATTAACAAGCATCTGGGAAGGCACGAACAAATCAAGAAATTTGAACTGGTTTGTCAGGAATGGACACCCGAAACCGGGGAATTGTCGCCCACACTGAAAGTAAAACGTCGCTTTTTGAAAGAAAAATACCAGGTGAAATTAGACCGGCTTTACGGTTACACCGAAGAATCGGGACTAATTGAAACTGATGATGATGATTAAAACCATGGATAA
Organism: Bacteroidales bacterium; assembly: GCA_021647205.1. Classification (GTDB taxonomy): domain Bacteria; phylum Bacteroidota; class Bacteroidia; order Bacteroidales; family F082; genus B6-G9. The sequence goes on along the minus strand of JAKIVD010000021.1, from coordinate 59,928 downwards.
TCTTGGAATTTATTTTCATTCTAAATGTGAATATTGCTAATCTTGTAAGTTGAAACCAAATCGCCATGATAAAACAAATCCTTTTTGCCATCTCGTTGTTGATTACAATAGGCGTTTTTGCCTGGACCATGAAACGGGTTTTTGCCTATTTCAAATTCACCAAAAAGAAACCGCTGCATGATTTTGGAAAACGGATCATGGTGACCATCAAGGTGGCCTTTTTGCAGGAGAAAATCTTGCGCCGCCCAGTTGTCGGGTTGATGCACGCGCTGGTCTGGTGGGGGTTTATCGTCATCCTGTTTGGCAGTATCGAAATGACCATTGATGGACTTTTTGGTACCGAAAAAATCTTTGCCTTCATGGGGTCGGTTTACGATTTCCTGATGGCCAGTGGCGATGTTTTCGGATTGATTATTGTCTTTGCCATCCTTGCTTTTTTGTTCCGCCGCTTGTTCATGCACATCAAACGTTTTTACGGTCCCGAGATGAAGCCCGTTTCCAAGGCAGATGCCAACCTGGCCCTGACTATTATTCTTGTTTTGATGCTTTCGTTGCTGGGAATGAATACGGGTTATTTGCTTTGGAGTGAAGCTGTTGGCGAACACATTGTTGGTGCATATCCGGTTAGTCATTGGCTTGCCGCTTATTTTGAAGGCATGACGGCCGAAAGTGCCTGGTTGCTTTTCCAGGTCAATTGGTGGACTCATATTTTACTGATTTTCATCTTTGCCAACATCCTTCCCTACTCCAAACATTTTCATGTTTTTATGTCTGTACCGAATGTTTTTGTCAGCCGGTTGGAACCTTTGGGATATGTTGAAAATATGGAGAATATTACCAAAGAGGTCAAACTGATGATGGACCCTGATGCTGCTTTTGCCGACCCGCCCGAAGACGAAGGCGAGCCCGAACGCTTTGGTGTGAAAGACGTCAACGATATTTTCTGGACCAATTATATGAACTCGCTGTCCTGCACAGAATGTGGGCGTTGCACCTCCGTTTGCCCGGCAAACATTACCGGCAAACTACTTTCCCCCCGGAAAATAATGATGGACACCCGTGCCCGCATGAAAGAAAAAGGGCCCGGGATGCTGAAAGAAGGAGCTGCTTTTGACGATGGCAAATCACTGCTGCAAACCTGGATTACCGAAGAAGAATTATGGGCCTGCACCCTGTGCAACGCCTGTGCGATGGAATGCCCGGTGAACATCAACCAACCCTCCTTGATTCTGGATATGCGCCGCTACCTCGTCATGGAAGAATCCAAAGCACCGAGTGGATTGAACACCGTCTTTTCCAATATCGAAAACAATGGTGCACCCTGGCAGTTTTCGCCGGAAGACCGGATGTTGTGGGCCGAAGGTCTGGAAGTGCCGTTGATGGCGGAGAAACTGGCCAAAGGCGAAAAACCCGAATTTCTTTTCTGGGTAAGTTCTGCCGGTGCATTCGATGATCGCTACAAAAAAGTGACCCGGGAGTTTGTGAAAACCCTGAACCACCTTAAAATAGATTACGCTGTCCTCGGGACCGAAGAAACCGACAGTGGGGATGTGGCCCGCCGTGCCGGAAACGAAATGCTCTTCCAGATGCAGGCCATGATGAATATTGAAATACTGAATGGCTACGAAGTGAAGAAAATCATCACCTGCGACCCCCACGATTTCAATACCCTGAAAAATGAATATCCTGATTTTGACGGCAATTACGAAGTGGTACACCATTCCCAATTCCTGAAACTGATGATTGATGCCGGAAAAATCAAGCCGGTCAGCGATACTTTATCAGGCAAGAAAATCACTTTCCACGACCCCTGTTACCTTGGCCGTGCCAATGGCGAATACGATGCCCCGCGCTCTGTACTCGATGTCATCCCGTCTGTTAAAATTGAAATGGAGCGCAACAAAAGTTTCGCCCTTTGCTGTGGCGCCGGTGGCGGACAAATGTTCAAAGAGGCCGAAAAAGGCGACAAGGAAGTTTTCATCGAGCGCACCGAAGAAGCCCTGAAAACCGGTTGTGATATCATCGCCACGGCCTGCCCCTTCTGCATGGTGATGATGACCGACGGCATTAAATACACCAACAAAGAAGAGGAAGTCAAAAACTACGACATTGCCGAATTGGTGAGTATGGGGCTGGGGTTGTAAAATGAGAGAACAATTGAGAAACTTCCTTCTTCTGTTTCTTTTTTCTGCTTTTCTCGGTAGTTGCGTATCCGAGTTTTCTCAACAACAAGCCACCTTCGCCGGCAGCCACACCTGCATCGAATGCCACGAGAACGAGTACCGCCTCTGGAAAGGTTCCGATCACGACAACGCCATGGACACGGCCATCGCCTCAACGGTTTTGGGCGATTTTGACAATGCTGAATTTGAATGGAACGGATTTGTCAATAGATTTTATACCAGGGAGGGAAAGTATTTTGTTCATACACAGGGGACTGGTGGCAAAGCCGGTGATTTTCAAATTGCCTATACTTTTGGCGTCAGGCCGTTGCAGCAATACCTCATCCCTTTCGAAAAAGGCAGGCTCCAATGCCTTCAGATTGCCTGGGACACCGAAAGAAAGCGCTGGTACCACCTCGCCGATTCGGTTTATGGCGGGGAAGCGTTTCAGCCCGATGACTGGTTGTACTGGACCAACAACGGGCAGAATTGGAATGGGATGTGTGCCGAATGCCACTCTACCAATCTCCAAAAAAACTTCGACCCGCAAACCCATGTTTACCAAACTACCTGGTCTGAGATTGATGTGGGCTGCGAGGCCTGCCACGGTCCCGGTTCAGCGCACAATCAATGGGCAACATTGCCTGAAAAGATGCGCCTGTCCGCCAACAACCTTGGTCTGGTGGTGCAAACAAGCAATATTTCTTCGCGGCAGTTTGTTGACCAGTGTGCTTACTGCCATGCCCGGCGTTCCTCTTTTGGCGATTTTGTCCATCCCCGCGACAATGTTTACGATATTCTCAGCCCACAGCTTCCCATTGAACCGTATTATTATCCCGATGGGCAAATCCTGGAGGAAGATTACGTTTACGCCTCCTTCACCCAAAGTAAGATGCACCAAAACAAAGTACGATGCAGTAACTGCCACGATGTGCACAGCCTGAAACTGAAAAAACAGGGTAACGACCTCTGCATGCAATGCCACAAAGCAGTGAAATACAATACTTACGATCATCATTTTCACAAGGATTTTAACGAGCAGGGTGCACCGTTGATTTTGGAGGGCGGAAATAAAACTGTTGAAGTGGGCGAAGGCGCACAATGCGTCAACTGCCACATGCCGGGGGCTTATTTTATGGGGGTGGACTACCGGCGCGACCACAGCATGCGCATCCCCCGTCCCGACCTGAGTGACGAACTGGGTACGCCCAATGCCTGTAACCAGTGTCATACTGACAAAAGCAACCGCTGGGCAGCCTCTTTCACTGGAAAATGGTATGAAGGCGCCCACCATCGCCCCCATTTCGGGAAGGCCATGTTTTTGGCAGAAAGAGAGGATACTGCCGCTGTTTCCGGTTTGTTCGAGATTGTGGAAAGTAAACTCAGTACCCCACTGATTAAAGCAGCAGCAACCAGCTATCTTTCCCTGCTTCCTCAAGGGCGGGCGCAGGAAACGACAAGGGAAATGCTCAAAGACCCGGAAGCAGTTGTCAGACGTGAAGCTGTCAGGGGCTTGCGTCCCAAAGACCTTGCCGACCTGATTCAATCTTTGGTCCCTTTACTCAACGATCCGACAAAAATGGTGCGGATAGAGACAGTTGCCCAATTGTCGGCAGTTCCGTTAAACGAGTTCGACACCATGCAAAAACGTGCCTTTCATGCCGCCCTTTCCGAATACATAGAGACCATGGAATACAGTGCAGATTTTACCGCAAGCCGCCACAACCTCGGAAATCTTTATACCAATCTGGGGCAGTTTGAAAAAGCCGAAGCCAACTACCTCGAAGCCATCCGTATTGATGAGCAGTTTTTTCCGGCCATTATCAACCTTGCCATGCTGTACAACAGGATGAACCAAAATGGGAAAGCCGAAATCCTGCTCAAACACTTGGTTGAAAAACATCCCGCTTTTGACGAAGCCTACTATTCGCTGGGGCTTTTGCTTGGCGAGATGCAGAAATATGACGAGGCCATTGTTTTCCTCGAACAAGCTGCGGAACGGATGCCTGCCCGCCCGCGGATATTTTTTAACCTCTACCAATTGCAGCTATACAAAGACCAGGTGGACAAAGCAGAAACCAGCCTGCAACAATGCCTTGAACTGGAACCGGGAAACCTTGATTATTGTTATGCTGCCATTGAGTTTTACCTCAAATTGGAACAAACGGACAAAGCAAAGGAATACGCCCGTCAGGCACTCTGCTATCATCCCGGCCTTGCCGACAAAGCAGAACTCGAACAGTTTATTCAAAGTATGCCCTAAGCCGGAGGTTTATGATGATTCTAATTCTGGCAGGAAATAAGCGAAAAGTTTGTGTTCTCTGATTACTCTAATGAGTATATAACTGATGTTTAGTACAAAACAAATAGAAAACCAAGGGAAACTCCCGGTCTTGATAAACCCGGGGATACCTTTTATAATTTAGTATCGTAATTTTTGCATTTGCGACTTGAACCTACCTTTCGCCACTTGTAATTGATGGTAGCGGGGAAGTCAATTATTTGTGGGAAGGCCCTGATAATTTTTCAAGTGCCATCGGACGGCTTGTAATCATGGTAATTAATGCAAACCAGGATGGGAATTACCTGCTGACAGAAGACAGTCAACTAAATCACTACCAACCCAAAATTTCCCGGAAATCGTAATCCTGCGGATTGCTCAGATAAGTTTTGGCTTCCTCGTAATCGCCCGGTTCAATGAATTGCAGACCGTGTTCAAAAACGAGCTTTGCCTTGCTGCCGCTGATGTCCACCAGGCGTGGCTTGATTTTACCGTCAGCACCTTCAACATCTTCTAAGTAAAGTGGCGAAATATCCCCCATCGGGTTGGCCGTTACCATGCAACCTGTCCGGCCTTCGTCAAACAGTTTTTTCACACCGTAGCCCAGCATCCCGCAATACATCTGGTCGTAAGCGGTGGGTTGTACACAGCGCAGTTCGTAACCCAGTTCCACCGGCCGGCTCTTAACTTTTAAGCCCAGGTCTTTCAGCTTTTGCTGGAGTAAAATATTAAAAATATGGGCTTTGCTCACATTCCCCAGCTCGGGGTGGCCGTGGTCGTCGTAAGTAAAATTGATGCCCGAATGGCTTATTTCTTCGTCATCCATAAAATGGAACACCCCTTCGCTCACGATGGCCACACCGTAGCCGATGCCTTCGATTTTTCGTTTGACAACGGCTGAAATGATTAGTTTAATTATCCGCTCGAAAGTAAGGTCCACCTTGTTGAACATTTCGGGAATCACAATCATGGGGAAATGGCTGGCGGCGCCAATACCGAAAGCCAGGTGTCCGGCTTCGCGGCCCATGGCCGACAGGACGAACCAGTTGCCGCTGGTACGCGCATCTTCATAAATGGTCTGGGCAATGCGCACCCCTTCCTGCTTGGCCGACTGGTAACCAAAAGTAGGGATACCTTCCGGCAGGGGCAAATCGTTGTCGATGGTTTTTGGAACGTGGATGTTTTGAATACTCACATTGCGCTCCTTCAGGTATTTTGAAATCCGGTTGGCCGTCGAAGCCGTGTCGTCACCACCGATGGTTACCAGCAGCTGGATATTGTTATCAGTAAAGAAACGGGTCGTAAATTCCCCGTCTTTGGGTTTGTGGCGACTCATCTGCAATGCCGAACCACCCTGCTTGTGGATGTCGTCGGCAAATTTGAAATCGATTTCCTGTACCGTTGGGTTTTCTGCAAAGAGGCCTTTGTAGCCTTCGTGAATTCCCAATACCCTATAACCTGATTTCAGGAAAACCAGTGAAACCGAACTAATTACAGCATTGATTCCCGGGGCGGGCCCGCCCCCACACAAAATAGCAATGGATTCTTTCATTTTTTTAGTTTTTCAGCAAGGCTGCAAAGATAGAAAATGAGCAGGTGGAAAAAGATAAGCGCAAAGAAAATGCTGCAAAACAGGAAACCGGTTCGAAAAGTATCGTGCGAAGTTTGTTAAATTCAGGTTAAAAGTGGAGAAACCCCGATTTTAAAACTATTTTTGTAGAGCTAACCGGCGCGGGGGGAAATAGCTGGCGAGGATTCCGGGTACTTTTTCGAATTATAATGTAAGGTTTCCAAAATTTCGAACGTTGGAAAAGCTTGTTGTTCTGTTGAAAATGCACCTTCAAAAAAGATGAAACATCCATTTAACCGGCGGCTTAAGCCGTCGGTTTAAACACGAGAACGATTATTCCAAAAACATAAACACATGAAGAAATATTTTACTTGTATCTTGCTTTTCGCCTTTCCGGTTGTTTTTTCCCATGCTTATGCCCAGACGCTAACCAATGTCGAAGCACTAAACCAATTGGCTGAAGCGTTTGCGCATGAGTGGCAACTCAATCAGCAAAAAGTCCTGGACTATACGGAAGCAAATAATGTACCCGTCCGGCAGGAACTGGAAGATGGCCGCGTTATGGAAATGGTTAATGTAATTGATGGCCGGCCGGTGTATTACATCACTGATAACCTGGGAGCTGCCCACACCACCCGTGCTGCCGAATTGTGGGAAGGCGGGAGTAGCGGGCTGGACATCAGCGGTGAAGGGTACAGCCAGCTGGGCTCGTGGGATGCCGGCCATGTACGCAAATCACACCAGGAGTTTATGGACCAGGGTGTGTCGCGGGCCATTCCAAAAGATGGCAGCTACGCCACGCATTACCACTCCACACATGTAGCCGGCACTTTAATTGCCGCAGGGGTAGTGGCCGGCGCCAAAGGCATGTCTTACGGCGCCGAACTGCAGTACTGGCAATGGACGAATGATGAATCGGAGATGGCAACGGCTGGTGCCAACGGTCTCGAAATATCTAACCACTCGTACGGCTACCGGCGTGGCTGGAACTACAGCAACGGTAGTTGGCAGTGGAACGGCAGTCCGGGTGTTTCGCCTGTCGAAGATTACAAATTTGGTTTTTATGATGGAAATTCACGCCAGTGGGACCAGATAGCCTTCAATGCACCAAACTACCTCATCGTCAAATCTGCCGGCAACGACCGCGGCGATGGCCCAAGTAATGCCGGGCAGGATGGCAACCCCGAAAAAGACGGTGGTGATGATGGTTACGACTGCATTGGCTTGCGGGGTGTTTGTAAAAATATTATGACCGTGGGCGCTGTTCTTGAAGTTTCGGAATACACCGGACCTGAAAGCGTTGTGATGAGTGGGTTCAGTGGCTGGGGGCCAGCCGACGACGGGCGTATCAAGCCGGATGTCGTTGGAAAAGGGGTGAATGTTTACTCAACTATGGACGGCAGCAATACTTCTTATGCTTCTTTGAACGGAACCTCGATGTCGTCGCCCAATGTGGCAGGTTCAATGGCTTTGTTGCAGAAGTATTACCAGGACACCAATGCCGGCACACCTATGAGGGCGGCTACTTTAAAAGGGCTTGTGCTCCACACTGCCGATGAGGCCGGCAACCATCCCGGACCCGATTATGTTTTCGGCTGGGGCCTGATGAATGCCAAACGGTCTGCACTGCGCATTAAAGAAAATACCCACCAGGTCGTAATCGATGAACGGGTACTTGAAGGCGGGGACATTTATATGCGCGACATCAATGTGCCCGAAGGTGTTGACCTGCGCGTAACAATTTGCTGGACAGACCCTGCCGGCACACCGGTAGCGGCACAGCTAAACCCCCGTGATCCGATGCTGGTCAACGACCTGGATCTTTCTGTCGAAGATGCTTCATTTACTGTTTACTATCCGTACAAACTGGATTACGACAACCCTTCGGCGGCTGCCACAAACAATACCAAAAACTACGTTGATAACGTGGAAATGGTTTTCGTGCCACAGGCAGCAGGCGGGACCTACACCATAAAAGTTACACACGATGGTGCCTTGCAGGGCGATGAACAGGCTTTCTCACTGATTATTACCGGCATCGACGAATATGATATTGTCCCCGAATGCACTTCCGGTTTACTCACCCCTCAGGATGGCACAACAGATATTTTGCTCAACGAATGGTTGTCGTGGGAAGCGGCCGAATTTGCCAGCTCTTACGATGTGTATTTTGGTACCGATGGCGGTGGCATTGAAACACCCACTGATGTTTACAACGGGGAAAACTTCCCAACCAGCGGTTTTTCTTACGTAATGGATGCGGCAACAACCTACTATCTTCAGGTAGTACCGCGCAACAACCAGGGACCGGCTGATTCTTGCGGTACAATCTGGTCTTTCACTACAATGGAGGCCATCAGTCAATACCCTTATTTGATGGATGTGTCGGAAGTGGTAGTTCCTGAAATTCCGCAATACTGGCAAAGTAGCGATTCGCCTGATACCCGTTGGGAAAGCACCAAGCTTATCGGGCATTCCAACAACCGGTCAATGATGTGCTGGAACCCCGGCGGCGTTATCGAAACCGAGTACGACAGCTGGCTGGTTTCGCCCCCTTTCAGTGTGGAAGCCGGGGACGAATACAATGTGAGTTATTATTACAAAAGCTTTTTGGGCAACAACAACGAAACCCTGAAACTGTACTGGGGAAGCAGCCCGAATGTGGAAGACCTCACCAACCTGATTTTTGAAGATGTGGATTTCGCCGACCCCGATTGGCGCAAGGGCAATGGACTTTATATTCCTGCTGAAGATGGTCTCGTATTCTTTGGCTGGCATGTGGAGAGCCTGGCAGGTTACGGTATTTTTTTGGATGATATGATGGTGGATAACTGGGGCACTGTCGGGCTGGGAGATGAAGCTACCAAAGAAAACGTTTCCATTTTCGGTCAGGGAGCAAAAATAATTATCACTTCAGGCGAAAGCTGGAAAAATGCTGAATTGAAAGTAGTCAACATGAGAGGTCAAATTGTTTATTCCGGGCTGCACTTCGGGAATACTGTGGTTGATTTGAACAATTCCGGAAAAGGACTTTACATCGTGAGCCTGCAAAAAGGGACTCAAGTGGAAACGAAAAAGCTGATTGTCAGGTAGCCAGCCAAATACGTCATGCTTTACCCCATCGACCGGGGCACACCGGCCAAAGGCCTGGAGAAAATCCCTGAAAACGAACTGAAGGAAATTGCTAAGAAAGTGGAAGCAGCCGGGGTGAAGACGGAGGTATATTTTTAATCACCGTTCAGTTTCTTCTAAAGTATTTAATTCAACCTCATAATCGTACTGCAAATCTTCGTGTAAAGCAGCTATTGCATTTTTGATGGATGCTATTTGTCGTTTGTACAGGTTGTTGAGCACCGTATTGTTTTTAAGGGAGGGTTTCATTTTGATAAGCTCCGAGCAAAAATAAATCAGCAACTCCACTTCTGTTTCTTTCTTTTTCGAATAACGGATGTGCTTTTTTGTATTCCGTAATATTTTGCGAACGCTCTTTTTGATGAAATAATAAGTCGTTTTATTGATTCCTTCAAACTCTTGTTCAATTTCTCTTTTTACCCCTGCAACAAAAGCAGCCTCGTCAGATGCCTCAAACAAAAGGTAGGTCAGCAGTTCTTTGTTTTCCTTTTTAAACCTGGACAAGCGCAGGCAGAGTTCCAGCAATTCTTTTTGCGAACGCTTGTTTAATTCCTGTTTGAGTTCTTTTACAGTTGCTGCCTTCATAATTCCTGTCAAAAGTAAAATACTTAGTTGATTATTGCATTGCTACTTTTTAGTGCCTGTCTAAAAAACCGGGGGTTCCCGCAGATTCCGCAAATTTTCGCAGAAATAAATCTGCGGCTATCAGCGAAATCTGCGGGAAGAATGTAAGGTTAAAAATGGTTTAGTTTAGTACCGGAACACTTTGAAGTTCCGTGAATTGTCGGCCACATCAATATTTAAAATGTACATGCCTTTGGCCAAACCGGGAATACGGATGCTTTCTGTTCCGCGACCTGCTGTTGAGTTTGCTGAAAACACTTCGACGCCTACCGTATTGTAAATACGGTAAACAACCTTTTTGTTTGTGTTTTCAGGCAACTCAATATTCAGTTGATTTGAAAAAACAGTGGGGTAAACTTTTATCTGGTCAAGGAACTCATCGCCCTCAGCAATGGCATCCGGTTCGCCACCAAACCATAGTTGGTTGTAATAACCATTGGCATCGGTTTCGCCGTTTTCGGCATACCAGGATAGTTTTAAATTACCGAAACCTTCGAAATAATTGGTCGGGAGTTTAACCGTAATTTCAAATACGCCATTTTCAATTGTAGCTGTACCTTCTGTTAAAATGCTGTCCTGAACTTCAATATCCTGAACAAACGACCCTTCCTGGTTGGCCCGGGTGGTTCTGATATAGAAAGGCGCAAATACCTTCAAATAAACCGTTCCGTTAAAACCCGCCTGAAGAATACCTTCATCCTTACTTAAAATCTCACCCTGAAAGGCAAGGTAACTTCCCGGTGGAATGGTATCAGAAAACTCTGCGATAGCAATACCGTTTAAGGAAGTGGTGTTTACATTGTACTTGGGAAAATGTATTTTCAAAGCAGGGTCGCCGAGTAGTGTCCATTTCGAATCGCTTGTGCCTCCCGTTGAACCCATCATCAAGTCGCCGAAACGCAATTCATTTTGTAGTGATTGGTCTGTCAACTTTTTGATAACCGCAAGAGTATATGCCAGATTAGCAGACGCATATGTTGCCCTGGCCGAACCTAGCACTGCAATCGCCCCGGCTTCATCTTTTAGAAAAACAGACTCTCCGAGTGAAGTGTATCCCGGATCATCATAATAGGCAACATCGCCTGATCCAATTACCCATAGCGGTAGTTTTTCTTTGTTTGTCCAATTGCTCAAATCATCAACCGACAAAATACGTTCATGGGCCAATTGTTCCTTCCCGCCATGACCGGCATAACTCACATAAAACACCCCGTCACTCATTTTGTTGGTGATGGTGGAATTTGCTTCCGGATATCTTGGGCCATCCTCTGTTTGCATAAGTTCAAAAAAATCGAGGTAACACTTGCTGATATTCATTACAGGGCTGGCTGTATCAACAACTTTCGATAAGGATTCGACATCTTTTAAATGCAGGTTACCATCCCCATCATCCCCAATAAACATCATGTCATTCAGCCACGGGCCCAATGCGTTATTTGAATTGTAGGTTTGAATTTTATTCAGGATGTTGTTTGCATCTTCAACGGTAGAAACCGGTATCCGTCCCACAGCAAGCCGGCTTTTCACATTCCCATTTCCCGTCATATTCTTCAGGCCAAAAAAATCATCTGCTGCATAAGAAAATATACTGTTTGAAGATGCCTGTGTTTCAAAAGTCGGGACAAAATTGCTGTTGTTTTCCACCCTGTTCAGGTAATCGTAGGAAGCATCGCCAAACAACAAAACATATTTTGGTTTTTCTTCGTCTGACTGCTCCCATAAGTAGCGCACAAAATTCCGGATGGCTGTTACATCCTGCACACCGCTCGAAAACTCATTATAAATCTGAGCGGGGGTAAAAGTCCCCACGCTCATCCCATCTTCTTCTTGATGAAACAAAGCCAGTTGATGGGCTTGTGACAGGAAATCGGGATGGCTGACAATCAATAAATCCGGCGACTCAAAGGCATGCAGGTTTTGGTTTTCGACCTGTCCGACAAACTCAGGCGACTCAAAAGTGTTGCCGTTGAAAGCATAAAATTCCAACAGGCTGTCGTTTTTTATCTTAAACCAGACAGAATCGGTTTCGGTATTTAATTCCAAATGGCTCACATTTACCGGATCGGTAACATTCCAGATTACTATCTCACCGGCCTGGGCACTGCTCAATACATAAAGAGAAACATTGCCTTCGCCGATGTTTTGAACCGAGCGGAAAGGCATTTGGTTTCCCGCAAAAACGGGTTTTGTTTTCAGGATCATTTCAAAATAATCAAGCCAGGCCCGGGCAGTGTCAGCAACAGAAACATAAGAGTATGCAACAGTTAGTGTGTTTCCTGAAAAATTAAAATTGCTTTCAAAATTTGATGACTTATACAATTGATAACGATTTTGATTGCTAACCCTCGGCATGAAAATTGAATCGAAAACAGTCGTGTTTAGTGCGATACTGAAAAAGTTGGTGTCCAACGATTGCGCCGCCAGTCTTGTATAAAACTGATGCCCGTCCGGGTACACCGAATAATCTTCCAGGTTAAAATTGAAATCATGTCCCGGGTCTTCTTCAAATAATTCGCCCAACCATATTTTACCCGTTTTTCCGGGATTGACCCATTCGTTTTCGTGGTAAATCAGAAGTTCAAGTGTGTCGATAATTTTATTCGGGGGCAAAGTTTCGTTTTGCTGGATTTGAATTCGTTTCCCGGCTTCATCCGAAACCGTTAAAAAATAATTCGTCTGTTCAGTATAAAGATTTACTTCATGCCGAAACAGATTAAAATCAGCATCATATTTCCAGATAACCGGTCCCTGTCCATAAAACAAGATGTAATCATCCGGATCAAATACCCCGTCTTCTTCCCCAATGACCTGGATGGCCATGGGCTGGAGGTCTGTGTAATGCGGTTCTTCAAGTAATTCGGGCAACATCCCCGAAGGCTTACCATAAATTGCCAGGTTTCGTGGGTCAATGTTGTCAACATCAATCCCGTATGTTTGAAGGTTGTTGTAGGTGATTTTGTAAACACCGGTTTCTTCAACAGCCAACTTATACCAATCGCCAGATGAGAGGACTGAATTTTGCTGTGAAAATGAAATAAATGGAAGAAGTGAAAACACTAAAACAGCTAACTTTTTCATAACATTGAATTGTTGGTTACTGATGAATGAATGTTAGCGTAAGCGTTTCTCGATAGGAAGTTTGCTTTGAGATAAAACAGTAACGCTGAAAGCTTCAGAATATTTTAACATACGTTAACATTTCTCAGCTTAACATGTGCCGAATTGGGTTTTTGCAAGCTATATCAAGAGGCAAAACAGCTTGGAAAAATATCATAACAGTAACAGATTCGTTTGTTGAATATCCGAAACAGCATTCATTCCGTAAAATATGTTACATAAATTGTGTTCCATAAAATTATGGAAGTACCTTCTGTCCGGTCCTTCGTCAACTTTCAAAACAAACCCTAAAGGCGCAGCTGTATTTTTCCTAATTTTGTCCGCTCAAATACTTTAGCGTAGCATGAATCAAAAAGAAATCGTTTTAAGTGGCATCCGTCCGACAGGAAACCTCCATTTGGGCAACTATTTTGGTGCGGTAAAGAATTTTGTGAAGATGCAGGAAACCAACGAATGTTTCTTTTTCATTGCCGATTACCATTCCCTCACCACACACCCCAAACCCAAAGACCTGCAGGGCAATGTCAGGCAGGTGCTGATTGAATACCTGGCTGCCGGACTGGACATCGAAAAATCAACCCTCTACCTGCAAAGTGATTTGCCCGAGACGGCTGAGCTCTACCTTTTCCTCAATATGAATGCTTATTTGGGCGAGTTGGAAAGGGTAACCACTTTCAAAGAAAAAGCACGCAAACAGCCCAATAATGTGAACGCCGGGCTGCTGACCTACCCCACCCTCATGGCAGCCGATATCATCATCCACAAAGCCCACAAAGTGCCGGTAGGCAAAGACCAGGAACAAAACCTGGAAATGACCCGCACCTTTGCCCGGCGTTTTAACCACATGTACGGTCTCGAATACTTTCCCATCCCAACGGCCTATAATTTTGGTGAACAGCTTGTAAAAATCCCGGGACTTGACGGTTCGGGGAAAATGGGAAAATCTGAAGGGGAAGGCAACGCTATTTTCCTGAATGATGAGCCCAAAGTGCTTAAGAAAAAAATAATGCGGGCCGTAACTGACAGTGGCCCTACCCAAATGAACCAGGAAAAACCAGAAGCCATCCAGAACCTTTTTACATTGATGGAAGTACTTTCAAGCCCTGATACAGTTGAGTATTTTGATGACCAATACAACAAGTGCACCATCCGCTACGGCGACTTAAAAAAGCAACTTGCCGAAGATGTTATCCAATTTACAGAACCCTTCCGTCAGAAAATTAAAGAACTTTCTTCCAACGATGCCATCATCCAGAAAGTGATGGACATTGGTGCCGAAAAAGCAAGGGTCAGTGCCCAAAGGACCATCAAGGAAGTGAGGGAAATTATCGGGTTCAGGAAAATACATTAGCAGCTCAAGGGCATAAAGCCTGTTTTTTCGTTTGCTATTTTTTACTTTCAACTAAAGAAATGCTGGAGAAAAAAACATCCTCAATAAAAGCTGAGCCTGAAAAAGCGGTACTGGTCGGGTTGGCAACGAGTACGCAGGACAAGCAAAAGGTCAATGAATACCTTGACGAATTGGCATTTCTTGTGGAAACTGCCGGGGGGATTGCAGTTGAACGTTTCATCCAGTCGCTGGACTATCCCAATCCCAAAACTTATGTTGGTTCGGGAAAGCTGGACGAAATCAACGAATACATTGTTGCAGCTGAAATCGACATGGTGGTTTTTGATGACGAACTGGGGCCGTCGCAAATCAGGAACATCGAAAAGGTGCTGGAATGTAAAATCCTTGACCGTACCAACCTCATTCTTGACATTTTTGCCAAACGGGCACAAACAGCCCATGCCAAAGTGCAGGTCGAACTGGCACAGTACCAGTATTTATTGCCGCGCCTAACGCGCATGTGGACCCACCTCGAACGGCAAAAAGGGGGCATCGGGTTGCGCGGGCCCGGCGAGACCGAAATTGAAACCGACCGCCGGATTATCCGCGATAAAATCAGCTTGCTGAAGAAAAAACTGGTGCAAATCGACAAGCAGAAATCAACACAGCGGAAAAGCCGCGGACAAATGATCCGCATTGCCCTGGTGGGTTACACCAATGTTGGAAAGTCAACACTGATGAACCTGTTGAGCAAATCGGATATTTTTGCCGAGAACAAGCTGTTTGCCACCCTCGATACAACGGTGCGCAAAGTGGTTATTGAAAATGTACCCTTTTTGCTGTCCGACACGGTGGGTTTTATCCGTAAACTGCCCCACAACCTGGTGGAATCGTTCAAGTCAACCCTGGATGAGATGCGGGAATCTGATATTTTGTTGCACGTCGTTGATATTTCCCATCCCGAATTTGAAGACCAGATTCAAACCGTGAACCAGACCCTGACGGAGATAGGCGCCGGCCATAAACCCGTCCTCATGGTGTTCAATAAGATGGATGCTTACACTTTTGTGGAGAAGGAAGAAGATGATTTGACACCGGCTGAAAAAGAAAACATCCCGCTGGCGGAATTACAGAAAAGCTGGATGGCAAAAGACAATCACCCCTGCATTTTTATCTCGGCAAAAACCAAAGAAAACTACCAACAGTTCAGGGAACTGCTGTACGGGCACCTTCGTGAAGTGTACGCCACAAAGTATCCCTACAACAACTTTTTGTATTAGCCATGTTGCAACAAACCCTCCTCACCGGCATCTTTGTTTCCGGTTTGTTTTACCTTATTTTCCATTATCGGAAAAAGACGGTGCTGACCTTTGTTTTCAAACCCCTGACTACCTTACTGATTATTTTGCTGGCTGTTTTGTCAGAGCCCGAAGTTTCGGTCAGCTACCGGTATCTTATTGTAGCAGGGCTGGTTTTTTCCCTGGCGGGCGATGTTTTCCTGGTGCTGCCCACCGACCGTTTTATCGCGGGGCTGGTTTCGTTTTTTGTGGCACACCTGTTTTTCATCGCCGCGTTTGCCGGCGACTTCGGCCCTTACTTCGGCTGGGGCTACCTGATTCCCGTGCTCGTTTACATGGCCATTGTTTTAAAAGTGCTTTTACCCCACACCAAAACAATGACAATTCCTGTTCTGGCTTATGTTCTGGTTTTGATGGTTTTTATGTGGCAGGCTTCCGGACGGGGCTGGACACTGGCAGGAAACAGTCCCGGACTGGCATTTTTCGGGGCGGCGCTTTTCGTGATTTCCGACACCATTCTGGCTTACAACCGTTTTGTTAAACAGCTTAAATTTGAGCGCTTTTTTACCATGCTGACGTACTGGCTGGCGCAGCTGCTGCTTGCTCTTTCAGTGTAGTGAAAACCAAACCGATGTAAGATGATATTTCTCTGGATTACCCTGGCCATCGTTTTTCTTTTCGTGCTTTTTTTCTGGCTGATGGTCAATTCTTTTAAGATTGTCCGCGAAAAGCCCGAACAAATGCCCACCGAATACGGCATCGGATTTGAGGAAGTCCGTTACGAAACAAATGACGGAAATCGCCTTTACGGATGGTGGATTGCCGGTAAACCCGCTTCGCCGACGCTGATCCTGGTTCACGGTTGGGGAAAAAGTGTGGGGCGCCTCATGCCTTACATCAAAAATCTGCACGGCAAGGGCTTCAACATACTTGCTTTCGACGCACGCAACCACGGAAACAGCGACGGTAACCGCTTTTCGTCCCTGCTTACTTTTGCCGAAGATATTTCTGCAGGCATCCGTTTTGTGTCGGAGCAAAAAGAAAACAAAAACTGCGACATTTTTCTGCTGGGGATGTCCATCGGCGGTGCGGCATCGGTTTACGCCGCGGCGCGTGACCCCCGAATCAAAAAGGTGATTACCATGGGAGCGCCCACCAACCCCGCCGAGGTGATGGCCTACCAGTTGAAGAAAAAACACATTCCTTACTACCCCTTTATCTGGCTTTTATTCCAGGCCATTCAGCTCAAGATCGGCATCCGTTTCAGCAAACTGGCTACGGTGAACAACATCGGAAAGTCGGAAGCAGAATTTTTGATCATCCACGGTGAAATTGACAAGGTAGTACCCGTCGATCACGGCAGAAGAATACTTGAAAGGGCCAGGTCCGGCAGGGCGGAACTTTGGGTGGTACCCGGAGGCGGCCACTCCAACTGCCACTACAAACCGGGTTTCTGGGAAAAGATGACAGGGTTTTTGAATGAAAGGAATGCTTAGTTTTGAACCCGAAACAGAAAACAGGATGAAACACCGCCACCTTCTCCTCCTTTCCCTGCTCAGCGGGCTGCTGCTGGCGACGGCATGGCCCGAAAAGGGATTCACTCCCCTTGTCTTCGTGGCACTGGTGCCCCTGTTTTTTGTGCAGCAGCATCTCGGCAATCAAAACAAACGGGGCATGTTCTGGTACGCCTGGCTGGCTTTTCTGGTGTGGAATGTGCTCACTACCTGGTGGATATGGTATTCCACCGATGTGGGGGCCATCCTTGCCTTTGTCCTGAATGCCATGTTTTCTGCCACTGTCTTTTACTTGTTTCACCTGTCGAAGAAGAAACTTTTTGATAACAAAAAAGGTTGGGCAATACTTGTATTTTACTGGATTACTTGGGAGTATTTCCACATGAACTGGGAGCTTACCTGGTCGTGGTTGAACCTGGGGAATGTGTTCGCCTCGCAGTACAAGTGGATACAGTGGTATGAGTACACCGGCGCTTTGGGAGGGACACTCTGGGTGATTGTGATCAACATCTTTGCATTTCGCGTTGTCAGTTTTTTGCTAAAAAAGGATTTCGGCAGGCGGTTCCGCCTTGCAGTTAGTGGGATGGTTGTTCTGACAGTACTGCCTGTTGCGTACTCCTACTACATGTACAGCAACTACCGGGAAGTGGAAAACCCTGTTGAAGTGGTGGTGGTTCAGCCCAATACCGATCCCTACAACGAACAGTACAATTATTCGCCACTTGTACTGCTGGAAAAGAACCTATCCCTTGCTGCACAAAAAATTACCGACAGCACCCGCTTTGTTGTTTTTCCCGAATCGACCCTTTACGATGGCAACCAGGGTATTTGGGAGGACCGGCTTTCCCGCTCACCCCTGCTGAAACGTTTGCAGGAATTTATTGATGAGCATCCAAAAATTACACTTGTCATTGGCGCCTCCACACACAGGGAGTTGAAACCTGCGGAAAAGAAAACCCATGCCGCCCGCAAATTCAGCACAGTTGACAGGTACTACTATGCCTACAATACGGCTTTCCAAATGGACAGCAGCGCAAACATTCAAATCCACCATAAATCGAAACTGACGCCGGGTGTGGAAAACATGCCTTCGTGGGGGATTCTAAAACCCATCGAAAACCTGGCCATCGACCTGGGCGGTACTACCGGAAGCCTGAAAACAGAAGATGTCCCCGTAATTTTTACGGATGCAAAAAATGTCCGGACTTCTGCCATCATTTGTTATGAATCGGTGTATGGTGAGTTTACTGCCGAAACCATCCGCAAAGGTGCCGGGCTCATTTTTGTGGTTACCAACGACGGCTGGTGGGGTGATACGCCCGGTTACAGGCAGCATTTCCTGTTTTCGGTTTTACGGGCTATCGAAACCAGGCGCAGCATTGCCCGTTCTGCCAATACCGGCATCTCGGCTTTTATTAATCAACGCGGTGATGTTTTCCAAAAAACAGGCTGGTGGGTGCCGGCCGTCATCCGTCAGAAAATTAATGTAAACGACAAATTAACTTACTATGTGAAAAATGGTGATTACATAGCCCGCATTTCTGCTTTTCTGGCAGCGCTGCTTTTCATTATTTCCTTTGTACAAGGATTTCTGAAAAGAAAAAAAATCGTTTAAGCGGTATTGTTTCAGAAGATTTATTAAAAGACGATGTCGTGGCATTGTTACAATAAACCTGCTGAATTTCAGTTTTCCAATTAGGTTTTTTTAAGTTTTGAACAATTAATTTTGTTTAATTTTGCCGCGGTATGGAAGATGATAAATTCAAACAGGAGTTGGACGAGTTGTTCCGTCTTTTTAAGAAAGTGATGGAAACCAAGCCTATGGAAGATGTTCCGGGTGTGAATAAAATGATGCTCCAGCAGTTTCAGTTCTTTTTCAGCAATTATGAAAGCATGAAGGACCAGATTGCTTACCAGCTTCAGGGACAGTTCGGGGAATCGGTGAAAGGAATGGTACATACACTCATTCAGCAATTGCGTGAAGAGCTGGGCGACGAAGCCGGTAGGCCGGAAGAAATCCCGATCGAAGAGCCGACTAAGGAAATTGCCGGTATCAGCGTTACCGAAACCCTGAAAAAGATTGACGAAAAGCTGAAAGACCCCAATCTTACAGAGGACCAAATCAACGAACTGCTGGACCAAAGGGCCATGTACCAGTAAACTACGGGTTCAGTATGGTGCACACTTTCTTACCTTTACCCTATGACATTTAATCCCAAAAAACTGGTTGCCAATTATTTTAGGAAGAAGAAACCCTTGGCTATTCTCAGCGATGTGGTTTTTGTGGTGCTGGTCGCTTTGTTTATTATTCCGTCAACACGGACAGATGTTTCTGCTTTCTTCATTCGCTTGACTTCTTTTGCACCCTCAACACTGGATGCAGAAGAACAGTTTACGGTAAACCCCGATGCCCTGTCCTGGCCCCTTTACGACCGGCAGGGGAATAAGACATCATTCGGGGAGCTGAACGACAAACCTGTTTTTTTAAATATCTGGGCAACCTGGTGCCCGCCTTGTATTGCTGAATTACCCGGAATCCACAAGCTATACGGCGATTATGGCGACAAAGTCAACTTTGTCCTGGTGAGCAACGAAGACCCTGAAAAAGTCCACAGCTTTGCCCAGGAGCACCATTATGACGGACTCCCATTCTACTATTCAGCTTCCGTACCCCGGAATTTTTCCTCGAACAGCATTCCAACTACTTTTATTCTTGACAGAAACGGGCGGATTTTGGTCAACAAAAAAGGCGCTGCCCGCTGGAACTCGGATACGACAAGGGAATTGCTCGATAAATTGTTAAACGAATAGCTTGTGAAGTTGTCCTTTCAAATATTATCTTTGCCAACTGAAAAATGATGAACATGAAAAAAATACTTTTTCTTTCCAGCCTGTCATTCATCCTGTTATTTACTACCCGCATCTCAGCCCAGGTAATCAGTGAAAACGCAAAGCGCAAAGTAACGGTTGGTGTTGACGTTTATACCGATATCTGGCAGTACAGTGTTGACGGTACTTTTTTGCCTTCCGGCTTTCGTGCCCGGACGATTAACCAGGGAGCCAATGTATTTATCATGTACAACCTGGCAATAGGGGAGACCCTGCACGCTTTTTCAATTGGTGCTGGAATCAGGAGCCAAAACATGTACACCAACAGCCGTGTTGCCGACGTGAAGGGCGACTCCATTATTTTCAATCTGATACCTGACAAGCTCCCCAACAAAGTGGATTACAGAAAAACCAAAATTAACCTGACTTACGTTGAAATTCCCATTGAGTTTAAGTTTAAGTGGGCATCGGGTTTCAAATTTGGTGTTGGCTTTAAGGGCAGTTACTTAATCGACAGTAAAGAAAAATATGTTGGCACAAGACCTGAAAGCGGCGCATGGGAAAAAGTAAAAAACAAAGACATCAATTACGTTCAGGATTTTGCATTTGGCGCAACCTTACGCGTGGGTTACAAATTCATCAGCGTGTTTACGTATTACCAGATAACCAAAGTTTTTGAGGTGAGCAGGGGCCCCGAGCTTTACCCCATTTCGGTTGGTATTACCATTACCCCTTTTTAATATTTGTTCATTGAGTTTGGGATTCCCCCAATCAGTCCTCATTATAAACCACTGACATCAAAACCTCCCCGACTATTCCCAGGGTTTTTTTATCGATTTGATCCATGTTGTCGGATGTCGTGTGCCAGTGCTCAAAAAAACTGTGGTTGGCACTTTCCGTGTCAAGGTGAATAATATCGATGGTCGGGATGTTGGCAATGCGGTTGACAAAAACATGATCATCTGTAGCCCCACCACCATCCTGGTTGAGGAAGGTGCTTCCATAGCCCAGTTTTAAGGCGGTGTACCAAACCAAATCGACTACATAACGGGCGTATTGCCGCGAGTAATATTCTTTTGGGAAGACCGCATCTTTTGCCCCCACCATGTCGAGCAGGATTCCAAAAGTTGCAGTGTATCCGTAAACATGGGGGTTCTTCGACCAGTATTGTGCCCCCAGCCCCCAATATTCTTCTTTGTACATATTCAGGTCGGTGGGCGGTCCCCAGTCTTCCAGGTCGAACAAG
This sequence comes from Bacteroidales bacterium, assembly GCA_021647205.1. Lineage (GTDB taxonomy): Bacteria > Bacteroidota > Bacteroidia > Bacteroidales > F082 > B6-G9. The sequence continues at coordinate 38,825 of JAKIVD010000021.1, read as the reverse complement.
ACAATGTCAACACCTACATCGGGCTGCCTCAAATGAAACTGCCGGGCCATTTCCAGCAGTATTCCCACGCCACTGGCGCCATCGTTAGCAGCATCAATGGGTGTGCGGTGTTTTGCCGGATCCGGGTCATGGTCGGCAAAAGGGCGCGAATCCCAATGTGACAACAGCAACACTCTTTTCTTTTTTTCGGGACTGAAGGACGCAACCAGGTTCTTCCCGTTTCGGGCGACCATGTCGTATGTCCTGGCCCTGAAAGCCTGAATAATAACAGTGTCGCCGTAAACCTGTAATTTTTCAGCCAGCCAGTTGGCACAGGCCTGATGGGCTGGGGTGCCGGGCACCCTCGGGCCGAAGTCAACCTGCCGCTGCACAAAGGCGTAGGCCGAGTCGGCATTGAAAGCAGGAACCACCACGGCTTTTTTTGCTTTTGGTTTTGCTTTTTTTGTTTTGCCTTGTTGTTCGCAAGAAGAAAGGATGAAGAAAGAAAGGGTCAGAATAATTAACAGGAGATTTTTCATATTTTTCGGTTTAATGGTCGTCAGACCACTGAACTAAGATATTTCAATTTTATTTCACTTTTTGCTTCGAGTGGTCAGACGACTGGCCGTCCACCTGCGCCAAACACAATTTCTCCCGGATTTTTTCTTTGCCGTTTACCGGTTTCCGATTCGTACATATCCCGGGGCAGGGCATCAGGGTCTCCATAATAGCCGAAAGCCGTTACGGAAACAGCCTGAAAGCTTTCCGGGATTTCCAGCAAACGGGCGGCTTCTCCGGCATCAAAACCACTCATTTCGTGACTGATCAGTCCCTGGTTGACGGCTTCAAGAATCATAAAAGCCACGGCCTGGCCCAGGTCGTAGAGGGCGACGCCATTGGGCTTGTTGTTGTGGCTGAATGTTTTCCGGGCAAGATTCAGCACCAGCACCGGCGCCCTGCCGGCCCACTGGCGGTTCCATTCCACCAGCGACTGCATGATTTTGTCGTAAACTTCATTGCCTTTACGGCCAACAATGAACCGCCAGGGTTGCTCGTTAAAGGCGGAAGGCGCCCAGCGCGCCGCTTCGAAAAGGCTGTTCAGCTTTTCTTCCTCCACGGGCTTTTCGCTGAAAGCACGGGGGCTCCATCGTTTTCTGACCAATTCGTTGACAGGGTAAATGTTGTGTGCAGCTTTGTCCATTCAGGTTTTATTTTGCCAGGATGATTTTTTTCGTTACGCGTTTCGAACCGCTTTGCAAAGAAACAAAATACAATCCTGCCCCGGACGACTTTCCGTCCCATTTGTACACATGCCCTCCTGCGACAGCAAAACCTGGGGTTCGTCGTCGCCGTAAAATTTTTTGTAAACAATGGACGTGGAAAGGCTGTCGGTGGAATTCTCCCAGAAAACGTAGTAGTCGTTTTCAACAAATTCCAGCCATTGAACTACTGCATTCCGGTTGTCGGAAACAGAGTCGCTCAAAGGTGCTGCCGCTGACCAGACGTCCCACTGGGCACGCAAAGGCATGGAGATGGCTAACAGGACAAGCAGTGTTGCCGGGGTTGTTTTGAGAAAAGATTTCATTTTGTGTGGGTTGGGTGAATGGCGAAGGTAATTCTATTTTCCCGAACCGGATTATACTTCAAGATGAAAAATCAGGTTGTCTGCAACCCCCATTTTCATGCAGAATGAGTGGTTCCGTCCTTATTGAAGCTTTTCAAAAACCAAGTTTGAGAATTATTTCTTCCGTACAAAACGAATACAGATACCAGGCTGTTTTTTTATTGTAAAAGCACTGAAGCAGACTATTTTGTATTCAGTCTTTCAGGTCTTCTGTCAAAAAGGTAATCCGGTCCTTACTGTTTAAGCATCCGTTGTGTCGCCGAAACTTCACCATTGCTTACCAGGCGGTAGAAGTAAACGCCACTGCGCACATCGTTAACCGGTATGGTTACCACACCTGAATTGTTGCTGATACCGATGGTTTTAATTAGGTTTCCTATTGCATCGTAAATTTCCATGCGGGCATTTTTATTATTTCCGCTTAATTGGTAACTGACTTTGAAACTCTGTTTGGCAGGGTTTGGAAAAGCTTTGGAAACCAATAGTTTATGTTTCGGTTGTTCAGTTGCGGGGTCGATACCAACAGTTCCTGAAATGACCGAGATACTCAAATCGTCAAAATAGAATCCGTCTTCGTTAACTGCCTGGTCGCTGTAGAGTGTAAACCGGATTTTGATTTTTTCGCCGGCGAAACCGGAAATATTCATTTCTTCGCGCACCCAATCACTTTGGCCATCGTAAACAGGCTCACCTGTGGGTTGAAACTGCCCTGAACCGGCCTTGGTGAAGTTACCCAGCAGTGGTGTCCATTGACCGTTGTCCATTGCTTTGGCATCAACCTGAAGGTAATCCCAGCCGGCTTCAATATCCCAGCTGGCCCAAAACCGGAGGAAAGCCATCGTAACATCAGTCAGGTCGATGACGGTGTCAAGTGTGATGGGGTTGGTTTGTTCGTCCTGGTAATTTCCCAGGGGTGAGTCGGTAAATGAGTATTCAGGGGAGTAATAGTTTGTATTTGTCAGCGCCCATTTGTCAGACGACCAATTTGCCATGTCATCGCCTTTGTCAGAAAATATCTCCACTTCTGTACCAAAAACTTTTTCGATGGTGTCGGAAACCACGAACTCACCATTATCAACTGACAAAAGGTAACGAAAGGTTGCCCCGTTTTCTATTCCAGGTGCAAGCACATAGCTGATCGAATCCGTTTCCGATTGCAGCAATTCCATATTTTCAAATACATGCGGGTTACCAACCTCCACCAGGTTGTCGCCAAGCGGTGTAATGGAAACGGTAAAAGTATCGGTAGGAGTTAAGCCCAGTCTTTTAATTTCAAATGCAAGAAAGCCGCCTTCTTCATCAAAAACCAGGGGGGCCTTGTCAGACAGTGTTGCATATTTCCCAACCAGTCTGGCGGCATGAATATTCTGCCACATCTGTTCCCTGCAAAGCGGTGCAATCCGGCTGATCTGCGGCCAGAAACCATCTCCCCCATGTCCGACTTCGGGTGTATAGGACAATATTTTTTCTTTCGTATCCTGCTCACCATACATCCAGTCATCCGACCCGCCGTTGGTGGGATAAATCGTTGTGCTGCCCGGCCCGTAGGTGTATGCATTTTCTTTTGTCATCAAAACAGCATACTCATTGAGCAGTGCATCATCCGGCGAAGGGTCCTCTGTCCATCCCCAGACGTACAACAACAAATTACTGTACGAATGGTAGTTCAGGGCGATTTTAAACTCATGGGCATTACAAAAATCCCTGATATTTTTCATTTCGGGCTCCGAGAAAGGCGAAGGTCCACGGTAGGTTGGTTCGGAAGGGATGGGGGAGGAACCACTGTTGTCGTATCCCCATTGAAAATCATAGTTACGGTTGGGGTCGACGCCCATGCTCCCATCTCCATTGTTCCGTCTGTTCTTGCGCCACATACCGCCGCCATTTGGGTCAGTAAGATAATTGTAGGCATATCCGTCAGGGTTCAGGATGGGCACAAAATACATTTCGGTGGCATCGACCAATTGCCGGATTTCCGGGTCTGCATCGTAGTTTTCGAGCAAATGCCACATATACCAAATCATTTGCTGTACGCTCATGGGTTCGCGGGCGTGGTGGATGCCGGTGTACAATACTTCGGGCTCGTTTTCGTCGGTATTCGGGTTGTCGGAAAGGCGCACCCAGTAAAGCATTCTGCCCTCATGGGTAAGGGTGTCTGTCGAGATGGGTTGCCGCTGTGTAATCAGGTTGGGGTAGAGTGCAAACATCGAATCTAACTCGGCCATTGCTTCGTCGAGGGTGTAAAAACCGCCCATCGAACCATATTCCCAGTTGGCGGGTGTGGGCCATTCGTCATTGATCTCGCGAATTAAGCGGGTGTTGTCGTTAGCTGATCTTTCGGCGTAATATTTTGAAACATTTGCTATGCGGATTTCGTAACTGAAGCCTGCTGCCGTAATCTTTGCAATTTCTTGCGAAGAAAGGTCAGTCTCAAAATAAATACCTTTTTTAAGGATTCCTTCATTGACATCAATACCTGTTGCGGCCAGTTCCCGGAGATTTTTTCCGGTGAGAGAAATCCTGACTTTTGAATAATTATCCTGGGCTGTTACGGAAAGAATAATGAGCATGCTAAGCGCGAAGGAAACAAATTTCTTTTTCATTTTTAAGGGATTATTTTTTAATGGATGGTTTGAAGACACTTTTTTAAGGTGTAGCGTTGCCCGGAGGCAAATCTTTCCACCGCAAAGTGCCAATTAAATGTTCAATATCTTTTTGAATGAAGTCGATAACGGGCTGAAGGGAATCGTTGTTGGGTGCGATATTAAAATAAAGTGCCCCCCGTAAAAAATGCGAGGTGCTGTCGGTGAGGAAGAACTGGTAAGGGGAAGCCGCACCGCTTCCTTCTATTTCATAAGCCAGGCCAAAAACATTGCGCTGACGGTCAACTATCAGGCTATCGTAAATGGCATCGGCTTTTGGAATATGTTTGGTAACAAGCATGTGGGCATCTTCGAGGAAGGTAAGTAAATCTCCGTCCACCTTTTTGTAGCTTAAATGCAGCGTTGCCTTGAAAGGGGTGAAATTGATGTTTAGCCAGTATTTTTCGTTTGGCGAATGTAAATCCGGGCTCAGGTTGGCGTAGGTCGGGTATTCAAAAGTGTAGGGAAGGGTTGAGTCGAGCAAATTATACTGTTTCGCAGGCAAATCGATTCTGAAATAACCCCTGGGTTTCGGGGTAAAGTTGTCGTTGTCACAGGAAGCCAACAAGCCGGCAGCCACCAGAAAAATGAGTGTAATTTTAACTTTTCCGGTTTTCATTTTCCACTTTCTTTATTTTCACTTCGTTAATCTTTCGGGTGTCAACATCTGTAACACTAAACTCAAATTGTTTGAAAGTGATGGTTGCCCCTTTTTCGGGAATTTTTCCTTCGAGTTCCAGCAAAAGCCCGCCGAGCGAATCGGACTCGCCTTTTACGCCGTCAAAGAAATCATCATCAAGCTGTAGTATTTTACACAGGTCGTTTAGGGGTGTTTTGGCTTCGAAACGATAACTATCTGAAGAAATCTTTTTGTACCTGAATTGCTGGTTTTCTTTGTCAAATTCGTCGCTGATCTCACCCACAATCTCTTCAATAATATCTTCAAGCGTGATAATCCCCGAAGTCCCGCCATATTCGTCAACGACAATTGCCAGGTGAATTTTTTTCTCCCTGAATTCTTGCAAAAGATCGTTCAGCCTCTTGTTTTCAGGAACATAAAAAGCCGGCCGGATGATGGCGTTCCAGTTAAAATCTTCTTGCTTATGGGTGATGGGCAGCAGGTCTTTGATGTACAAAATCCCTTTTACCTTGTCGATGTTTTCCTTGTAAACGGGAATACGCGAAAAGCCTGACTCAGCTACCACCTGCATCACTTCGGAAAAAGGCTGGTGAATATCGAGTGCGGTCACGTTGACCCGTGATTGCATAATTTCACTGGCTTCTTTTTCCCCGAAAGTGGCGATGCCTTTCAAAATCATCTTCTCCTCCTCGGGGGCACTTTCGCCGCTCGTAATTTCAATGGCATCAGACAATTCGCTCATGGAAATCTGGTGTCCTTTTTTAGCGAAACTTTTGTCAATCAGCGAAGTTGATTTCACAAGCAAAGCGCTCAACGGCCTAAAAATATACATGCTTACATTCATTGGTTTGGCCATCAAACGGGCCATCATCAGTGCTTGTTTATTGGCCAGTATTTTCGGGATGATTTCCCCGAAAATCAGGATAACGGAGGTGATGGCCACCACTTCTACTACGAAAGCAAGTATGCGGTTGTCGCCAAAATTGAACAGGATTGCAGACAGATAAGTAGCCAGGATTACAATCCCAACATTAATCAGGTTGTTGGCAATGAGGATGGTGGCCAGTAAGGCTTTTGGTTTGCTCCTGAAGGAAAGGAGTAGCTTGTCGCCCGCACGTTTACTGTTGCGCAGCACCTCCAGGTCCGAAGGGCTCAGCGAAAAGAAAGCTGTTTCGGAACCGGAAACGAGTCCTGAGGAAATGACGAGCAGAAGCAGGATAAGGAGACCGGGGAAAACCCCCATCGGGATGTCCAATAAAAAGATGTTGGCCATCAGGCTTAAGGTATGAAGATGGGAACCTAAATCAGCGTTTTCCAAAATGGAAATATTCAGTTAAATTGAAATGTGCGTCAAAATTACTAAGAAAAAAAGAAATGCTGCCAAAAACCTGGTTTAGGGCTGAATTTTGTTTTGTGTGCCAGGCCGCAGGTGTTAAACAGCATTTTTCCGGTTACAAATCGAAATGCACCAAAAGCGCATTTTGAAATACAATTCGCATAAGTTGTTAAATAACTGTTAAATGCCGACAGACACGGTGTTAATACCTATTTTTATCAAAATTTCTTTCAGCAGGTCAAAAAACTACTTCGGCAAAATTAGCTGATCCATACATTTTTCTGTTGGTATTAATCATGTCGGGCCAAATTCAGGTCTGAACCTAACACCTTTTTAGGGGTACCGGCCAGAAGAAATAATAGTACCATATATTTTAAACACGACAAAAAATATCCCGTATGAATACCATGATTTCTTTTCCCAAAAAACTTATTTTACTGATGTTGGTGTCCTTGCTGACTCCCTTTGCAGCCTTCACCCAGGCGACAAAAACTCCGGAAAACGGCAGCCCGGGATTTGTTCCGGGTTCCATCATCATCAAAGTAAAATCAAATATCGGCCCTTACGGCAAACAGGAAAAAAACATCCGTTTCGGGCTAGCCTCACTGGACAAAAAGGCGTTGGCCTTCAGGGTTCAAAAGCTTGAGAAAAGATTCAGGCACAAGCCCATTCCCGAAAATTCAGGTTTGCCCGACCTGAGCCGCATTTACAGGCTAAGCTTTCCCGCTTCGCAAAACGTTCACCGGGTGGCCCGGGCCTTCGCCGCCGACCCCAACATCGAATACGCCGAGGCAATCCCCGTTTACCATGCACTGGAAGTCCCCAACGATGCGCTTTACAGCAGCCAGCAGCACCTGCCGCAGATTATGGCACCGCAGGCCTGGGACCTGCACAAAGGTGAAGATGGCCAAGAGGTGATCGTGGCCATCATTGACAGCGGCGTGGACTGGCTGCACCCGGATTTGACGGAAAACTGCTGGCAGAACCTCGGTGAAGATGCCGATGGCGACGGCGTTACCCTGGAGTTCAACAACGGTGTCTGGGAGCGTGATCCCGACGACCTGAACGGCATCGATGACGACGGAAACGGTTTTGTTGACGATGTGATCGGATGGGATTTCCACGAAGCCCAAACCATCGGCAACGGCAGCAACCCCGATCCTCTGTGGGGCCAGGGCCCTTTTCAGCACGGAACCCATGTTGCAGGCATTGCTGCCGGAAGGACGAACAACGGAACCGGCATTGCCAGCGTTTCGTACAATGTAAAATACTTGCCCACACAGGTTGACAATGCCGTTGACGAATTCATTTACGTATGGGATGCCATCATTTACGCAGCCGATATGGGTGCCGACATCATCAACAACAGCTGGGGAGGCATGCCCAAATCCAATGTCGGGCAGGATGCCATCGACTACGCGACGGGCCGGGGTGTGATTGTGGTCTGCGCCGCCGGTAACGACAACAGCGGCGACTTGTTTTACCCGGCTGCTTACATGGGATCGGTTTCCGTTTCGGCCCTCAATGCCGATGACACCCGGGCCTCGTTCACCAATTACGGAATCTCGCTTGACATTGCCGCACCCGGAGTGGGTATTTTAAGCACCATCACCAACAACAATTATGCAAGCTTTGACGGAACCTCCATGGCCTCGCCCATGACAGCAGGCTTGATTGCCCTGTTGAAGTCCTATCGCCCCGACTGGACAAACGAACAGCTCATCCGGCAGGTGATCGGCACTGCTGACAACATCGACAGCATCAATCCCGCATACGCAAAAGAACTGGGTTCGGGAAGAATCAATGCCTACCGTGCCCTTGCGGACACCAATGTGCAGCTACCCCAGGAGTTGCGGCTTGAATTTATGGACTACACCCTGGAAGATGAGGACGGCGACGGGGCGCTGGAAATTGGCGAAACGGTAAGCGTTTCGTTTTCCATGCGCAATTATGCCCATGCCCTCAGCGACAATGAGGCTGTGTTCACACTCTCGTCCATCGACCCTTCCATCACAATAACTGTAGCTTCGGTAAGCGATACCATCCCGGGGGATGCGGTTTTTGAGGTAAGCGGACTTGCGTTCACCGTGGAAGAAGGCACAAAGCCTCACCTGGCCGATTTGATTCTTGAAGTGTCGTCTGACATGGCCGTCCTGGGCGAAAGCGAAACGGAAATTGCCGCGCTTGTTGCACCGGCGGGTTTCCTTGTTTGGGAGGGGGCATCCGCCGAACAAGACTACAGCGGAACATTTATCAGGGACTTTCTTGAAGCAAGGGGGCATGCGGTTTATTACACCAACACATATCCGCAAAGCTTCGCGGGGTTTGATGCCGTTTTCCTGTCGTTCGGAAATGCCGGCGAAGATTTCGGTAAAGGTACTTTCCTCAGCTATGCCCATTCGCTTCCCATACAGCATTACCTTGAAAACGGTGGCACACTATACAGCGACGGTGCTCCCTTTTTGGTTGTCCCCGCTATTTACGAATACCCCAATGCGGACGTGTTTGCAGCTTTGTTTGGTGCCGACAGTACCGGTATTGATCTGGAAATGCCCAATCCGCTGGACCGGCTCACCGGCCAAAACGGGACTTTGTTCCAGGGAATGGAGTTCAACGGTTCAAGCCAGCAGTACAACTGGTACATCGACCGCGTTCTTCCCGCCGCCGGCGCCACCGCTGCTTTTGCGGAAGAAGATTACGGTTTCGTTTCACTCTACCACGAAGGCGACTCGGGCCAGAAGACTTTTCATCTCGGATACACACTTTCCGGACTGACGGATGAAAACCCGCAGTCATCGCGTTACAACCTTATGCTCAAGGTGATGGACTTTTTCGGTTATCCCGAAGGAGACGGCTACGTTGTTGCCAATTTTTCGGCAGACCAAACCGAAGGAAAACCGGGCCTTGTGGTGCAGTTTACTGACTGGTCAATTGCCGGTGAGGGTGCCGCGATTACCGGTTGGTCATGGGATTTTGACGGGGACGGACAGTTTGACTCCGATGAGCAAAATCCGGTATGGACGTACACCGAAGGCGGGATTTTCGACGTACGCCTGGTGGTTTACGGCGACCAGGATCAGGACACCCTGGTGAAAAAAGACCACATCGTTATTCGGGAAGGCATCCTCGTTTACGAAGGCAGGGAAAATACCAACGGCTACAGCGGTACTTTCATCCGCGATTACCTTCAAAACAACTGGTACGACAACGTAGGCTACACCAATCGTTTTCCGGAAAGCCTGGAAGGCTACAATGCGGTTTTTCTTTCCTTTGGCAACACGGGTTTGCGAAGCAGTCCGCTAACGGAAAACATGAAAACAGCCATCTTCAATTATGCCCTTGACGGCGGAAGAATTTACCTTGAAGGTGGCGATGCGATGACCTTGATGGGCACCTCCGGCTGGGTGTTCGGCCTGCAAGGTGTTCAGGATGGAGAGCGTAACGAAATTGACGACTTGTCGGGACAGGAGGATGCCCTTACCCAGGGGATGCAATTCGCGGCTACCGGACAATTGTCCGTAAGAGGTATTGACAAATACGCCAAAAACGAAAGCCTTCCGGGTGCGGTCATTGCGTTTGCCGAAAGTGACTACGGTAAGGTTGCCGTTCAGTTTGACGGTGAGGCCGTCAACGCTCAGAAAACCTTCTGCATGTCCTATGCCCTTGCCGATTTGGTTGACGGACAGGGTGTGAACACAAGGGACGAATTGTTGAAACGGATAGTCAATTTCTTCAATGTCACGGTAGTTGTGGCGGAGCAAACCGTTGAGGAATCGAAGTTGAAAATTTACCCTAACCCGGTTAGGGGCATTTTCACACTGGCGTTTAAACTGCAGCGCAAGGGCTCCGTTGTGGTTGAAATCTTTGACCTTTCCGGCCGCAGGCTTAGCGTGATGAAAAGTACCCTTTACAAAGGTATGCAGCGCATGGATTTCGATGCGGGCGGTTTCCCCCCGGGCATTTATTACACAAGGCTGCGCGCAGGAGAAACAGTAGAAACCGTTAAATGGGTGAAGGTAAATTGATCTTGTTAATTTACAAAAAAGAGAACGGTAAACCCGACGGGGTGCAGATAGCTGTTGTATGCCCCCAGGGCGTTGAACTTTTTTTTGACCAACTTCTAAAGCAACTTATTCTCAAAAAAGTTGTCCTAACAGTTTGGTGGCCTGAATAATTACCCGGTTGTTAAGGGAAACAGAAACCAAATTATGAAACTACCCCCTATATTAGGGCTGATAATCAGGGCATCATTAAAAAAATGAACCCTCAAAGCTATTTATCTGTAAATTTGCACGCATTTTGAAAAATAATAATCCTTCAAATATTAAATCATGAAAAATTTATTGACTAAAATTGTACTGTTTGTGGCCTTGTTGGCAGCCGGCCAGCTAAGTGCCCAAACAGAAACCAATGTTGAAGCATTAAACCAGTTGTCTGTAGAGTTTGCAGCACAATGGGATGCAAATCAAATCAAAGTACAAAAATACGCTTCTGAGCATAACCTGCCTGTTTACAAGGAACTGGAAGATGGACGGGTGATGCAAATGGTAGATATCCGCGACGGACAGCCCTTTTATTATGTCACCCATAATCTCGGGGCAGCCCATACTACCCGTGCCGCTGAACTCTGGCCGGGTGGAAGTTCAGGTCTCGACATCAGTGGTGAAGGCTACGAGCAATTGGGCTCGTGGGATGCCGGCCATGTGAGGAAAACACACCAGGAATTTGTTGACCAGGGCGCTTCACGCGCCATTCCAATGGACGGAAACTACGCCACACATTATCACTCAACACACGTTGCTGGAACCTTAATTGCTGCCGGTGTTGTTGCCGATGCAAAAGGGATGTCATATGGTGGAAAGTTGAAATACTGGCAGTGGAGCAACGACAATTCGGAAATGGCCGCTGCTGCCGCTAACGGACTGGAAATTTCCAACCACTCTTATGGTTTTCTTACCGGCTGGAACTGGACGGGTAGTTCCTGGCAATGGACTGGTAATTCCAGTGTTTCGCCGACCGAAGATTACAGGTTTGGTTTTTACACGGGTGATTCAAGGGCCATGGACCAGATTGCATTTAACGCGCCCAATTACCTCATTGTACGTTCAGCCGGAAACGACAGGGGTGAAGGTCCCGGTGATGCAGGACAAAACGGAAAACCTGAAAAAGACGGTGGTGATGACGAATACGATGTCATTAGCCACGAATCAATTGCCAAAAATATTATGACGGTTGGCGCTGTGAAAGAAGTGATGAATTATACAGGCCCTTCCAGTGTGAAAATGAGCGATTTTAGTTGCTGGGGGCCTGCCGACGACGGCCGTATTAAGCCCGATATTGTGGGTAAAGGTGTTGACGTTTATTCAACAATGGATGGCAGCAATACTTCTTACGCTTCTTTGCAGGGAACGTCCATGTCATCGCCCAATGTGGCCGGATCCATGGCGCTGTTGCAACTCCATTACCAAAATACCCATGGTGCAACACCTATGCGCTCGGCAACACTTAAAGGACTTGTTCTGCATACTGCAGATGAAGCAGGAGCCCATCCCGGGCCCGATTATATTTTTGGCTGGGGATTGATGAATACCAAAAGGGCTGCTCATATTATTTCGGATGATGTGGGACAGAATGTTATTGACGAATTGGTTTTGAACAGCGGAGACCTCTACATGCGCGATGTGAATGTTCCTGAAGGAACGGATTTTTTGCGCGTAACCATTTGCTGGACCGACCCGGCCGGTCTTCCTGTTTCACCCCAGCTTAACCCCCGTGACCCCATGCTGGTGAACGATTTGGACCTGAAAATTAATGATGCATCCTTTACAAATTATTATCCTTATAAATTAGACCCCGAGAATCCTTCGGCTGCGGCCACAACCGATTCGAAGAATGCGGTTGACAATGTGGAGTCGGTTTACATTGAGGCACCCGAATCCGGTACCTATACTATCATGGTCAGCCACGATGGTTCGCTGCAGGGAAATAAACAGGCATTCTCCATTATCATTACCGGTATTGAAGAATATACTATTGTCCCGGAATGTTCTGCTGGAATGGAATCTCCGGAAGATGGCGCAGGTGAAATATTTACCAATCAGTGGTTTAGCTGGATGCCGGCAAATTTTGCAACCAGCTACGACGTTTACTTCGGAACCGACGGTGGCGGAACGGAAACACCCACGAATGTTTACAATGGAGAGAATTTCCCGACCAACGGGTTTTCGGTGGTGATGGACCCAAGCACTACCTATTACCTGCAGGTTGTTCCGCGTAACAATATGGGCGCTGCCGAAGGCTGTAGCGATATTTACACCTTTACAACCATGGATGCCATTGCCGACTTCCCCTACTTGCAACAAATGACGGATATAGTTGTCCCAGAACCGCCACAATACTGGCAAACAGTAGATAATTCGGACGCTACCTGGGAGAGCACCAATATGATTGGTCATGGGGACAACAAATCGATGATTTGCTGGAATACGGAAGCCATTGTAGAAACCGACTACAACAACTGGTTTATTTCACCCCCTTTTGAAGTAACCGTTGGCAACGAGTATTACGTCAGCTTTTTCTACAAGAGTTTTTCGACGAATAAAACCGAAACACTGAAGGCTTTCTGGGGTGCCACCCCCGATACGGCAGACCTGAGCAATGTCTTATATGAAAATATTGATTTCGCGGATGGTAACTGGATTAAAGGTGGTGGACTGTACACACCGGATTCTGACGGCCTGGTATATTTCGGATGGCAGGTTTCAAGTACCGATGGCTTCGGTATATTCCTCGATCATATCCTTATCGAAAACTGGGGAACTGTTGGTATTGGTGATGAAGGTCCTGCAGCAATCATCAGGATTTACAACCAGTCGAACAAAGTGATTGTTGAAGCCGGCAAGACATGGGATGGTGCAGATGTGAAGGTCGTGAATACAATGGGACAAGTCGTGTATTCGGGCAAACATACAAGCTTGTCGGCAATTGACCTGAGCAACTCAGGTGCCGGACTGTACATCGTTACTTTACAAAAAGGGAACAAGGTAGAAACCAGGAAACTGGTACTGCATTAATCAGCAGTTTTCGGAAGCACATCCGGAGATGCCAAAAACCGCCTAAGAAAGTTTAAACTTTCTTAGGCGGTTTTTTTTGTTTGTTGGGAAATCAGTTCCCGGCATGAAAGGAAAACATCCCTGTTCTTAAACCGTTTCGGTAACCTTGTCCTTTAGCGAACGGAAACCATTTCCCAGTATTTCGTTTGCATTGAGCACCGTAACAAAAGCAAAAGGATCGATGCTGTTGATGTAATCCTGGAGAATGACTGTTTCACGGCGGTTGGCCACGGTAAATACAATTTTCCTTTCGCTGCTGTTGTACAGCCCTTCCCCCTTAATCAACGTCCCTCCCCGGTTCAGGTCGTGAATGATTTTTGTTCGGATTTCTTCCGACTTGTCGGAAATAATAAACAATACTTTGTCGTAATTCATCCCCTCAAGAATAGTGTCGATTACTTTCCCGGTAATGAAAATCACAATGAGGGAATACAGTGGGATTTTCCAGTCGCCAAAAACAAGCAATCCCAGGAGTACAATAACGGAATCAACCAGAATCATCAACTGGCCCACCGGCAGGCGGGTGTATTTGCTGATCATCATGGCGACAATGTCGGTTCCTCCTGAAGTTGCCCGTGCTTTAAAAATCATCCCCAGGCCAACACCCATGAAAAGACCGCCAAAAATGGAGGACAACAAAGCATCGTCCTTCACGAGTGCTTCGGTTCCGTAGAAGTAAGTAAGCCCGTCAACAAAAACTGCAGTGAACACAAATCCCACAACCGTTTTAATCCCGAAGCGGGGACCCAGTACCTTGATGCCGATAAGGGTTAGCGGAATATCAAAAGCAAGGGCCACCAAACCAACCGGCGTTCCAAACAGGTAATGTAATACAATGGAAATACCGTAAACACCACCGGGCACAATTTTGTATGGTGTAATAAACAAAACAAAGCCCGCGGCCAGAATAAATGAGCCGACGAGGATGAGGCTGTAGCTCTTCAACCCCCTTTTACTGAACAATTTTTCTTTGCTTAAAAATGCCATTGTAATATCTTTATATGTTAAACAATACTTTGGGTCACAAGTTTTGATGAACTCCTTTTTCAAAAAGCGCGCAAAAGTAAACAGTTAAAATTACCGGCAATGAAAAATATGATCAATCAGCAATAATTTTTGCCTCCCCCAAAAAGTAATTTTCTTAAATTTGAGGTTTCCTTAAAAAAACCAAAATAACAATGGAATACGAAATACTCAAAACAGAAGTGAATGACGGCATTGCCGTGGTAACCATCAGCAGGCCAAAGGCGATGAATGCCCTCAACACAAGGTTCTTTAACGAAATGGACCAGTTGGTGGAAGAAATTTCCAACAACAAGGAGGTCAAAGTAATGGTAATTACCGGCGAAGGAAAAGCCTTTGTGGCCGGGGCCGACATTGCCGAAATGGTTAATAAAGATGCAGATGAAGGCACTGCTTTTTCACGTCTGGGACAAAATACCTTCAGCAGTCTGGGCAAGATGAACATACCGGTGATTGCGGCCATCAATGGTTTTGCATTGGGTGGCGGGCTTGAACTGGCCATGGGCTGCGATTTTCGCACCGCCAGCACCAAAGCCAAATTCGGGCAACCGGAAGTCAGCCTCGGACTTATTCCCGGTTATGCCGGCACACAGCGTTTAACGCGGCTGGTGGGTATGGGCGATGCCCTTTACCTGCTGATGACAGCCGATATGATTGGCGCCGAAGATGCCTTGCGGATGGGATTGGTACAAAAAGTTTTTGAGCCGGAAGCCCTGATGGAAGAGACCTTAAAAATTGCAAAGCTCATTGCTTCCAGAGGGCCACTGGCCATCCGGAAAATAAAAGCTACTGTAAGAAAAGGCATCGAAATGAGTCTGACTGAAGGTGAGAAACTGGAAGCCGGACAATTCGGAACTTTGTTTGGCGACGGCAGCGAAGGTAAGGAAGGAATGACCGCCTTTCTGGAGAAACGGAAACCGGATTGGTAGGGTGAGGAAGTAAAAAGTAAAAAGTAGAAAGATAATAAATTGATAAAGAGAAATGAGATTGCCGACAGAATATTTAAATTCGTCGCAAAAGCTATTTTATTCATCAGATATTTACCTGAAAAACAGAATATAAGGTTGTTCGATATCAGCTGGTAAAATCAGCGGGGTCAGTCGGAGCAAATTTATGAGGAAGCGCAATCAGGATCATCGAATAAAGACTTTATTTACAAAGTTGAAATCTCATTACGAGAAATGAGAGAGACGAATTACTGGCTAAGACTTATTAAAGAAATAAGTAATAATTTATCAACCAATGAGCGAAAAGAATTAGATTATTTAATTGATGAATCAGAACAATTAACAAAAATATTAGGCGCAATTGTTGTTAAAGTAAAAAAGAAAATTTAAAAGTCTTGTTCCATAAATTAGGGATTTTAGTTTACCCAACTTTTAACCTTTAACTTTTGACCTTTAACCTTTAACTTTAAACTTTAATATTTGATATGACCTACGAAGAAAGATTACAAAATGTAGCGGTACTGGGTGCTGCCGGAAAAATGGGCAGTGGCATCTTGCTGCTGACAGCCGTTGAGATGGCCGACCTTTCGCTACAAGCCGAAAACAAAGGCAAGTCCTTTGTTTTGAACGCCATCGATGTTTCGCCCGAAGGGCTGGCAGGGCTGATGAACTATTTACGTGCCCAGGTACGAAAAGTGGCCGAGAAGAAAACCGTCTGGCTGCGCAAAATGTATGCCGACAGGGACGACCTGGTAGAGAATTACGACATCATTGATGAATACATTTTTGATGTGATGAATGTAATCAGGCCTGTAACCACCATGGCAGCGGCCTACCAATCGAACCTGGTTTTTGAAGCCGTAAGCGAAAACCGCGAGCTGAAAGTAAAACTGCTGGGCGACATCGACAAAAACAACCCCAACAAACCCTGGTTTTTTACCAATACATCTTCTGTTCCGATCAACCTGATTGAAAGCGAAGCCGGTTTGGATGGACGTATTTTGGGTTTCCATTTCTACAACCCGCCTGCCGTTCAGCGTCTGGTCGAATTGATTGTAACCGAAAAAACCGGTGAAGACGTAGAAGCCTTTGCCAGAGAATACGCCAAAAAGCTCAGAAAAATCATTGTTCCTTCCAACGACTTTGCCGGATTTGTCGGCAACGGACACTTTATGCGCGATGCCCTTCACGGAATCAGTGAAGCCGAAGCTTTGGCTGCCGAAAAAAGCATCCCGCTGTACAAAGCCATCTACATCATCAACAAAATTACACAGGATTACCTGGTACGGCCGATGGGGATTTTTCAACTAATCGACTATGTTGGAATTGATGTGGTAAACTTCATTCTAAACGTAATGAACCCCCATTACAAAGATGAGGAACTCCGTCACGACCTCCTGGAAAAAATGCTGGAGCAGGGCGTAAAAGGCGGACAGTATTCCAGTGGTGCACAAAAGGATGGCTTCCTGAAATACAAAGGCGGGCGCATGACGGCCATCTGGGATATCCATAAACAACATTACGTTGAATTGGAAAAATTCAAAGATGAATGTGACGAAATGATGGGTGAAATACCTGATTCGGTTGTGGCCTGGAAATCGCTCCTAAGAAATAAAAAGAAAGATGAATTGCTGGCCGCCTTTTTCAACGACCTGAAAGCGGCAGAAAGCCTTGGCGCCCAACTGGCTGTTAAATATGGAAGAAAGTCAAAAGCCATTGGCCAAAAACTGGTTGCTGATGCAGTGGCACATAATATTGATGATGTGAACACCGTGATGCTTACCGGCTTCTTCCATGCTTACGGACCGGTAAATAATTTCTTTGACTAAAATTGAATAGCCGCGGATGCACGGATAAAATTTTTGCTCCACCGACATTCAAGAATAGCAATGAGTTTTAAAAATATTAACAGATGAAATGTCCACGGTAATTCAAAGCAAGTGCAAGATTCTCAATCTTGTTTTCTGACTCCTGGATCTTGATTCTATAAATTTAAACAGATGAAAAATTTAAGAAAAAAAATATACATGACCGCCGGTTACAACACTGTTTCGATGGGAACCGGACGCAGGGAATTCAACCCGAAAAAAGCCCGACCGGGCCTGGAACACTACATTAGCGAAGCCGGCAAAGGTGTACTCAAGCAAATTGGTGGTGCCGACAATGTGGACGAATCGGTGATTGGTAATTTTATGGCTGCCCGTTTCAACAAACAGGCCAACCTGCCGGGATTTATTCCCATGATCGATGAAAAACTGCAATGGAAAC
The DNA here is from genome assembly GCA_021647205.1 of Bacteroidales bacterium. Taxonomy (GTDB): domain Bacteria; phylum Bacteroidota; class Bacteroidia; order Bacteroidales; family F082; genus B6-G9. Next base: position 21,254 of record JAKIVD010000021.1, on the reverse strand, counting down.
CGGCCACCAGTGTGGAAGGTGCCTGTGGTTCCGGCGGACTCGCCCTGATGAGTGGTATGAAATCTGTTTTGGCCGACGTGGCCGATGTGGTGTTAACACTTGGTGTGGAGGTTCAAAATACGGTGAAAGCCATTTACGGCGCCGATATTCTGGCCGGTGCCGGATGGTTCCAAAAACGCAAGAACGGCCATGCTTATTTTTTTCCCGGACAGTTTAGCGACCGTGCCGGAGCCTATTACGAAAAGTATGGGTTCGACCGCGCCCGCAAAGGAATGGCCCGTTGGTTCGCCAACGCCATGGAAAATGCACGCCTCGATGAAACTGCGCAGGAGCACCACAACACCACGCCCGACCCCTACGCACTGGCCTTAAAAATGAAACCCAATGGCGCCGCTTTTGTGGACAATCTTACCGTATTGGATTGTTCCAAAGTTTCTGACGGCGCTTCCGCTATTGCAATATGCTCTGAAGAAGGCCTCAAAAAAATTGGTGTTGACAAGAAAGATGCTGTAGAAATAGTGGGATGGGCACAGGTTGTCCGCGACATTACCAACGACCCCAAAGACCCTGCTGAACTGGAGGCCATCCCAAAAGCTGCCAAACAGGCCATGGAAAGCGCCGGGGTAACCATCGACCAGATTGGCACCATCGAAACCCACGACTGTTTTTCGATTGCCGGCATCCTGGCTGTTGAAGGACTGGGGTTGGCCAAAAAAGGCGAAGGTGCCGACTGGGTGGATGCAGGAAATACGGCACGCGACGGTTATATGCCGATGAACACCACCGGCGGGCTGATTGGCTGGGGGCATCCAACGGGGGCAACCGGTGTACACCAGGCCGTTACCATCTGGCAGCAACTCACCGGAAAAGCCGGGAAAGCCCAAATCGAAATTTCCGACGACCGTCCTTACGGCATGACCATTAATATGGGAGGCGACGACGTAACAGTAGTTGCCATCGTTTACAAAAGAGGGGCTTAGATTTTATTAGTGACCCGACGGGTTTTTTCCAACCCGTCGGGTTTGTAAGATTAGCTTCCGCCGTTCGGGATTTGCCCCAAAGGGATGCCTTTGGCGTAATCCCGACCCAATGAGCCGTTGGATTTATTATCTAACCCAATTCGACCCGTTCTCATTTCAATGCCTGCGCAAAACCAACAAAGCCCCCACTCAAAAAAGAAAGGGGGCTTTGAAAGCAATATGTTAAAAAACTACCGAACAGTCAGCTTTTGCATGCTGCTTCCGTTTTCCGTTTCCAGTTCAACCAAATACATTCCCGGATTCAGGAAATCAATATTCAAATCAACTTTGTTTTGGTCGAGCGAAAGTTCATAAACCTGTTGTCCGCTGATATTATAAATACGAATATGTTTCATTGCGCTGGCTGTTTCAACAACAACAATATCAGAAGCAGGATTGGGATAAATACGGGTGTACTGCTCTCCCATTTCTTCCATGCCCACAACCTGTCCGAGGTTAACTTTTGTAGATTGCATGACCTCTTTGGTATCGACATCCTGCACAAAGGCAACCAGTTCACAATTGCTCAGTTCGTAGGGTACGCTTACTGAATAGTCAATGGCAACAGGGACATCCAGTTCGAAAGTAGTGGGTGTACCATCCGATCCGGGGTACATTTCGCGGCAAACGTAATCCATTTCGGTCATCCCGAACCAGTTTCTGGGAATATTTGATTCAGTAAGCACAAGAAAGATACTCATGTTTGTTCCCTGGTAGTCGTAAATTTTTGTGGCCGTTACGCTCACGTCAAAATCGGTTGCACGGGCTGCTACCTCAACATCCAGTTCCAGTTCAAACCAGGAAGGGTCTGTTTCACGGTTGTCCACAATCGGCGCATAAGTCGGGTACATACTTTCGGTTTGGCTACCACCGGCTACAGCGTTGCCACCATCGAACCAGGCGGTAGGGTAGCCACTCAGGTTATAGTAGCCAATCCTGTCCATGGATTGTGTGGTTTCAAACTCATCGCCATTGTGATATTCAATTACAGCTACCGGATGGCCTTCCTCAACCAGGTCATCAGCACCCATGGCCGAGCCCGGGCAAAACTGACACCAGGCACCTGTTCCGATTTCAACCAGTACAAGGTTGCGGTCGGTACCTCCGGCAATCTCAGCATCTACCGGTCCGGCAGGTTGCGAAAGTCCGTTGGCAGCATAAAATGCCTGTACCTTGTAGGTGTAGGTCCCTGGTTGTTCGAGGGTATCCTGATAAGTTACTTCTGATTGGATTGAGAGTAATTCCCCATCGCGGAAAACATAATACGAATCGGGAGTCCCTTCGGCAGGCGCATCCCATGCCAGCGAAACAGTCATGTAGTCAACATCGGCAGTCAGGTTTGTTGGTGCATCACCTAAGGGCATTGATTCGTAAAGCATCTCATCTAAGAAAAATTCCGGTGTGCCCTGTGGAGATTTGCTTCCGTCCCAGGCATAGAAATTGGCCGCCGATAATTTATTGGAAACGCCGTTACCAAAAGTTCCCAGTGTCCATTGCCAGCCAACCATATAATCTCCCCCGATAAAAATTTCTGCCCAGTCGTTGTCCAGGTCAACATAGTTTTCAATGAGGAACCAATGGTCGTAAGCAAAGGTAAATGTAGCAGCACCCTGCACACCTGCATCGATAGAACCACTGCCACCGGCATCAAAAAAGGTTTGTGTACCCCATTCACTATTCGAACCGGCAAAATCAGCCAGCAAATTATAATATCCGAGTTTTCCGGAAGGGATGAACATATAAAAACTCACTTTATAGCGCCCTGTAACAGAATCACCGAGCAAAAGCACACAATCATTGCCTGATTGCACGCGGGCGCTGTTGCTTCCGGCATACGCCTGTAAATCTGAGATTACCGGGTCTTCCGTCCCACCGGGGGCATTGCTCCAGGTTGTCCAGGGGTCACCGGCCTGGTCAGCCAGTTTTCCGCCTACGGTATAACTTTCAAAATCATCGCTGAAATTAGTGGTTTGCGCTTGCAGTCCAATTACGGCCAGCAGGCTAAAAACAATTGATAAGTAAACTTTTTTCATAGGTTTTAAGTGTTAAAAATTAAAGTTTGGGTTCTTGATTATCGGGTGCTAAAATAAGTTAAATGTTTAAATTAAAAGATGATACCATTAAATTTAACAAACTTGAACAGGAGAAAACTTTATTGTGTTTTAACAAGGCTAAGCACAACGGGGCGACTGTTGCGGGGACCGTCAAACTCACAAAAGAAAATATTCTGCCAGGTGGAAAGCCCCAATCTTCCATTGATAACCGGGATGGTTTCTGAAGGACCTACCAAACCTGCTTTCAGGTGGGAATCCCCGTTTCCATCCTGTGCATCGTGAAGCCAGACTCCACGGGGAATTATTTTTTGTAGAAGATGGAGCACATCCATTTGTACAGAATCGTCCCAGTTTTCCTGTATCATGATGGCAGCGGTGGCACCCTGGGCGTAGATAATCACCAGTCCTGTTTTAATTCCTGATTGCCTCACAAATTGTTCTACCTCACTTGTGATATCGTAAAGGCCTTCCCGCTTGCCGGTTGACAGAGTGATTGTTATTTGCATGATTCCTTTTTGACAAAGGTAGGTTTTAAATTTTTCATGCGTAAACAAGACTCTTCCTGGAGCTTTGCACGCTGGAAGGCCTTTCAGCAGAAAACATTTCTCCCCCATTGCGACCCTTTGCTAATTTGATTGTCGTTAATATTGCACGAAAGAAATTGACATTGTAGCAGCTGTGCAGTTAGACATTCACAAAGACATCATTGAACAGAGCAAGCGTGGCCATGCCAGGGCGCAGTACGAATTGTATAATTTGTATGCAAAAGCCATGCTGAACACCTGCTACCGGATGATGAACAACCGCGAAACCGCTGAGGACATGCTGCAGGAATCGTTTTCGGAAGCATTTCGGAAACTGGACACCTTCAGGTACGAATCAACTTTCGGGGCATGGTTAAAAAGAATAGTGGTGAACAAATGTATCAACGAAATAAAGAGAAAAAAAGCCGATCTCCAGTTTTTTGAAGATATGTCACCCTTTGGAAAGACTCCGTCAGAAGACGAAAAAACTGTTGAAATGGATGTGAAAAGCATCAAACAGGCTATGCATCAACTGCCCAACGGCAGCAGGATGATTTTTTCGCTGTACCTGCTGGAAGGCTACGACCACAGGGAAATTGCCCAAATTCTGGATGTGAGCGAGTCCAATTCAAAATCGCAATACATGCGGGCCAAAAGAAAAATTAAAAAAATTTTAGAAGGAGGAAAAATATGAAAAGGGATAAACTGGAACAATACATCATCGAAAACAAGGATGAATTTGATGAGCTGATACCGAATCCCGCTTTGTGGGATAAGGTTGAAACCAGAAAACCGAAAACCATCCAACTGAACTGGAAAACCATTGGGTTACGGGCCGCTGCCGTGGTGGTCATTTTCATCTCGTCGTACTATTTTCATGATTTTGTACAAAACCGGTATTCCCGGCAAAACAAACTTGCCAGCGAAGTTGAAAATAATCGGCAAAACCCCATGTACCAGGAGTTAATGGAAGCTGAATTTTATTACACTTCGCAAATTGACGAAACCAAAGCAGCCGTTTTTCAATTAACCAGCAACAACCACCGGCTGCGCAACGAAATCAATGCCGAACTGCTTGACCTGGACAAAGTGTTCCGGGAACTGAAAAATGACCTCAACGACAATGCTGACAACGAAGAAGTTATTGTGGCCATGATTCAAAACTACCGTATCAAACTGGAAATACTAAAAGACATTTTGTACCAATTGAAATCAACAGACAATAAAAATAAAAATGATGAAGCAATACAGCTTAGTAGTTAGTCTGGCGCTTTTTTTCGGTGTGCTTTCCGGTATTTCGGTGTTTGGGCAAACCATCGAAAAAAGCAAAAAGCTGAACAAATCTTTTCCCGTTGGTAGCGATACAGAGATCGAAATATCCAACAAATACGGGAACATTCACCTGGTTCCCTGGGAAAAAGACTCTGTCCGCTTTGAGATTGAATTAATGGTAAAAGGCACCAAACAATCGAAGGTTGACAAGACTTTCAATTTTATTGATTTCGAATTTCAATCAACAAAGTATTACGTCATTGCCCAGACTGTTTTTGAGGGAAACAGTTTTTGGAACGATGTGTCAGATCTGACGGGGACAGTCTTTAGCGGCAGCACAAAAACGAAAATCAATTACACGGTTTACCTGCCGGCCGGGGCATCCCTGAAAGTGGTGAACAAATACGGCAATATCTACACGACCGACCACACGGGGAAAGTCAGTATTGAATTGTCGAACGGTGATTTGAAAGCACATCATTTATCGGGCAACACCACCATCAAAACCGAATTTGCTAACACCGACATCAAAAAAATTGAGGACGGAAGACTCAACATCAGTTATGGTGAGTTTGACTTGGAAGCGGGAACAACGCTGAAAATTGAAAGCAAGTCATCAATTTTCCGTTTCAATGAGGTTGGCGAGTTGCAAATGGACTCAAAACGGGACAAATATTTTATTGAAAGCCTGAATACCGTCAGGGGAACAGCCTATTTTTCACGCATCGAAATAGAACAAATAGCAGAACTTCTCGATTTCAGCACCAAATACGGTGATGTGGAAATCATGCGGTTTTCGGATGAGCTGCAAACCTTCAACCTCAAAACAATCAATACCGATGTAAGCCTTCATTTTACCGGTGACAATCAATATAACCTGGAAATTGTTGTGGACGGACAAACCGAAGTTTCCTATTCTTCAGGCATCAACAACATTAAGAGCAACGATATTGAAGGGGCAGAAAAACTGATTGGTGTGAATTGTGTGATTGGCGACAACAAGCAGCAGTTGATTCCGTTAACGATTGACAGCCGCGCCGGAAGCTTGTCCCTAAAACTTAAATAACCGAAAAGAAATTCAATAATATTTATTTGATTTTGCAACACTCATCAAATTCACCTGTCTTTTTATACCGAATACTTAAAACTGAATAATCAACAGAAAAAATATGAAACCGAATTCAATCATACTTGCAGTGGCAATGGGCTTTGTTTTACTGTGGTCTTCGGCCTGCCGCAAACCTTTTGCTATTAACGGCAACAAGCAGGTCGAAACTGAAACACGGCAAATGGTCTCTTTTGAAAATATCGTGAACGAAGGCCCGTTCAATGTTTACATCATGCACGATTCAATTTACCAGGTTGTTGTCGAGGCCGAATCAAACCTCATTCCTTACATCCGCACACGGGTAAACGGGAACACTTTAATTATTGAAACAAGGGAAAACATGAACAGCCACTGGCCGATGAATGTTTATGTTAAATCCCCGATTGTTAAGGGTGTTTATTTAAAAGGTTCGGGTTACATGAACCTGGACAGCCTGAACAGTAACCATCTTCAGGTGGAAATAAGCGGATCGGGTGACATTACAGGCATGGTAAATACCAACACGGTAAACGCATTTATCAGCGGATCGGGCACTATTTTTCTGGAGGCGCATACCACAGGAATTGTTACGAAAATCAGTGGTACGGGAACCCTTGATTTAAGCGGTGAATCAGAGAACGGCACACACACCATCAGCGGATCGGGCAATATTAATGCCTATAATTTTCCACAGAAAGAGTGTTACGCAAAAATCAGCGGTTCGGGAAATATGTACCTCAACGTAAGCCATTACCTTGATGTAGCCATCTCGGGAAGCGGTTCTGTTTTTTACATTGGCGATCCACAGTTGAGCGTTAAAATAACAGGCTCCGGTTCTGTCATCAAACAATAAAATCTGCAATACTGTTTTATGAAAACATCTCTTATCCTACTCACGGCTTTCCTGTTTACGTTCGGATTGTCCGCACAGGTTTACGAAAAACAAGTCGGGTTACGAATGGGCCTTACCTCGGGGATTTCAGGAAAAGTCATCAAGGACAACCGCACAGCCATTGAGGGCACTCTTGGTTTTCGGAACGGCGGGATACAGTTGATCGGACTCCTTGAAGCCTATCATCCACTAATCAAAACCAATACGGTAAACTGGATGATGTATTTTGGCGGGGGCGGACATGTGGGGTTCATCAATGGTTACGAAACAGTACGGCGCTGGAGCAATACTGCCGGATACTACCGGGAAGAGTATCGCATCGCCGGCCCGGTTATCGGAATTGATGCCGTATTTGGCACCGATTACACTTTTCATAAAGTCCCCATTACTTTGTCCGTCGAGTTGAAACCCTATCTGGAACTCCAATCGTTTCAAATGGTAAAGGTCAATTTTTGGGACTTTGGATTTGGCATTGCCTACAGGTTTAAAAACAATTAACTTAAATATTATCATCATGAAAACAAAAACGATTTTTACTTTACTGCTTGCCTTTTTTTCATTTACTTTTCTGCTGGCGCAGGAAGGCAAAGAAGAAATGAAGCTGCTCTTTCACCCGAAAGACGGTCACCAGAAAATCGCCAATGGCGGTTACGGTGCCTTTTCCATTGGATGGACACAAATTAACGGACAGGGGGCTATCCTGCTTGGCGGGCGGGCAGCATGGATTGCCAACCACTACCTTGCGTTCGGACTGGCCGGTAGCGGTTTTTTTAATGATTTTTACAATGGAAACTCCTACCGGCCCGAGGAGTATTTTCTGGCCGGTGGCTACGGTGGACTCCTTATCGAGCCGATTCTGATGCCGATGAAACCTGTTCACGTTTCTTTTCCCATTATTTTCGGGGCAGGGGGAGTAACGGCTGCCCCTCCGGGAAGCTGGGACGGGTACAACCACGGCGGCGGTTACTATTATGATAATTACTATTATGATACCGATGCCTTCTTCGTGTTTCAGCCCGGCCTTGAGGTGGAATTCAATATTGTGAAGTTCTTCCGTATTGCCCTCGGTGCCAGTTACCGGTTCACGGACGGCATTAACCTTCAGTACAAATACTTCGACAACAACAACGTGGAAAAAACAGTAATTGTTGACAGCAAAGCATTAAACGCTTTCAACGCTAGTATTACTTTTAAATTTGGCTGGTTTTAGTTGCATGATGCCCCGTGCAAAACACAAAAGGCCTTCCGCCAACTGACGGATGGTCTTTTTTTTTACTTTTGGGTGCAATGAAAACCCCGCTCTTTCAGATTTGTAATCCGAAAATTACAGATTACAAATCCGGACGGGTGGAGTTCTCAATAATTTAAACAGCAATTCCAAATTTAAAACCTTGATACCATGGAAAAGAAAAAATTTGCAGTAGTCCTTTCGGGATGTGGCGTTTACGATGGCGCCGAGATACACGAAGCCACTTTGACCATGTTGGCCATCATGCGACAGGGTGCCACATACCAGTGTTTTGCCCCCGATATTCCGCAGCATCATGTAATTAACCACCTCAATGGCAAAGAGATGGATGAAAGCCGCAATGTTTTGATCGAATCGGCCCGTATTGCCCGTGGTGATATTAAACCACTCCATGAATTTGATGGAAACGATTTCGACGCCCTGATTTTTCCCGGCGGTTTCGGTGCCGCTAAAAATCTTTCTACCGTTGCATTCGATGGAGCAAATGCCAGCGTAAACCCTGAAGTTGAAAAAGCTGTAAAACAAATGATTTCTTTAAAAAAACCCATTGGGGCCCTGTGTATTTCTCCGGCATTTATTGCCAAAATCCTGAAAGATGTAAATGTAACCATCGGTTCCGACAAAGGAACTGCTGATGCCATCGAAGCTATGGGCGCCACCCATGTGGAAACCACCCACGGCGATGTGGTTTTTGATGAGGATAAAATGGTGTTTACTACCCCTTGTTATATGTTGGATGCCAATATTCTGGATATTGATGACGGGGCGAATAATGTGGTGAAGGAGATGATGAAGGTGATGGGGAAATAGTCAGTTGGCCTGGGGCCTGTCATTGATGGTCATTTAATAGTCATTTGTCCTGCGCACGTCATTTGGCGGTTATTGATGGGTTTTTTTAAAAAATTAGCAGAATCAACTATTATGAAATTAGAAGAATTCAGGGTTTACCAATCGTCGATGGATTTGGGTGAAGAGGTATGGAACATCGTGATGAAATGCTTAGCAAGATCGATACAATTGGTGTCAAACTCAATAATTACACCAAATCAATTGGAAAAACCACCAAAATACGTGCACAGCACAAATAACAACAAATAACATCATTTATGAACCGAATAACCTCCCTTTTCAACATCAAATACCCCATCATCCAGGGTGGTATGATCTGGTGCAGTGGCTGGGAACTCGCTTCTGCCGTTAGCAATGCCGGCGGGCTGGGCCTGATTGGTTCGGGTTCCATGTATCCCGAAATACTTGAGGAACACATTCAAAAATGCAAGCGGGCTACCCAAAACCCATTTGGTGTAAATGTGCCTTTGCTTTATCCCCAATCGGACGAATTGATGGAAATCATCATCCGCGAAGGCGTGAAAATTGTTTTTACTTCAGCCGGTAATCCAAAAAAATACACGGCTTTTCTTAAAGAAAACGGAATAACTGTGGTACACGTTGTTGCCAATAAAATGTTTGCACAAAAGTCCGTCGATGCCGGGGTGGACGCCCTTGTTGTTGAAGGATTTGAAGCCGGTGGACACAACGGGATTGATGAAACCACCACCCTGGTACTGGTGCCGACGGTCAGAAAAATTACAGATATTCCATTAATTGCTGCCGGCGGAATAGCTTCGGGCGAAGCCATGTATGCTGCCATGGCACTGGGTGCTGATGGTGTACAAATCGGCAGCCGTTTTGTGGCAAGCCGTGAATCGTCGGCCCATGACAATTTTAAAAAAGCCATTTTAAGCGCCGGTGACGGGGAAACGCAACTGACACTTAAAAAACTGGTGCCGGTAAGGTTGATAAAAAATGCCTTCTACCAGCGCGTAAAAGAGGCCGAAAGTGCCGGGGCAGGAGTTGATGATTTAAAAGAATTGTTAGGGCGGGGCCGGGCAAAACTGGGCATGTTTGAAGGAAACACCAGCGAAGGCGAACTGGAAATCGGACAGGTCTCGGGCCTGATTGACGACATCAGGCCGGCAGCGGCCATACTTCAATCACTGGTAGATGAATTCGATGATACTGCGCAACGAATGAGGGGAATGAACCCCCTGTAATTGCTGACAGCCAACAGCCGACCTTATTTAGAATAGTTTTCTGTAAATAATTCTTTAAATTCGTCCGCTTTTAAATCCTTGGGTACAAGGAGTCGGCCGGCTACCGTTTTGACACGGAATTTTAGTGGTCTGCCTACACTGAAAAGGCCGATATTATTATAAATACAACAGATATGAATTTTGAATTTACCGAAGAACAACTGATGATCCGGCAGGCCGCCCGTGAATATGCACAGCGCGAATTGATACAGGATGTTTTGGAAAGGGATGAAAAAGCCGAATATCCGGCAAAGCATATCAGGAACATTGCCGAACTGGGATTCCTCGGCATGATGATCGACCCGAAATACGATGGCAGCGGGATGGACACTATTTCTTATATCCTTGCCATGGAAGAGTTTTCAAAAATTGATGCTTCGGTGGGGGTAATCATGTCCATCAACAATTCGCTTGTTTGCTACGGTTTACAAAAATATTGCAACGAAGAACAAAAGCAAAAGTACCTGAAACCCCTGGCTAGGGGTGAAATTATTGGCGCTTACCTGCTTTCGGAACCTGAAGCCGGATCGGATGCCACGCACCAGCATACAACTGCCGAAGACAAAGGCGATTACTATTTGGTTAACGGTACCAAAAACTGGATAAGCAACGCCAATTCTGCATCCACTTACATATTGATGGCACAAACCCATCCCGAAAAAAAACACCACGGCATCAATGCTTTTATTGTGGAGAAAAATTCACCCGGCATTTCCCTCGGCCCCCACGAAGACAAAATGGGAATGCGCAGTTCCGACACCCACTCTGTCATGTTTAGTGATGTTAAAGTTCCTAAAGAAAACCGCATTGGCGAAGATGGATTTGGCTTTACTTTTGCCATGAAGGTGCTGGAAGCAGGCCGCTTGGGAATTGCTGCCCAGGCCCTGGGAATTGCCGCGGGCGCCCTCGAAAGGGCCACGGATTACGCTAAAGAACGCAAAGCCTTCGGCACCGAAATTGCCAATCACCAATCTGTCGCTTTTAAGCTGACAGACATGGCCGTGAAAGTGGAGAATGCCCGCAACCTCTGCCTGAAGGCAGCCTGGCTGAAAGACAACGGCAAGCCATTTGGCACAGCAAGTGCCATGGCCAAGCTTTATGCTGCCGATATTGCGATGGAAGTAACCACCGAAGCCGTACAGATTCACGGGGGCTACGGTTATGTCAAAGAATACCATGTTGAACGCCTGATGCGCGAAGCCAAACTGACCCAGATTTATGAAGGTACTTCCGAAATCCAGAAAATTGTCATTTCAAGGGGGTTGTTGCGTGACTAAACGGAAACCCCGGTAACTTCACTGGCGACAACACAACCCTTCGCATTGCAATGAAATGGGCTTAACAACACAAAAGCAAACACCTGACAGGTTTTATCAAATGGAAACAGAACAAATAAGAAAAGAGCTCACCGAAAACGTAAAAAAAATTGCCCCGCTGGGGAAAAAACTCAAGTTCAAACTGGATGAAGATTTCATCCTGATTGACGGTACAGGCGATGAAAACCTGGTGACCGACAAGAATGAAGAAGCCAACTGCACCATTATCATGAGCAAAGAAACTTACGGGAAACTGCAACGCAAAGAAATCAAGCCCATGATGGCCACGCTCACCGGAAAAATTAAAGTGAAAGGCGACATCGGCCTGGCACAAAAGTTAAAACAACTAATGTAGCAGTGCAGTGAGTAAAAACCCTTCCTCCCTTTATATTCAGCGCTCATCCATGTTAAATCTCATCAATGGTTTAGGCAATGTACTAAAAACCATTGGCATGGATCCTTTTAAGTTGGATGCCGATGCCATCATACAAAAAACCAGGAAAAAAGCCAATTTTACCGGTGAACTACCCGGGCAGGTTGATGTTGGCCTTCATAAAATGATTGCGGGCATTAACAAAGATGCCCGGCTGAACCCCTTTGGGAAACTAGCCGTAAAAAGCTTATTGGAACGCACACTTTATGGCCGCTTCAAAGTAGAGCAGGTGTTGGCAGAAAACCCTGAAATTGAGAAGGCTGAAATCAAACAGCCTGTTTTTATTATTGGTATGCCCCGAACCGGAACAAGTATTCTTCATGCCATGATGCACGAAGACCCTGCCCACCGTTCGCCCCTCGCCTGGGAATGCCTGCTGCCTTACCCTGTACCAAGACCGGAAAATTTTGCTGACAACGACCAACTGAAAACCATTAGGAGAGAATTTGAGCAACTGTTTAAACTGGTTCCCGACTTTCTGAAAAAGCACTACATGGCAGCCGATGCGCCACAGGAATGCCTGGCCATCAACAACCTGGACTTTAATTCTTTCCAGATTTCCGCCCAGCTGTATGCCCCGACCTACATGAAATGGTTTGCCGAAACGTCGGACAGCCTGGCGACCATGCACTTCCACAAACGCTTCCTGCAATATCTGCAATCGGGTGGCGTAAAAGCCGAGCGCTGGCTGCTGAAATCGCCCGTACATTTGATGCGCCTGGATGAAATATTCGAGGTTTATCCTGATGCACAGGTTATTATGACACACCGCGAACCCGTGAAAGTGGTTGCCTCCATTGGCAGCCTCCTTACTTCGGTGCGCTCACTTTACAGCAATTTCGAAGACCCCATTCGCACGGGCCGCGAACAAATGAAAACCTGGCACCATTATTTTGACCGTTTTCTGGAAAGCCGGAAACGTCTGCAAAAAGAAGATCAGATTATTGATTTGCACTTTGAGGATTTCGCTGGTGACCATATCGGGACTGCCAAAAAAATCTATGATAAATTCGGATGGAAGTTAAGTGATGAAGCCATCGTTCGATTCAAAACATTTCTGACTAATAACCCCCGGGATAAAAATGGCCTGCACATGTACCATCTGGAAGATTTTGGGCTGACGGAAGACGAGGTAAACGAAAAATTTAAAGCATATATCGAATTCATGAACCGTTTTTAATCCCTTTAAAACGCTAAAGACCTTACCAGCGTTTGTAAAACCTGGAAGTGTCTGACAGCGAAACAAAACACTCATTCACACATTCAATCATTAAAACCATGACCTACAAAAGTAAAATCGCACTCGACAATTTCCTTGACGTTATCAGGAATGCGGATAAAACCTTTCTCGATCCTGACAAAACCATCGACGAACAGGGCCGGGTTGACGGCTATCAGCATATTTTTCATTTGCTGCGGTCGAGTATCGACTTTTATCTTTTTAACGATCCTTTGCGCCCTGATTTTATGTTGCTTGCCAACGACTACCACAAACTGGTGGGCGACAATGTGGATTCGGTTTACTACTTCACACAAGTGCGCGGCGATCAGGAATACCTTATCAAAGGCAAACGCTACGACAGTGTGTATTTTTCCATTTCCATTTATGGCGGATCGCCCAATGGCGAGATAGTAGAACGGGTTACCAACAACATCAACCACACCCGGATTGAATTTGAAGAAGACGGCAGTTTCGAAATCAAACTGACCCCCAATCCCAAAGGAAAAAATGAGTTCAAACTGGATGCCGATTCCGTAAACCTTTTTACAAGGGAATATTTCTTCGACCGTTTCAATGGCAGGGAAAGTGAACTCAGCATCGAAAACCTCATCCCACAAGGAGAAGCAAAGCCCCTTGACGATGAAGAACTGGCCCGGCGGATTGACATCATGGCCACTTTTTTCGAGCAGACTACCTGGCTTGCCCCACTTCCTGTTGATTTCCCATTGAACGATTTCCTCCCGCCCTTCGCTTTCGAACCCGACCAGGGAGGCTGGGGAACCGTGGACAATATTTACTGCTTTGGCCGTTATCGCCTGGAAGAAAATCAGTACCTGAAAATCCACCTCACATCCCCCGAATGCAATTACTGGGGCATCCAAACCTGGAATTTCCTGATGCAGTCCATGGACTTCAAAAACTTTAAAGTCGGCATCAACAAAGGAACTGCAAAAGCCAATGCTGATGGAAGTTACACCGTTTACCTCAGCCACCGTCCCATGGATGTTGACAACTGGATAAGCACCGCCAATTACAAGGAAGCCATCATTTTTGTCCGCTGGCTGCTGGCCGAAAAAATGCCCGAACAGCCAAGGGCCGAGGTGGGGGAGTTGGGAGACCTTCCAGCGTGCGTAGCTCCTGGAAGAGTCTGACTCGGAAAGACCCGACACTTTTAAACTTAGATTCAGGACAAATAAGTGCAATAAATGTCACCTTTATTTTGCCAGGGCCATTTCTTTCACCTCGTCACCGAACCAATCGGGCGAAATTATCTCAAGCTCGTTCCCAAATGAAAGCAGCAGGCTTTTTAATTCGTAATTTGGGATTACTTCGATTGTAATTACCAATCCGGCTTTATCAAAACTTTTTTTCTTTTGCGAGCCATGCAGGGGTTTGGTCAAAACATAAGGCGCTTGTTTTGGAGAAAAATGCAATTCGATAATTTCAGGAATCCCGTCTTTTGGTTTTGTTATCCCGATAATATCTTCAAAATATTCCGAAAAATCAATGTTTTTGTTTTCGATGTATTCTTCCGGTACTCCTTTGATGCTGAGAATCCTGTCTAACGAACGAACCGACAAGCTTTCAAATCGCGGGCTTTGGCCGAATAAAAACCAGCGGTTGTTGTATTGTTTCAAATAATAGGGATGGATTATTGAGATATTGGGTTTGTCGGATTTGAAAGACTGATAATTGATTTCGAGCACCTTTTGATAAAGAATGGCATTGAACAAAGTCCCCAGATGCTCTATTCCTTTCAGATATTGGTTTGTATCGAAACTGATGATTTCCTGTTCGTTGCATTTGAATCCAAATTCCTGTTCAAGTTTGGGGATGAGTTCTTCCACCCACCCAAATTGTGCCGAACCCTTAAACCTCGAAAGCACCATTAATGCCGATTTAATCTGCTCCGTTTCCATTTCATTCAGCGGGGAGTTATTTATGGAAAAATTCATGTCGCCGTAACGGTAATATTTTTTCTTCCCGTCTGGAATCTTTAAAAGTGGTACCGACCAACCCTTTTCACTTTCCATGAACCTGATGTCATCGAACAATTGCCGGCGCTGAATACCACCTGTATCCGGATTATTTTCAGCCAGGGCATTGTTGCAGGCTTCCAGCAAATCGTCAATAAAATAACGGCGTCCCGGATTGCGGAAGCATTTATCAAGGATTTGATAACGGATTATGGCGTTTTTGTTTTGGGGCATAATTGAAATAAGCTCAATGATTTGAATAAAATGTACTTATTGCAAGCTTGTAAACAAACTGTTCATGTTTTTCCAGGACAAAACCTGGGCAGCAGTCCGGTGCTGATTTTCATTACCGCCGTATATCAGATAGCAATATTTTGCCTCTATTCCAGATATTTTCTGATAATATTGTATTCCTTTAAAGAAAGCACTGTTGATTGTTTGCGCCGATTTGATTTCAATAATTTTACTTTGTAAGCCATCCCGGACAATGCAATCCACTTCGTTGCCAATATTGTCCCTCCAGAAAAACAGTTCGGGCTTTATGCCATGATGATAATAATACTTTGAAATCTCAGTAAAAACAAAGTTTTCAAATAAAGCACCTTTTAAAAAATGGTTTTGTATTTCAGATGCATTGCGGATACCAAGTAATGAACATGCCAGACCCGTATCGTAAAAATATAGTTTTGGGCTTTTGATCAGCCGTTTATTGTAATTTTTATGGTGCGGTCTGATAAGATAAATGATAAAGCTTGTTTCCAATACAGACAACCATGCCCGAATGGTTTTCGAATCGAGCCCAAGATCGTTTGAAATAGATGTGACATTCAAAATTTGCCCGGTCCTGCCTGCAACTATACCCATGAATGTCCTGAACAAATTCAGGTTTGATACATTTAATAAATTCCTTACATCACGCTCAATGTAGGATTGCACATAGGATTGATAAAAATCAATGGGTTCAATCTGTTTGTCATATAATGGGGGATAGCTGCCTTTGAACAACAGTTCATTTAGATTTTCCTCCTGATAAACTGTATTCTTCAATTCATCATTTGAAAAAGGGAGAAGGTGCAATATGGCAACCCTCCCTGCAAGACTCTGTGTAATATTTTCAAGCAAAAGAAAATTTTGCGAACCGGTGAGGATAAACTGACCGGTCTCACCCGATTCATCCACGATTCCCTGGATATACGAGAACAGTTCGGGCACATACTGTGCTTCGTCCAAAATTAACCCGCCCCGATATCCTTTAAGAAAAGCTTCTGGATCTTCCTGTGCAAAAATACGATGGTGTGGCAGTTCAAGATTTATATAATTGTAATCGGGAAAACAAAGTTTAGCCAATGTTGTTTTGCCACTTTGCCTTGGCCCCGTAATACTAATTACCGGGAATTTTTCTGCTAAATCAAGTATTTTCTTTTTTAACGCTCTGTTAATTAGCATAATTTACATATTTGGAGTTCAATTCCGAATTTGTAAAGATAAGGCAAAATATTGGGTTATCAATAATATCATTTCAATTTGCGGGGATATTTTGTTCAGGAAAAATGCTTTTTCCCTATTATTCAAAGTAAATTCACCTGTTCTAATTTGTCTGGAATCAAGGCAAAATTAAGATATATTTTGCTGTGTGGATAGACTGCACAGGAGGAATGTAGTTTTGTAGCACAATTTATAAAACAGAGAAATGGGATTCTTTAAAAGTATTTTTATTTGGCTTTTTCTCATCTTAATATTTATCATTAACCTTGGAGAATATAGCGAACAAAAAGATAAGGAAAAGTTACAAAGTTATATTAAGCTGCAAAGAAGAAGCGGGCCAATACCTGACCTTGGCGTTAAACCACCCAAAAAACCGACACGAATTATCAGGTTTAATTCTAAGGATAAAGAGTGCTTGTCAAAACAAGAGTTTTACGAGGGCATGGAAAACGCTGAAATGAGAGGGGATGCAGACGACCCTTCAGCTCAGGATATTTATGATGAGTTTAACAGATAAGTTTTTAAAAGAAATAGGATATGACATTACATGATGCAATTGTACAAATACTGAAAACAGCAAACAGAGCTATGACAACCCAACAAATCGCCGATGAATTAAACAAATCAAAGGCTTATCAAAAAAGGGATGGCTCAGCAATAATGGATTTCCAAATTCATGGCAGGACAAGAAATTATTCTCATTTATTTGACCGGGATGGGAGCAAAGTTAGTTTGAAAAGTGAAAAGAAAGCACCTCAAGTAAAACCTATTAGAGGAAAAACGAAAGAAGTAAAAAGTGCCTCAACAACAACTGAGGATTACAGTTTTGGCAAATTGGAAAAAACCCTTATGAATGAAACAAGTTACAAATCGGTAAAGGATATTGATTTTATTGTGTCATCAAAGCCGGGAATGTATTGCATCAAAATAAGAAACATTAATGCTTTACCAAAGCCATTCAATACCGAGCTTAAAATAAGAAAACACAATATTATTTACATTGGCATCGCCACGCAGTCCCTCAACAAACGTATGTTAAACCAGGAACTCAGGGCAAACGGCCACGGTACTTTCTTCAGGAGCCTTGGTGCAGTCCTCGGTTACAAGCCGCCAATTAATTCCCTTGCAGAAAAGAAGAACAAGCGGAACTATAAATTCTCCGCTGCTGACGAAGCCAGAATTATCGATTGGATAAATGAAAACCTCTTGGTTAACTGGGTAGAACAAAACTCCAGTTTGGAAGAAACTGAAACGGCTTTGGTGAGGAAGCATAAACCATTACTCAACCTTGCCAAGAATCCGTCTGCCATGCCTGAATTGTCGATGTTGAGGAAAGTGTGTGTTGATGTTGCTAATGGGACGGAAAGAAAGTAAACAGATTTGTGAAAATCTAATTGTATCTTTGGATAATAATTGAAATTATAATAAAATGACATTACACGATGCTATTGTAGAAATATTGTTATTATCCGGCAAACCAATGACAACACAAGAGATTGCCAACAAATTAAATATCACCAAGACTTATAAAAAAAGGGACGGTTCAGAGATATCAGCATTCCAAATTCATGGTCGAACAAGGAATTACCCTCATTTGTTTGACAGGGATGGTAATTTAGTAAGTTTAAAAGGTAATTTTCAAATCACATCTGCTAAATCAATAGACACAAAAACTAATATTGACATTGACCAGAAGGAAGAATATCTTATGGATATGTCATATTATAAATCAGTAGCAGAAATCAATACAATTGTTCCAGATAAACCAGGATTATATTGTATTAGAATTAAAAATATTGATGTACTGCCAGAACCATTCAATTCTGAACTCATTAAAAGAAATCATAACATTATTTATATTGGAATTGCTTCACAATCTCTTCATCGAAGAATGTTAGAACAAAGTCTTAGGGCAAAAGGAAGCAGCACTTTTTTTAGAAGCCTTGGGGCAGTATTGGGCTACCACCCACCGATTAACTCCCTTGCTACCAAACGGAATAAAAGAAATTATAAATATTCGTCAGTTGATGAAGAAAAAATAATTTACTGGATAAACAGGAATCTGATAATAAATTGGATACAATATGATGAGAATCTCGACGAAATTGAAATTTATCTTTTGAGGAAATATAAACCAATACTAAACATTACAAAAAATCCACAGTATTTACCGGAGCTCCTAAAATTAAGAAATGAATGTGAGAAAATTGCAAATGGAATTTCAGAAAATATAACGCTACATAATGCCATAGAAATTGTTCTGAAAGAAAATAAAGCACCTCTTTCTGCAAGTAAAATTGCGGGAGAAATAAATTCAAAACAACTTTATTATAGAAAAGATGGTAAGCCCATTCCTTCTTCGCAAATTCACATGCGCGTAAATCATTACACAAAAATGTTTTCAATCCTTGATAATGGAAAAATCTCTCTAATAACAGAATAACTTATGGAAAAACATAGAGTATTAATTGTGGACGAGAATGATATTTATGAAAAAAAGTTAGAGAATCACGCTTCAAACAATTATGATTTTACACACTATGAGGATTGGGAATCAGCTATAAGCGAATTACAAGATAATCCTAATATCTATGATGCAATAATAATTGATGGAAATGTAAAACCTGATGCCGATACAGAAAGAGGAGATATAAGAAATTTACACGATGCTCTTGTTGGATTAAAAGAATTACGAAGAACAGATCAAATATTTATTCCATACTTGATAATTGCTGCTAATCCCAAAGAATTTTTAAAGTTTTCAAAAAAAGAACCTATAATTGACAAGAATGACATTAAAAAACTTTTAGCGGAATTGAGGAATCACATTTCTTCAAAAGACGAATATAAAATTCAGATAAAATATAGTAGTGCATTTGGAGCATTTGGAGAGAAATATTTGAGTGAAAATTCTAAAAAAAACTTGGTTGAAGTTTTAATGGATTTTGAAAATAATAAATGGTCGGAAAACTCTTTTAATCCGCTTAGAAAAATAATAGAGAGCATTTATAAAAATTTACATAAATATGACGATAGCCTTCTTCCTGATTCTTGTGTTGATGATAATGGAAGAGTGAATCTTGAATATTGTAATCGAAGATTAGCTGGATTAAAAAATGATTATGTAACTTTTAAGAAAGAATATGGATGTGTATTATATGAACATCTTGGTTGGATAATTGGCCCTATTACAAAAGTATGCCACATTGCTTCACATTCTTCCCCAAATAAAAATCTTACAAAATACTCACTTGGAACAATCATATTTGGAGTTATAGATTTATTAATCTGGTACAAAGCATTTGTTGACAAAAACTATAAAACAAATTGAGAATGATTTTGAACTGAAAAATATGGAAATAAAAAAAGTTAACAGAAATATTCCTGAAAAAAGGGAAAATTCAAATGATAGGTTTAGAGTACAATACAAGGACAAAGAATCATTTGATATTCTTGAAGTTAATATTGTCCGGCTCAAAACAGGAGAAAAACAAACTTTTCAATTCTCTTCTAATGAACTCCCTGATAAGGATTCGATTCATTTCGCAACCGTATTGAAAATGGGAAGTTAATTGTTGAATGGAAAGCAATGTGAAACTCCCTCAACTCAACCACAAAACCTAAACCCCCAATCATAACCCCCCCCCCTGCCCCAACACCATCTTCTACCCACATGGAAATAATCAAGCCCATCAAATAAAAATCCAAAATCCAATGGTGTTTTAGATGTTTCAAAAAACTTTTATCGGTTTTATCACTATCTTTGTAAAAACAGATCTGCAAAAAGTAATTGTAAATATTAGTAATCCTACTGATTTCGACATATTTCTGAAAATGGTTGAGCGATTGGCTTTTGTTGAATCTGCAAAAATAGAAGGCGTAGATTATGATTGGATAAACCCTTCTCGACCTGCAACAGGAGAAGAATGCGAGCAGATGATAGCTGAATGTGAATCAGAGTATTTGGCTGGTTCATTTCTTACAATTGATGAGGCCAGAAAACTAACATTGGATGAACTTGCCAAATGGAGAATAGAACAAGAAAAGTAGTTTTTAGACCAAAAACTATTGGCAAAATAAGAAATATTGCCATTTATATTGTAGGTAAAGGGTATCCAATAACAGCTGAAAAAATTATTCAATAACTTTTCGATTTTGCTGAATCACTTGGGTGTTTTCCTGATAAATACCCTATTTGTCGAAAAGAGGCTTGGGCAAAACGTAAGCTTCGGTGTGCGATCTTTAATAAAGATTATGTTTTTATCTATAAGCTAGTCAATGGTGAGATCGTGATTTTCAACGTCGTACACGTGCTTACAATTGCCTGATCGACAAAGCTTATTTCACTCCTTGTGCTTACTCTTCCACTTCCTCCCCAAATTTATTATGCACGCATAGCATTATCGTAAAGCTTTTTTTACGAAATTTGTAGTTTCCCAAAGAATTCAAATTAATTAATAAATAAATATTGAATTATGAAAGTTTTAGTATTAATCAGTAACGTGCCTGATACCACAACAAAGATCAGGTTTACAGGCGACAACACTGCATTCGATGATGCGGGTGTCCAGTGGATTATCAATCCCTGGGACGAACTGGCCCTGACCCGTGCCGTTGAATTGAAAGAAGCCG
>JAKIVD010000039.1 GCA_021647205.1 Bacteroidales bacterium | reverse complement strand
ACGAAGTTTGCAATATTTGTACAACGGTCTGCCCGAACCTTGCTTTCCATTCCTTTGAAATAGAACCGGTGAATTACCATCTTCAAAAAATTATTTCAACAATAAATGGTGTTGAAGTTATGGATGGCGATAGTTTTGAAATCCAACAAAAACATCAAATACTTCACCTTGCCGACTGGTGCAACCAATGCGGAAACTGCGATACTTTTTGTCCCACAGCCGGTGCCCCCTATTTGGAGAAACCACATTTGTACCTTGATAAATCTGTGTTTGAGCAAGAAAAGGATGGCTATTTTTTAGAGGTTGAAAATGAAAATGCAACTTTGCTTTTTTATCAGAAAAACCAGAAATTTCATCTTAGTATTCAACCTGAATTTATCGTTTTTGAAAGTAAGTTTTTTAAGGCCGAACTGGAGTCTTCCACCTTGCTGCTTCTTAAGCTGGAAGTAAAAGAAAAGACTAAATTTGAAGCGGATTTAACAATTGCTGCAGGGATGAAAATAATCCTTCAGGGAGCGCTTGATTTTTATGCAAATGAATAAATGATAATTATGACAAAAGAAAAAGTTTTAGAAAACACCATAAAAAGATGTCGTGAACGGCACATCATTTTGCCGACTTACAAACAAATGCGCAACCCGGAACTGATTCCTGAAAAGATCAAGGAAAAGTTGGGGAACATTGGTCTGTGGGATTTAAATTCACTCAACCTTTTCCGTATCAACTGGAAAAACGAACCCGTCAATTTTGGCGGCGGTTTTAAAGGGGTAAACTACCTGGAAATCCCATCCGAACTCACGGGCGTAAAGGCGCGGATTGTTTTGCTCATCGGGAAATATTTCCCCACCGGGGCACACAAAGTGGGTGCTACTTTCGGGCCGCTGGTCGAGAAACTGGTTACAGGCAGGTTTGATCCAACGCGTCAAAAAGCACTGTGGCCATCAACCGGAAACTACTGTCGCGGAGGAGCTTATGATTCGTATTTGTTGGGTTGTGAATCGATAGCCGTTTTGCCCGAAGGGATGTCAAAGGAGCGTTTCGACTGGCTGCACAAAGTAGGGGCAGAGGTGTTTGCCACGCCCGGAACCGAAAGCAATGTGAAGGAGATTTACGATAAAGTGAAGGAGTTAGTCGCCGAACGGGGTGATGATATTGTCAACCTCAACCAGTTTGAAGAAATCGGGAACCCTTTGTGGCATTACGCTGTAACAGGCCCGGCGATGGAGGAGGTTTTCAACGAGCTTAAAAGTGATAAGGCTAAATTTACCGGTGTTTTCCTCACACAGGGCTCGGCCGGAACGCTGGGTAGCACCGACTATTTGCGGGAGATCTTTCCCCATGTCAAAGTTTGTGCCGGTGAAGCCCTGCAATGCCCGACTTTACTGGAGAACGGATATGGTGAGCACCGCATTGAAGGCATTGGCGATAAGCATGTTCCATGGATTCACAACATCAGAAATATGGACATGGTCGCCGGAATTGATGACAATCCGAACATCCGCCTGATGCGTCTTTTTAACGAAGCTGCCGGAAAAGAATACCTCACTAAAGAATTGGGCATTGCTCCCGAATTGGTCGAAAAACTAAGCCTGCTCGGCATTTCTTCCATTGCCAACCTGATGGGCTCCATCAAACTGGCCAAATATTACGAAATGGATGAAAACGATTTTGTTTTTTCCGTGGCTACCGATTCGATGGAAATGTACCAGTCGCGCCTCGTAGAAGAAAACCAGTTGCATGGCGACTTCACCAACAGGGATGCCGCAGTTAGTTTCGATGCAGATTTGCTCGGCCTTACCATCGACCACATGATTGAGATGAATTACTATGAGAAGAAGCGTATGCACAACCTGAAATACTTCACGTGGATAGAACAACAGGGCAAAACCGTTGAAGAACTCAACGCCCAGTGGTACGATGAAAATTATTGGAAGTCGCGCTATGCCAAGGTTGCCGAATGGGATGAAGAAATCAGGGAGTTTAATGAAAGGACAGGTGTGCAAAAGGAGTATCTTTAGGGTCTCTCGCAAAGACGCTAGGGCGCAAAGCCAGCGGAAATAATAAACTCTTTGCGTCTTCGCGCCTTCGCGAGAAAAACCCTTCGCGTCTTTGCGCCTTCGCGAGAAAAAAGCAGACGAAAATGACGATGGAAAAATATTCTTATCAATGTACCGACTGCGGAGCTGAATCTGAAGCATCACAGCTAAAGTATTTATGCCCGGATTGCAGCAAATCCAATATCCCCGAACTGCCCCCGAAAGGCGTACTAAAAACAAAATATAATTACCGGAAAATCATCGAAGAAGGTGTCAGTTTTGCCCGCTTAAAGCAAAACAATTTCATAGATTTATTGCCACTGAACAATATTGAAAGCCTGCCAAACCTGCGTATTGGAAATACCCCGCTTTACAAAATTGATGGGCTTAACAAAAAAAAATTACCTTTTCATCTTTTCCTGAAAGACGATTCGCAAAACCCGACTTACTCCTTTAAAGACAGGGCTTCGGCTGTTGTTTCCGCCTTTGCAAAGGAAAATGCTTACACCACCATCGTTACCGCCTCCACGGGCAATGCGGGCTCCTCGCTGGCAGGCATTTGCGCGGCGCAGGGACAAAAGGCCGTCGTCATTGTTCCGGCCACGGCGCCATTGGCAAAACTTACACAAATTCTGATGTACGGCGCCCGTATCGTCCCCGTCAAAGGCACCTACGACGATGCTTTCGATTTGAGCATCAAAGCCACTAAAGCTTTTGGCTGGTACAACCGCAATACGGCTTTTAACCCGCTAACCATCGAAGGGAAAAAGACAGTCGCCTTTGAGCTTTTTGAGCAGTTGAATTTCTCTGTTCCCGACAGGATTTTTGTCCCGGTGGGCGATGGTGTGATTATTTCAGGTGTTTACAAAGGCTTTGAAGATTTGCTTAAACTTCGGTTAATCGACAATATGCCAACCATTGTCGCTGTGCAGGCCAAGAAAAGTGACAACCTTGTGCGGAATATGGAGAAGACCGTGTTTGAGATTAAAAAAAGCAGCACCATTGCAGATTCCATTGCTGTCGACATCCCGCGCAATTTCATTATGGCAAAGCAGTACCTTACAAAATACAAGGGAGAGCATCTTACTGTTTCGGACGACGAGATTATTGAAGCTTCTTCAACCTTGTCAAAAAACACCGGACTGTTTGCAGAACCTGCGGCGGCAGCTGCTTTTGCAGGGTTCTTATCCTATAAAAACGCCGGAAAACTGAGTAATGGCTCAAACAATGTTGTGCTACTTACAGGAAGCGGATTAAAAGATTTAAAGGCCGTGGGAGCAGTTTTAAAAATGCCGGAAGCGATTTTTCCTTCTATTGAAAACCTGAAAAAGGTATTATCATGATTTCTTTCACACTCAACGGACATAAGCAGTACTACAACGGCGAACCGGAAAAAACTTTGTTAAGCTATTTGCGCCTGGACAAGCACCTCACTTCTGTGAAAGACGGTTGCTCCGGACAGGCAGCCTGCGGAGTTTGTACAGTGGAAATCAATGGCAAGGCCGTACTGTCCTGTGTGATAAAAATGGAAAAACTACAGGATGCCAAAATCCTTACACCTGAAGGTTTTCCTGAATATGTGCTGGACACCATTGCCAAAGCATTTGTGAACAAAGGTGCTGTACAATGCGGTTTTTGCACGCCGGGTTTTATCAGCCGGACAAAAGTGTTGTTGCAAAATGACCCCCACCCGACAATTGATGAAGTAAGGAGGGCCGTCAAGCCGCATCTTTGCCGGTGCACCGGATACAAAAAGATTGAAGCGGCCATTGTTTATGCCAGTGAAGCCATCAGTAAAAATGAAAGTTTAGAGATTACAAAAACCTCTGGAAAGATTGGTGTTCCTCACCCCAAATATGATGCCTACAACACAGCCATCGGAAAACGCAATTTTGTAGATGATATTTTTCTGGATGGGATGCTTTTTGCTGCCTTGAAGTTCAGCAATTATCCCAAAGCAAAGATCATAAAAATTGACACCTCCAAAGCAGAAGCGTATCCGGGTGTCCATCGGATTTTTACCGCCAAAGACATCCCCGGCGAACAAAAAGTGGGATTAATATTACAGGATTGGTCTGTGATGATTGACGAGGGGCAAACCACACACTATATTGGTGATGTGCTGGCAGGGGTGGTGGCCGAATCCGACAAAGCCGCCCGTGAAGCAGTTGCACTCATTGAAGTTGAATACGAGGTGCTTAAGCCGCTTACCGATGTTTTCGAAGCCATCAACGGCGAACGGGTACATCCCGAAAGGCCAAACAATTTCGAAACAACACAATTTACCATCGGTAACACTGAAGAAGCCCTGAAGAATTCAGCTTATGTGAGCTCGGGAAGCTACGAAACCCAGCGGGTTGAACATGGATTCCTGGAAAAAGAAGCGGCAGTTGCAAGACCGGATGCTCATGGTGGAATTGAATTATTCAGTCAGAGCCAGGGAATATACGAAGACCGCAGGCAGGTGGCTATGATTCTCGGTTTGTCCGAAGAAAAAGTGCGCATTACACTCGTTCCAAATGGCGGTGGTTTTGGCGGCAAGGAAGATTTGAGCGTGCAGGGCCAGACGGCTTTGTTTGCTTTTTTGCTGAATAAACCGGTTAAACTTACCCTCCGCCGCGAAGAATCAATCAGGCTGCACCCCAAACGCCATCCCGTTTTCATGGAAATGAGCATCGGCGCCGACAGAAAGGGGAAACTCACCGCCCTGAAACTGAGGGCTGTTGGCGACACCGGAGCCTATGCCTCGGTGGGTGCAAAGGTGATGGAAAGGGTGGCAGGCCATGCCGCCGGAGGCTACTACATTCCCGTTATCGACATTGAATCCAAAACCGTTTACACCAACAACATCCCCAGTGGCGCCATGCGGGGTTTCGGCGTGAACCAGGTGGTTTTCGCCCTTGAAAGCTGCATCGACGACCTGTGCCGGCAGGCAGGTTTCGACCGCTGGAAGTTCCGCTACGACAATGCGCTGACGGACGGATTGACCACTTCAACAGGTCAAAAACTGCAGGGAGTAGGCATCCGCGCCTGCCTTGACGCACTGAAAGCTGATTTTTACAATGCAAAAACCGCAGGGCTTGCCTGTGCCATTAAAAACTCCGGTGTTGGAAACGGTATGAATGACGAATCAAAAGTGATTATTGAAATTGTTTCAGACAAAAAAATAGTTCTGCAACATGGCTGGACAGAAATGGGGCAGGGCGTGCATAATATGGCCTTGCAGACTTTGTGTGAAGAAACCGGTGTAAATCCCGAAATAATCAGGGTTGTGGTTGATACTGATGCGCAAATTAAAACCGGAATGACAACCTCATCGCGGGCGACGGCATTGGTCGGACTGGCAGTCATCAATGCCGCCAAAGCTTTGAAACAGGATTTGGAAGGGAAAAACCTGAACGAACTGGCGGGAAAAAAGTATACAGGTGAATTTATTTGCGACTGGACAAGTAAACCCGGTTCGGGGGAAGAAGACCCGAAAATCCATTACTCCTACGGTTACGCCGCCCAGCTCTGCATCCTTGATGAGGAGGGGAATGTCTCCAAAGTTGTAGCAGCCCACGATGCCGGTAAAATCATGAACCCCATGCTTTTTGAAGGACAAATCGAGGGAGGTATTCACATGGGACTGGGCTATGCACTGACAGAAGAACTCCCCATGAAGGACGGCTTTCTACTCCACGACCGGATGCGTAAACTCGGAATTTTAAGGGCGCACGAAACACCCGAAATTGTTGTCAGGGGGGTAGAAGTGAAAGACCCGGTAGGCCCCTACGGTGCAAAAGGAATTGGTGAAATAGGACTGGTCCCGACTGCCGCTGCTGTTGCCAATGCGCTTTTTGCTTTTGACGGAGTGAAAAGGATGAAGTTGCCGTTGAGTAAATAATGAATCACGCAAAGCCGCTAAGGCGCAAAGAAAAACACCATGTCAATAATCCTGAAAAATACACGCTTTATCAACTGGGAAACACTCCGTTTTTCAAATGCGCATTTGAAAGTTGAAAAAGGAACCAATGGTGGGCTAAGCTTCTTTGACAGTTTTGATGAAATTCTCATTTCCCCGAATGATGAGATCATTGATTGCAAAGGAAAATTTGTAAGCAAATCATTTGCCATTGGTCACCATCATGCCTATTCCGCTTTGGCCAGGGGGATGCCTGCACCTGAAAAAAGCCCGGCTAATTTTCTGGAAATCCTCAAATATATTTGGTGGAAGCTCGATAAGGCGCTGGACAAAGAAATAATTGAGGCAAGTGCGTTGGCAACAGCCATGGCCTGTGCAAAAGCCGGGGCAACTTTTATCATCGACCATCATGCCTCACCCAATTCCATCAAAGGCTCGCTCGATGTGATTGCCCGGGCGTTTGAAAAAATAGGCGTAAACCATCTGCTTTGCTACGAGATTACGGACAGAGATGGTCTGGAAAAAGCCAAAGACGGCCTGCGAGAAACGGCGGATTACCTGAGCACGAATCAGGGACTGGTCGGGCTTCATGCCTCATTTACGGTTGGCGATGACACTTTGAAGAAAGCTACAGAACTGATGAAAAGTACATCTTCCGGTATCCATATTCATGTGGCAGAAGCTCAATCCGACCAGGAACAGTGTGTGCAAAAGCATGGCAAACGGATTGTTGAGAGGTTAAGTGATTTTGGCGCTCTGGATTCGGCAAAGACCATTCTTGCACATTGCCTGCATATTAACGAAAATGAACGCGAATTAATCAGGGCTTCGAAGGCATTTGTGGTGCAAAACACCGAAAGCAACCTCAACAACAAGGTGGGTTATTTTCAATCCCGCGGACTGGGCGAACGGATCATGCTTGGCACCGACGGCATGCACAGCGATATGTTGCGGAATGCAAAGGCTGCTTATTTTGTGGGTCAGGCAAATGATGAAATTGATTTTGCGGCTGCTTACAACCGCTTTCGTAAAGTTCATCATTATTTAAATACCAACAACTTTAGTGGTGATGGTGAAAACAATTTGCTGGTACTTGACTACAATTCACCAACAGAAATGAACGAAGGGAATTTCCTGGGTCATTTTATTTTCGGTCTGACATCAAACCATGTACAGCATGTGATTTCTGATGGAAAATTGATTGTAAAAGATAGCATCATCCAAACTATTAACGAAGAGGAAGTGTTGAAATTTACGAGAGAACAGGCAAACAGGCTTTGGAGTAGAATGTTAAAAGTAAAAAGTTGAAAGTAAAAAACAGCCTATGTTGATTCAGCGGTTTGAAGATATTATTTCATGGCAGAAAAGCATGGAATTGACCGTTTTGATTTATGCTCTTTTTTCGGAAAGCAGGGATTTTGGCTTTAGAGACCAAATACGGCGGGCTTCAGTTTCAATAATGAATAATATTGCAGAGGGCTTTGAACGAAAAAGTAATAAAGAGTTTAAACAGTTTTTATTTATTGCCAAAGGCTCGTGTGGCGAGCTCAGGTCTATGTTGTACCTTGCAAAAGAGCTTAACAAAATTACAGCTAAAGATTTCACCAAACTACATTCAATCGCTGAAGAAATATCAAAGCTCTTATCAGGTTTAATAAAAACACTTTAGACATACTTTATAAACTTTCAACTTTACAAACTTTCAACTTTACAAACTTTCAACTTTACAAACTTTCAACTTTACAAACTCAATTACATGGATGCACAAATACTCCTTTGGATTGGCTACGCAGCCTCGGCGGTGATCGCACTTTCGATGACCGTGAATTCCATTGTCAAATTCCGGTGGATCAACCTTGCCGGGGCATCAACCTTTGCTGTTTACGGTTTTCTTATCGGCGCTTTTCCGGTTATGTTTTTGAATGGATTTATTGTGTCCGTTGACATTTATTATTTGATTCGGATTTATTCAAAAACCCAATTGTTCGACACCCTTGAAGTCAGGGGAGACAATAAATACCTGCTTAAGTTTCTGGAGTTTCACAAAAATGAAATTGAAAAGTTTTTCCCGGGATTTAAATACAAACCAGAGATGAACACCATCAGTTTTTTTGTCTTGAGAAATATGGCTGTTGCAGGAATATTCCTGGCACATCGCGAAGCAGGAAATGTCTTGAAAGTCGGGCTTGATTACGTTGTTCCCGAGTACCGCGATTATAAGAACGGGAAGTACGTTTACGACCATTTGAAAGACCATTTTAAAGAGATGGGTTTTAAAAAGATTGTCAGTTGTGGTGGCACACCGAAGCACACAAAATATTTGAAGAAACTTGGTTTTAGGGAAAATGATGAAGGCTTGTTTGAGAAACAATTATAGTTCATATGACGCTACTGATAAAAAACGGAACAATCGTCAATGCCGATGGCAGCCAGAAAGCGGATGTCCTTATCCGGCATGGAAAAATCGTCGGGATTGAAAAAAACGTCAAATCAGAAATCCCTCCCGATAAAATCATTGATGCATCCAATTGTTATATTATCCCGGGTGGTATTGACCCCCACGTTCACATGCACTTGCCCTCCCCTGCCGGTTTTTCTTCCGATGATTTCGGGAGCGGAAGCCGGGCCGCCATTTTCGGGGGAACAACTACTTTCATTGATTTCGTTACTCCTAAAAAAGGGCAAACCCTATCCGAAGCAATAAAACACAGAAAATCAGAAGCGGCAAACTGCCTAGCAAACTATTCTTTTCACGTCAGTCCGGTGGAGTGGCGGGATTCGATGGAAGATGAAATCCGGGATTGCGTGAGTAATGAAGGCTTCAGAACCTTCAAGGTTTACATGGCATACAAAGACAGCATCGGCCTGAATGATGAGGTATTATTAAAAGTAATGAAAGCAGTTAGCAAGGCGGGCGGGATGGTTACGGTTCATTGCGAAATGGGTGATGAGATTGAAGTATTGAGGGAGAAGTTCGCCGGTGAGAATTTGTTAAGCCCAAAGTATCACCCACTTTCAAGGCCGGCGGAGGCCGAAGCCAAAGCCGTTGAAAAAGCCATCGCCCTGGCAAAAACAGCAGACTGCCCGCTGTACATTGTCCATGTTTCAGCAGGGGAATCCCTCAAACACATTCGTCAGGCACAAAAGAACGGGCAGCAGGTTTTCGCCGAAACCTGTCCGCAGTACTTGCTGCTGGATGATTCAAAATACGATGGAGCATTTGACCAGACTGCACCTTTTGTGATGAGTCCGCCATTGCGGAAAAAGAGCGACAACCTTGCTTTGTGGCGGGCATTGGGTGATGGCGGCCTGCAAACCGTCGGCACTGACCACTGTCCTTTTACACTTGCCCAAAAGCGGTTCGGAGAAAACGACTTTCGAAAAATCCCTAACGGCGCAGGAGGCGTGGAACACCGCATGGCACTGCTTTTTACCTACGGGGTTTTGGAAGGAAAAATCAGCCTGGAGCAGTTCGTTGCGCTCACCTCAACTAATGCAGCAAAGATTTTCGGTTTTTATCCTGCCAAAGGTCTTATCGCACCTGGTGCCGATGCGGACATCGTGATCTGGAACCCGGAAAAAGAAGGTACAATTTCTGCAAAAACGCATCACCAGAATTGCGATATTAGTATTTTTGAGGGGGTAAAAACAAAAGGAGCTCCTGAACTTGTTATAAAGACAGGAATAATTGTTTTAGAGAAATAGAATAAAACTGACAAAATGAAAAGAAAAATCACCCTTGTTTTTTTCGTTCAGTTAATTGTTATTGGTCTAACTGCTCAAAAATTTGAGATGAGCGTTAGTGCGGGTGCAAACCTTACCCTTGTTCCTGATTATTCTAATTGGGTTTTAGTTGCAAATGACGGATTGGTGGTGCCCGGTTTAATTCAGCCTGGTAACAGTGCCACTCCTCTTCTCCATGCTGAAACAACTGCTGAAACAACTGCCAGATTTGGATTTATTACTGATTTGGAGATTCGGATGAAGCTTTGTAGTAATTGCCGTTTGTCATTGGCTATTGGAATGGCTAATTTAAATTATAAGTACGATAACTATGTAGATGTTGAAGGGACACCAAACGTAAGGTTGAGTGAGCTTGATAAAGATTTTGGAGTTACGAACTTGCTCTATTTGAATTTAAGGCCTTTAAATTTTTCTATTGATTTGATCAAGAATAAATTTACACTTCAGGGTGGGGCAACGTTTAACTTTTTCCTGAAAGGTAAAAGTAATAGCACGGTTATCCTTTATGCGGATCCGTTTTCTGGTGGCGCTGATGGTGAAATCGAAAAGGTTTATTTTAGCTCAACCGGCTCTGCAAATAGTGTACTATATGGAGCCCATTTGCTGGTTAGGTTCAAAATTATTGAAGCTTTAGATTTATATGTTTCAGGACAGTACTATTTCAATTCGATTTACAATAGCGAAAAATCAAACTCACCGGAACTAAAAGCAGCTAAACCAACAACTATTCAGTTAGGAGTTAGTTATACTTTTTGGCGATTTTAAAAAGAAAATAATTGCAAAGAATCAACCCGCTTTAATCCCCTCTCAAAAATACCGCGTAGCACTTCCGCGGGCCTTTCAAATTTGTTGGCAAATAGCATGGCTGCAATGATGTAAGGTTTGTAACCGGCTTCATGATAGGTTTTTATCCGGTACTTTTCAAAAACAGCCCCTTCCACTTCACCGGCGGCGCACGAAACACCTGATATATCAGCAGGGAGGCAGTGCATGTAAAGACTGTCGCCGTTTTTCGTGGTCTTCATCATTTCTGCTGAATATTCCCAGTCTTTGAACTTCGCATTGTTTTTCAGGGCCTGCTGTTCCAGTTCTTCCAAAGCTTTCACATCCTTATTTTTCAGCAATTCGGTACGCTCTTGCATTATGTGGTAGGGTGCCCAGCTTTTCGGATAAACGATGTCGGCATCTTTAACAGCCTCACTCATCGAATGACTTACCTTAAAAGAACCCCCGCTTTCCTTTGCATTTTTCCCTGCCAGTTTAACAATTTCGGGAATCAGGTCATAGCCTTCAGGATAAGCCAGTTCTACATTCATGCCGAAGCGCGTCATCAAAGCGATGATGCCCTGTGGCACCGACATGGGTTTTCCGTAACTGGGTGAGTAAGCCCAGCTCATCACGATTTTTTTACCCTGCAGGGCTTCAAGCGAACCGAAAGTGTTTTTCAGGTGCAACAAATCGGCCATGGATTGGGTTGGGTGGTCCATGTCGCATTGCAGATTAACGATGCCGGGGCGGGATGGCAGTACCTTTTTCTCAAAACCTTCATCTAAAGCCGATGCAACTTCACGCATGTACTTATTGCCTTCTCCCAAATACATATCATCGCGGATACCGATAAAATCGGTTAAAAAAGAAATCATGTTGGCCGTCTCGCGAACGGTTTCCCCGTGGGCAATCTGCGATTTGGTTTCGTCCATGTCCTGAACGGCCAGGCCAAGCAAATTGGCTGCCGAAGCGTAGGAAAAACGGGTGCGGGTAGAGTTGTCCCTGAAGATGGAAACGGCCAGACCCGAATCAAAAACACGGGGTGAGATGTTTTCCGCACGCAATTGCTTCAATAAACCGGCAATTTCAAGGATGGCTTTTAAATCGGCTTCGCTCTTTTCCCAGGTAAGCAGGAAATCTTTTTGGTAAAGTGCAGATTTTAACTTTGCTAAGTTTTCTATTCTTTCTGTTATATTCATATTCTATTTTTTTCTTTGCGACTTCGCGCCTTTGCGAGAGATTGTTTCACGCTAAGACGCAAAGACGCGAAGGGTTATAGGTTATTTACAATTCGTGTGATACCGTTTTTGATAAGATTCTCATTGAAATTGATAAGCAATCCCAATTTCAAGTTAGTCAATTTTAAATAAGTTAAAAGTTGCTTTTTGTGAACAGGTGCAATGGCTTCAATAGATTTAAGTTCAATAATTACTTTGTTCTCTACAATCAGGTCAGCCCTGAAACCAAGTTCCATTTTCATCTCTTTCCATACCACAGGAACTGCCTTCTGGCGCTCAACCTTAAGACCTCTTTCAAGCAACTCATGGTAAAGAATTTCTTCATAAACCGACTCGAACATGCCTGGCCCTAACTCAACATGGATGTGGTAACATGTGTCTACGATTATTTTTGAAAGTTCGTTTTCGTTCATCGCCGTAACATTTTCTTTGCGCCTTCGCGCCTTTGCGAGCAATTGTTTCACGCAAAGCCGCAAAGGATCTATTTATTAGCTAGTTCAAAAGCAACCCCTGCATAAAATGCCGAGGCAATAACCAAATCAGTAATGGCTACTTTTTCGTTGGGGGCGTGGGCCAGCACTTCGTTGCCGGGACCAAAGCCGATGGTCGGGATACCATAAACACCAGAGGTTACAACCCCATTGGTTGAAAATGTCCATTTGTCGATTTTGGGTTTCTTACCGTACAGTTTTTCATAAGCATCAACCCCGCTTTGAACAATTTCATGGTTTTCCGGGATTTTCCAGGTGGGATAATATTTCGCCATACCATATTTCAGTCCGGTATAGGCTTCTTCGTAATAATCCAGCACTTCAACTTTTGCATTCACGCCTTCGATCAGTTGCTCTATTTCCTTCACTGCCGATTCTTTTGTCTCTCCCCAGGTCAGCCTGCGATCGAGGTGGAGGCGGGCAAAGTCGGAAACGGCACAAAGCGAAGGGCTTTCAGAAACAATTTCGGAAATGGTCACACTCCCTTTTCCCAGGAACTCATCAGTTGCAAGCCGCTCATTGAGCTGCTCAATTTCCAATGCCACTTTTGAAGCCATGTAGATGGCGTTCTTGCCACGCTCGGGTGCCGAGCCGTGTGAAGAAACACCATAAAAACTGACATGCATCTCCATCCTGCCCCGGTGGCCCCGGTAAATGTTCAGGGCAGTGGGTTCGGTGCTAATGACAAAATCGGGTTTTATTTTATCCTCTTCCACGATGTACTTCCAGCAAAGGCCGTCACAATCTTCTTCCATCACGCTGCCAACGAAATAAATGGTCAGGTCCTTGTCAAACCCCAGCTCCTTCAATATTCTTCCCGAAGTCACAAAAGCCGCCGGACCTCCTTCCTGGTCAACCGTTCCCCGGCCGTGCACAAAGCCTTCTTTAATTTCGCCACCCAGCGGGTCGAAATCCCAGTTGGAAAGGTTGCCCATGTCCACGGTGTCCATGTGACCGTCAATGGCCAGTATCTTTTTTCCGTTGCCAATGCGACCGATGACGTTCCCCAGCCCGTCGATGCGGACTTCGTCAAAACCGGCTTCTTCCATCTGCCGTTTCAGCTCCAGCTGAACTTCTTTTTCCGCTCTGCTCAACGATTTAATCCGAACCAGCCGGGAAAGGTTTTCCGCCGTATCGGCCGAATATTTTTCGGAAAGCATCTTGATCTTGGAATATATCTCTTTCATTTTTTCCTGTTCAGTTTATTTTAAAATTCTTCAACAAAAAACTATCCCCACACCCCCATTTTCAAATCCTCAAATTTTCTCATCTTCAAATTCACCCCCGTACAACCCCATCAGCACCTTCTCCGGCGTCCAAGGTGCATCAAATTTTAAACGGTAGTCCGGATTGAACGCTTTAACAGCATTCTGCAAGGCGAAGTAAACCCCGATGCCGTACATGAAAGGCGGCTCGCCCACGGCCTTGGACTTGAGGATGGCCAGTTCGGGGCCTTCTGTTTCGAGCGGTTTACAGACAATTTCGCCCGGTGCAGCGTAAATATCCGGGACTTTGTAGGTCGACAGGCTGTTGGACAGCAGCCGGCCCTTTTCGTCCCAGACGACCTCCTCCATCGTCATCCAGCCGATTCCCTGCACCACCGCACCTTCCACCTGCCCCAGGTCAATGCCGGGGTTCAGGCTCTTGCCAAAGTCGTGGACGAGCCTGACGCTGTCCACCGTGTAAGTTCCGCGCAAACAGTCGAGTGTTACCGTCAGTACAGCCGTTCCGAAAACGTGGTAGGTGAAGGGATGCCCTTTTTCTTTTGCCTTGTCGAAATGGATGACCGGTGTGGCGTAGTGCCCCGTTTCCGTCAAACTGATACGTTCCAGGAAGGCAGTTTCCACCAGTTCCTCCCACTTCAGGGAGGTTTTCTTTCCAGTGGAAAAAACGATTTCGTTTTTGATTTCAATTTCTTCCGGACTGCAATCCAGCATTTTTCCGGCCTGGTTTTTCAGTCTTTGCAGCAGCGACAGGCAGGCCTTTTGCAGGGCTTTGCCGTTGAGGTCGGCGCCGGAGCTGGCTGCCGTTGGCGAGGTATTGGCCACGCGGGTGGTGTTGGTGGTTTCCAGTTTCACCCTGCCGGGTTTCACCGAAAACACCCCTGCCGCCACCTGCAACAATTTGGTGTTCACACCCTGTCCCATTTCCACCGCACCCGTGCTCACACCGATGCTGCCATCCTGGTAAATGTGTACCAGTGCGCGGGCCTGGTTCATGGGGGTTTTGGTAAACGAAATGCCAAAGCAAATCGGCATCATTGCAAGGCCTTTTTTAAACTGATCGTTTTCTTTATTGAAGGTTTCAATTTCCTTAAACAGTTTGGAAACATCGAATTGTTTATCAGCTTGTTTCCAGCTTTTGACGGCATTTTCTTCTTCGGCTTTTTGGCCATAAGGAAATTCATCGCCTTTTTTC
>JAKIVD010000020.1 GCA_021647205.1 Bacteroidales bacterium | reverse complement strand
AAACCACCTCTGCTGTCCAGAATAAATCACCGTCGCCAATGTTCTGGATGCCAATGTAGGTGGTGAACCATTCGTTCGGGTTCAGGGTCTCCACTATGGCCAAGGGGTTGATGACCATGACGGGGGGTGCCATCACGAAGTCAACATTGGTTGTTTGGCCGAGAAACACTTCTGCTTCCTGCTCAATATAATTTACTCCGGGTTGGAAAGCGTAAACGGTATGTATCCCTACTTCGACACCAGAAAAAAGAGCCTCACCAGCTGCATCGGTGTATAAAGTATTTACATCAATTACACCAACTTCGACACCCTGCATGGGATTGCCCCCGGCATCGGTCACTGTAACTAAAATATCACCTGAAACAGGACAGTTTGCCGTCACACCGGGAGAAACAAGGTCGCTTGGTGTACCATTGGGGTAACCGGTTTCGAATTGAATGTTTCCGCCGGGATCAAGGATTTTGTAGTTGTTCTCGTAAGACCATCCACCACCGGTATAATCGGTAGTAATCTCGTCTCCGGTAGCTGCCGAGAAGTCATGGTACTCAGGGCCATAACCACCAGCAAGCGTGATGTCAGTAAGAACTGCAGTGCCATTTACAAAAACAGTCACTCTTCCGCCATTCCAGCCATCACCGTAGCCAGGGTCGGTAAGTTCGATTTGATAAGTGCATTGAGCATTGGTGGCATAAACTGAAAACAGCGAAAATACCGCTAACATCAGCAGTTTACCGATACTCTTGAAAGTAAAGTTTTTCATGCGTAAAAGGATTTAAATTAACAAATTAAAATTTGATTGTATTATAATTACATTAGAAATATTCGTTCAGTACATTAAAAATTTAATAATTTACGAGAAAAAGAAATAAATGTTTCATTTTATTATCAAACTAATTTGAGCGATAATTTTTCAGCCTGCAATAGTACATCAAAAATATTTGAAACGGATAAAAATTATTCCAATCAACTAAATTTTTTATTCATAATACTATTCTCTCCCGTGATAAAATTGGCTCTCCTTTTTCAAGGCATCGGCATTTACTAACCTGAGTAAACTTAGACAGCCTGTAAATATTTGAAAATTATAACTTTAAGCTTATTAAAAAGTGTTTTCTTCAGTTTTATTATTAAGATAAAACAGATGAAACTTATTCATTTGTTAGTTTTGTGCTCCCACAATTACTAACATGATTGAAAAAAGCACGCAAGGGTTGCATTCGTGGCTCATATTATTTACACTGGTTTTGGTTTGGGGCAGTTCTTTTATTCTTATTAAGAAATCGCTGCTTTATTTCAGTGCTCTCGAAGTCGGCCTTTTGCGCATAATTATTACTTTTATTTTTCTGTTTCCCATGGCGCTTAAAAAAATAAGGAAAGTGAGCCGGCGACAAAAATATCATTTGCTCATTTCAGGGGTTGTGGGAAGTTTAATCCCTTCGTGTTTATTTGCTTTTGCCCAATCAGGGATTGACAGTTCACTTGCCGGTTCACTTAATTCGCTTACTCCCTTGTTTACCTTATTGCTCGGGCTTATGTTTTTTAGTTTGCGAACCAGGTGGTACAACATAATTGGTGTGTTTATCGGGCTTGTTGGGGCACTGGGTCTTATTTACGTCAGTGGAAGCAGTGGGTTTGCATTTAATTTTAGGTATGCTTTTCTGGTTATTCTGGCAACTATTTGTTATGCTTTCAACGTCAATTTTATTAAAACATTCCTTAAAAACCTGGATTCAATCACAATAACCGTACTCACTTTTTATTTTATTGGTTTTCCGGCGCTGTTGTTTCTTTTGTTTTTCTCAGATATTGCAGATAAACTGCTTCACCAAAAAGCAGCCTGGACGGGCATGGGATATCTATCCATTTTATCCATTGTGGGCACGGGGCTGGCTTTAATTATTTTTAATAAATTGATAAAGGTTACCACGCCTGTATTTGCCTCCTCGGTTACCTACCTGATTCCCGTGGTCGCTATTCTCTGGGGAATAGTGGATGGCGAAGTTTTTAAACCTGCTTATGCTTTGTGGTTCCTGTTGATTTTATTTGGGGTTTTTCTGGTGAATGCCAAACCACACCACCGGATGAACATCAGTTCCGTTGTTTTGTTCTGGAAAAAAAAATAGGTGTTTGGGGCGTACCCGAAGTATTAGTTTATTCCTATTTTTGCCGCGGATGAAAAAGATGAGTAAATTTACTTTCAGGGTTTTACATTTTACCCGTAGGTTGCCGGCCCGTCAATTGATGATTGGGTTAAGTATTGTGGTTGGGTTTGTGGTCGGAATGATTGCGGTAATCATGAAAAATCTTGTCCATTTTATCCAAAACCTGCTCACGGGTGGTTTTGAAATTGATTACTCCAATTATCTTTATGTGCTCTATCCTGCAATTGGGATTCTTGCCACACTAATATTTATCAAATATATTTTGCGCCGCCCCGTTGAGGATGGTGTGCCAAATGTTCTTCATGCCATTTCAAAGGAGCAGGGTATTATTAAAAAGCACAATACTTTTTCGTCCATTGTCACAAGCGCGTTAACTGTTGGATTTGGTGGCTCGGTGGGTTTGGAAGGGCCGACGGTAGTAACCGGTGCTGCTACCGGTTCTGTCATTGCCAAATCATTGGGGTTAAACTACAAACAAGTGGTTTCTGTACTCGGTTTCGCGGCAGCGGCAGCCATGTCAGCTATTTTTAAGGCACCAATTGCTGCCATAGTTTTTGCCCTGGAAGTTATTTTGTTCGACATGACCATGACGGCGCTCGTACCCCTGTTGTTGTCGTCGATTGTGGCTGCTTTAACGTCTTATTTTTTTCTTGGGCAGGACGTGCTTTATCCTTTTGAAGTTGCGCATAAATTTGATTTGTCGGAGACACCCTATTACCTTGTTTTCGGCATTTTTACTGCCTTGATTTCGGTGTATTTCATCAAGTTGTATGTTTTTAGCGGAAGAGTATTTGCAAAAATAAAAGGCTGGCTTTGGCAATTTATGGTTGGCGCGGGCGCTCTGGGCATTCTGATATTTTTATTTCCTGCGTTATATGGTGAAGGTTATAAATCCATTAATCTCGCCCTGACCGGGGATATGGATTTTATTTTCGACAACAGCATTTTCTATTCCCTGAAAGACAATACCCATATTGCCATGCTGCTGCTGCTGGCCATCCTTTTGTTTAAAGTTGTTGCCACTTCCCTCACCTTTCGTGCGGGGGGTATTGGGGGTATTTTTGCGCCTACACTTTTTATTGGGACAATGGCCGGTCTTTTATTTGTGAAAGCATCCAATTTCTATGGCTTTACCAGCCTTCCTGAAAGTAATTTTGCTTTGGTTGGAATGGCCGGCTTACTTGCCGGAGTGATTCATGCCCCGCTGACAGCCATATTCCTGATTGCAGAAATTACCGGAGGTTACGAACTTTTCCTTCCTATTATGATGGTTGCCACAACTTCCTATTCCATCACAAAATTGTTGTCGCCCAATTCCATTTACACTATTCAGTTGAAGAAAAGGGGTGATGTGCTTACCCATCATAAAGACAGTACCTTGCTGTCGCTGATGCGTGTGAGCAAATTGCTTGAAAAAGATTTTAACACCATTGAGCCGGATGCCAACCTGGGCAAATTGGTGAAAATCGTGGCCAATTCCCACCGAAATATCTATCCGGTTGTGGATAAAGACGGAAAGTTTCATGGCATTATTTTTCTGGATCAAATCAGGCACATCATGTTTAAACCGGAACTTTATGAAACTACTTTGGTGAGCAGCCTTTGTTACAGGCCGTCAAAAGTAGTGGACATTCACGATGACATGGAAACCGTTGCCTCCAAGTTTCAGCATTCCGGCAAATACAACCTGGTTGTATTGGACGATGACAAATATGTTGGTTTTGTTTCGCGTGCCAATGTTTTTTCTGAGTACAGGAAATTGCTGAGGGATTTTTCGGAAGAATGACACGGGGTTCAACATACACCGAGAGAAAGAATAATTTACTTTACTTTTGCCCCCTAATTCAAACTGAATGATTTACATCACGCGCAGGGAACGGTTCAACGCTGCCCACCGGCTGTTCAGGCCTGATTTCTCCGATGAACAGAACCTGGAGATATTTGGCAAATGCTCGAACCCGAACTGGCACGGCCACAATTACGAACTGTTTGTAACCGTCAAGGGTGAGGTTGATGGTTCCACCGGGTTTTTGCTGAACCTCAAAAAACTGAGTAAAGTCATCCGGGAAAAAGTAATTATAGCCCTGGACCACAAAAACATCAACATCGAAGTGGGCTTCATGCAGGGCAAACTGGCATCAACCGAAAATCTGGCAGTCGGCATCTGGGGAGAGCTTGAAGAAACAATCATTTCGCTTGGCGCTGAACTTCATTGTGTTAAGGTCAGCGAATCGGAAAATAATTTTGTAGAATATTTTGGAAAGTAATATTGCCGATAAATTTTGGCTTTGGCATTTTTTTTGACATGAGTTTTTATCACTGAAAAAATTAAGCATGGATAAACCGAAAGAGTTGATTGGCTACGAAAGAATTGAAAAGTATGCCCCCGAAAAGCTCAAACAACTACAATACCATTACAAAGAAATTTTAAACCTGATTGGTGAAAACAGCGAACGTGAAGGTCTGTTGGATACACCTTTCCGTGTTGCCAAGTCCATACAGTACCTGACACAGGGATACGACCACAAGCCGGAAGAAATTTTGCTTTCGGCCAAGTTCAAAGAGGACTACCGAGAAATGGTCATCGTGAAAGACATAGAGATTTTTTCGATGTGCGAACACCACATGATTCCGTTCATCGGTAAAGCACATGTGGCTTACATCCCCAATGGTTACATCACCGGCCTGAGCAAGATTGCCCGTGTAGTCGAAGCGTATTCCCGACGCTTGCAGGTGCAGGAGCGCCTAACCACACAGATAAAAGAAGCGATTCAAAATACACTGAACCCGCTTGGTGTTGCCGTTGTTATCGAAGCCAAACACCTTTGCATGGCCATGCGGGGCATTCAAAAACAAAACTCGGTAACCACCACTTCGGACTTTACCGGTGCTTTTGAAAGGGCCGAAACCAGGGCCGAATTTATCAGCTTGATTTCTTCTAAGCTTTCGTAAACGAAATAAGGGAAATTAACGTTCAATTAAAAAACTAAAACCATGAATAATCAAATCAACAAATCATTCAATTTGACAGCTGCTCCCGAAACGGGAGTGCTTTCAAGAACCTACCTCTCGGGTGTGTTCATGTGGATGTTCCTTGCCCTTGGCATAACGGCGGCAACCTCCTGGATGTTTGCCAGCACACCTTCCTTAATGAATATGCTGTATAACGAAACGGGAAGCATGTCGATTATGGGATGGGTTGTTATGCTGGCACCCCTGGGCCTTGTCTTCTGGATGTCGGCGGGTATCAACCGCATGTCGGCTTCAACCATGGTATTGGTATTTATACTGTTTTCCGTTTTACTGGGCGCCAGCCTCAGTTTTATCTTCCTGGCGTATACCGGCGCATCCATTGCAAAAACATTTGTGATTACCGCCGGCATGTTTGGAACAATGGCCGTGGTAGGCTACACCACCAAAACAGACCTGACCAAATTCGGGAGTCTCATGTACATGGGGCTTATCGGTATTATTATTGCCAGTGTGGTGAATATGTTCACCCAAAGTTCAACAATGGATTACATCATCAGTTTTATTGGTGTACTGGTGTTTACCGGACTTACCGCTTACGACGTCCAGAAGCTCAAACGCATTGGCAGCCAAATTACTGAGGAAAATGAAGCTGCCCGGAAGCTGACCATTATGGGTGCCCTGACACTGTACCTTGATTTCATCAATTTATTTCTATTTTTGCTGCGCTTTTTCGGCAACCGTAAGTAAACAAATAACCTAAAATCAATCTATGAAAGCTTTTGTTTTCCCCGGCCAGGGGGCACAATATGTGGGTATGGGAAAAGACCTTTTTGAGCAGTCTCCCAAAGCAAAGGATATGTTCAACAAGGCCAACAGCATCCTGAAGTTTAAGATTACCGACCTCATGTTTGACGGAACGGAAGACGACCTGAAACAAACCGGCGTTACCCAGCCGGCCATCTTTTTGCATTCGGTTATTTTGGCCACCGTGATGGGTGATGATTTTAAACCTGATATGGTGGCCGGCCATTCGCTGGGAGAGTTTTCGGCTTTGGTGGCCAATAAAACCCTCTCCTTTGAAGACGGCCTGAAACTGGTTGCCAAGCGTGCCGGGGCAATGCAAAAAGCTTGCGAAACCGAGCCTTCTGTTATGGCTGCAATCATTGGTTTGGAAGATGCCGAAGTGGAGAAAATTTGTGAAAGCATTCGGGAAATTGTGGTGCCGGCCAATTACAACAGCCCGGGACAACTGGTTGTTTCAGGTACGGTAAAAGCCATTGAAGAAGCTATCGAGAAATGCAACGAAGCAGGTGCAAAACGTGCTTTGATGTTGAAAGTTGGCGGTGCTTTTCATTCACCGCTTATGGAGCCTGCGCGTGTTGAACTGGCCAAAGCCATCAATTCAACCAAATTCAGTAAGGGAATTTGCCCCATTTACCAAAATGTAACCGGACAGTCGGTGACAGACCCCGAGATTATCAAAACCAACCTGGTCGCCCAGCTGACCTCGCCGGTGCGTTGGACGCAAATCATGCAAAACATGATTGCCGACGGCGCCAACGACATCACCGAAGTAGGCCCGGGAAAAGTTTTACAGGGACTGTTTAAAAAGATTGACCGGAGAATTCAAACGCAAAGCGCAGCGATTTAAGCCTTTTCCCCCTGATCCAAATTTAATTCCCAAACCAGGCTGCGCTGACAAAATCTTTTAATAAGCGGGCGTGTTAGCGATTGTCCGAAAGTGATTTCGACTTTGGGATTAGTCTTTTTAACGCTTTAATTAAAACCGGTGTACTGTTTTATTGGCTACTAATTTTGTAGATTTGTGCCAACGTCAATAGCAGACCTAAAGCTACATGAAAATCCTGATTGTTGAAGACGAAGTGGCCCTGGCCGAATCTATTGGAGAGTATCTGAAAGATGAGGGCTATGTAAATGAGTTGGTCTTCGATTTCCAAAGTGCTTCTGAAAAAATCAATACCTATTCCTACGATTGTGTAATTGTTGACATCAATCTGCCTGACGGCAATGGCCTGGACCTGATCCGGCAACTGAAAAAAAACCGTGCCGCTTCAGGCATCATTATTATTTCGGCACGAAACTCACTTGATGACCGCATTGCCGGGCTCGATATCGGTGCCGACGACTATCTGGTGAAGCCGTTCAACCTGCCGGAACTCAACGCCCGGATAAAATCGGTTATCCGGCGTATCAATTTTAGCGGAAGCAATGAAATTGTCCTGAACGAAATCAGGATTGACACAGATGCCATTCAGGTGTTTGTTCATGACGAACTGGTGGTTCTGACCAAGAAAGAGTATGACCTGCTAATCTTTTTTATTGCGAACAAAAACAGAGTCCTTTCCAAAGAATCCATTGGCGAAAATGTGTGGG
Organism: Bacteroidales bacterium; assembly: GCA_021647205.1. GTDB lineage: Bacteria > Bacteroidota > Bacteroidia > Bacteroidales > F082 > B6-G9. Next base: position 63,974 of record JAKIVD010000020.1, on the reverse strand, counting down.
GTGACTATGCCGACACTTTGAGCTCGTTTGATTTTATTTATACCCACATTAAAAATCTGCGGAAAAAATTATTGGAAAAAGGAGCCCGCGATTATTTGCAGAACGTTTATGGTGTTGGTTACAAGTTCAATACATTATAGCTGATGAAACTGCTCAATAAAACCAGTCTGATTATTATAACTGTTGCATTGTTTATTTTCTTCCTTGGCGGTATCATTTTTTACAAGATCATACAGACCATGATCATCAAAAGAGTTGACCGGGAACTGCTTGTACAGCGACAAAATATAGAAGATGAGCTGAAACATTTTCAACAATTGAAGAATGCCTTCCTGATCACCGAAAACAAAATTCTTATCAAGCAAATAGAGGCCGGCACCCACATTGACGAGGTGTTTAAGGATACGATTTTATTTGACCAGAAGGAAAAATTGTTTTCGCCCTACCGTTTGCTGCGTTTTCACACCATCATCGATGGCAAGAATTTCAAAATATCGGTCTTCCGTTCCATGCTCGAGGCCGAAAACCTGATTGAGCAGATAGTTGTTGCCATGACCCTGATGCTGGTCACTTTCATACTGGCCATGTTTTTTTTAAATCGATATTTCTTTCGAAAAATATGGGACGATTTCTTTTACTCAATAAACAAAGTGCAGCATTACAATTTGCGGGACGATCCGAACCTGAATTTACCCAAGTCGGAGGTTGAAGAGTTCGAAATGTTAAACCAGGTATTCGACAAGCTCACCGACAGGATTCATAAAGATTACCTGAGTTTAAAGGAATTTACGGAAAATGCATCCCACGAAATTCAGACGCCCTTATCGATCATGCGGGCAAAAATTGAGTTACTGCTCCAATACCCGGGTTATTCCGAAAAACAGGTTGCTTTAATCAGCGCGCTGAACGAAGCCGTCAACCGTCTGTCAAACCTCAATAAGGTGTTGATTCTTCTTACACGTATTGAGAATAATCAGTTTCCGGAAATTTCAACCGTCAGGTTAAAAGAACGAATTGAATACCACCTGGAAAATTTTCAGGAGATCATCGCGGCGAGAAACATCACCCTTGAGGTTGATCTGGAAGCAAAAACCGAGATCAATGTTAACACGGCACTTGCCGATATTCTCATTATTAATTTAATAAAGAATGCCATCCGTCATAATTTTGATTCCGGGGAGCTGGCGGTCCGGCTGACGAAAAACACGCTTGAAATAAGCAACACCGGACCCGAACCCGACATTCCTGCCGAGCAACTTTTCAACCGCTTTGTCCGGACAAAAAATGCTTCCGAATCGCTTGGGCTTGGGCTGTCGCTGGTCAAAAAGATATGTGATTTATATCATTTCAATATTAGTTATCAGTACGAAGAAAACAGGCACAAAGTGCTTGTTGAGTTTGCGCCCGGCCAAACAGCCGGAAGGCGGTTGCTTAAATCGTAAGAACAAGGTACACAATCTTTTATAGAGCTCCTTCCCGCTTTCGGCTATTTAGAAACCATTCAAATTGACCGGGGGAGTCTTTTTAGCCCCCAATACTCAAATTTACTTCAGAATTGGCATTTAATTTTGCCAAAAATCAAGATTCCAAAATGAATTTATTCAACAGCTAATGGAACGAATGATTGGACTGATCGGCCTGAATTATCAATCTGCTCCGGTAGAGGTCAGGGAGCTGGTTGCATTTTCAGAAGACCAGATTCGGGCGTTTATTAAAAGTCTCAAGCAAATTGAGGCCGTTGCCGGCGTCGTTGTTCTGTCCACCTGCAACCGGACCGAAATTTATTTCCACCTCAAAACCGTCACCAGCAGGGAAGGTTTTGACCTGGTTTACGACCGGCTTTCGGATTATAAAAACCTTAAACTTCCGGTAAAAAAACATTTCTATTTTATCGAAGGCCATAAGGCCGTGAAGCATTTGTTTACCGTTGCCTCAGGACTGAATTCAATGGCGCTGGGCGAAGACCAGATCATCGGTCAGGTCAAAAATGCTTTCCTGCTCAGTGACCATGAGCATTGTGCCGGTCCCGTACTGACCCGTTTATTCAACCGCACCTTCAGCGCAGGAAAAAGGGTGCGTACCGAAACCAAAATCAACGAGGGTGCCGCGTCGGTAAGTTCGGCGGCAGCTACCCTTGCCAAACAGCAATTTCCCGATATGGCATCACGTTCGGTGTTGCTCATCGGTGCAGGCCAAACCGGGCAGTTGTCGATGATGAGCCTGATCGAGAAAGGCTTCAAAGAGCTTTACATCACCAACAGAACCTATGAAAAAGCAGTGGCAGTTGCCAGGAAGTTCAAAACCACCGCCGTGCCGTTTGACAGCATCAGCGAGTACCTGGTGCGTTGTGACGTTGTAACCGTCGCCACGGGATCAACCAGGCCGTTAATCACCAAATCAATGGTAGAAGAGGCGATGGCAAAACGCGATCACCGGCCCCTGATCATTATCGATCTGTCAGTTCCCAGAAATGTAGCGAAAGATGTGGGACAACTCGAATCAGTTACCGTTTTTGACGTTGACGACACCGAAGTAATCATCAAAGAAACCTACGAAAAGCGGAAAGCCGAAATTGCAAAGGCCGAAGATATTGTAAACAAAATGGCCGACAATTACATGACCTGGCTTTCATCGCTTAATTTATCCCCGACCATCCGTCAGATACAGGAAAACTTCCGGAAAATCAACGACATGGAGTTCGAGAATTACCACAATTTTAAAAACGGTGCCGACCGCAAACCCATCCGGGAGTATGGCAGCCATATTGTGGACAAATTTACAAGGTTGATCATCGAGAACCTGAAAGACCTTACCGACAACGGCAGAAAAGTAGAACACCTGAATATGTTAAACGAGCTTTTTGAATTGACCATCGCCAATGAAAAATAAAACCATCAAAATAGGAACCAGGGGAAGCCGGCTCGCACTTTACCAGGCAAATAAGGCCAAAAAAGCCATCGAAGAACGCTTTCCGGAAACCCGGGTCGAAGTCATCGTAATCCATACCAAAGGCGATAAAATACTGGATGTCTCCCTGTCAAAAATCGGCGACAAAGGCTTGTTTACCAAAGAACTGGAGGTGGCCTTACTGAACAACGAAGTCGATATGGCCGTGCACAGCCTGAAAGACCTCCCGACCTTTTTTCCGGACGGGCTTAAATTAGGCGCCGTTTTAAAGCGTGCAGAAGTGAGGGACGCACTGGTGAGCAAAAAGGGTAAAACGCTGGCTCAGTTAGACGAAAACGATGTAATTGCCACTTCAAGCCTGCGCAGAAGGGCACAATTGCTGGCTTTCAACCCCAAATTCAAAATCGTTGACATCAGGGGAAACATGAATACGCGCCTGGCGAAGATGGACAACGGCTACTGCGACGCGATGATAATGGCTGCCACAGGCCTCCAGCGGCTGGGGCTTACCGAAAGAATTACCGAAATTATCGACATCAACACCATGGTTCCGGCAGTTAGCCAAGGCGCCATCGGCATCGAGATCCGCGAAAATGACAAGGCCGTCGAAAACGTGATGCGTGGCATTAATCACGAAGAAACCATGCTGGTAACAACTGCCGAAAGGGCCTTTCTGAAATCAATGGAGGGTGGATGCCAGATCCCCATCGGCTGCTTTTCGGTTCTCAATAAAAACTCCTTTACAATCACCGGACTGGTAGCCGATTTAAAAGGGGAAAAAGTAATACGAATCACCCAAAGCGGCAAAGCCGAAAATGCACGCCAAATTGCATTGGAGGTCGCAGAAAAAATGGTGGGCGAGGGTGCCGCGGAAATATTGGATGAGATTCGGGGGGCAAATCAGGATAATACTGAATTGCCCACCAAATGATTAAGGGGGATGAAAGGAAAGGTCATCATTAACACACGTCCGGCAGCTTCCGGCGACCAGATTGGAGAAGCCTTGCAGGCCCTGGGTGCCGGGGTGCTTTCGATGCCGATGATTGAAGTCCACCCTGAAAAACCATCAGCAAAAACATTGCATAATCTATCCACTGCCAAGAGCACTGACTGGCTGGTCTTTACCAGCAAAAACGGCGTGGATTCGTTTTTTGATCAGGTTGACATTGCACATGGGAAAAAGGATGCAAACGCGATTAAAATTGCCGTGTTCGGAAAGCGTACCGCCAATGCATTGACCCGCCGGGGTATGCAAGCTGACCTGGTGAACCTGGGCAATTCGTCGAAAGATTTGCTCATCGAATTAAAACCGCTTCTCCGGCAAACAGATACGGTTTTCCTCATCCTCGGCAACCTCGCATCAGGACTGCTGGAAGACGGATTAAAAACCGTCGCGAAGGTGGAACGAATCAATATTTACACCACCAGTCAGGTGGCTTCTGCCGACCCGGGAATAATGAACCGTATCAGAACAGAAAACTATGACCTGATTTTATTTACAAGCCCTTCGGGTTTTCACAGTTTTGTTCACCACGCGTCAAACCTGACTGATCTTCACCGCTTAAAAATAGCCTGCCTGGGCACAACCACCGAAAAAGCCATTTTACAGGACGGTCTGACACCCTTGGTGGTGGCCAGGCCTTCGGGAAAAATCGGGCTTATTCAGGGAATCCGGAATTATTTTGCCGGACAAAACACACCGCTTGCATTGAAGATAAACCCATAAATATGAATCATTAATAACGAAAAATACACCATTAAAATTTAAAAATTATGTCATTCCCAGAAACCAGACTCAGAAGATTAAGAAATAGCGCCATCCTGAGGGATATGGTGCGCGAAACCGTTGTATCGCTTGACGATTTGATTATGCCCCTTTTTGTTTGTCCGGGGAAAAACGTGAGCAATCCCATTTCATCCATGCCAGGCAATTTCCAGCTATCGGTTGATCTGCTTGTTAAAGAATGTAAAAAGCTGGTCGCCTCAGGGATACGAACCGTATTGCTTTTCGGCATTCCCGAATCAAAAGACGAACACGGCCTTGTTGCCTGTGAGCATGACGGTATCGTACAGCAGGCCATCAGGGCAATAAAAGCCGAAATAGATGACATCATGGTGGTGGCCGATGTTTGCAATTGTGAATACACCACCCACGGACATTGCGGTACCATTGTGGACGGAGATGTGCACAACGACCTGACGCTGGAAACCCTGGCCAAACAATCTGTTTCGCTGGCAGAAGCCGGTGCTGACATCATCGCGCCCAGCGACATGATGGACGGCCGTGTCGGGAAAATCCGCGAAGCGCTTGATAAAAACGGTTTTTACAATGTTCCCATTATGGCCTACTCTGCCAAATATGCATCCGCTTTTTACGGACCTTTCCGCGAAGCTGCCGAAAGTGCGCCTAAATTCGGTAACCGTGCCACCTACCAGATGGATCCCGCCAATTCAGACGAAGCCCTGCGGGAAATTGATGAAGACCTGACCGAAGGTGCGGACATTGTGATGGTAAAACCCGCCCTGAGCTACCTCGATGTTATCAGAAGGGTTAAAGACAACTACAACATTCCACTGGCAGCTTACAACGTCAGCGGGGAGTTTTCGATGGTCAAAGCTGCCGCTGCCAACGGCTGGGTTGACGAAGACAGGATGATTAAAGAAATACTGACTTCCATTAAAAGAGCCGGTGCCGACATCATCATCACTTACCATGCTCCTCAAATGGCAGCCATTCTTAAGAAAGAAAAACAAGCGTAAAAAGAAAAAAATATGAATCAGGAAAAAAGCCGGGAAGCTTTCAACAGGGCCGCAAAAGTAATACCGGGCGGGGTAAATTCGCCGGTAAGGGCGTTTAAAAGTGTGGGAATCAATCCCGTGGTCATCGACTACGCGAAGGGTACTACCATTACAGATATTGACGGTAATCAATACATTGACTTTGTGTCCTCGTGGGGGCCGCTCATTCTGGGCCATGCCAACGAATCCATCCTGGAAGCCATTCGCGAAACGGCCGTAAAAGGAACCAGCTTTGGTGCGCCTACCATCCTCGAAACCGAAATGGCGGAACTCATTGTGCAAATGGTGCCTTCGGTAGATAAAGTACGGATGGTGAATTCGGGAACCGAAGCCACCATGAGTGTGTTGCGGCTTGCCCGCGGGTACACCAAAAAAGACCTCGTCATCAAATTTACGGGAAACTACCACGGCCATGCCGACAGCTTTTTGATTAAGGCAGGGTCGGGTGCCATTACCCTGGGCCTGCCCGACAGCCCCGGCGTAACAAAAGCCACCGCAAAAGATACTTTGCTGGCCGATTACAACGAGCTCGACTCCGTTGAACTGTTGCTGAAAAAGCATCAGGGGGAAGTCGCTGCCATCATCGTTGAACCCGTTGCCGGAAATATGGGTGTTGTCCCGCCGGAAAAAGGTTTTCTGGAAGGTCTGCGAAAACTGGCTGACAATTACGGCGCACTGCTTATTTTTGACGAAGTCATTACCGGTTTCAGACTGGCAAAAGGCGGCGCCCAGGAATATTACGGGGTACATCCTGACTTGACTACCCTGGGGAAAATTATCGGCGGCGGACTGCCTGTAGGTGCTTATGGCGGCAAGGCCGAAATCATGGATTTGCTTGCCCCCGACGGGCCGGTTTACCAGGCGGGGACACTCTCTGGAAACCCGTTGGCAATGGCGGCAGGCCTGGCCATGCTGAAAGCCCTGAACGAGACCCCTGGATTTTACGAAGCCCTGGAAAGCAAGGCGGCCCGGCTCGAAAACGGCCTCAGGGAAAATCTTGAAAAAACTGCAACCCCCGGTGTGGTCAACCGTGTCGGCTCGCTGCTAACACTCTTTTTCACACAGAAAGAGCAGGTGACTTCTTATGACGAAGCCATGGCATCGGACACCGAAAAATTCGCGAATTATTTCAGGCACTCGCTGGAGAATGGCATTTACCTGGCACCTTCGCAGTTTGAAGCCATGTTTGTTTCGTATGCGCACACCGATGAGGATATCGACAAATGCATTGCCGCCAGTTTAGAAGCCATGCAGAAAATTTGAAATAGTGAAGAATGATGACAGACGTATTTACCGATACCATTAAAGGAATCAAACGCGAGAGGCCGCCCGTGTGGTTTATGCGGCAGGCCGGCAGGGTTATTCCTGAATATTTGAAGCTGAGAGAAAAATACAGTTTTCACCAGCTGATGAGGACGCCGGAACTGGCTGCCGAAGTCACCCTTCAGCCGGTACGGCTGCTGGGTGTGGATGCCGCCATCCTGTTTTCGGATATTCTTGTCATTCCCGAGGCCATGGGCATGAAACTGGCTTTCACCGACAAAGGGCCCCGTTTTGACACGGCCCTGAAAGATGTGAAAGACCCCCTTTCGTTTCTGGATGCCAATCCCGAAAAACTGAACCATATTTACGACGCCATTGATGCCATCATGGCCACCAGGCCGGCCTCAACACCGCTCATTGGCTTTTGTGGCGCACCGCTCACCACCCTGTTTTACATGGTGCAGGGCATCAGTTCGAACCATCAGTTTCCCGATGCGGTAGAAATGATGTATCGCGACAAAGAAACCACGAATAAATTATTTGAAGCGGTAACCGATTTGTCCATCGAGTATGCGCTGAAGCAGGTGAAACACGGCATCAGTGCCTTTCAGTTGTTCGACACACACGCAGGTCTGGTGCCTTATCCGCTGTATCACGAAATGGTGATGCCCCACGTCAGGCGCATCCTCAGGGCCGTACAGGAAACCGGGACACCCGTCATTTTCTTCCCCAAAGGTTTGGGAGCCGGCATGCGATTGCTCAAGGATGAAAAAATTGACTTTGTCGGTGTGGACTGGCAAATGTCAATCGAAGATGCCAAAGCCATGCTGGGCCCGCAAACGGGTGTGCAGGGAAATCTCGATCCCCGTATTTTGACTTCCGACCTGAAAACCATTCAGCGTGAACTTGAAAAATTCCTTCCTTTTGGAAGCAAGGAGCACAAATGGATATTCAACCTCGGCCATGGCGTATTGCCCAACATCCCATTCGGGCACCTTAAATTTGTTGTCGATTGGATTAAAAGTACAGACTGGAACCGAAACTAGAAATCATGCGAATCAGAAAAGACTTAATTTTAAAGTACAACCAGCCGGGACCTCGCTACACCAGTTACCCGCCGGCAAATTATTTTCACACGGAAGTTACAGCAGAGGATTACAAAGAGGCCCTCGTGTCTTCAAACAACGAGCAACCACAGAAAATTTCTCTTTACGTTCACATTCCTTTTTGCCCGCGCCTGTGTCATTTTTGCGGTTGCAACACTTCCGGAAGCCAAAACAAAGCGCTGTTCAGAAACTACATCGACGCTGTTAAAAAAGAAATCAACAATGTGGCCGATTTGCTTGACCCCTCGCGGAAAGTATCACAAATACACTGGGGAGGCGGCACACCCAACTCCATTCCGCTCGAATTGGTAAAAGAGGTGATGGATTTGTTCAGCAGCCGTTTCCGCTTTGAGGAACAGGCTGAAATTGCCATGGAATGCAGTCCTGCCTACCTGGAGTTGGAACACATTGACCAGTTGGCCGCCATGGGCTTTAACCGATTGAGTTTAGGGATTCAGGATTTTAATGAGGAAGTGCTCAACATTGTCAACCGCGATCCGGCAAAACTTCCCGTGGAAGACCTGGTGAAAAGGATGAAACAAAATGGCTTTGCCGGTGTAAACCTCGACCTGATTTACGGCTTGCCCGGACAAACGGTTGACAATTTCAGGCTAAGCATCGAAAAGGCCATCGAAATCGGCCCCGACCGCCTGGTTACTTTTTCCTATGCCCATGTGCCCTGGGTGAAAAAAGCGCAGACCGTGCTGGAAAAAGTAGGAATTCCGGATGCCCAGGAAAAGCTGGCACTCATGGAAATGGCTTACGACTTACTGACGGAAAACGGGTATGTTCCCATCGGCATGGACCACTACGCAAAACCGGGAGACGACCTTCAGAAGGCGCTGGTCGAAAAAAACCTGCACCGCAATTTCCAGGGCTATTGCACACGCGAAACAACCGGTCAGGTTTATGGATTTGGCTCTTCCTCAATCGCCCAGCTTTCAAACGGTTATTTTCAAAATACCAGGTCAATTGGCGGGTACATCGACAGCATCAATCAAAACGGGTGGGCCATTGAGCGGGGATACCGGGTGACTGAAAATGAGAAAATCATTCGCAGCGTCATCAACGAAGTGATGTGCAATTTGTTTGTCGATTTCAATGAAGTCGGTCAATGGTACAATACAGATGCGGAGAAAGTGAAACAAATTGTTGCTTACGATCCTGAAAAGTTAAAACCGTTTCTGGCTGACGGATTGCTGGAGATCAACGGCGACACCCTCAGCATTAACGCAGACGGATCACTGGTCGTCAGAAACATTGCCATGGCATTCGATCCACAATTGGCAGTTGCCGAAAACCAATACTCAAAAACCATTTAAATGCTTAATACTGATGTTCTCATCATAGGAGCAGGCCTCACAGGCTTAAGTTGCGCCCACTACCTGGCACAAAAGAACCGTGATTTTCTTGTGGTTGATAAAAAGGCTGAGGCCGGAGGGGTCATCGGCACGGCACACGAAAATGACTTCACCTACGAAACAGGACCCAATACCGGTGTCATTTCTCATCCCGAAGTGGCCGATCTTTTTGATGACCTTAAAGATTTGATGACCCTCGAACTGGCTGACGAAAAAGCGGAAAAAAGATACGTTTTGAAGAATGGGAAATGGGTTGCGCTTCCTGCCGGCTTGGTTGGCGGCATCACCACACCCCTGTTTACCTGGAAAGACAAGTTTCGTTTGCTGGGCGAACCTTTCAGGGCTCGCGGTACCAACCCCGATGAAAGCCTGGCCGACCTGGTAAAGCGGCGCATGGGTGAAAGCTTTTTAAATTACGCTGTCGATCCTTTTATCCTTGGAATTTATGCCGGCGACCCGGCGCAGCTTGTGCCCAAATATGCCCTGCCCAAATTGTACAATCTCGAACAGGAATACGGGAGTTTCATCGGTGGGGCCATCAAGAAAAAAAGAAAAGAAAAAGATCCTGAAACCAAAAAGGCCAGCGGGAAAATATTTTCGGTGAAAGGCGGGTTGTCAAATTTTGTCAGGGCACTTCAAAAATCGGCCGGACCTGTAAAATGCCTGCCGGGCGTACAAAATATAAGGATTGAGAAAAACCAGAACGGGTATTTGTTAAAAGGGATAAATGCTGAGGGTTCCCCCCTTGAAATTCAGGCCGGAAAAGTTGTAAGTACGGTAGGGGCCTACGCACTCAGGGATTTGTTTCCTTTTATTACTAAAGAAAATCTCGCACAGATCGAAAAACTGCACTACACCCGCGTTGTTGAGGTTGCCATTGGATTTAAAAACTGGAAGGGGCGGCCACTGGACGCTTTTGGTGCTTTAATTCCTCACCGCGAAAAGAGAGATATTCTGGGCATCATGTTTATGTCGAGCCTCTTTCAGGACCGGGCGCCTAAAAACGGTGCACTGATGACTGTTTTTGTTGGCGGCGTCAGGCGTCAGGAACTCTGTGAACTGGATGACGAAGCCATTAAAAAACTCGTTGAAAGGGAACTGAAAGATTTACTCGAACTGGAGGCTTTCGATCCGGATTTATTGAAAATTATGCGGCACGCCAAAGCCATTCCCCAGTACCGTGCCGACAGTCAGGCCCGGTATGCATCCATCGAATTGCTTGAAAAATCGTTTCCCGGATTGATTCTGGCGGGAAATATCCGCGATGGCATCGGCATGGCCGACAGGATTAAACAGGGAAAAATGATCGCAAACCAAATCTGAAACGAATGGCTTTGATGCATAGCCGGAAAGGTTAAAACCAATCTTTAACCGGGAAATTAAACAGCAGCCATTTGAAAAAATGGTCATCTTAAAAATTATACACGATGGAAATTTATGATTTATTTATGAGCATTCATGGCATTGTCAGCACAGTCTTTACCATTCTGGCAATACTCATCTTATACCGCTCCATCAGTGGTTGGGTCTATCGGAAATCCTACACCAAACTCGATAAATACAATTCGTTGGCGTTCCTTGTTTTTTTGTACATACAGTTGGTTTTGGGTATTCTGATTTACTTTTTTTTGGGCGATCAAGGTCATGGCGTTTCCAGCCTGGAGGAAGCCACCAGGCAAATGTCGCTTCGCTTCTGGGCGTTGGAGCATTTTATCATCATGATCTTTACCTTGTTTCTTTCGCAGTTGGGATGGGTATTTATCCGGAAATCGCGTTCCGACCTGAAAAAACATAAAAATACTTTGTTCTATTTCGGACTGTCCATCCTGCTGATCGTAGCTTCGACCGGTGTCGGCTTAATCTGGCGGTAATCTATTTTCGGGTCCTTATGAAAACAGTGGTTCTTCTCATCAACCTTGGCACGCCTGATTCCCCGAAAACGGGCGATGTGCGCAAGTACCTTACCACATTTTTAAACGACCCCCGTGTGATTGACCTCCCGTGGCCGGCAAGAAAACTGCTGGTCAACCTGGTGATTGTTCCTTTCCGGTCTCGTAAATCCGCTGCTTTGTACCGTTCGGTCTGGACTGCAGAGGGTTCGCCTTTGCTGATTCACACAAAACGCCTGCGTGATGCTTTGCAAGTCAAACTGGGAAAAGTGTTCGCTGTTGAAATGGCCATGCGTTACGGCAATCCTTCCCTCAAGGCAATACTCGGCAAGATTAAGGTTCAGCAGCCCGAAAGAATAATCCTTGTGCCGCTCTACCCTCAATATGCTTCTTCAACCACCGGATCGACACTGGAAAAAGCGCTGGAAATCATTGGCCGGTGGAAACAGACTCCCGAAGTAAAAATGATTCACCACTTTCACGATCACGAGGGATTCATTAAGTCCTTTTCCCAACGCATCAATACTTACAATCCGAAAAACTACGACCATGTCATCATGAGCTTTCACGGCCTGCCCAACCGTCAGGTCAATGCATCTCATCAGGGAATTGATTGTGCAGCGATGGGCTGTTCGGAGAAACGACAGGAGGGAAACAGATACTGCTACAGGGCCTCGTGTTACGAAACCGCAAGCTTGCTGGCTGACAGTTTACAATTGAAAAAGGATGAATACACCGTTTGTTTTCAGTCGCGGTTCAGCAAAAACTGGACAACACCTTTTACCGATGAGGTCGTGAAGGAACTGGCGAAAACAAACAAAAAACGCTTGCTGGTCGTCAGTCCGTCATTCGTTACCGATTGTCTTGAGACCATCCACGAATTAGGCACGGAGCTCCGGGAGGATTTTGAAAAGAACGGCGGAGCACAACTTACGCTCGTTGAAAGTCTGAATGATTTTGATCCCTGGGTGGATGCTTTGGCTTCAATGACTAAAAACTGCTAAGCGAATTTTAGACGGGATTCCACAGATTTATTTTTCACAAGGCATTTCAGAAGCCTGACTAAAAAGTTCCAGCCGCAACATGTTCAGTGCTGCCAGTGCCGAACGGCGGATGTTTCGTCCGCGGTGATCACCAAAAAGAAATAGTTTGGATTTTACGCCTCCGGGGCCGGCAAGGGCGATCCAAACCGTACCCACGGGTTTTTCGGCAGTACCCCCTGTGGGGCCCGCAATGCCCGAAGTGGCCAGTGCGAAATCTGATTCCAGTTTCTGCCTGGCCCCGAGTGCCATGGCTTCCACCACCTCGCGGCTGACCGCGCCGTGGCTTTCAAGCAGCTTTTCGCTCACGCCCAGCAGATTTGTTTTGATGCTGTTGGCGTAAGCCACGATGCTTCCTTTGAAATAATCGGAGCTGCCCGCGATGCCGGTGATCAGGTGGGCAATGTAGCCGCCCGTGCAGCTCTCGGCGGTGGAAAGGGTGCTGTTGTTTTCCCGCAGCAGTCTGCCCACCGCCTCTTCCAGCGTGATATCGTCGAAACCGAAAATGGCTTTGGGGATGTAGTCGTGCAGGGAGCGGCAATAACGGTTTACTTCGGTTTCGAGCTTTGTCCTGTCCTTGCCTGTTGCCGAAAGGCGCAGCCGCACAATGCCCGGCTGGGGCAGGTAGGCCAGCTTGATGTTTGAGGGCAGGCTGTCGGTCCAGGCTTTGATTTTTTCGGCCAGCCACGATTCACCCATGCCCGTTGTCATAATGGTTTTGTGGTAAATGTGCGGCAGTGTGAATTTTTCCCGCAGCCGCGGGATGACCTGCTCGTTCATCAGGGGTTTCATTTCGAAAGGTACGCCCGGCAGGGAAATGAAAATTTTACTGTTTTGTTCGAACCACATGCCCGGCGCCGTACCGTTGCGGTTGGGCAGGGGCGTGCATTTTTCCGGAATCTCGGCCTGCTTTTTGTTGACGGGTGTCAGCGGGTAGTTCCGGGCGGCAAACAAAGACCTGATGTGTTCGAAGGTAGGCCGGTGAAAAACAAATCCCGAATCAAAATACCCGGCCAGCGTACTTTTTGTAATATCGTCATTGGTAGGGCCCAGCCCGCCGGTCAGCAGAATGATATCTGCCCGCCGGGCTGCCTGGTCAAGGGCGTTTTTAATGGCCGGTTTTTCATCGGCAACCGATGCGATGTGTACGACCCTGATGCCTGCTGTGTTCAACTCGGCAGCCATCCACGAAGCATTGGTGTTGACCACCTGCCCGATGAGGAGCTCGTCGCCAATGCTGATGATTTCAGCTTTCATTTGTTGTGTTAATTTATCAGAAAAAAACCTGTTTACATGCGATCTGAAGGAAGCTTTTCGGCCAGGTAAGCGGTTTAGTTTTATTTTTACAAAAATATTTAATTAATCCATGAAAGAAATTAAAAAAGCCGAACTGGTTTTAAATGCCGGGGGAAAGATTTACCACCTTAACCTCAGTCCGGGGGAGGTGGCCGAAACCATTTTGCTGGTTGGCGACCCGGGCAGGGCAAAAATCGTTGCCGATTTTTTTGACACGGTTGAATTAGAATCCAGCAACCGGGAAATAAATACGTTCACGGGTACTTACAAAGGCAAAAGACTGTCCGTCGTCTCAACGGGAATGGGGACTGACAATATCGAAATTGTTGTCAGCGAACTGGACGCTTTGTTCAACATTGATTTCAACACGCGGGAACCCCGGGAACTGCTCACCTCGCTGAACCTCATCCGCATTGGTACATCGGGGGCACTCCAAAAGGACATTCCGGTTGAATATTCTTATCTGGCCTCCGCATACGGACTTGGCCTTGACGGACTGGCTTATTTTTATGAAGACGGCCCCTTCGTGATGGACAGGGAATTCACGGCCAGTTTCATCAACCAACTGGAGTGGGACGAAAACCTGCCCAGGCCTTATGCCATGAAAGCATCTTCCTTTTTGCTCGATAAACTGGCTCCTGGTTACCGGAAGGGGATTACCCTTACCGCGCCGGGTTTTTATGCCCCCCAGGGGAGGGAATTGCGGCTGAATGTGATGGACAAAACCATCACGGAAAGGGCAAGCCGTTTTGAATACGACGGTGAACAGGTGACCAATTTTGAAATGGAAACATCTGCTTTGTACCTGCTATCGGCCATGCTTGGCCACGAAGCCCTGACGGTGTGCAACATTATTGCCAACCGGGTTACCGGTGCGTTTGACCCGGATTACAAAAAAAGTATGAAGCGATTGATTGGGGAAATACTGGAAAGGGTGGCAGAGATTTGAGCCCGGACCTTCCCGAAAGGGAAGGAGGGAGACCTCTGTTCTTAAAAACTTAAGACCGTCCCGCCCCACGAAAAGCCAACACCAAAGCCTGCAAGCAGGATTTTGTCCCCACGATGGCAGCGGCCGGTTTCAACGGCTTTTTGCAAAGCAATGGGGATGGTGGAAGAAACGGTATTGCCCGTCTTTTCCAACTCGATGATAATTTTTTCCTCCGGTATTTTTAGTTTTCGCCCGATGGTTTCCAGGATAATCCGGTTGGCCTGGTGGAACACAAAAAGTTTAATATCATCCAGAACCAGGCCCGACTGCTCCAACAGGGTGTTGACCAGTACCGGTGCTTTGGCCACCGAAAAATTAAATACTTCGGAGCCGTTCATGTAAAAGCTGGCGTGGTTGCGCACATTTCCGTACTCATCCAAAAAATCGGCTTCGGCAAACTGCGGCAATGGAAAGCGTTCGCGGCCGTGTTTAATAATTATCTGGTCGAAACGGCTGCCGTCAGTTCCAAAAACAAAGCGCCCCATTTTGCTCACCCCGGTCGAAACCTCAATCACTGAAGCGGTGGCCGCATCACCGAAAATGGCGCGGTTGGCCCTGTCTTTGGGGTGAATGGTTTTCGTGATGGCTTCTGAGGTCAGCAGCAAAATTTTACTGGCATTTCCGGCTTTGATCAAACTGTCGGCAAGGCCCAGTCCGTAAATGTAACCCGTGCACCCCTGGTTTATGTCAAACGCGCCACACTTGTGAGACAGTCCCAGTTTGTCCTGTAATACACAAGCCGATGCCGGTGTGATGTAATCGCCCCCGGCAGAACAAAAAATGATAAAATCAATGCTTGATTTTTCCACCCCGTTTTTCGCAAACAATTGTCCGGCTGCCTGTACGGCCATGTCAACGGAGGTTTCATTTTCAGCCGTGACGGCCCTTGAATAAACACCCGTCAACCGGGTGAGTTCCCTGACTTTCAGCCCGGGAAATTCATCCAGTAGCATTTGGTTAGTCAGCCGGTTTTCCGGTTGGTAAACACTGATGTTGCTGATTTGGCTTTGCATGGATTAATCCTCTTGTTTTTTCGTTGCTTCTTTCGACTTTTGCAGGTAATAGGCTGCTTTGGCGTTGTTTCCCTGCTTGCTGAAATATTCCGACAGCAATTTGCCCACTGCCGGATTCGTACCTTTCTCAATTGCTTTTTCGTAGAGCCGGATGGCCTGCTCTGTTTCCCCCATCATATAATAATAGTTGCCGAGGTTTACATAGGGCAAATCACTTTCGGGGAACTGCCTGATTATTTTTTTGTTTTCGGCGAGTGCCAGGTCAAGTTGCCCGTTTTTATAATAGGCATTTGCAATTCGCGAAAGTGTTTTCGCGTAGGGCCCGTCAATTTCGACCGATTTCCGGTAATTGTAAATAGCTGAGTCATATTTCTCCTGCAATTCAAGGGCAAAACCCCTGTTAAAATACGCACTGCCGTAGTCGGGTTTAAAATGGATGGCCATTTTAAAGGCGTTTTCTGCCTTGGCAAAATATTCTTCAGCCAGTTTTTTTTCCTTTTCGGCTTTCTCCAATTCGTTCTTTTTCCGGTAACTTCTTTCTCTGATCAGCGCCTGGTTGGCGTATATTTTTGCGTAAACAGAACCCACATTATTCCAGGTTCCGTAATGAGACGAATCAAGCTCAACAGCACGTTCGTAATGCATCACCGCACTGTCTACCATACTGACAATAAAGTGGAAAGGGTTTACAGGTTTGGCCAATTCAACATTTACTTTTTGCATCAGTTCTGACCCATAAAGTTCGTTGGCTTTCACCGAGTTGAACAAATGAATACGGTCGGCGTGGAAAAGTGTCAACTGTGTCCTCCATTCGTAATTACGGTAGCGGGTGTACTGCCCGTAGGGCAGCAGCAGCAGCAGTGTGAGGGCCACTATACCGACGAGCCTCCCACGGGGTATTTTCCTGTTGCTTACATCTACCTTAAACAGTTTGAAAAAAACAAAAACAAGTGCCAGTGAAAAAGCAAGGGAAGGAAAAAACATAAAACGATCGCCAACAATTCCGGGAACCGGATAAACAATATTGGCGTACATGGAAATGGTGATGAAATAATACAGGATGATGAAAGAAAGCACGGTTTTTTTCTTCAGTCCCAGGAAAGCAAGGACAGCCATTCCGATATAAGCTGCAAACGACAACAAGACCCAGATGTTCGCCCAATTCACAACGGGAATCATATTGTAGCCGTAAAAATAACCAAGCGGATACGGATAGGCCAGCATTTTCAGGTACCATCCCAGGATATAAAAAGAGGTGGACAACCTGACCATAAAATTCGGTTCGGCAACCAGGGGGTTTTCAAAAAACCGGATTTCCCTGCTGAACTCGGGCAAAAACAGCCAGGGGCCAACAAGCGCCACGATGGTAATTGTGAGGGCAACCAGCGAAAAGCGCAACAGCCTTTTGGGCGAAATGTCCGTAAAAAAATACAAAACAAGCGGAAATACAGCCAGTTGTGCAATAGCTGTTTCTTTGGACAGCAAGGCCAGAAAAAAGTAAACCATCCCAAAAACAACATACTTCTTTTTGTCCGTGTCGGCCCATTTGATAAATTGCCAGATAGCGAGAAAAGAAAAAATAAAATTCAGCAGCGTATCGCGGTTTTTTAAACTGGCGACAACTTCGGTATGTGTGGGATGTGACAGAAACAAAACCATCGCCAGAAAAGGAAACCAAACAGAATAGTTTCCGAATAAGCGTCTCAGCACTTTGTACAGCAACAGCAGCCCGCCAATGTATAGCAATACGTTGATTAAATGGCTGAAATAGGGATTGTATTTCCAATTGGCCGTAAACTGGTTTTCGATGGCAAAGCTGATTCTGACCAAAACACGGTAGCCAAAAGTCTGCCCGCTTTCGTCGGCATAGAGTGAAGTGACAATTTCGGGTATTCCGGCAATGCCTTTTACGATTTGCGGGTTGTGGTAATTGATGTAATAATCATCCAGTGCAAAAAAGTTGAATATGGTGTTGTAGTATAAAACAAAGGTGATGGCTACCAAAATAACTTTAAACAAGCCAATCATTTTCCTGTCATCCAGTCGCTTGTGCAGCACCGTTTTTTTTATTTTACCTTTCCCCATTTCAAACCCTTCAAAAAAAAACGTTTTAATTCATCCGCTCAACAAAATGTGTCAATGCCCTTGAGGTCATCTCCCTGGCTTCAATAAACCCCATGTGGCCTACACCGTCAAGAATCAGCGCTTCACAGTTCTTCGGGATTTCGAGTTGGGGCAATACCGTTTCCATGGGTATCTTTGCGTCTTGCTTGCCAATGATAAAAAACACCGGCACATCGATGTTTTTTAGCAGGGAAAGCTGGTCGTTGCGATCGCGCATCCCCGCCAGGGCAGCACAAATTCCTTCTACCGGTGCCAGTTCCGAAAGTATTTCTAGTTGTTCGATTTCATGCCCGTAATTGTCCACATTTTCCTCTGCAAAAAGCAAAGGGATGAAAGAATGGATAAAACTTTTGCGGTCATTTTCAACAAGCCTGATGGTACGGTCACGGTTCTTTTTTGTCTCTGCATCGTCTGCTGCTGCCTGCGAATGGAACAAAACCAGGCCTTGCAGTTTGGCGGGGTACTTTTCTGCAAAAGCGAGGCTGACGTAGCCGCCCATCGAATGGCCCGCCATCACACATTGCGTAATATTTTCTTCTTCCAGAATATGGTTGACCGTGTCTGCCATCAGCGACATGCTGTGGTTTGAAGCCAGGACATCACTTTTCCCAAAGCCCGGTAAATCGACACTTACAACGGTAAAATGCGCTTTCAGTGTGCTTGCCATATCTTTCCAGATGCACAGGCTTTCTAGGAAACCATGCAGAAGGACAACCGCGGGTCCGGAACCATTGAGTGTGTAACTTATGGTTTTGTCCTGCAATAAAATTTGTTTTTCCATTTCAAAATTTTTGGCAAATATAAAAGTATAAGTGCAATTTGACTTTGTTTATCAGTGAACCGGCGGAATCTGTTTCTGTTTTTAACATATTCATTCCCGAGTTTGGGCCCGGTTGGACTGTGAACCGCAGAATAAACCGTTGGGTTTAGCTGTTGGTTATGGGGGGAGCATATTGTCCGGCATGTGTTTATCCCCCAAAACGAATATAAAAATATAAGTTTTTTGTCTTGCTGTTTAACCGGCCCGTCTGTATGGTCCCCTGCACAATCTTAACCTTATTGGCTTATTTATCCGGCTACAAAAATTTGTTGGCGCATCAAAATAAAATTTATCCTAATTTTATCTACTTTTACATTTTGATGGAGGGTGCAAATCTAAATAAAAGCAAAG
Source organism: Bacteroidales bacterium (assembly GCA_021647205.1). GTDB lineage: Bacteria > Bacteroidota > Bacteroidia > Bacteroidales > F082 > B6-G9. Next base: position 45,017 of record JAKIVD010000020.1, on the reverse strand, counting down.
CTAAATCTGCTGTTGACCCAAATTTGTGGGTTAAGGACCATGGAGATTATTTATACAATTTTGCCTGGTCGCGGGTGCAGTCCAAGGAAGTTGCCGAAGACCTTGTGCAAGAGACTTTTATTTCGGCTTTAAAGTCTTTGAAATCTTTTCGTGGCGACAGCACGGAACTCACCTGGTTAACGGCAATTCTTAAACGCAAAGTCATCGACCACTACCGAAAGCTCAGTTCCAAAAAAGAAATCCCAGCCTCACATTTTGTTTCCCCTTTTCAAAAAGACGGCCTATTCGAGGGGCACTGGATAATGGAAAGGGCGCCAAAAGACTGGCGGGAACCTGACGAGAACCCCTTGCAACAGGAAGAATTTCAAACCATCATGGCCTATTGCCTCTCGCAACTGCCCCCCAAATGGCATTCGGTTTTTATCCTTAAAGTGATGGAAGAAATAAACAGCGATGAGGTGTGTAAGGAATTAGGCTGTACACCGTCGAACCTTTGGGTTATGTTGCACCGGGCACGACTTCAGTTAAGGGAATGTATTGAAAGCAAATGGCTTAAATGACGAAGCTAAAAAAAATAATGGTCAGGAGCATGAGCAAAATCATGCTGAACTGTGAAAATGCCACACTTTTGATTACCAAAAGCGAGTTTGAAGAATTGGGTTGCGCCAGCAAAATGAAACTTAAGATGCACCTTGCGGGTTGCCGGTTTTGCCGCAATTTTTCAGAACAATCAAATGCCATCTCCAGGCATGTTGTTGACATTAAAACCATCAACCCGCAAAAACTCAGGGTACATTTGAGCGAAGAGCAAAAAAGCAGGCTCAGTAAAACGATCAAGAAAAGAGTTGCTGAAAATTAAGGTTTTTCTTTGGTCATTCCACCTTCGAGCGGATAAAATCAAAAAGCAAACGCACGCCAACACCGGTACCCTGGATTCCACGGTAGCTATCATTTTTACTCAGAAATGCCGGGCCGGCAATGTCGAGGTGGATGTAAGGGTAATCCGTAAAATGTTCTAAAAACTTGGCAGCAGTAATGGCGCCGGCATCCACTCCTCCGATATTTTTCAGGTCTGCAATTTCCGATTTGATTTGTTCTTTGTAGTCGTCCCACATGGGGAATTCAACAATACGTTCGTGCACCTGGTCGCCGGCGCGCTGCAGCTGGTCAAATTCTTCCTGTGCTTTCACTACCATCCCCACCATGGCCTGCGGGCCAATGGCCCTCGAAGCTGCGCCGGTAAGCGTAGCCATGTCAATAACCAGTTCCGGATTGTAATTTTTAGCATAGCTCAACGCATCAGCTAAAATCATACGCCCTTCGGCATCGGTGTTCAGCACTTCGACAGTACTGCCGTCGTGCATTTCAATTACATCGCCCGGTGTGTAGGCATTGCCATCGGGACGGTTATCGGTTGCGGGGATGAGGGCCACCACCCAGACGGGAAGTTGCGCCCGGGCAATGGCGTACATGGCTCCGGCAACGGCTGCCCCGCCAGCCATGTCACACTTCATGGTGTCCATAAAATTTGAAGGTTTCAGACTGAGGCCACCGGTATCGTAAACAACCCCTTTTCCCACAAAAACATAAGGCTTTTTGTTTACTTTGTTTTTGGGTTTCCATTCCATTACCGAAAAGGTTGGCGGGTCGATGCTGCCTTTGTTTACTGCCAGCAGACCACCCATTTTCAGGCTTTCGATTTTCTTTTTGTTGAACACCTCCACTTTTGCTTTGCTTTCTCTTCCCAACTCTTTGATTTCATCGGCAAATTGCGTAGCGGTAAGGTAAGAAACGGGTTCGTTTACCATATCGCGTGCATTGTAAACCGCCTCCACAATAATGCGCAAAACTTCAAGGTCCTGCTCTGAAACACCGGCGGCGTAAACATCAACCTCTTCCAGTTTGTTTTCCTTCTTTCCGGCTTCCTTTTTGTATTTCAGAAACTGATAATTCCCCAGTAAAAGGCCTTCGGTAAAAGCCAGGGTTTCTTCCTGCGAAGCATTGACAGCGCTTACAACCACCCTTTCAACCCTTGCCTTGTTTAACAACACCCTTGCCTGGTTACCCTGTTTACGGTAGTCTTCCAGCCGGTTGGCCCTGGTGCCGGTGAAATCGCCGTACACCACATAAACCCGGTTTTTGTAACGGTTGATTTCGACAATGTTGTGCTTGGCGCGATGTTCCCGTTTTACGAATTCCAGTTCGTCTTCGCTCAAATCTATATTTTTCAGGTCTGTCCGCGACTTTACCAAATAAACCGTGTCAGCGGCTGTTGGCTTTCTTAATGCTTTTCTTAAAATAGTTTCCATGATATATTTTTGGCAAAAGTAAAAAGAAGCACGGAACTGAATTTGAAAATAAATTAATTTGACAATTTGAAAATTTGGAATTGGGTAGTAAAGTTGAAAACGGCTAAAGATATTCCTTTGCTTTCTCTAATACACGGGCAGTGGCGCCGGCATTATCAACAACAAAACTTCTTGCTGTTTCCGCGCTTTCTTTGTAAAACTCACGGTTGTCCGATAGGCGCTTAAAGATTTTCAGGCATTCATCACTGTTGTGAACGACGAAACCGCCACCCAAACGGGATAATTCAACGGCTTCCTGAAAGCGCCGGTAATTGGGCCCGAAAATGACCGGCAGGCCGTAAGTTGCCGCTTCCAGCACATTATGAATCCCTGCGCCAAAACCACCACCGATGTATGCAATATTTGCGAAGCGGTAAAGATGCGACAAGATTCCGATGCTGTCGATAATCATCACCCGGCTTGTTTTAAAACCGGCCTGGTTTTTTTCGGAAAACAAAGCCGGCTGTTGTTCCCGGAACTTTTCAAGCAGTTGCTGAATATGCTCCCTGTCAACAAGATGGGGTGCCAGTACCAGTTTAAAATGCTGGTCCGAATGAACGAGCAGCGTTTTTAAAATATCTTCGTCAGGCGGCCAGGTACTTCCCGCGACCAACAAGGGGAGTCCGTCGGCAAACAAGTCAATCCCCGGCAGTTTCCTTTCCTCGGAGGGCAATTGCATGACCCGGTCAAAGCGGGTATCGCCACCCACGCCGGCATGGTAAACCTTAATGCTGTTGAGCAATGTTTTTGAAGCTTCATTCTGGACGAAGAAATACGTCACCTTTTGCAATTGCCTCCGAAACCATTTCCCCCGTGCCTTAAAGAAATATTGGGATGGCCTGAAGATAACCGACACCATGAGCAGGGGTATTTTGTTTCGGCTCAACTCGTTCAGGTAATTGAACCAAAACTCGTACTTGACAAAAACAGCCAGCCGCGGCTGCGTCAGCGCAATAAATCTTCTTGCATTTCGCGGGCTGTCCAAAGGGAGGTAAAAAACATAATCAGCCTGTTCGTAATCTTTCCTGACCTCAAAACCCGAAGGCGAAAAAAAGGTAAGCAGTATTTTATGGTCGTTGAACTGTTGGCGCATTGTTTCCAAGACAGGCCTTCCCTGTTCAAATTCGCCAAGGCTGGCACAGTGGAACCATATCAGTTTTTCCCCTTTGGGGATGGCATCTGCAATCTTCGAAAAAACCTGCTTCCTGCCCGTCAGCCACAAGCGGGCTTTGCTGTTGAACAAAGCTGCCAGGCGAATACCCAAGGCATAAGAAAAAACAGAAATATTATAGAGCAGATGCATGGCCTAATGGTAGTAATACTTGTTGGGGGCACGGCTGTATGCAGGAATCATCCAGGCTACTTTGAAGCCAAAAAACAAATCAAGGTAATTGTTTTTGTCTTCGCCAACGACCTTGTACGATTTTGAACTTTCATCGTAAACCACACGGTCGAAAACCCGGTCGCGCAAGCTTTTGGTAAAAGCCTGGTAAAACTCGAACCCCGCATAAAAGTTAGCTATCCGCGATTTGCCCATAAAAAAATAACCGATGAATTCATTGAAGGCAAGCCCCCCAGTTAAACGGTCGTAGCCTTTTGCGTAATCACCAGAAATTTGGGGGGCTGTTTTGTGCTGGTTGTCGATTTTCATCCGGTGGTTCAGGAAGCCGATGCCCCCCATCACCATAAGTCCTGAATTGGGGTTGGGACTGAGTACCCTAAAAATTTTCCCAATACGAAAATTCAAGCTGTAACCCCTTTCGTAAAGGGCATAAAGGGCGAAAGTGCCATTTCCGTCAATCACATGCCCCGATTGGGTTTCCACCATCCTCATAATGGTGTCGGCGTTGTGGATTTTATTTCCGAAAATGAAATTAAAGTCCAGCGAAATCAAAACATTTTTAACGGATTTATACATTGCGCCGCCGCCAATGGTCGAGTTAAACCCGTAACGGTCAGCCACATCCCCGCCGGGCAATTGAAATGCATAAGCAAAATTGGGGATGAAAGCCCGGACGGCAGAATCGTTCGCATTCACCTGCGACTGCAACGTCAGGCTTAAAAAAAAGAGTACAATAAACGATGGAACTTTCCTCAACATGCTTTTAATTTTAAGGCAAAGATAGGGAAAGAAGTTGGAAGGATAAAAGACCTTCCAGCCTCCGGACGGACCTGGAAGAGTCTGTCGCGGAAGACGGGAAGGACAGAAGGTTGGAAGAAAATTGTTGGAACACACATTCGTTTTAGTTCTGCTTCCCTACACTGTTTTTCCTTACTTTTGCTTCCACTATTGAACTTTAATAAAACCATAAAACAAGGAAACATTCATTAACCGGCGGCTTAACCCACCGGCTCACACAAGAAAATGCTGATTTCAAAATTATAAACAGATGAAATACAACATGGTTGACCTTGGTGGTCAATACAAAAAAATAAAACCGGAAGTGGACCGTGCCATACAGGAAGTAATTGAAAATACTTCGTTTATCAATGGTGCGGCAGTGCAAAAATTCCAGAAAAGCCTGGGGGAATACCTGAATGTAAAGCATGTTATCCCCTGTGGTAACGGTACCGATGCATTGCAGGTTTCATTGATGGCTTTGGGACTGAAACCGGGCGACGAAGTCATTACGACCTCCTTCACTTTTATTGCAACAGCAGAAGTGATTGCCTTGCTGCAGCTCACCCCTGTTTTGGTTGATGTTGACCCCGACACCTTTAACATCGACCCCGTGGCTATTGAAAAAGCCATCACCCAGAAAACGCGGGCAATTATCCCGGTTCATCTTTTCGGACAACCGGCCGATATGCATGCGATCCTTCAAATAGCAAAGCAGCACAACTTGTTTATAGTTGAAGACAATGCCCAGGCCATAGGTGCCGACTACACTTGTCCGGAAAGTGGGAAAACCAAGAAGGCAGGTACTTTTGGCGATATCGGTTGTACTTCGTTTTTCCCGTCAAAAAACCTCGGTGCGTTTGGTGATGGCGGTGCCATTTTTACCAACGACGATGAACTGGCATCACAAATGCGGGTGGTGGTGAATCATGGGATGAAGGTGCGTTACTACCACGATTACGTGGGGGTAAACTCGCGCCTCGACAGTATGCAGGCTGCTGTCCTCGACATTAAACTCAGGCATCTTGACGAATATGCAAGTGCCCGCCAAAAGGCCGCCGACTTTTACAGCAATGCGTTTGCCAATCACCCGAAAATTAAAACCCCCTTTATTGCTCAGGGTGGCACACATGTATTTCATCAATACACCCTGGTTTTAAAAGATGTGGACCGCGAAGGGCTGATGAAGCACCTTGCCGGCAAAGGCATTGCCTCTGCAATTTACTATCCCGTTCCCCTGCACTTACAAAAGGCTTACCTTGACCCCAGGTACAAAGAAGGGGATTTTCCGGTAACGGAAGCACTTGCGAAATCGGTAATATCTTTACCAATTCATACAGAACTAACTGAAGAAATTCAGCAAGAAATTACGGATGCGTTTTTGGAATTTGTGGGGTAGAAAGCATGGAAGAATGGAAGGATGGACGGGCAATATTTTAACTGAAACTAATCAGAATAAAGGCACGAAAGGAGAAACATAAACAGAAGTTACCGAGAAAACTAGATATTTGGCAGAATTTTGCGACGCGCTGTGTTTTTGTTAGTAAAGCGTTGAAGGACTTCCCATTTGAATTTAAAAAAACGGGCAGTTAATGCAATTGACGCGAGCACGAGAATTCAAAGAAATATTGCAGAAGGTTATTGCAGAAAGTCAATTAATGAATATCTTAACTTTTTAAATTACAGCCTTGCAGGCTTCCATTTTACTTGTCAAAAATAAGCATTAATGAACAAAAGAAACCGATTTATGAACACCGACTATTTCGCTCACGAAACCGCAGTTATTGATGAGGGCTGTAAAATAGGCACCGGAACAAAAATCTGGCATTTTTCACACATTATGTCCAACTGCGAGTTGGGCGAGAAATGCAATATCGGGCAAAACGTGGTGGTTTCGCCCGATGTAATCCTGGGCAGAAATGTTAAGGTGCAAAATAATGTATCCATTTATACCGGTGTAATCTGCGAAGACGATGTTTTCCTCGGCCCTTCGATGGTGTTTACCAATGTAGTCAATCCGCGGAGTGCGGTCAACCGCCGGGGAACTTATGTTAAAACGCTGGTCAAAAAGGGTGTAAGCATTGGTGCCAATGCCACCATTGTTTGTGGCCACGATATTGGTGAGTTTGCCTTCATCGGGGCCGGCGCTGTTGTTACGAAGGAAGTACCGGCCTACGCACTCGTGCTTGGTAACCCGGCACGACAGGTAGGTTGGATGAGTGAATACGGCCACCGCCTGCATTTTGATGCGGAGGGAATGGCTGTTTGCCCTGAAAGCAAGGAGAAATATCAATTGGAAAACAAGCAAGTTTATAAAATCAACGCATGAAAATACTGGTAACCGGCGGCACAGGCTACATTGGTTCTCACACTGTTGTGGAACTGCAAAACAAAGGTTTTGAAGTAATTGTTGTCGATGCACTCTTCAACTCAGGCGCAGATGTTTCCGGCAAAATCGGGAAGATTACCGGAACCAAACCCACATTGGAAATTTTTGATTTGTGCGACCGGGAAAAGACCGCTGATTTTTTTAAACGTCATCACGATGTAAAAGGCATCATTCATTTTGCGGCACACAAGGCGGTTGGCGAATCCGTTGAGGCCCCATTGAAGTACTACCGCAACAATCTGGGTTCCTTAATCAATGTGATGCAGGGGATGATGGACAACAATATTCGAAACATCGTGTTTTCCTCTTCCTGTACGGTTTACGGACAGGCGGACGAAATGCCTGTTTCGGAAAGCGCCCCCATCAAGAAAGCAGAATCACCTTATGGCAACACCAAACAAATTTCCGAGGAAATTATCAGTGATACTGTAAACACTGGCAAGCTTAAGTCCATCGCTTTGCGTTATTTCAACCCGATTGGCGCACACGAAACCGGACTGATTGGCGAATTGCCCATCGGCGTGCCCAGCAACCTGGTCCCTTTCATCACACAAACAGCCATCGGGCTGCGCGAGCAAATCAGGGTATTCGGCAGCGATTACAATACACCCGACGGAACAGCCATCCGCGATTACATCCATGTTGTTGACCTGGCCAAAGCACATGTTGTGGCCATTGACAGGATGATCAACAAAAAAATGAAAAATGATTTTGAGGTTTTTAACCTGGGCACCGGAAACGGTTATTCGGTACTGGATGTCATCAACTCTTTCGAAAAAGTTTCGGGCTTGAAACTCAACTGCAAAATTGTTGGCCGCAGGGCCGGCGACATTGAAAAAGTTTGGGCCAACCCTGATTTTTCCAATAAAGAACTGGGCTGGAAAGCCGAAAGGAATTTGGATGAAATGGTTGCTTCCGCCTGGAAATGGGAGCAGGAGTTAAGAAAAAGACCTGAGAAATAACAAGATTAAATATTTATCAGTTACTCTGGACTTTAATCCGGCCAGAGACATAAAACCTGTATTAAATGAAAAAAATACTCATCACCGGTGCAGCCGGGTTTATCGGGTCGCATGTTGCACGGCTTTTCGTCAACAAATATCCCGAAACACACATTTTCAACCTCGACAAACTGACTTATGCAGGTAACCTTGAAAACCTGAAAGACATTGAGCACAAAGCCAATTACACTTTCATCAAGGGGGATATTGTGGACGGTGGGTTCATCCTTGCACTTTTTAAGGAACACCTGTTCGACGCGGTTATCCACCTTGCCGCCGAGTCGCACGTTGACCGTTCCATCGAAAACCCCATGGAATTTATCATGACCAATATTGTGGGGACGGTCAACCTGCTGAATGCCGCCCGCCACATTTGGGACGGGCAATTTGAAGGCAAACGCTTTTACCACGTTTCGACAGACGAAGTTTATGGTTCGCTGGGCGAAGAAGGTTTCTTTTACGAAGACACGGCTTACGACCCGCACAGTCCGTATTCGGCTTCCAAGGCCAGTAGTGACCACCTTGTCAGGGCCTACCACGACACCTATGGTTTTCCGATAATAATTTCAAACTGCTCCAACAATTACGGCCCCAATCAGTTCCCCGAAAAACTGGTTCCCCTGTTCATCAACAACATCCGGAACAACAAAGCTTTACCGGTTTACGGTAAGGGCGAAAATGTCCGCGACTGGCTGTATGTGATTGACCATGCCCAGGCCATTGACGTTATTTTTCACAAGGGTGAAAACGGGGAGACTTTCAACATCGGCGGACACAACGAATGGAAAAATATTGATCTGATCAAGGTACTCATCAAAGTAGTGGACAAAAAACTGGGGCGGGCGCCCGGTTCTTCCGAAAAGCTGATTACCTACGTTACCGACCGTGCCGGCCACGATTTGCGCTATGCGATTGACGCTTCCAAATTACAGGAAAAACTGGGATGGAAACCCTCCCTGCAATTTGAAGAAGGCATCGAAATAACCGTTGATTGGTACCTGAACAACCAGGAATGGCTGGACAATGTAACCTCGGGGAATTACCAGAAATATTACGAGGAAATGTATGGGAACAGGTAAGCAGAACAGCAAAATATTTCTCCCCAATAAAATATTTCCAATCGTTTGTCCAATTGAAAAATTATTCCGTTCTTTGCACTCCATTTTTTGAACCCGAAAAAACAAAGATAAAATGTCGCGAATTTGTCAGATAACAGGAAAGAAAGTGATTTCAGGAAACAATGTTTCCCACTCGCACAGTAAAACGAAAAGAAAGTTTCACCCGAATTTGCATTCAAAAAGGTTTTACGTACCAGAAGAAGACAAGTGGATTAAATTAATGGTGAGTGCCAATGGCATCCGTATCATTAACAAAAAGGGGATTGCTGATGCATTGAAAGATGCAGCCGCCAAAGGTTTTTACAAGGCTTAAACAAAATATTTTCTTTAAAAAAAAGCTGTCCGCCTGATAGGGGACAGCTTTTTTGTGTTTTTGGGACGTATGGCACCGCTTCAAGGCTGTTCCCAGAAGACCCTTCAGGGCCAGGTCTAATAATTCCCCCTGCTTATTTCTTCGATCATTGCCGAAAGCCTGTCGAATACTTTTTGCTCGCTGCCATCACCTTTTACCGAATAAAACTTTTGCTGTTTTTTGTAGTAATCAGAAACCGGGACCGTTTTTTTGTTGTACTGCTCAAGCCGGTTGATAATTAATTCCGTGGTTTCGTCGTAAGCTCTTTTCCGGTCTGTTTTTGCGCGTTGCGACAGGCGCTTGATTGCTTCCAGGGTAGAGAGCCTTATTTCGATCATGCCCGAAACACTCATCCCGACACGCTTGAGCAGGCCGTCAAGGATGTAAGCCTGAACGATGGTACGTGGAAAACCTTTAAAGATAAATCCGTTGGCGTGGGGGTTTGCCTCCATTTTTTGCTCAATCATTTTAATCGGGATTTCATCGGGCACAATCTCCCCTTTTTGCATAAACGGGGCAACCTGTTTCCCAATTTCGGTACCATCGTCAATTTCCTTCCTCAACATCTTACCGGTGGAGATGTACACCAGGTTGTGCTTTTCTGCAAGCAGTTTTCCCTGTGTGCCTTTTCCCGATCCGGGCTTGCCGAGCAAAACAATATTCGTGAATTCCTTTTTCCTGTTTTTCTCAACAACCTTGATGATGTTTTCAAAGATCTTATCAATTTCGCCAACACCGTTTATTTTAAAATACTTGCCCCTTTTATCGTAGAAATCGGCGACCGGTTTTGTTTTGTCCTCATATTCTTTCAACCTTACTTTGATAACATCGAGCGAGTCATCAGAACGGCCCGATGTTTTCGATCTGTGCAGCAACCGTTCGATCAATTCCTTTTCGGGAACGTCAAGGCTTACCATACAGTCCAGCGAGGAATTTAGTTTGAGCAGGAGGCCTTCAAGAATGTAGGCTTGCACGATTGTGCGCGGGAAACCGTCAAAAAGTATCCCTTTCGAATCGGGGTTTGTCCGGATTTTCTTTTCAATAATCCGCACAATCAGTTCGTCGGAAACCAGCCCTCCTTTGGCAATAATCGATTTTGCTTCAAGGCCGAGGGGTGATCCTTCGGCAATCTCCGAACGCAACATGTCGCCGGTGGAAATGTAGGTCAGCTTGTATTTCTGAAGCAGCTTTTCCGACTGTGTGCCTTTGCCTGCGCCGGGGGGGCCGAATAACGCAATATTCAACATATTTCTGAGGTTTATTTATTCAACAATTTTGTAAATGTCTTTGTAGTTCCTGCCCTGCTTGTCGTAATCCAGGCCATAGCCAACAATAAAATCATTTGGAATTTCAAGACCAATGTATTCGATAGTGTAATCCTTTCGGAAAGCTTTGGGTTTGAACAGTAGCGTGGCAATTTGCACACTGGCAGCATCCATTTCTTTCAGGCTGTTCAACACCATTTCGAGTGTAATCCCCGAATCGATAATATCCTCCACAATAATGACATGCCGGTCCTTGAATGATTCATCCAGCCCAATCAGTTCTTTCACGTTTTCGGTAGATTGCGTTCCCGAATAAGAGGCCAGTTTGATAAAACTTATTTCGCAGTTCATGTCCAGTTTTTTGAACAAATCAGCGGCAAACATGAACGATCCGTTCAGGATAACCAAAAACAGCGGGGTTTTACCTGCCATGTCGCTGTTTATTTTATCAGCCATCTGCCCAATGGCGGCATCAATTTTTTCGAAAGGGATAAATGGCTCAAAAAACTTGTCGTGTATTTTTATTTTTTTCATTGATTGGTCAGGGATGAATGATTTACAAAGATAAAATTTAGCGCTTAGTTTCAACATCCATTTTGTTATTTTTGCTGAATTCAAATAATTCATGTTCAAGGAGAAAATATGAAAGCAATTGTTAGTATTATTATGGGTAGCACTTCCGACCTGAAAGTCATGGAAAAGGCGGCACAGTTTTTCGACGAGATGGAAATCCCCTTCGGGATGAATGCCCTTTCGGCCCACCGGACACCCGAAGCAGTAGAAATATTCGCAAAAAACGCAGAAGCCGATGGTATCAAAGTAATTATTGCCGGCGCCGGGATGGCCGCCCACCTGCCCGGGGTTATTGCATCCATGACGGCAGTGCCGGTCATTGGTGTGCCCATCAATGCCAGCCTCGACGGCATGGATGCTTTGCTGGCCATTGTGCAAATGCCCCCCGGCATCCCGGTGGCCACAGTTGGGATAAACGGTGCGCTCAATGCCGCTATCCTTGCAGGACAGATGCTGGCAACGGGAGACAGTGAAATGATGAATAAAATGAAGAATTACAAGGAAGGCCTGAAACAAAAAATCGTGAAGGCCAACGAAGAACTTACCCGGGTGCAGTACCGGTTTAAAACAAACTGATCCTTCCCGCCAGGAATTTATCAGGGGAAAAACCTGATTTATTGCTTATTCTACCGTAACCGATTTGGCCAGGTTTCGGGGCTGATCGACATCACACCCCCGCAAAATAGCAATGTAATATGCCAGTTTTTGTAAGGGGATGGTGGCCAGAATGGGTACCAGCATTTCTTCCGTTTCCGGTATTTCAATCACGTAATCGGCAATATTTTTTACGGTCGTATCGTGTTCTGTAACAATGGCAATCACTTTTCCTTCGCGGGCTTTTACTTCCTGAATATTGCTGATCACTTTTTCGTAAATACCTTTTTTGGTGGCGATAATTACAACCGGCATATTTTCATCAATCAATGCAATCGGGCCGTGTTTCATCTCGGCAGCGGGATAACCTTCGGCATGGATGTAGGAGATTTCTTTTAGTTTTAAGGCGCCTTCGAGGGCGACCGGGAAATTGTAGCCCCTGCCGAGGTACAGAAAGTTGCTTGCATTTTGGTACTTTTTGGCTATCTCCATGATTATTCCGTCGTCCTCAAGTGTTTCTTCCACTTTTTCAGGTAAATGTTCCAGTTCGTTCAGCAGTTGCATAAACTTCGACTTTGGAATGCTTCCTTTTATTTGTGCCATTCGAAGAGCCATTAAAGTAAGAATGGTAACCTGGGCGGTAAATGCTTTTGTTGAAGCCACCCCGATTTCAGGACCGGCATGGGTGTACGATCCTGCATGCGATGCCCTGGGAATAGAAGACCCAACCACATTACAAATACCGAGGATGGTGGCCCCTTTCTGTTTGGCCATTTCGATGGCTGCAAGCGTATCGGCGGTTTCGCCCGATTGCGAGATGGCCAACACCACATCATTTTCATCAATAATCGGGTTGCGGTACCTGAATTCGGAAGCATACTCTACCTCAACCGGGATGCGCGCCAGGTCTTCAAACAAATATTCGCCAACCAGTCCGGCATGCCACGAAGTACCGCATGCAATAATAATTATCCGCTTTGCTTGCGACATTTTTTGTTCGTAATCCCTGATGCCGCCGAGGGAGATAATTCCTTTATGGGCATTTAACCTCCCGCGCATGCTGTCTTTTATTGAGCGGGGCTGTTCGTAGATTTCCTTGAGCATAAAATGATCGTAGCCTCCTTTTTCCAGCTCATTTAAATTCCATTCAAGTTCCTGAATGTAGGGTGTGATGACCTTGTTTTTGATACTCCTCAGCTTGAGCTCTTCGTTTCTTGACAAAACAGCCACCTGTTCGTCTTCGAGATAAATCACGTTTTTGGTGTACTCAATAATAGGGGTGGCATCGGAGGCAACGAAGTATTCGTCTTTCCCGATACCAATAACCAGTGGGCTGCCTTTGCGGGCAACAATTAAAGTGTTGGGGTGGTGCACCGAAAGCACAACAATGGCGTAGGCACCAACAACCTGGTTGAGTGCAATCCGGACGGCTTCATCCAGCAGCACTTTTTCGTTAATCTGAATGTCCTCGATAAGGTTAATGAGCACTTCGGTATCTGTGTCAGAATCAAAACGGTAGCCCCTGCTGATTAACTCTTCTTTTATTGTTGAATAGTTTTCGATAATGCCATTGTGGATTATGGCCAATGATTTAGTCTGCGAAAAATGGGGATGTGCATTGGTTTGGTTCGGTTCGCCGTGTGTTGCCCAGCGGGTATGGGCGATGCCAATTGTACCCGACAGGTTTTTGTCTTTTACATATTCTTCAAGTTTGGAAACCTTCCCTTTTGACTTATGAATCTCAAGGCCACCGTTCAGCAGTGCGACTCCTGCACTGTCATAGCCCCTGTATTCGAGTCGTTGTAGTCCTTTTATCAGAATAGGATAGGCTTGTTTTGGTCCCAGATAGGCAACAATTCCACACATAATGTTTGTTTTTTAGCAGGGCAAAAGTATAAAAACCATCATAACTTTCAGGATGTCTTTTACAAAGGTTTTAGATTTCTTTGCATGGTGTCAATGAACCGGAACAAGGGAAATCGTGCGAGGCAATTCGGTAAAAAAGTTCCGGCGGCCTACTTAAGTTCCGTATAAATAATCTCCAGCCTGAATGGAAGGGCCGTATCAGCTTCAGGCTGGGGTCCGTTAAAAACGAAACGTTCAGGTATCACCGACTCGCCCCTGACAAAAAGGTACATACCGTTGTTGGGTTTTGTTGTGTCACTAATCAGTGATTGAACATGGCGCGTAACCCTGAAAGTGTAACTGTTGGTTGAGGATTTATAATTCCCGTCAAAAAAGAAGGCACCTTCCTGTTCGTCGATTAAAGGCAGGTAGGTCCCGTCTTCCTGAATTTCAACCAGGGCCAACAGCGGAGGTGCACCATTGTACGGGTCTTCTTCATATCCGCTCAGCACCAGTTTGGCCTCATTAATGGCGATATTTCCCAGCCTGGCCCAGTTCCGGATTTTCGGGAACCTGACAATCGACTTTACCCCGGCAATTCCCTGCGTATAAAATTTTTGTACTCCGAGCGAAGTATCCCTGTTGATTACCTGGGCCTTAAACTCGCTGCTCCCTTTGGCGAAATCGTGTTCGAATTTATTAAACCGCGGAGTGAACTGGTCAATGATAAAGTCAAAACTTAAAGAGTCGGTTGTGTCATTCTGGTAATACAATATCAGGGTTGAATATCTGCTGATTAAATCAAAATAGCTTATCGAACCGCCCTCGCTCACCGGCTCTGTAACTAAATACAGGCCCTTAAAAAATTCAACGAAAGCATCGCTGTTGCTTAAAACCGAAGTGTCCGCATTCAAAAATTTATATCCTAAATCTGTACTGGCATCGCTTAGCCGGATCCGGAGCATTGGTGGCAGGGTGTCCCCGTCAATCACCAAACTGTCTTTCGGACGGGGAACAAATTCAAAATTTGCATAATCAGTTGAAGCCACCGGGATTACCGTATTTGAATAATAATCTTCAAGAAAGTCAATCCCCTCCAACATTTCGTAGGCATGCACAACGAGTGGCGTATTGGTGTCGCCATAGGAGCTGCCATTGTAATACAATTGAAGTACCAGGGAATCCAGTACGGGATTTTCACCAAAATCCTGGCCGCTGACAGACAGTTTAAACTGAGAATAAATCCCTGCCACCGAACTGCCAAATACGGGATCCATTACGCTGCCCAGTAAACTTTTTGACTTTTCGTCCGTCTTAATGGAATCGTCAGGAAGGGAATAGGCAAAAACGGTGCTGGTATCCGACCAGTAAACATCGAGCTTACTTTGTTCAGGCTGAATAACCCCGCCAATTTTTCCGGCAGGTTTCGAACAGGAAGAGAAAAAGTATAGCAGAGAAAAAAGGATGAGAAAATACGGATGTTTTACAAACGAACTAATTACCTTCGATAATCTTGTCATAAAACTCATTGTAGGTATCAAAATAATCTTCATTGTCTATAAAATCGAGGATTGGTTTCCCTGAAGTTTTTGCATATGCTAAGATTTCAGCATTGATTTCGGGACTGCCCAAAATTAACGCATCCGACCTGTCGATCGCGCCCTTCATCAGCGAAACGTAATCACCATTTAAAAATTGCCCAAAGTCATCTTTTGACAAACCACTCATAATAACTTTCTGCTCGTATCCTTTCCTGAATCGTTCGGAAAAATCATCATTGTACAACGAAAAAATTATCCTGGCCTCCTGAAAGATCGGGCTGTCTTTGTAGGCTGTCCGTACGAACAAAGGCACAAGGCTTGAGAACCAGCCGTGGCAGTGAATCACATCGGGGACCCACCCCAGTTTTTTAACCGTCTCCAAAACACCCTTCGAGAAAAAGATCGCGCGTTCATCGTTGTCGTTAAAGAAAAGATCATCCTTGTCCTTGAACATAAATTTCCGCTTAAAATAATCTTCATTATCGATAAAATAAACCTGCATTCTGGCTTGTTGGATGGAAGCAACTTTAATAATCAAAGGGTGGTCGATGTCATCAATGATAAGGTTCATGCCCGAGAGGCGAATCACTTCATGAAGCTGGTTTCTGCGTTCGTTGATTACACCATAACGCGGCATAAAGGTTCTGATTTCCTTGTTTCTTTCCTGTGTTTTTTGAGGCAGGTACCGGCCTATTTTACTCATAGGAGTTTCAGGCAGATAGGGCATTATCTCTTGATTCACATAAAGAACCCTCTTCTTTTCCATGATGAAGTGTATTAGTGAGAATAAGGGTGCAAAAATAGTAAAAAAAAGGACACCTTTATTTAGAAGCTGAGGCAAAACAACTTGCACCCGATAAACGGGGAATAAAATCAGGGCCTGCAATTGGGCACAATACTTACTTCCTTGTTTTGATAAGCAGTTCGAGCATTTGGGTGCCGGCTTCGGAAATGACCGTTCCCGGGCCGAAAACAGCCACCACCCCTGCATCGTAAAGGAACTGATAATCCTGTGACGGAATCACCCCGCCCACGATGACCATTATATCTTCACGGCCCTGTTTCCGTAGTTCATCAATCACCTGGGGGACCAGTGTTTTGTGTCCGGCGGCGAGGCTCGAAACCCCGAGGATGTGCACATCGTTTTCAACGGCTTGCCGGGCGGCTTCGGCAGGGGTTTGAAACAAGGGGCCGATATCCACGTCGAAACCAATGTCGGCATAGCCTGTCGCCACTACTTTGGCTCCCCGGTCGTGACCGTCCTGCCCCATTTTGGCCACCATAATGCGCGGTCTCCGGCCTTCGAGTTCCGCAAACTGATCGGCCAGTTGGTGTGCCTTTTTAAAACTTTCTTCTTTTCCTGCTTCTGCTGAATACACGCCTGAAATTGATCTGATTACTGCTTTGTACCTGCCAAAAACTTTTTCGCAAGCATACGAAATTTCCCCGAGACTGGCGCGTTTTTTTGCAGCATCGACGGCCAGGGCCAGCAAATTCCCCTGCCCGGTTTCGCATGATTTGGTCATGGCATCCAGGCTGGCCTGCACACTTTTTTCGTCCCTGTTTGCCCGCAACTTTGCCAGGCGGCCCAACTGGGCTTCGCGCACGGCAGTGTTGTCCACTTCCAGTGTGTCGATGGGGTCTTCTTTTTCGAGGCGGTATTTGTTCACACCGACAATGATGTCTTTGTGCGCGTCGATGCGTGCCTGCTTTCGGGCAGCAGCCTCTTCGATGCGCATTTTGGGCAATCCTGTTTCGATGGCCTTCGACATGCCGCCCATTTCTTCAATTTCCTGAATCAACTCCCAGGCTTTGTTTGCCAGTACCTGTGTGAGGTGTTCCACATAATATGAACCCGCCCAGGGGTCCACCGAACGGCAGACTGCTGTCTCTTCCTGAATATAGATTTGCGTGTTTCGTGCAATCCTTGCCGAAAAATCCGTGGGCAAAGCGATGGCTTCATCCAGGGCATTGGTGTGCAGGGATTGTGTGCCACCAAGTACGGCTCCCATGGCTTCGACGCAGGTTCGCGCCACATTGTTAAAGGGGTCTTGCTCCGTCAGGCTCCAGCCCGAAGTCTGTGTATGTGTCCGCAGGGCCATGGATTTAGGGTTTTTCGGGTTGAACTGTTTCACAATTTTTGCCCACAACATGCGGCCTGCACGCAGTTTGGCAATCTCCATAAAATGGTTCATTCCCAGTCCCCAGAAGAACGAAAGCCGGGGAGCAAATTCATCAATTTTCAAACCGGTTTTCAAACCCGTCCGGATGTAGTCCAAACCATCGGCAAGTGTGTACGCCAGCTCAATGTCTGCCGTTCCGCCGGCTTCCTGAATGTGGTAGCCCGAAATGGAGATGGAGTTGAATTTGGGCATGTTCTGTGCGGTGTAGTCAAAAATATCGGCAATGATGCGCATGGAAGGCCCGGGTGGATAAATATATGTATTCCTGACCATGAACTCTTTCAGGATATCGTTTTGAATCGTTCCTGCCAGGTCTTCCGGCCTGACGCCCTGCTCCAGCGCTGTTACAATGTAAAAGGCCATGACGGGAAGTACCGCGCCGTTCATGGTCATTGAGACAGAAATTTTGTTCAAGGGGATTTCATTGAACAGTAGTTTCATGTCGAGGATGGAATCGATGGCCACCCCGGCTTTTCCCACATCGCCCACCACGCGTTCGTGGTCGGAATCGTAACCACGGTGTGTTGCCAGATCGAAGGCCACGGAAAGCCCTTTTTGTCCTGCGGCCAGGTTACGGCGGTAAAAAGCGTTGGACTCTTCGGCTGTCGAGAAGCCGGCATATTGCCTGATGGTCCAGGGGCGGGTAACGTACATGCTTGAGTAAGGTCCTCGAAGAAAAGGTGGAATTCCGGCGGCAAAATGGAGGTGCCCGGCATTTTTTATGTCCCCACGGGTGTACACTGCTTTTACATCAATTTGTTCCGGGGTTCTCCATTCGTCACTGATTCCGTTTTCTTGTTTCCAATCAGCAACAGTTTGCTTATTTTCAGGGCTGAACGAAATGTCGATATTTTTGAAGTTTGGTTTCATTTTACCAATTTTATTTTCTGTTTTTGTACCCCAAAGGTTTCTTTTTTGAAACTTTTGGTGATTCCATTAATTGCCTGATGGTTGAAAAAACGATTTTGAACTTGTCGTCATATATCCCCCTCCATTTGTTCAATTTTTCGGGCAAGTATTTTATTGCCTGCCAGCATCAGCGAACCGTGTTTGGTGAAGGCAAAGGGTAGTTTTCTCCTGCCTCCCAAACTTGAGATCACAGTTTGTGATTTCAAGATTTAATCAATATTTAGTAATTTCAGGTATTTATTCAATTCTTCCGGCACATTCGATTTCGTATGAATGAAATTTTCAATTCCGCCGGTTTTCAACGAATCAATTAAGTCTTCCGGGTAGCCGGCAAGCACGACAATCATTTTATCTTTTAACGCATTGAAGATGTTCAGTGCGTTTTCAGCGTAGTCCTCATCGGAGCTGCACATCACCACGATGTTTGGCCTGGCCTTTTTTGCTGCTGCGATGCCCTCTTCGACAGTAGCAAAGCCGTTGTTGTCGGTAAGCTGAAATCCGGCACAGCCAAAAAAGTCAGCAGCAAATTGCGCCCGTGCTCTGCGCATGGAGCGTTTGCCGAAAGTAAACATCCAGACTTCCGGCCTGCCATTATTTTGTGCAAACTCGTTTGTTTTTAAACGCAGTTTTTCAAACGGCAGGGCAGCGCGGCAGGGTCTTAAAACATTTGTTCCGTTTTGCTCTTTAACAACAGCATTATCGATAATGTTAAGTTGCTCAGCTGCATTGGGGTACCGGTTGATGCCCACTATCAATCTTTTTCGGACAGCAATTTCCATGTCTTTTTTGCGGGCTTCTTCAGTAACACGTTGCTGAATAAAACCCTGCTCAAACGCTTTGAGGTACCCGCCTCTTTCATCCACTTCCAGGAAAAGGTTCCAGGCTTCGTTCGCAAGTTTTTGTGTCAGGTTTTCGATGTAGTAGGAACCGGCGGCAGGATCGGCCACCTTGTCAAAATACGACTCTCCCTTAAGGATTAACTGCTGGTTTCGTGCAATGCGCCCGGCCATTTCAGTGGGTTTCTCAAATATTTCATCAAAGGGAAGAACTGTCATTGAGTCAACACCACCAATGCCTGCCGACATGGTTTCGGTGGTTGTGCGCAGCATGTTGACGTAAGGGTCGAACATGGTTTTGTTCCATATAGAACTGCTGCAATGAATGTACATTTTGGCACTGTTCTCATCGTTGATGCCGTATGCGTTGACAATTTTGGCCCATAAATAACGGAGTGCCCTGAACTTGGCGATCTCCATAAAATAATTTCCGCCCACGGCAAAATTGAAACGAATATGCTGAGCAATATCGTCAGGTCCGTGCATTTTGTCTGTCAGGTAGTTCAGGTATTCAACGGCCATTGACAAGGTAAAGGCCATTTCGCTGACGGTTCCCGAGCCGGCATTGTGAAAAATACTTCCGTCCACGGTAATTGTGTGGAAACGGGGTAAATGAGCAGCAGCTTTCAGCGCATTTCCCATCATGGCAAAACCGGTTTCCCGGCTTGTTTTAAACCGTCCGCTAAGACTGTACCCGGACAAAGGATCACAAAAAACGGATCCACGGACTTTCTCCGGATCGCGCTTGTGTTTTTTGGCAAGCCGGTCAACGATTTGCACCATTTTCGCCGGATTGGCTGTCCGGAAATTAAATTCCATCAAACCGGCACTGAGGTTTTTCAGCAGTTCTTCCGTTTCCCTTTCCGAAGGTTGCTCCCCCGGTTTAAAAACGAAGGCCAGCGAACCGACACCTTTTTGTTCGACGTCGAGCGCTTTGGCATTGGCCTGCCGGATGTTGTCGACAACAATTACTTCGCTGACCAGCCAGTTGTTGCCACCGGTGCTGTTTCCCCTGACAAAAGGAAAGTTGCCGGGTAAAACATTTTTGAGCGGTAATTTTTCTACATCTTCCTCCCGGTAAAATGGAGCCATCGCAAAGCCCTCCCCGGTTTGCCAAAACAGTTTCTTTTTGTAATCGGCACCCTTGAGGTCTTTGGTAATTTGATCTTTCCACCCCTGTGTTGAAACAGGGGGGAACTCGCGGAAAAGTTTTTCTTTTTCCATGTTCCATGCAATTGTGTAAAACGAAATACAAAAATACGGGAAATGAGAGAGTAAGTGAACTTTTCCAAAGTTCCGAACTTTTGAAAAGTTCACAAAGCTTAAGTTAAACCCCGATTCGGTTTACAAAGGGATATTCCCGTGTTTCTTCGGCGGATTGCTCTCTGATTTGTTTTGGGTCATTTCCAGAGCCTGAATCAGTTTTTTGCGGGTATTGTGCGGGAAAATAATCTCGTCGATATAACCCAGTTCGGCAGCTTTGTAAGGGCTGGCAAAATTTTCGCGGTAATCGTCAACCGCTTTCTTACGGGCTTGCTCATCGGCAAGTTTGTTGCGGTAAATGATGTTCACAGCACCATCCGGCCCCATCACAGCAATTTCGGCTGTGGGATAGGCAAAGTTGTAATCGGCGCCAATGTGTTTGCTCGACATCACATCGTAAGCACCGCCGTAAGCCTTTCGGGTGATAATAGTGATTTTGGGAACCGTGGCTTCAGCAAAAGCATACAACAATTTAGCGCCGTGTTTGATAATCCCACCGAACTCCTGCGCCGTGCCGGGCAGAAATCCCGGGACATCTTCAAAAGTAATCAGCGGGATATTGAAGGCATCACAAAAGCGGACAAAGCGGGCAGCTTTGGTGGAACTGTCAATATCGAGCACGCCGGCCAGCATCGCCGGCTGGTTGGCAACAATACCAACAGACTGTCCGGCAATACGCGCAAAACCAACAATGATATTTTTGGCAAAATGGGGCTGTACTTCGAGGAAATGTCCGTCATCAATTACAGGGAGGATTATTTCCATCATGTCGTAAGGCTTGTTCGGGTCGGTGGGGATGATTTTGTCAAGTGCAGGATTTTCAGTTGTCAAATCATCCGAACAGGTTTTCCGCGGTGGGTCTTCCATGTTGTTGGAAGGAAGAAAACTCATCAGTTCCCTGATCATCATCATTGCCTGCTCATCATCATCCGCCGTGAAGTGGGCTACGCCGCTTTTCTGGTTGTGGGTCATGGCACCGCCGAGCTCTTCCATGCTTACTTCTTCGTTGGTGACGGTTTTAATCACATCAGGTCCGGTAACAAACATATAGGAGGTTTCTTTCACCATCATGATGAAATCGGTGATGGCCGGTGAATAAACCGCCCCTCCTGCACAAGGCCCCAGAATGGCTGATATTTGCGGGATGACACCAGAACTGCGCACATTGCGAAAGAAGATATCGGCATAGCCGGCCAGACTTTCCACACCTTCCTGGATGCGGGCGCCGCCCGAATCGTTCAGCCCGATGAGCGGTGCCCCCATTTTCATGGCCAGGTCCATAATTTTAATAATCTTGTCAGCATTGGTACGGCTTAACGAACCACCAAAAACGGTAAAGTCCTGGGCAAAAACATACATCAGGCGACCGTCAATTTTACCGTAACCGGTTACTACCCCGTCGCCGAGAATTTTGTTTTTTTCCATGCCAAAGTCGGTACAGTTGTGGGTCACAAATTTGTCGGTTTCCACAAAGGTGCCGGGGTCGAGCAGGGCCGCAATCCGTTCGCGGGCTGTTTTTCGTCCGGCTTTGTGCTGCTTGTCGATACGTTCCTGACCACCGCCAAGTTCGGCTTTCCGGTGTTTCTCTTCCAGTAATTTTATTTTGGGTGCAAGTGACATAGTTTTGTCATTTTGATTTATGAATGCGTGATTGAATATGGTATTTTATTAATCCAAAAGAATAAGCGGCTGGCTTCCCTCGATGGTGTCACCTTCTTTCACCAGTACTTTTTTTATGGTGCGGTCGTTAATTACTTTGTATTCGCTTTCCATTTTCATGGCCGAAACAACAATGACCGTATCGCCGCCCTTTACTTCATCGCCTTCCTTCACCAGTATTTTTACCACCTTTCCGGGCATGGGGGTTGAAATAAATGAGGCGTCGTCGTCGTTGTGCTTTTTCCGGTTGTTCAAATACCTCGATTCCGCATCAACAACTTCCACTTCAAACGAATCGAAGAGGGTGTTAACAGTGCACTTTTTATTTGCGGTGGGAATCATTTCGACATTGTAGGACTGTCCGTCCAGTAAAATCGAATACACGCCCGTTTCCACTTCAACAATATCAAGTTTGTATTTTCTGTCATCAATAACTACTTCAATTTGATTGCCATCACGACGAACGATTTCAATATTTGCCAGTTCGTCATTGGTTTTAATTTCGTAGGACATATTTCGAAGTTTTAAGAAAATGATTATAAACGGACAAGGTTTTTCTTTCTGCCACAATTTTTCCAGTTGCTTCCATTGTTGTTTTCGGCAATCGGTTTTTCGTGTTTTTCAAGTTTTTTCAGGTAATCCACAAAGGCGGCAATGGCGACTATGTCTTTTAATTTTTGCGACTTGTTTTCTTTGCGCCGGAGGTATTCCTGGTTGTCCTGGATGATGTGCGTATTGTACTTTCCTTGGATAAACGACGGCACTTCCATTATCCTGTTCAGGAAAGGGATGGATGTTTTAATCCCGGTAATTTTATAGGCATACAAAGCCCGTTTCATGCGTTCGATGGCTTCCGGCCGTGTGGGAGCCCAAACAATCAGTTTCGAGATCATGGGGTCGTAATACATCGGGATTTCATAGCCTTCGTAAACATAGCCGTCGTGGCGCACCCCCGGGCCGAGGGGTTCGCTGATGTGCTGGATTAGTCCCGGGCTTGGCATGAAATTATTGTCAGGGTCTTCGGCATAAATCCGCACTTCGATGGCATGGCCGTTTTGTTGCAGTTTGTCCTGTTTCAATTGCAGGACTTCTCCGGCAGCAATTTTGATTTGTTCTTTCACCAGGTCAACACTGACCACCCTCTCGGTGATGGGATGTTCCACCTGCAAACGGGTATTCATTTCGAGGAAGTAGTAATTCAAGTCATCATCAACAATAAATTCGATGGTTCCCGCGCCGGCGTAGTCGACTGCTTTTGCAGCAGCAACGGCATGTTTTCCCATTTCGCTGCGCACTTCCGGCGTCATAATCGGCGAAGGGGTTTCTTCCACTACTTTCTGGTGGCGGCGTTGTACCGAACACTCACGCTCGAAAAGGTGTATGCAATTACCATGTTTATCGGCCAGTATCTGAAATTCGATGTGGTGGGGCGAATTGATGTATTTTTCAATGTAAACGGCATCATTCCCAAAAGAGGCTTTGGCTTCCGATTTGGCCGAGCTGACAGAAGGGACGATGTCCTCTTCTTTGGATACCAGCCGCATTCCTTTGCCCCCGCCCCCCGCGCTGGCTTTAATCATTACAGGTAACCCGATGCCTTTGATAGTTTCGACAGCTTCATCAAGGTCGGTTATGGGTTCGATGGTTCCCGGAACAACCGGCACGTTAGCGCTCTGCATTTTTTTCCTGGCTGTGATTTTATCGCCCATGGTATTGATGGCATAGGCAGTCGGGCCGATGAAAAGAATGCCTTCTTTTTCGCAACGTTCCGAAAATGCTGCATTTTCAGAAAGAAAACCATAGCCGGGATGAATGGCATCGGCACCGCTTTTTCTCGCAACTTCAATAATATTGTCGATGACGAGATAACTTTCGTTGGAGGGTGCCGGCCCGATGAAATAAGCTTCGTCGGCATAACGGACGTGCATGGAAGTGCGGTCGGCCTCAGAAAAAACCGCAACAGATTTGATTCCCATTTCGCGGCAGGAACGCATGACGCGGATGGCAATCTCGCCCCTGTTGGCGACTAATATCTTCTTAATCATATTCTTCGATTGTAGATGCCCGGTAATTGCACACCGGATGTTTGATTTATTTTGAGCGGGTAAAGATAAAAAAATAGTTTCTACTGCTGTTTTTCGGAAAACGCAGGCTGGGAAAAGCCAAAGGGTGCGATTGTTTGACCTGATTTGCAGGGATACGGGCTTCTTGTAAAGCCAATTTTGATTCCTTATAAACTACCTTTGACTTGTTAATATTTTAACAGCTTTTATATTTTTACCACTCAAATCAAATATTTAGCACCATGAAAAAGTTAAGCCTCATTCTTGTTTTATTAAGTGGGTTATTGATCCTGTCGGTAAACGCCCAGGAAGAAATTTCCCCCTATTTCAAAGTAACCGAGTTTTCAGGAAGCCTTTCCGATGCCAGCACACAGGTTAAGGAAGTAATTACCGCCAATGGCTTTCAGGTGATTGGCGAATACCATCCCGCACAAAAAGACGGGCTGTTTGTGATTTGTTTTACCAATGACGCGTTAAAAAAACTCAGCCTCCAATTTAAAGACCGCGGTGCTTTGGGCAGTGTTTTAAAAACCGCTTTGGTGAAGGAAAACGGAAAATACACGCTCACTATTCTCAATCCCGAATACATGTTTTTAGCGTATTGGGGGAAACAATTAAACGGGCAGGATGCCGAGCTTGTAGCCATGTCGGATAAGGTTAAAGCTGCCTTTGGCAAATTGGGAAAACTAACTCCTTATGGAGGTTTTGAAGAAAAAGAAGACCTGCCCGGCTACCATTATATGATGGCGATGCCTTATTTTGATGATCCTGAAGACCTGGCTACTTTTGATTCTTTTGAGGACGGCCTGAAAATCATCCGGAAAAACCTGGCAGCAGGGAAAAGCAACACGGTAAAAGTTTATGAGCAGTTGTTTGAAGGGGAAAAAGTTGCTGTATTTGGCGTTGGCCTGTGGAACACGGAAGAAGGTGAAGCTGCTTTCCTGCCCAAAATTGGCGAAGGCCATATTGCCAACCTGCCCTACGAAATTATCCTGCAGGGCAATGAGGCCACCATGTTGCATGGCAAATACCGCATCGCCCTTTTTTGGCCCGAATTAACGATGGGCACTTTTATGAAAATCAGCGGTGCCCCCGGCGATATTGAAGAGATGCTTGAGGAGGTGACCGAGGAGTAAATATTTTCTTTTCTTTTATGACAACATCAGTTACCCTCCCGATAGCCATCGGGATCAGGTCAGTGGATTCACTACCTTTGCCTCATGCAAAAAATCTGGGACAAAGCCTTAGAAGTCGGGTGGGATGAAACCGACATGAACGGGAAACTCAGCCTGACTGGTCTGAGCCTCATTCTTCAACGTGTTGCTGTGGAACATGCAGAACACCTTGGTTTTGGGTATTCCGAAATCAGTAAAGACAATGTTTCATGGGTTTTGTTTCGGTTAAATATGCAGATCTTTCGCTCGCCCCGCTGGAAAGAAAAAATACGAATCAGGACCTGGCCACGCGAAATTATCGGGTTGGCTGCCTTCAGGGAATTTATTCTTTTTTCCGAAAAAGGGGACGTTCTTTGTAATGCCTCATCCGAGTGGTTAATTATCGATCTGACTACCAGAAGGCCACAGCGCATGGACCGGTTTAAAGAAATGGCACACCTTAATACAGCCACAAAAGCGCTTGATTACCATCCCCTTCCATTAAATACCAAATGCGATTTTAGTCCCCTTTTCAGTATTACAACAAGGCATTCGGATTTAGACCTGAACGGGCACACCAATGCGCGGAAGTATTTCGACTGGCTGGACGATGCCATTTACCAGGTTCATAAAGAAAAAGAGATTTCATTTCTTCAAATGAATTATTTCCACGAATGCCAGATGGGGGAAGAAATCAGCGTCGAAATTTGTCAGGAAGACCAAAAAACATTCAGGGGTTTTAAACAGGAAAGTGGGAAAACAGCTTTTATTGCCCAGGTGGAATTTTGATTAATTCGATGGCCAATCATGGCGGCCCGACGATTTTTTTCGCTACAGCATACAATCATCCGCCAACCCTAAGCCGTTTTCCGGTACCTGAAGGTTGAAAAAGAAAACATGGCGATTGCATACAAAACCAACAACCAAAACTCTTTCTGAAAATCGAAAAAGCCCGACCCTTTGAGCATAATCATCCGGTTGATTTTGATAAAATAGGCAACGGGATTGAATTTCACAAGAAATTGAGCCCAGTCGGGCATGCTCTCGATGGGTGTAAAAAGGCCGCTCATCAGAATAAATATGACCAGAAAAAACCAGGAAATAAACATGGACTGTTGCATGGTGTTGGTCAGGGTAGAAATAAACAAGCCAAAAGAAAGCACAACAACGAGGTAAACCGAAGCCACAGAAAACAAAAGGAAAATATTGCCCTCGACGGGAATCTGGAAAACAAAGCGTGCCACCAAAAGGCCGATTCCCAAATCAATGTTGGCAATCACCCAAAAGGGAATGAGTTTTCCGGCAATAAACTGGTATTTTTTAATCGGGGTAACATTAATCTGTTCGATGGTGCCCACTTCCTTTTCCTTTACTAAATTCATCCCCGATAAAAACATGGCAATAATGGTAACCAGTAAAACCAAAATACCGGGCACCATAAAAGTAATGTAGTCGAGCTCGGGATTGTACCAGTAAACAGGTTTTACCTGTATGGGCATCCCCAAAAACTTCTGTGGCATTTGCTCAACAATTATCTCTTTGTTGAAATCGGTGACAATACTGGTGGCGTAGGCATTCATCAGGCTGGCAGCACTTCCGTTGATGGCATTGGTGATTAACTGAACGCTTGCCGTTTTTTCGAGCTTCAGTTTTTTTTCAAAGTCAGGTTCGATAATCAGGACCTGATCGGTCAGGTTGTTTTTTAGGGCTTGTTCGGCCTCTGCATAGTTTACTGCCTGGCCGGAAAAACTAAAAAATGAAGACCCCCTGAATTTGGCTATCAGTTTTTTTGACTGTACCGAGTTGTCATGGTCGAGCGTTATGAACCGGGTGTTCTTGATTTCGAAAGTGGCGGCATACGACAAAATAAGCAGTTGAAAAACAGGCATCACAAAAATAATGGGCAGGATGGCCTTGTCCCTGAATATCTGGATGAACTCCTTTTGTAGTATGTATAAAATTGTTCTCAACTTTTTCCTGCTTTCCTTTTTATTCCAACCTTACTTTAAATTTTTTCACACTCATCCCGATGAAGAATAAGGTATTCAACAGGATAATCAGTGTTTCTTTCCAGAAATAGGCAATGCCCACCCCTTTCAGCATAATGTTTTTTATGATGATGATAAACCATTTTGAAGGCATTACGTGACTGGTCCATTGCAAAGCTACCGGCATATTTTCAACGGGAAAAATAAAGCCCGATAAAAGAATTGTCGGCAGCATCAAGGCAAACATGGAGAGCAACATGGCCTGTTGCTGGGTTTTGCTGATGGTAGAAATCAGAATGCCCAGGGCAAGCGACATCACAATAAACAAAACACTTTCAACAAGCAGCAGCCCCAGGCTTCCCCGTACCGGCATACCAAAAATAAAGCTGGCCATTGTTAGTATTACAATCAGGTTAATAAAAGACAACAAAACGTAGGGAGTTACCTTTCCGATGATTATTTGCAAAGGTTTTAAAGGGGAAACCAACAGCGCTTCCATTGTGCCCATTTCTTTTTCGCGGGTAATCGAAATGGAGGTCATCATGGTTGAAACCAGCATGAGTAAAATAGTGATGACACCCGGGACAAACATATAAACACTTTTCAACTCCGGATTGTAGAGCATCTTGCTTTCGGTAACAATTGACAGGGGAACTTTGTTGGCCGCTTTCATTTGCTGCAGGCTGTAAGTATTGATAATTCCGCTGGAATAAGCACTCAGCATACTGGCGGTATTGGGTTCGGTGGCATCCAGAATAAGTTGGATATCCGCTTTCCCTTCCCTTTGTAATTTCTCAGCAAAGTTTTGTTCAAAAACAATTACTTCCTTGATGTTCCCTGCCTTGAAAGCTGCTTCAATCTGGTTGTTGCTTTGCAGGTTTTGTTCTAAAATGAAATATTTTGAAGAAAGTATTTTCTGGGTAATATCGCGGGTAACCGGATCTTTGGAGTGATCGAGTATGGCAATTTTTGCGTCGTTAATATCAGTGGTTATGGCAAAACCAAAAAGGAGCACCTGCGCCACCGGCATCCCAAAAAGGATGAGCATCGACCGGTAGTCGCGGAAAATGTGAAAAAACTCTTTTTTGATAAATGCGTACATAACAGTCTTCAGTCGGTAATCTTGACCCCCTCTGCCTTTGGCCTGTCCGAAGGGCAGAGGGGTTAGTCCTTTATCTTGCTATTTTAATAAATACTTCATCCATTGTTTTGACCTGGTATTTTTCTTTCAGTTGTGCCGGTGTGCCGATGGCTTCGATGCGGCCTTCCGACATGATGGAAACCCGTTCACAATACTCGGCCTCATCCATATAATGGGTAGTTACAAAAACCGTCGTACCCCCGGATGCGCTCTCATAAATCAATTCCCAAAACTGCCGGCGTGTAATGGGGTCGACACCACCGGTGGGCTCGTCCAGGAAAACAATTTTAGGGTTGTGCAGAATGGCTACCGAAAAAGCCAGCTTTTGTTTCCATCCCAGGGGAATTTTCTTCAACAGCATATTCCGGTAATCTTCCATATCCAGTTTTTTCAGAAACAGGGCTGTTTTCTCTTTGATTTCTTTTCTTTTCATCCCATAAATACCGCCATAAAACCTGAAATTCTCTTTCACGGTCATGTCGTCGTACAACGAAAACCGCTGGCTCATATAACCAATATTTTTTTTGACCTTATCGGGATATTTTTTTACATCGAAGCCTGCTACAATAGCCGTACCGGAACTGGGTTTTGATAAACCGGAAAGTATTTTGATGGCCGTGGTTTTTCCGGCGCCGTTGGCACCCAAAAAACCAAATATCTCCCCTTTTTTTACTGAGAAATTGAGTTTGTCGTTGGCGGTAAATTGCCCGAACTTTTTCACCAAATCGGTAACCGTAATAATTTGTCCGCCCTGTTTCATAGGGTCTGATTTTTGTCCATGAGCGCCAGAAAACAATCTTCAATTACCGCTTGTTGCGCTATCATTTGTATGGCCGAATGCCCTTTTTCTTCAAGCGAAGCTGTAATTATTTGCCGGAAACTTTCATCATTCCCTGAGGTGGAAGTAATGTGTACCGAATCTCCAAAACGGTACACCTGTGCAGCAGCAGCTGTATTTTCGAGGTCGATTACCAGGCTGTGCATTTTGTTGGTATGGAGGGCAAATATCTGGCCCTGGTAGCGTTTGGTAATGTTTTTTGGGGTATCGGTTGCCAGCAATTTTCCGTTTTGCATCAGTGCCACCCGGTTGCACAGCGCCGCTTCGTCCATATAGGGTGTCGAGACGAGAATTGTTATTCCACTCTGTTGCATTTTGTTGAGCAGTTCCCAGAATTCTTTGCGCGAAACCGCATCAACACCTGTCGTCGGCTCATCAAGAATAAGCAGTTCCGGACGGTGAATCAATGCGCAGGAAAGTGCCAGTTTTTGTTTCATCCCTCCCGAAAGGTCGCCGGCTTTCCGCTTCCTGAAAGGTTCGATCTGAATGTAAATATCTTTGATCAGGTCATAGTTTTCCTTGAGGGAAGTTTTGAAAATACTGGCGTAGAAATCCAGGTTTTCAGCCACGGTTAAATCGTGGTACAGCGAGAACCGGCCCGGCATATAACCGGTAATTTGACGAATCTTTTTAAAATCGTTTACAACATCCAGCCCACCCACCGAAGCTGTTCCGGAACGGGGGAGGATAAGACCGGTCAGTATTCTGAAAAGACTGGTCTTTCCCGCTCCGTCGGGGCCGATGAAGCCAAACAGCTCACCGGCCTTGATTTCAAGGTTTATATCCTTTAGTGCCTCTACCTTTTCGTAGGATTTGCTGATGTTGTGTATGTGAACCGGGACAGACATCCGTTTGTTGATTTTGGTTTCCTACAACCGAAAAAATAATATGGGTCTTCCGGTAAAGTCAAAAATATAGTTATTCGACGTTCTTTAACCAAACCCGGCCTGCTTATCATCAGAAACAGGTATCCTATTTCACCCTTGTCCAGTAGGTTGTTCTGCCGAGCAGGCTGAACCCGATGTAACCCCTTACTTTGAGGTTGTCTTTGTCGGCTTCATCTTCAAATTCCATATAACATTTGTAGGTTTTGCCGTTTTTGGGATCGTAGATGGTGCCGTCTTCCCATTCATCGTCGCCATCAAATTCAAAATCACTGAGCAGGAGCAGTCCCATAACTGGTCTTGAACGCAGGCTTTCGTCTTCGTTTTCCCTGTCTAATTTCGGTTTTCCCGTTTCTTCACGGATGGGGGTTTTCAGCCAGATAATCTTGCCAAAATACTTTCCGTCTTCTTTGTAAATTTCAACGTGTGCGTCTTTGTCTTCGTTGAGCCAAATACCGAGAATGTCGTCGGCCTTGACTTCCTGTGCAGCTACCTGGGCAAAAGGATAAACCACCAGCCCCATCAATACGATTAATAAACTTCTGATTTTCATAAAATTAAAATTTAAGGTTAATGAATATAATTATTTGTTGATGTTTTCTTATTTAAAATTAAACTCTCCCGGCATCCCGATTTTTATCTCGCCGTTATTGGATACCAGTACTTTTACGGCATACACCAGGTTTACCCGCTCTTCTTTGGTTTGTATTGTTTTGGGCGTAAACTCAGCCGAAGGTGCAATCCAGATAATTTTTCCACTGATGCTGGTATTCTCATCCTTGTTTTTATCGTACAATACTTCCACTTCCTGACCAATTTTAATCTGTGCCAATTGGCCGCCACTAATGTAAGCTTTTAATTTCATACGGCTTAAATCGGCCAGTTTGTACAGTGGTTTTCCCAAACCTGCCAGTTCCCCCTGTTCGGCATATTTTAGAAGTACCGTACCATCAACCGGGTTTTTAATCAGGCTTTTAGCAATAATTTCATTCACTTGTTCTACCTGTACATCAATCCCTTTCATCTGGTCGAGGATGCTTTGTTTTTTAGATTGTACAGCCCTGATTTGGGCTTCGTTCAAATCGACAAGGCCATTGATATCGTCCAGTTGTTTTTGGGTAGCCGCACCTTTGGCATAGAGGTTCTTGATGCGTTTTTGATTGGTGCGGTTGTTGGCCAGTTGTTGCTTTACGACTTCCATTTCCGAGTCAATACTTGCCATTTGTGAAGCGATGGTGAGTTTTTGTTGAATGAGCAGTTTCTTTTTTAACGACAGGTCGGTGGTATCAATCAATCCAACTATTTGATCTTTTTTAATCTGATCCCCCTGTTCCAAATCAAATACCAACAACTCCCCGTTGGCCTGGGCCGAAACAATCAGTTCCGTAGCTTCAAAGTTGCCATAAGCATCCGATTTATCGTTGTCAACCGAGCAGGAATTCAGGAATAGGAAACTGATTGCTGAAATAAATGTGATTGCTTTTATTTTCATGGTTTGACTGTTTGATGGTTTGACTGTTTGATGGTTTGACTGTTTGATGGTTAAAAGTGTTTGGTGCTTTACAAATTTCCTATTGCCGTTACATATTGGTATTTAGCATAAACCAATTGCAATTTATGCGCTTCAAGATTCAGGCGTGCATTCACCAGTTTATTTAATTCGATAAGATAAGTGGTTGAGGTAATTGTTCCGTTTTTCAATTGCGCATCGGAAGTTTCCTGCACATTTTTTTGAAGGCGTACGATTATTTCATCCGTTTGAATTAGCTTTTCGTATTTGGTGATATTTGCTGTTCGTTGGTACAGGTCGGCACGCAGGTTTTGGGTAAAGGTCTCTTTTCGGGTATTGATAATTGCATTTTGAATATCGAACACCTCCCTTTCCCGTTTCACTTTTCCCCAGTCCCAGATATTCCAGTACAAACGGAGGCCAACCATATAATAATCATCAAAACTATTGTTCAGAAAGTCGTATCCGGGACGGCCATATCCGGCTTGTCCGAATGCCGAAAAAACAGGCCTTCGCTTTACCTTGGCCAGCAACCTCATGGCAGCAACCTGCTTTTGCTGTTGTCCGAGCAAAATGTATTCGGGGCGGTTGTTTACAAAAGTGAAATCATCAATTGTTATTTCGGGAATCCGGAACTCGCCGGCCGATTGAATGTTGAGCCCTGTCAGCTCGTTGATTGCATCGAGCAAAGCAGAAACATCCTCTTTTTTCTCAAGGATTTTTTGGCCGGCCCGGTAGTACTCAACCCGAAGGGCATCGACATCGGAGCTTAAAACCATGCCGTTTTCAAAAGCTGTTTCCGCCTCTTTTATACCGGCTTCCAGGTTTTTCTTCAGCACATGAAGTATCTCGATATTCTTCCTTAGAAATAAAGTATTGAAATATAAATGGTTCACCCGGTCCTTCAGTTTGTACAATTCAACCTGCACTTTTTGGTTGGCGATCATGTGTTTGGCTGCTTCCAGGTCTTTTTGGCCCGAAGTTACCCCACCGTCGTAAATCATTTGCGACACGTCAAGGTTAATCTTGTACCAGTCTTTGTCGATGATAACCGGCTCCAGTCCTGGAATATCAGGAAGGGGGACTTTCGTTACATCCGACTGGTAGGAGACCTGCCCGTTTAAAGTCAGCTTGGGATAGTAATTGGTTTTGATGTTTCTGATGTTCAAATCGTAGGCTTTGCTGTTTAAGCTGATTTGCGCACGGTTCGGGTAGTTTTCAACAGCTTTTTGAAAACACAATTCCAGTGTTACTTCTTTTTCTGCCTGCGCGAAAAGCAGGAAGCCGGATAAAACAAACAAGCAGGTCAAATAAGTCTTTTTCATTTTATGGATGATTAATAAAAATGGCACTTTTTACAAACGAAATAATATGTTGGGTACGTTCCTCAATAAATTCCCGGAACTCGGTTTCGCTGTCATTCAGGAGAAAACCCTGGATAATGGGCCGGGCAACAAAGGGGAAAACACAGAGGGCAACAATGTTGACCAGTACATGAACGGGCTTGAAAGGACGGAGTTTATGCCCCTCAACATCCTTTGAGATAATTTCCATAATACGATTCAGGTTTACACTACTGCTTTGGATTTGTTCGACTATCCTGTCCGGATTCCGGTTCAGTTCGTGAATAATAAAATGAGGGATATAGGGATTCTCTCTGAGCATGGTAATGTAGTGTCTTACAAAGCCTTCGACAAGGCTGTCAATATCCTGGAATTTCTCAAAAACAAGGTTGATGGTTTTTACAACCGGAATAAAAGAATCGGAAAAAACCCTGTCGAAAAGCTTGTCTTTCGAACGGAAATAATAATGCAATAACGATTTATTGATGCCCGCCTCATCAGCAATCTCCTGCATGCGTGCGCCATCTATCCCTTTTAGGATGAATACCTTTTTTGCCGCAGCAATAATCTTTTCTTCGGTGGAAACTGTTTTTTTAACCATTAAATTTAACTGTTTGGTTAAATCAATTGGTCAAAAGTAATACAATATTTTAAATTGGCAAAAAACAGGCGTAAGTTTTCTTTTATTCAAAGATTGGTTTATTTTTGAAACGCTTAAACCACAGTTATGAAACGTCTTCTTTTTAGTGTTGCTATGTTTTTCTCCCTTTCTTTTTCCTTTGCCCAATTGGAAATGCCTGCAATCGAAGATTTACCTGTCCGCCTGACGCGGAGTTTTGGCATCAGCATGGACATGGGATGGAACGGTTTGGTGGGTTTTGGGCCAACAATTCAATATTACGTATCGCCACATGTGGGAATCGACGGGGGCATCGGGCTTTCGGCAACAGGATTAAAATTTGGGGCAAGGGGACGATATCTTTTCCTTGAAAAGATATTTACGCCATTTGCAGGCGCAGGTTTTAATTATGGAATGGGCTTGGGTGGTTCAGGTCTTTCGGTTCTCACGAATGATGATAATGGAAACGTTATTGACTATTATGTTAAACCATCGGCATTTTTACAACTAACTGCTGGCGGTGATTTACTGACAGGAGGAGGCTTTTTTTTACTGTTTGATATGGGCTATTCCATTTTGCTGAGTGAAGATAATATCGTCATTGTTTCCGGTACACCTACTGTAAATCAGCAACAGGGATTAAAGGGTTTGCATGGTAGCGGAATTGTAATAGAAGTTGGTATTGGATTTGTCTTTAAAAATAATAGGGGAATACATTAAGATTTTACATCAACGCCGCCAGAATGCCGGTGACATCACGATAAGAACCGTAAACAACTCAAGCCGGCCGAGCAGCATCAAAAACGAGAGGAACCACTTGGCAAAGGGCGAAAAGAAAGCGTAGTTTTCAACCGGGCCAACCCCCCCGATACCGGGGCCAATGTTACCGAGGGTAGCAATGGTGGCACCGATGGAGGTTTCAAAATCCAGCCCGGTTATCGCCAAAACCACTACACCCAGCGCGATGATTAAGACGTAAATCAGGAAGAAAGCCATCACATTAAAAATGATTTCTTTAGATACTGATTTGTGGTTGTATTTTACAGGAATGATGGCCTGCTGGTGAATAGCCCTTTTCATTTCGAGCCATGAGTTTTTAACCAACAACAAATGCCGGACAATTTTTACGCCCCCACCGGTAGAGCCGGCACTTCCCCCGATAAACATCAGGGCGAAAATAAATATCCAGATAAAATAAGGCCATAAAATGTAATCGGTTGTGACGAATCCCGTGGTAGTTAAAATGGAAACGGTCGTAAACAAAGCATCCCGAAAGGCTTTTTCGGCGCCCGTATTCATAAAAAATACCAGGCTCACCGTAACGTAAACCGTGACCAAAGCAATGATGGTGAGGTACACCCTGAATTCCTGGTTCTCGCGGAGTTTATTAAACTGGCTGTGCAGTGCATAATAGTGCAGGGTGAAATTTGTGCCGGCAAAAATCATGAAAAGGATAATTACATATTGCGAGTAGGGGCCAAAAGCAGCAATACTGGCATTTCTTGTAGAAAACCCGCCCGTGGCCATGGTGGCAAATGAATGGTTTACCGAATCGAAAAAATCCATTTCGCCTGCCCACAACAGCAAAATTTCAGCAATCGTGAAAAGGACATAAATTCCCCAAAAGCGTTTGGCCGTAGCCGTAATCCGCGGATGTAATTTATCGGGTTGAATGCCGGGCATTTCGGCCACCATCAACTGCATGCCTCCAATTCCCAGAAAGGGCAAAATGGCCACCGTTAAAACAATAATCCCCATCCCCCCTATCCAGTGTGTCATCGAACGCCAATACAAAATATTTTTGGGAACAGATTCGATATCGTTTAAAATGGAAGCGCCTGTCGTTGTTAGTCCCGACATGGTTTCAAAAAACGCATCGGCAAAATGTGTGATGGCGCCCGAAAGCAAAAACGGCAGGGTGCCAAAAAAAGAAATAACCACCCAGGTCAGGGCCACAATCAGGTAACCTTCCCTTTTGCCGATGTTTTTCGAATAATTCTTCCCAATCTTCAGCAAAATAAGTAAGCCGATGGTGCCTGTAACAAGGGAAGAAATCATTAGCGGGAAAAGCGGTTCGTTGTAAAACCATGCAAATGGCAGACCGGTCAGCATAAAAAAAGCCTCTACAATCAGCAGGAAACTAAGCACCCTGATGATGATGGTCCAGTTAATTAACCTTTTGTTTGGCATCTCGTTTTTTCTGTTTGGTTATTTGCGCATTCATGCTTTAGGCAAATAACGACTTCATAAACATTTTTTCCAGCTTTGGTGTGGAGCCCGGCAAGGCGAAAACCACGACTTTGTCGCCTGCCTCAACCTGGTGTTTCCCCAAAGCAATAAACGATTTGTCGCCCCTGACAATGCCACCGATGATAGAGCCTTCGGGCATTTTCAGTTCGTGGATGGGTTTTTTGGTAATGGGCGATCCTTTTTTTGCCACCAGTTCGACAATATCCGAATTGATGCCGCTCAGGCATTTAAACGAAGACACTTCGTCGCCCATGGAGTGTTTGATAATGTAGCTGGCCGCGATGAGTTTTTTATTAATCACCGTATCGATACCAATGTTTTGTGAAATTTCGATGTAGTCAATATTTTCAACAAGGGCAATGGTCTTTTTCACACCGAATTTTTTGGCATGCAGGCAGGTCAGGATATTGGTTTCGGGGCTGTTGGTCACGGCAATAAAAGCATCCACCCCGTCAATGCCTTCGTCTTCCAGCAGGTTGATGTCGCGGGCGTCACCGTTGATCACCAGGGTGTCGTCCAGCAGGTCGATCAGGTTCATGCAACGGTCGGCATTCTGCTCAATCAGTTTGATGTTCAGGTCCTTTTCGAGCCGTTTCGATATCACTTTACCAACCCTTCCCCCGCCAACGACCATGATGTTGTCGATTTCCATTTTTTTCTTTCCGCCCATCTCCATCAGTTCGTCCATCGCTTCGGGTTTGGTAATTACGTAAACCATGTCGTTTTCCCTGAAACTCGTATTCCCTGTCGGGAGAAAAGTTTCGAGGCCGCGGTGAACAGCAACGGCGCGAAAATCGAGGCTGCCATTCTCGGCCGCTATTTCATTGAGGGTTTTCCCGATGGCAGGTGCCCCGGCTTCTATGCGGATGAGGAACACCGAAAGTTGTCCGTCGGAAAGATCATAGATTTCGGTTGCTGCCGGTTGTGCCAATAGTTTTATCACCTCCAGGCCGGCAATATCCTCAGGCGAAATTAAAATATCGATGCCCAGTTCTTCATACAGTTTCCGGCTTTCTTTGCTTACATTTTCCAAAGTATTTACCCGTGCAATGGTGCTTTTTGCACCCATCTTTTTGGCAAGGATGGCCGTCAGGATATTGATGCTTTCGTTGTGCAACACCGAAATAACCAGGTCGGCTTTCTCCACATTGGCCTGTTTGAGCACCGATACCGAATTCGATTCGCCAACGATGGTCATCAAATCGGTATGCGCCTCCACCATTTTAAGCAATTCTTCGTGCGGGTCAACAATGGTAATATTGTGTTTGGAATCCGACAAGGCCTCGGCCAGGTAAAAGCCTACTTCGCCATCGCCGGCTATGATAATGTCCATTGGGTTTTTAATTTGAAAAGGTAAAAGTAAAAATTCTGGATAAACAAGACCTGTATTATTTTCATGGCAGCCGGGCGGGCTATCCGCTTTAGCGTGCTTGTGGCAGCTGTGTTTTGCAGGGCCGTGCGGGGGCTTTTCCCGAGGAATCGGGATCAGCCGCCACCGTCCCGCAAAAACAACAGCCGCCACTGCGCCCGGCTGCCGCTGCTATCCCTGCTGCGGGGGACGTTCCCTCTTTGTTTCGGCAGTCCCTTCTTCCGTTTTCAGCATGTCACAACAACCATCCAACAGTCAAACCATCCAACAGTCCAACCATCCAACAGTCCAACCATCCAACAGTCCAACCATCCAACAGTCAACCCATCCAAGCTACTTCTCCCGAATCTTCTTCACCATTCCTTCCAGTCCGTTCAATTTTATTTCGTAGGTCAGGCGCAGCAAATCACCCAGTTTTCCTTTGGGGAATCCCTGGCGGTTCATCCACACCAAATAGGGTTCGGGAATGTCAATCAAAAACCGGCCCTTGAATTTTCCAAAAGGCATTTTGTATTCCAGTAATTGCAGGAGCTGGGTATTGTCGGGTTGGATGGTTTGCATTACAATACAAATGTTTATTGTTGTTCGAAGCTTACTTGCGACAATATTAATAAATATATGCACTGTAAATTATTCGACTTAGCATCAATTCTATTACTTACTTTTG
This sequence comes from Bacteroidales bacterium, assembly GCA_021647205.1. Classification (GTDB taxonomy): domain Bacteria; phylum Bacteroidota; class Bacteroidia; order Bacteroidales; family F082; genus B6-G9. The sequence continues at coordinate 7,196 of JAKIVD010000020.1, read as the reverse complement.
TTCAAAGTTTGATTCACGAAATTTACAATGAAAAATAAGCTAACTTTTTCAGGCCACGATTCGTTTCCTTGCCGTCATTATTGGCTAAAAAAAGGTTTTGATTTTGTAAAATCAACTAAAAGTTTTAATTCTCCAGACGCTGTAGTTGATTTAGGTGTCGGAAAAAATATGGTTTCTTCCATACGATATTGGTTGAGAGCATTTGATGTGCTTGATGACAAAGATAAAATTACCGCATTGGGGGAGAATCTATTGAGCGATAATGGTTGGGATCCATTTCTGGAAGACGAAGCAAGTTTATGGATACTCCATTATCAATTATCTCGAAAAGAATATGCCTCTATCTTTCAATTAATTTTTAATGAGCTTCGTATTAAAAAACCAGAGTTTTCAAAAGAGCAGTTTTACTCATTTATTGAATCTGAAAAAGGAAAGTTTAATGCCAGAACACTTAGAGATGATTTTTCAGTTTTTACACGAACTTATCTAAATGATTTGTCAAAAGATATCGAGGATGGTTACTCCGGTTTTCTATCGGAATTAAATCTAGTACATGAAAAAAAGGATAAGTCTATATATCAGGGAAAAGAAAAGACGAGGACTTTTTATCAAGTTGTGAATGCAGACCGACCGGAAATACCATCTCCTGTGATTTTCTTTTTTATTCTTTCTAATCCTGAATATGGAGAGTCAATTAGTTTTGACTCACTGTATTTGAGCAGCAATAGTGTTGGTAGAATATTTGCTTTGAATAAGGAAGGATTGATCAAGCATCTACAAAAAATTACTGAGCTATTTCCTGAACTCGTTTTTTTTAACAACGACGCACTGGTTAAAGAGTTACAGTTTAAGAATAAACCAAAGAACCCATTTAGTATATTAGAAAAATATTATCAAGGAACCAATTAAATGGAAACTACCTATTCACCATCAATAAATATTATCAGGGATTCCGACAAAACCCTTAAATATTTGGTTACTCCAAATGCAGAAAAAATTGCAAAACAAATTGCAAATGATTTTGTACAGGGTTTTCATTCCTTTAATATGATAGGTTCATATGGAACTGGCAAGTCTTCCTTTTTATGGGCATTTGAGCAAACCTTAAGAGGACGAAATAAATATTTTGATATTGGATTTATTGAGAAATTTAAAAAAATTCGGTTCTTAAATTTTATAGGAGAGTTTCAATCTATTATTAACAGCTTTTCAGAACAATTAAATGTTGAGAATAACCTTGCAGGTAATCAAAAAATTCTTGATGCAATCTATCAAGAATATGAGAAAGTTGGCATTAAAGATGGTTTATTGGTTATTGTAATTGATGAACTTGGAAAATACCTTGAGTTTGCAGCCAGTCATCAACCGGAAAAAGAGCTTTACTTCATCCAACAATTGGCTGAGTTTGCTGATGATAAGAACAGGAACATTCTATTCATATCAACAGTACACCAAAGTTTTGAAGGATATTCAAACATACTAGTTGAAGCGCAAAAAAAAGAATGGTTAAAAGTTAAAGGCAGGTTGAAAGAAGTAACTTTTAACGAACCTGTTGAACAGTTGTTGCTACTTGCCGCTGAACGTCTTAATTCAGATGTTAACCAGAAAGACTTAAACAACAAATCTGAAACTTTAATCGCATTAAATAAAAAAGCATATGCCTTTAGTTTCAGTGATGACTTTATAGCAAAAATTGACGGTAAATTATTTCCCTTAGAAATTTTTTCAGCAAGTGCATTAGCAATCGCTCTCCAGAAATATGGTCAAAATGAACGCTCACTTTTTACTTTCTTGCAAAGTGCTGACCATTATAGTATTAAAGACTGGATTCAGAATGGAAATTCTTTTTATACACTTCATAATGTTTATGAATATTTACATTATAATTTCTTTACATTTCTAAATTCTAAAAATAATCCCCACTTTGCAAACTGGTCAGGAATACGATCTGCATTAGAAAGAGCTGAAACTTCACTTAATAAAGACTTTTCGCGAGTTAGGTTAATTATAACAACCATCGGACTGCTCAACCTTTTTAGCAGTAAGGGAGCTAAAATCAACGAAGCATTTTTAGTCCAATATTGTAAAATTGTTTATGGAATTGATGATACAATTGAACTTATTTCAGAGTTGGTGAAATATAAAATTATTTCATTTACCCGATTCAATCAATCGTTTAAACTCGTGGAAGGAACTGACCTTGATATCGAAGCTGCACTCCTTTATGCTGAACAAAAGACCGAAAAGGTTTTAGATATTGTTGGAAAACTAAATGAGTATTTTGACTTCCCCCTTATTACTGCAAAGTATATTACTTATTCAAAAGGAACACCCCGCAATTTCGAGTTTTTATTAAGCGAAAAACCACAAATTAAAACGCCAGAAGGAAGTATTGACGGATACATCAATCTGGTTTTCAGTGAACAATTAGCGGAAAACGATTTAAAAGACTTTTCAAATAATATAGAAGAAGCAATTATATTTGGATCTTATACGAATACAAAGCAGATTAAAAACCTTCTTTTTGAAATTGAGAAAACAGAAATTGTAATACAAGAAAACCAGGAAGATAGAGTAGCAATAAAAGAACTCAACGAGATTCTAAAACATCAAGAAAAACTATTAAATCATTACGTCCTTTCAAATTTATTTTCTAATAAAATAGACTGGTATTTTCAAGGTGAGAAAAGAATAATCCCGAACAAAAAATCCTTTAACCGATTTCTTTCGGGAGTTTGCGAAACAGTCTACTCCAGTACCCCTATTTATAAAAATGAACTACTTAACAAGAATAAGATTTTTGGCAGTATCAGTTCTGCTCGTAAAAATCTATTTAAAGCAATTGTTGAGAATTGGGATAAGCAGGACCTTGGTTTTGAAGAATATAAGTTTCCTGCTGAGAAAACGATATATTTTAGTTTACTAAAGGAAAATAACATTCACCGTCCTTCAAAAGATGGTTATGAATTAGGAAAGCCAAAAGAAGAATCATCGTTTATTTCTGTCTGGAATGAATGCGAATCATTTTTAGAAGATGCTAAAATTGAACGAAAAAGAATAATGGATTTGATACAAATCCTTAAACAAAAACCATTCAAACTTAAACAAGGTCTTATTGATTTTTGGATTCCAATTTTCTTATTTATAAAACGAGGCGACTACGCACTTTATGATAAAGGAACGTATGTACCTTTCATTAATGAGACCAAACTTTATGAAATAACTAGAAATCCTCAATATTTTGAATTAAAGTCTTTTGAAATATCAGAAATACGCTTAAAAATATTCAATAAATACCGGGAGTTCTTAAACTTAAACGATAAAGCAGATCTAACAAATAGTGTTTTTATTGAGAGTATCAGGCCTTTTTTAACATTCTACAAAAACTTACCTGATTATGCAAAAAACACAAAACACTTATCGGAAGAGGCGCTTTCTTTGCGAAAAGCAATTGTTAATGCAAAAGACCCTGAAAAAATCTTTTTTGAAGATTTTCCAAATGCACTAAAACTAAGTCTTGATCAATTAGCAAAATCGGAAGAAGCGCTGTCAGGATTTGCGATAAACTTAAATAGTGCAATTGAAGATATTAAATATGCCTATCCCGAACTCTTAAACCGTATAGAAGCATTCGTAACTCGTGAAATAATTAATAGTGATATAAGATTCCCAGATTACAAAGAAAACCTGAAAATCCGTTTTTCCTCAATTAAAGAGCATCAGTTACTACGACACCATAAAGTATTTATTCAAAGGATTAATTCACCTTTGAATGACCGTGATAGTTGGTTGGCATCAATATCACAAGCAGTTATTGGTAAACCATTGGATCAAATTTCAGACGAAGAAGAACAAATTTTAAAGGATAAATTAGTATTTTTGGTGAAAGAACTTGATAATCTGCGTGATATTTACTTGGAAAACACCAATGATAAAAATGACTTAATAAAGCTGGAAATAACAACAACTGTAGAGGGACTAAAAACAAATCTTATTCAAATTCCGGAGACAAAAGAATTTGATCAGTTAGTGAAAGAAATAAAAGACAAGCTCCTCCTAAAAGAAAAGCTTAGTATTGCCGTATTAACTAAACTGCTTAAAGAAAAACTATCCGATGAGTAAAATTAAACATCTTATGGGTATATCAGGCGGAAAGGACAGTGCTGCGCTTGCTATTTATTTATACGATAAGTATCCTAATTTACCTATTACCTATTATTTTTGTGATACAGGAAAAGAACTGGACGAGACATACCAGCTTGTTAAAAACATTGAATTATACCTTGGTAAGAAAATAGTAAAGTTAACTGCTGAAGAGCCTGAACAGGCTGGCAAAAATCCTTTTGACTTTTACTTCGACGCCTTTCGTGGATATTTGCCTTCTACACAAGCCAGGTGGTGTACGGCCATGATGAAATTACTCCCTTTTGAAGAGTTTGTGGATGACAAACCGTCCATTTCCTACGTTGGAATTAGAGGAGACGAAGACCGGGAAGGATATATTTCCAGGCAATCAAATATTCAATCTATTTTTCCTTTTAGGAAAAATATTTGGAGCGTAGATGTCATTAATAAGATTCTGGATTTTAAGAATAGAAGTGCCATTGCAGATTTTTACAGCGGACAACTGAATGGAAATTTACTTGACAGGTCTGTAAATATTGTACTTGAACCTACACAATACGATTACAAAAATAAAGAGGCTACAAAACGGAATCGAAAAGAAAGACTTGATCGTTTATTAAATATAGACGTAGTTGCTTTCAATAAAGTGGTTTTCAATTATCTGAAAGAAACAAATTATCCGCTTGCAAACGAGGTGGATTTTGCATTATTAGAAAATGAGGATGTTTTAGTACGAGACGACATTTTCAGGATATTGGAAGAAAGCGGTGTTGGAGTACCAGACTATTATCAAAAGAAAGAATTTAAAGTAAACGGCTTAACAGGTGAATATGCCCGAAGCCGTTCAGGTTGTTATTTTTGTTTTTTCCAGCAAAAAATAGAATGGATTTGGTTATACGAGCAACATCCGGATCGTTTTAAGCAAGCCATGCAATACGAAAATAAAAAAGAAGGCTTTACATGGAACCAAAAAGAATCATTAGCTGAATTAATCAATCCCTCGCGTATTGAGCAAATTAAGCTTGACCACATTAAAAGAGCAGGCAAAGAAAAATCTGCACAATCAGATTATTTGCTTGATATACTTGATGAAACTGAGGGAGTGGGGTGTTCGGCTTGTTTTATTTAATCGAATTATTATGAATGTCAGGATTACAACATGGAAGGTTTCATACCTTAATAAGATGAAAGAGAAAATAAACTCGCAACCTGATTATCAGAGAGGTGATGTTTGGAATCCTAAGAAAAAGAGCCTTTTGATTGATTCTATGCTTAGGGGTATTGATATCCCAAAAATTTATTTACGGAAACTAGAAAATGAAGCATATTTATATGAGGTAGCCGATGGTCAACAGAGACTGAATACAATATTTGGATTTATTGATAATACAGTTAGATTACCTGACTTTAAGGATAAGGGGTTAAATTTATCTGTAATTAATGGATATAAAGTTGGCGGAAAAACTTACAATCAAGATCTACCAGAATCATTAAAACAGCTCTATGATAATTATCCTATCACGATTGCAATAGTTGAAAATGCGACTCCAGATGAAATTAGAACTCTATTTGGAAGACTTCAAGAGGGCATTAGTTTAGTCCCTGCAGAAAAGCGTAATGCTATAATTAGTAAAATCGGTAAACATATTGACAATTTTTCGCTAAATCATCTTTTTTTTGACAACTCAAAAATAAATCCAAGTAGATTTAAAAGGCAAGATTATTTTTCACATGTTATTGCATTGATTGCTTATAATAATTCTGATGACCTAAAAGCCAATTTAATACTTAAACTTTATTACGATAAAAATTTTAAGTTAAGTACTGTATTACAAAAGAAAATTTCAGTTGTATTAGATCATATGAAAGAGATTGATGAAATTTCTAGGAATCGTATTTATAAGAAATTTAACTTTATTGATCTTTTTTGGTTATTATTTAGTGAGTTTGATAATTACGAAACAATTAACTACAAGAGTTTTGCAAAAGAATACGATATTATTGAAAAGGAGCGTATTAATAATCAAGCTGACCCAAAGGCACTTATCAATAAGGAAGAAACTTCCACGAAAGATAAAGAACTCTATGATTATGTACTCGCATTCAAATATGGTGGATCGTTAACGGAAAATATCAAAATACGTAAAAATTATTTATCGAAAAGATTAATCACTTATTTATCAAAATAACATGGCTTTCACGATCAATAAAATTCCAAATGAAGTAATAGACAACTTTAAAAATGGTTATAGTATTTTTTTTGTTGGGGCAGGTCTTTCTGAAGGGGCAGGCTATCCTAGCTGGGGTAGATTGATAGAATTATTAATCGACCATGCAAATAAGCAACCCTGGATTTCAGAGGACAAGATAATCGAGTATAACAAGCTATTAAAAGATAATTCTAAATTCTTGTTTCTAGCAGAAGAGTTGAAAATCGAATTGGGAAGTCAGTATTATACTTTTATGGAGGAACATTTTGCTAACAGCGACATTCAACCCACAATGAATCATGAACTTCTAGTTTCAATAAAAAGCAACTTAATATTGACAATTAATTACGATAATTTAATTGAGAAGGCATACATTAAGATAAAAGGCGATTATCCAAATACATTTACTTATTCTCAAAGTAAAGAAGCTGCCAATAACTTTTGGAAGGAAAGATTTTTTATTTTGAAAGCTCATGGTGATGCAAAACGTGATGTAAACACATTAATACTTTCACAAAAAGATTATCGTAGAACATTATATCGGGAACCTGGTTACCGAAGTCTTCTTCAATCAATATTCACATCTAAATCCATTCTTTTTATTGGAATTTCACTAACTGATCCAGAATTTAATCAACTGTTAGATTTTCTTCATGATTCTTATCATGGAGGAGGCCCTACTCATTACTTGCTTTTAGATTCGTCAAAGAACTCAACTGTTTTATCTAGAAGATATCTAGCCTGAATAATTCATAAACTCAAAATTACACCAAAAAGTCGATATGAGATGGGTTTAATAATGCTGCGAGCTGACAATATTTCTGTTTAAGTCTGATTTAGAGTTGATTATCAAAGCTATTA
>JAKIVD010000003.1 GCA_021647205.1 Bacteroidales bacterium | reverse complement strand
TTTTTACAGATTATATTTCTGAAAAAGTTGTGTTGGAAGGTAAAATTGCCGTCAATATTTTTGTGGAAGAGATTGCCAGGAAGCGAAACATCAAAACCAAGAAATTAATGATCAGGGAACTCTACCGCGTTTTCAATGACGAGAATTACGACATGGCCAACTTTGTGAGCAATATTCTGCACAGGTAGCTGTACCTTTACAAAAGCTGAAAAATCCTTAAATAATCGAATCAAGTAGCCCGGCTATTTTCCCTGTCAGGTTTTTCCGGTCAAACTGTTCGACGTTTCCACATTTGGCTTTCAACTCCTGCCTTTTAAACAAGTTGTAATATTCCTGTAAATCTGTTTTCAGTTTCTTTATTTCATTAAAACCGTAAACCTTACCGCAACCCGATTCCCGAATGACCCGGGCAGCATCACCGTCAGTCGGTCCAATGCAAATGACCGGCCGTCCGGAAGCAAGATACTCAAATATTTTACCTGTCAGAATAAGTTTTGCGTTGGGTGTGTTGTTGATTAAAAGTAACAATAAAGCGGCCTTATTTTGTTCAATCACGACTTCCTTGTGAGGGAGGTATTCTGTGCTGCTCAGATATGATCCAAGCCCCACAGCCTTCAGCGACTCGGCTACCCTGAAGTCCATCTTTCCGATGTTGCGAATTTCCAAATCGGAAGCAAAGGCAGCATCCTCCACAACAAGCTGGCTCAATGCATTCCAAAGGTTTTCCGGGTTTCGGGTTCTGGTGAGTGAACCGATGTGCGCAAGGCTGAACCTGCTACTAATAATCGCTTGTTGAGCGGACATCTCTGCCCTGTCATCCAGGTCGTATCCATTCGGAATAACATGATAACTTCGCGGGACAGTGGTTTCAAACTCTCGTTTCATCCCCGGACTAATGACAACAACAGCATCTGCTTTTGCAAGTACCATCTGTTCAAGCTGGTGATGTTTGCTGTCAGCTCTTTTACCCAGTTTTAATTCTTTGTAAAAGTCGATATTGGTCCATGGGTCCCGAAAGTCAGCCAACCAGGGCAGTCCGGATTGTTTTTTCAGGCCAAGCCCAATCAGGTGTGCACTGTGCGGAGGGCCTGTTGTAACTATTGCATCAACTTTGTTTTTCTTCACGTAAGTTGAAAGCAAGTTTACTGAAGGTTTAATCCAGAAACGACGGGCGTCGGGGATAAACAGGTTTCCCCTGACCCAAACCGAGAGGCGCTCCATCCAACCCTGATTGCTTTTTTTCTCGCTTAGAAAAGCCGTTTGAATTTTTTGTTCCCTTTTTCTTCCGGTAAACTTTTTGTAGAAAGAATAGGGCTCCCAGATTTTATTCTTGATCACTTCAATACCCCCGGGAATCTCATTTAGCAAAGAAACATCTTCTGCCGGCATTTCCGGATTTTCCGGAGTGAAGACCACAGGCTCCCATCCGAACTTTCTCAAGTATTTTACAAATTTCAACCACCGTTGAACCCCCCCCCCTCCACTGGGGGGCCAATAGTAAGTGATAATGAGTACCTTTTTCATTGTTTTTCTACTCCGTGAATTTTGCGGTTCACCGCTCTTCTGACCTCCATCACTGCCCAACCCAAAAACAGCAGAATGAGCAGGAGCGAAGCAACAAACGAAACTTTTTCACCCACAACCCATACGCGGGGTTCAAATTTAAAGTCGATGGTGTGCTTCCCTTCGGGGACAACCATGGCACGCAGTACGTAATTTGCCCTGAAATATGGAACTTGCTTTCCATCAATGTAAGCATTCCAGCCTTTGTCGTAATAAATTTCGGAGAAAACAACCAGTTGTTGGGTGTGTGCATTAAAGGAGTAAACAAGGTGGTTTGGGGCATAGGATTTGAGTGAGATGCTGGCTGCGGCATCCGGTTTAAAAACCTTTCCTTCCAACTGGCTGGCAAAACGCCCGTCAACAATCGCAGTTTTCCTGAGGTCATTATTGCCAAGGGCCGCAATTTCTTCATCGGCATTGCCGACAATTTTATATTCGCTCACCATCCAGGCATTCCCAAAAGCCGAAGTGTTGTACAGGGGCTGGGCATCGGGATTGTAAATAACGTATCGCGTGTTGAGCATGCCCAATACCTGTTGTTGTTTGAACATTTCAAGTATCTTTTCAAAAGTCATTCCCTCACCCGAAAAAGTGCTTGTAATTAAACCTATTTCAGGCTGGATGTAATGCTCAATTAAATCCTGGTAGCGCTGTAATTTGGCCCCGTGGTAACCGCCAATTGATTTATGAAAATACGAACAGCCCGCATCGTTGAAGGTGCTCTTTGTCAGATCAAGAACGCGGAAATCGGGATCTTTGTCCTGTAGGATTTGCCTGTCGGCGGGCATGGGACTAAAAGGGTTTTCCACTGCACGTGCCCTGACAAAACTATCGTTGTTCAGGTAACGCCGGTCCACCATGGCCAGATCTGCCAGCACCAACAGTGCCATTCCGGCAATGAGCCAGCCTTTTTTAATTTTTCCGTAAGTGAAAGCAAAGATAAGTCCTCCGGCCATCGATACAAAGAGCAGGCTGCGCAGTGCATCGGCCCTGAAAATAGCGATGCGCACATCTTCGAGGCTGTTCATAAACAAAGCCACCTGTCCGGCATCTTTTCCTTCAAGCATACTGCCAAACTGCTGCTGCTCGGCCTGACTGAAGAAGCTTAAGAACCAGTCGGGCACCATGTAGAATAGTAAGATTATTCCGGCAGTTAATCCCAGCGAGATATAGAATGCCTTCATGTTTTCACGAACCAATCCGGGCTTCTTGACGAGTCGGTCCAAAGCCAGAAAAGCCAGCAAGGGCATCGTCAGTTCGGCAATGACCAAAATCATGGAGACAGCCCGGAATTTATTGTAGCCCGGAAAATAGTCGATAAAAAAGTCGGTAAGCGGCATAAAATTCTTTCCCCAGGCCAGCATAATTGATAGGATAGTGGCAGCGAGAAGTGCCCATCGCAGTTTTGTATTAACGATGAACAAGCCCAGGAGGAACAGAAAAACAACGATCACCCCAACGTAGACAGGCCCTGAAGTAAATGGCTGGTCGCCCCAATAGCCATTTTGTTGCGCCACAGCCGACCTGTAACTGCGGTCGGCTTTTTCCAGGGCTTTCCGGTTCCCGATTTGTCCCGACGCCCCGCCTTTGGCATTGGGTATCAGCAACGACCAGGTTTCGCCGGTACCATAACTCCAGGCTGTTATATAATCTTTGTCCAGCCCACCGGATTTGTTGGCCTTGTCTTTGGTCAGTTCGGGTTTTCCCCGCATGGTTTCCTTACCGTATTCGTAAGTAGCCCAAAGGTTGGTTGAATGTGTTAAGACAGCAAGGAAAGCAGCTACCAGCAAAAATCCTGTTGCTTTGATAAAAACGGGCATTTGTTTTTTCTGAATTGCTTCGGCCAGTTTAAAGAATCCGTATGTAAGGATTAATATTAATAGATAATAGGTGATTTGAAGGTGCCCGGCTTTGATTTCCAAAGCAAGCGCCAAGGCGGTGAGCAGGGAACCCGGCAGATATTTACCCCTGAAAGTAAGAATGATACCCGCCAGAACGGGTGCCATATAACCGATGGCATGAGCTTTGGAAGTGTGACCAGCTCCGAGAATAATGAAAAAATAGGAGGACATGGCAAAAGCGATGGCGCCGGCCAGGCCTACCCAGGGGTTGACCCGTAAAGTCACTAGCAAAACAAAGAACCCAAGGAAATACAGAAAGACATAATTGGCAGGGTAGGGTAGTCCCAGCATTACAACTTTGTCAACAAACCGTATCAGGTTCCCTTTGTACTGAACCGAAATTTGCCAGGCAGGCATCCCGCCAAACATGGAATTGGTCCACAAGGCTTCTTCACCGGTACTTTCCCTGAAATCGCTGATTTCCTTCGACATGCCCTTAAACATGGTAATGTCATGTTGCTTCAGTTTTTTACCTTCGAGCAAAGGAGAGAAATACACAAAAGTAACGCCCAGAAAAACTATGATGGCTACCAGGTAAGGGGTCAGTTTTTTCAATAAACTTTTATCCATACATTCTAACAATTAAAGTTTGTAACTAAAGTTTCGGGTTACGGGTTTCAGGTTACGGGTTTTGGATTTTTTTCAAGTCTGGTCATCAACATCCTCAAATTCGATGTATTCCCCAAATCCCGTATCTTTTTTCCGCGCTTTCGCGGAAGGGACATTTATTTCCACATCACCCTCCCGTCGCTGCTGTTGAGTGTCCTGCCGTTGATCATATCCACGGTTGAATTTTTCCTGCTGTTTTTTCATAAACCTGCCCAGCAACCAAGGCAAACCATAGCGCATAAACAGCTTCATGCCGTAGGACAGCACAAGGAAGATGAGAATTATCCAGAACAGGAATTTCATTTTAACCAGTTAACAAAAACCTCCTGCGAAAGTATTGCTTTTTGCCCAATATAGGAATTCCAAAATAAAAAAGGAGGCATGTCCCCACACCTCCCTGATTTTTATAAGAACCGAAGACGATAAACCCTATCTGCGCTCGTCAGAAACACTGAGTTTCTTTCTTCCCTTGGACCTTCTTCTTTTCAGCACTTTGCGTCCGTTAACCGTTGCCATCCGCTCGCGGAATCCGTGCTTGTTTTTTCTCTTTCTTACCGATGGTTGAAACGTTCTTTTTGTCATCGCTTAAATATTTTTTTGGGTGTGCAAAAATAGACTTTTTTTAAATGAAAATAAACTTTTGAAAAAATATCTTCCCCGATAGGTTAAAATGAACCCAACAGGAAGGCAAGTCTATTTTTTGGGTACGTTTTTCAGTGTTTCTACAAGATAATCCCAAAATAACCGGACCGTATCAACCTTCACCATTTCGTCGGGTGAGTGCGGGTTGCGAATGGTAGGGCCGAAAGAAATCATGTCCCAATGGGTGTATGTTGCCCCAAGTATGCCACATTCCAGGCCGGCATGAATTACTTTCACTTCCGGCACTTTGCCGAATTTGTTGTTGTATACTTCCTTCATTTCTTTCAGGATGGCCGAATCGGGATTGGGTTTCCAGCCCGGATAAGCACCGGCACTGGCGGCTTTTCCGTTTGCGGCTTCAAAAACGCCCCTGACTTCAGCCGAAAGCTTGTCGCGGGCATCATTTATAAGGCTGCGCTGCAGGGTGGCAATTTCAACTTTCTTTCCGTCTGATTTTACAATGGCCAGGTTAGTCGATGTTTCTGTTACGCCTTCAAAATCTTTACTCATCGAAATAACTCCATTGGGACAGCCGGCAATGGCAGTAAAAAGATCTGACTGTGTTTTTTCGTCAAAGAGGTTTTTGGGGGCCTTGGTTTCTTCAACTGTAAGTTGGAGGCCGGGGTCGGCTTTTGAAAACTCATCTTTTGCTATTTCTTCAAATTCTGTTACAAATTGTTCAAAGTCAGCTTTCTTGTCTTCAGGCACAACAGCCGTTACAAACGACTCGCGCGGAATGGCATTGCGGAGACTTCCACCGTTGATTTCAGCTAAGCGCAAACCGTATTTCTCAGCAGTTTTCATCAGGAATACATTCATGATTTTGTTGGCATTGCCACGACCCAGGTTAATATCAAGGCCTGAATGTCCGCCTTTTAAACCTTTGACAGTGATTTGATAAGCGGACATGCCATCGGGTACTGCTTCCGCTTTGTATTTCCAGACGCCGGTAGAATCGACACCACCTGCGCAGCCAATGTACAATTCGCCCTCATCTTCCGAATCCAGGTTCAGCAGGATGTCGCCATCAAGCACGCCTGCTTTCAGGTTTTCGGCGCCGGTCATTCCGGTTTCCTCATCCATGGTAATCAGGACTTCAACAGGCCCGTGGACCAGGTCGGTGGCTTCGAGTACGGCCATTCCGGCTGCCACGCCCATACCGTTATCGGCACCGAGGGTAGTTCCCTTTGCCGTAACCCAATCGCCATCCACGTAAGCATCTATGGGGTCTTTCTCAAAATCGTGGTCCGTATCTGCATTCTTCTGTGGGACCATATCCATGTGCCCCTGCAGGATTATCCCTTTGCGGTCTTCCATGCCTTCGGTGGCGGGTTTCTTGATGATGACGTTTCCAATCTCATCGACGATGGTTTCCAGCTTCAGGTCTTCGCCGAATTTCTTCAGGAATGCCCTTACTTCTTCCTCTTTCTTGGAGGGGCGCGGAATCTGGGTCAGCGCGTAAAAGTTTTTCCAGATTGACTCCGGCTTTAATTTTAAGATGTCTTTACTCATTGTTGTATTAATTTAATTATTTTTCTATGTTGGGCATTTCAAGGCCATAGCCTTTCTTTTTATCTTCCATCTTAAGCAGGAACGCAAATAGTAATGACATTACCGAAAGCGCGAGGAATATCAACATGTCATAAAAATAATCATATCTGATATTTAGCCTTTCTTTTTCTATTGTCTTAAAGGCACTTTGTTCACCTGCTTTAGTAACCGCTTTTAAAACCTCTTTCTTATCTCCCGAAAGATTAATGTTTTTAAGATTTTGGACTATCCCTGTATAAATTTCATTTTCAACTTTCTTTGTATCAATATCTTCAATAGATACCGGCTCATATGTTGTGTATTGCACAACAGAGTCAACGGCCGTTCCTGTTGCTTTTTCAATAGCTTTGTCAATTTCCCTGTCGGTGAAGGATTGTCCTGCCAGCGTCTCATTAAAGGCTTTCTCAATGGCTGTTTTAACAACTATCTTGTTTGGGGAAACATCGGGGTTGGTTGAATTAAGCACAATGCCAAGAATCAAAGGGATAAATAAAAGGCCGATATTCTGTATCCAGAAAATTACGGCATAAGCTGTTCCCAACTGCTTTTCGGGAATGATCTTCGGTACTGAAGGCCACATAGCCGAAGGTACTAAAGAGAATCCTACTCCAAGGATGAGAACCATAGCTGTAGCTATCCACCACATATTCAAAGCAGGAATAGCAAGAATTCCATGAACAAAAATGAGGATCATCGATCCGATAATCATAATAGTGGCACCTTTTCCGTATTTATCGTAAATACCACCGAACAGCGGGGTAAGAAACATGGTACCCAACGGAAGAAGTCCCGGAATGGCACCTGCCCAATAAGGATCAACATTGTATTTGTTGATCATCAAATCAGTAGCATAAAAAAGAAATGGAAATACTGCCGAATAAAATAGTACGCATAAAATAGCAATATACCAGAAACCCAGGTTGCCGATAATGAGTTTAATATCACTTATCTTAAACTCATCTTCAGGCGATACTTCTTGTTCTTCCACACCTTCGGATTTATCCAGTTTAATATCCAGAAGGGAGAAAGTAATAAACGAGCCAACGCCAATAAGCATGACAATTAAAGCAAACAGTATAGGGGTGGTAACGCCAAAGTTTTTTGCTAAAGGAAGCGAAATAACAAGGGCAAGCATTGTTCCCAGGCGGGCAATGGACATCTGCATCCCCATGGCAAGCGCCATCTCTTTGCCTTTGAACCAGCGTACCACCGCCTTGGAGATGGTAATGCCAATGGCTTCGGTACCAACCCCAAAAATGGCAAATCCAAGAGATGAAAGCAAAACCTGCGTTTTCATATCTCCAAGAATTGGGATATGAACAACCGAACCTTCGGGGAAAGTATGTGAAACTGCCCAGTAATTTAGGGCCGTGCCAAGAAACATAACGATTGTGGCACCAAGCCCTGTTTTTCTGATTCCCAGTTTATCAAGAATAAAACCACTGAAAATAAGCATGAAAAGAAAAACATTAAACCATGCATAAGCAGAAGTATAAGTTCCAAAATCCTCACTGTTCCAGCCAAGGATGCTTTCCAACATGGGTTTAATAGAAGAAAGTGCATAATTAAAATAATATGCACCGAAAATAGACATCGACGCCAGGATTAATGCCGTCCAGCGCGCCTTTGCAGATTCTCTTAGCGATTTTTTAATTGCCTCTGTCATGATGTGGTTTTTTAATGAAGGGGCGAAAATAAAACAATTTATTGATTTTTTGAAACTCTGTACCTATTTATAAAGGTGCACCAGCTTTTTCGTCTCAAAAAATGTTTCGTCAAAATAATTGTCCAAAGAATAGAGCTTCTTTTGCAGCTTTTTTACTGCCTGTAATTCTGCTTTCAGGTCGCCTCCCTTGAGGTACAGAATGCCGTTGGGGATTGTGTTAAGCGATTGTTGGTGAAAGTTGTACCTCACCCATTTTACAAAGTCCGGAAGGTAGGTAACAGCCCTGCTGACAATAAAGTCAAAGCTGCGGCCCACTTCGTCCATCCTGAGTTGTACTGCTTCAACATTGTTGAGCCCAAGTTCCGTTGATACTTCCTTGACAACTTTGATTTTTTTTCCGATGGAATCGACGAGGTGAAAAGAAGTTTCCGGGTATAGAATTGCCAATGGGATGCCCGGGAACCCGCCGCCGGTGCCTGCATCCATCACCGTGGTGAAAGATTTAAACTGAACTGTTTTGGCAATCGAAAGGCTGTGTAGAACGTGATGCAGGTAAAAGTTATCCATGTCTTTGCGAGAAATGACGTTGATGCGGGCATTCCAGTAATTGTACAATACCGCGAGTTGCCTAAACTGTGCTTTTTGTGTTTCGTTCAATTCAGGAAAGTAACGAAAGATGATTTCCGGTCCTGCGGCCATGCTTTGTAGCTGGTTTTACTGCCCGTGGCATACTTATTTGGCAAAAGTACGGATTAGCTGAAAACACAGGCTGACCGAAAAACAAGAAATATCCCGTAATCACCAGGGAAACAACAGCTTGTAAGCCGCGTGAATTTTTTCAAAAAAATATTGCTATAAATAAAGATAGCTGTATATTTGCAGCCGCTTTCAGGCGAAACGTTCATCATTTTCAGGGCGATTAGCTCAGCTGGTTCAGAGCACCTCGTTTACACCGAGGGGGTCGGGAGTTCGAATCTCTCATCGCCCACTAAAATTAGCCATCCTTTCGGGTGGCTTTTTTTATTTGTAATATATTTTTTCGGCGCTTCTTAGGCTGTGTTCCTGGAACTTGCATAATGTCAGTCGTTTGTGATAAAAAATAGTTGTTTTCAGCTATTTTTTATTTAGCGGGTTTTCAGCTAAAAATTTACGGGATTATTGTATTTAGTTTGTACCCGTAACAAAATGGAAAATTACGCAAGCCCGATATGCAAACACTGTTGACCAAAATCAAACATGCAAAAATCACCTCAAGGGAGGTATTTATCCATTTGCGAAAGAATGGTGAGTTAAAAAGAAAACAATACCTGAAATACCTAAAGATGCAATACCGTGTGGCAGGAGATGCATACGTAATATTGCAGTCTGACTACAATAGGGCTGATGGGCAGCCTGGAAAACTAAATTCACACTACAACATGAAATCAGCCATGCCTGTGAACCTGGCAAAAAGTGAGTTGTCATCGATGAGTTGCTCGTTCGCTGAAATGACCTTTTTGGCAGAGGCATGGCGTTTCTTTCAAAAAGAGCAAATGAAAGAGGATTCTTCCCGAAAGCTTAACATACATGTACTCACAGGGTTTGCGGGAGGTGCTTTCTCAAAGGGTGTAATTCGTGCAAACCAGGGAAGGAGCGTCCCCCTAAACTACGGGCAGACTGACCCACCCCCCACTAACAAGAGTGCGTTTCAGGCGAATTCTCTTCCCCAAAAAACACTCGTGCTTTCAAATGAACCCGGAAGCCAGAACCTGTACTGCAACAACAGTAACAACAGTACCCCTTTTTGTATTCAGATTCTGAAATGGACAATGGAAGGACAGTTTCACCTAAACTAAAGCTCACACTACTTTGCGCTAAGAGGCGAAAAACTTCCCCTGCCAGGTATTCTGTCTTTCCATTTCCTTTTCAATTGTACGGTTAATCTGATCATTTCTAATCAGCCCCCAGCCTGGCCCGCCCAAATATTTCGGAGGTACTTCACCGGCGAACCTTTCTATGATAAATTCAGGGTTCAGCCGTTCGGTATAGCGGATGATAAACTGAATGTAATCTTCAAAAGAAAACAAATCGAACAGCCAGGGTTTCAATTTGTATTCATTGGCCATGGTTGTCCCGTTTACAATTTGCAGCTGATGAAACTTGATGGTTGTCAGGGGTAGGGCCGAAATAACTTTCACCGATTCCATCATCATTTTCCTGCTTTCGCCGGGCAGGCCAAAAATAAAATGTGCGCCCGTCTTCAGGCCAAATGCTGACGATTTACGGATTGCTTCGGCGGATTGTTCAAAACTGTGTTTACGGTTGATTCTTTCTAAAGTCTGGTTGTAAATACTTTCCACGCCATATTCGATGAGGATGTAGAAGTCTTGGGACAATTGTGCAAGGTACTCCAGTTTTTGGGCATCCACACAATCGGGTCGTGTGCCAATTACCAGTCCGATAACCCCATCCTGCGACAGGGCTTTTTCGTAGAGTTTCCTCAAATCATCAAGCGGTGCGTAGGTGTTGGAGTACGGTTGAAAATAAACCAAATAGTTGTTGGACCTGCGGTAACGGACCTTGTGAAATTCAATGCCCTCTTTGATTTGCTGTTCGACGGGTTTTGCGGGATTGCAGTATGAAGGGTTGAACGCATTATTGTTGCAATAGGTGCATCCACCCCCAGCCAATGTGCCATCGCGGTTCGGGCAAGTGAATCCGGCATCGACACTTATTTTTTGAACCCGTTGTCCAAATACCTCCTTGAAATACTCGGAATAGCTATTAAACCTTCGGCTGTGTTTCCAGGTTTTATTCATTTTAAAGACAGACTCTTCCAGGAGCTATGCACGCTGGAAGGTCTTAGGGTTAACAACCTTCCAGAGTCTGCAAGACCTGGAAGCGTTGTGTTTTTAACAAGATGAGCCAAATGCGTTCCACACTTTAAGTACTCTAAGTACTTCAGGCACTCTAAGTACTTCAGGCACTCTAAGTACTTTCCTACCTAATGTCAAAGTTTTCTATTTCTGCATAAAAAACCGTGTCAATTTCATCTGCCAGTTCATCCTGTTTGTAGCGCCGTGTTAACTGGCTCAGGCTTTGAAGTACCGCCAGGCTCTGCTGAATTTCATTGTCATAGTTTTTAACGAAATAGTTACTTAAAGAGCCATAGTAGGCCAGGTCATCCGAATAACGTTCAAGCAGTTTTCTTACCACTTCGTTCCCCTTTTCGGCAGCGCCGGCCTTGTAATAGTTATCAGCCCATGAAAGCATGCCATAATCGTAAGGGTATTTTTCGGGTGGAAAGAAAAATATTCCCCTGTCCATTACTTTAACTGCCGAATCATACCTCCCCAGATCAGTCAGCGTACGGGCCAGCAAGCTGTAATTCTGTTTCATCATGCCCGATGTGCGTGCGCTTTCCCGGTCAATCACAACGTCAGGCTCATTGAGTCTGCCCCACCTCACATCGTCGGCCATTAGTGTTTTGTAGGCCCTGTCCGGGTCCACCCCGCCAAGCTTTGGGTTATGATTTAGTGCCGGAATGGGCTTCAGGCGATAAACAACACCTTCGAGGTGGCAGTATTTATCTACATTGAAAACTTTCGCGACAGCATTGGGGTTGGCAAAATAAATGGGCCTTTCCCAATTGTTTGATGCAATAAGGTCTAACAACAAAATATCGTTGCGCACCAGTCCGTATTGCTTCACTTCCCAATCAATTTCATCAACAATCCTGCCTGCATCTTCCGGTTTCACGGTGCCAGAGTTAACAACAACCGTCGAATCAATGGTCAGTTTTAAGCTTTTTGTTGGCAAGTAGTTAATCCATTCACCGGATTGAATCTGGGCTTTCGTCCTTCTGCTTTTATCAGCAATAAAATCTATGGTTTCTTTCAGTTCGACCCTGCTGTCCAGTTTGACGTAAACAGGAATGTAATTCATATCGCCCATGATGTACACATCTCTCGGAATACTGAGTGGAAGCGGGTCGGATTCATAAGCTTTGTTGAACATCTGGTCGACATACCAGTCACCCGAAGAAAGCATGTAATTCACCACACGCACGTCAGTCCGGATACCTTCTACCTCCTGAACGTACCACAGGGGGAAAGTGTCGTTGTCGCCGTTGGTAAACAAGATGGCATTGGGCTCGCACGACTCCAGGTACATCCGGGCAAAATCCCGGGCTGCATATTTTCCCGACCGGTCGTGGCCTTCCCATCCCTGTTCGGCCATCACCACCGGTACAGCAAGCAAACATACTGCGCTGACAATTCCGGCTGCCATTACATTGTTGGACATTCTTTTGCTCAGTGCTTCGTACAAAGCCAGCACGCCCAGGCCAATCCAGATTGAGAAGGCGTAAAAGGAACCCGCATAGGCATAATCCCTTTCCCTTGGCTGCAGTGGTGTTTGGTTCAGGTAAATAATAATGGCGGCCCCTGTCATAAAAAACATCAGGAACACCACCCAGGAATCTTTCTTGCTTTTCCGCAATTGAAAAAAGATGCCGACAAGCCCAAGGATAAGCGGCAGAAAATAAAACTGTGCCCTGGCCGGGTTTTGCATGCTTGCGGGCAAATCACTTTGGTTGCCAAGCCTGGCGTTGTCGATAAAAGGAATACCACTTATCCAGTTCCCGTGTTCAATTCCACCCTGGCTTTCAATATTGTCCTGCCTGCCGGCGAAATTCCACATAAAATAACGCAAATACATGTGGCTCACCTGGTAGGTGAAGAAAAACCTCAGGTTTTCCCCGAATGTTGGTTTGTAGATGACCTCCGATGTGCCATCACGTTTGGTGATGCGGACTGGTTTCCCTTTGATTTTACCATATTCCTTGTACAATGAAATATGAGCCGGTTTGGTGTTGCTCCACATACGCGGAAAAATAGTGGTGGTTTTCGGGTCGTAAACAATGACAGTCCCCTTCCGGTCGTCCTTTATCACGTACTTCCCGCTTTTCTCATCCTTCATGTAAACAGGGTTTCCGTCTTCCCGTCCGATTTCAACCGAATTGTAATACTGTCCCGAAAGCAAAGGCCATGTGCCGTACTGTTCCCTGTTCAGGTACGACAGCAAGCTGATGGCGTCTTTCGGGTCGTTCTCGTTAATCGGCGTGTTTGCATTTGCCCGGATGACCAATATAAAGAAGGAAGAATAACCGATCAGGATAAATAAAATGGCCAGGATGGACGTGTTCAGGATGACCTTCCCCTTCTTTCTTGTGTAGTAAAGCCCGCCAACAATCAGACCAATGATCAAAAGGAAATAAATGATGGTCCCCGAATTGAATGGGAGGCCGATACTGTTGACGAAGAACAATTCAAACTTTCCGGCAAGTTGCACAATGCCCGGAATGATCAGGTACATGATGAGCGAAAGAATCAGTAAGGAAATCAACCCGGAAATAACAAAACCTTTCCTGCTAAACTCATATTTTTTGAAATAATAAACATAAACGATGGCGGGAATGGCAAGCAGGTTCAACAAGTGAACGCCGATTGACAATCCCATGATGTAGGCAATCAGCAATATCCAGCGGAAACCGTGCCTGTGGTCAGCCACTTCCTCCCAGCGCAAAATCGCCCAGAAAACAATGGCCGTAAAGAATGACGACATGGCGTAAACCTCGCCCTCAACCGCCGAAAACCAAAAAGAATCGGAAAAAGTGTAAGCCAGTGCGCCAACTGCTCCGGCACCAATTACCGCCCATCCCTGTCCGTTGGTCAGCGTGCTGTCTTCAGAATTTACAAACAGCTTCTTGGCCAACATGGTAATTGTCCAGAAAAGGAACAAGATGGTAAAGCTGCTGGAAAGTGCCGACATAATGTTGATCATCAGTGCCACATTTTGCAGATTGCCGAAAGCAAACAGGGAGAAAAAACGGCCCAGCAATTGAAAGAGGGGTGCTCCGGGCGGGTGTCCGACCTGCAACTTGTATGCAGTGGCGATGTACTCCCCACAGTCCCACCAACTGGCAGTAGGTTCGAGGGTTAAAAAATAAACGGTGGTCGCGATGGCGAATATAATCCAGCCGGTTAAATTATTAATCTTCTTAAAATTCTCCATGAGGAAGTGTGTTGAATATTTTATACAGACAGCGAAAATAAAACTTTTCGCAGTACCGAATTTTTAAAATTTAAGTATTTTAACATTAAGGTTTGCATTTTTGAAAAATACAGTATCTTTGCACCCCGATTGTCCGATGGTGTAATGGTAGCACTGCAGATTTTGGTTCTGCCGGTCAAGGTTCGAACCCTTGTCGGACAACAATTTAAGGAGAAAGGAGTGAGGGGACGGCAGTCCCCTCTTTTATTGAACATGATTAATGAACGCCAGATAACGCAGTTAGCAACAGATTGCCTGAAAGGAACTGACAGGTTTGTTGTCTTTGTGAAAGTGGGAACGGGCAACCAGATTCAGGTTGTTATTGATGGCGATGCAGGTGTTACTATTGACCATTGTGTGGAACTGAGCCGGTTTATTGAAAACAGTTTCGACCGGGATGTAGAGGATTTTGAGCTCAAAGTGTCAACCGCCGGCATCGATTATCCTTATATTAACCTGCGGCAGTACAAAAAAAATGTGGGCAGGGCAGTCGAAATCTTGTTAAAGGGTGGGGGCATCAAACGCGGAAAACTCAAAAGTGCTGATGAAGATTCCATTGAAATTGAAGAAGAGCTAATCAGGAAAAATAAAAAAAGTAAAAAAATGGAAACCGGGCCAAGTGTCCGGATACCGATGGACGAAATCAACCAAACCAAAGGTCTGGTAATTTTTTGAAAAAAGTGAAATAAAATAAAAAATGGAGCATATTAATTTAGTCGAAACCTTTTCGGAGTTTAAGGACTTCAAAAACATTGACAGGGAAACCCTGATGCGGATACTGGAAGATGTTTTCCACAGTTTGCTGACGAAAAAGTTTGGCGAAGAGGCCAATTTCGACATTATTGTGAATGTCGACAAAGGCGATCTCGAGATATGGCACTACCGTGAAATTGTGGAAGATGGTGAAGTGGAAGACGAACATTTACAGATTGCTTTCTCGGATGCAATCAAAATCGAACCCGATTTTGAGGTGGGCGATGAATTTGCAAAGCAGGTTTCTTTGGCCGATTTTGGCCGCCGCGAAATCTTATCAATCCGCCAAAATCTTGTTTCCAGGATTCTGGAATACGAAAAAGACAATATTTACAAGAAATATAAGGAAAGCGTCGGCGACATCATCACCGGGGAAGTTTACCAGGTTTGGAAAAAAGAAATCCTTGTGCTTGACGACGAAGGTATCGAACTGCTGCTTCCGAAGTCAGAACAAATCCCATCGGACTACTACCGTAAAGGCGACAACATCAGGGCGGTGGTTTCAAAAGTTGACATGCGCAACAACTCTCCGGTCATTATTATTTCACGCACCGACCCGGTCTTTTTGGAACGTTTGTTCGAGGCCGAAGTGCCCGAGATTTACGACGGCCTGATTACCATTAAAAAGATAGTGCGCGTTCCCGGTGAACGGGCAAAAATAGCTGTCGAATCCTACGACGACCGTATCGATCCGGTAGGTGCCTGCGTGGGCATGAAAGGATCGCGGATTCACGGAATCGTGCGCGAATTAAAAAATGAAAACATCGACGTGATTAATTTTACCAACAACACCCCTTTGCTGATTCAACGGGCTTTGTCGCCTGCAAAAGTTACTTCCATCAAGGTTGACGAAGAAAGCAAGCGGGCAGAAGTTTATATGAAACCCGACCAGGTTTCGCTGGCCATCGGAAAAGGCGGGTTTAACATCAGGCTGGCAGGCCAGCTTACCGGCTATGAAATTGATGTTTACCGTGATTCTGATACCGATGTTGAAGATGTTGACCTGACCGAATTTACCGATGAAATTGACGAATGGATCATTAAGGAATTGCAAAAAATCGGTTGCGATACGGCGAAAAGTGTTTTGGAACTTGACCCGGAAGATCTTGTTTCGAGAACGGACCTGGAAGAAAAGACCATTCAGGAAGTCCTCAGGATACTGAATGCTGAGTTTGAATAAAAATAGTATTTTTACCTGTTTCCAAGTCGAAACAGTTCGATACACGAAAAAAAATTTATGACAGGAACAACCAAGGTAGTCAGATTAAGTAAAGCTGCGAAAGAATTCAATATTGGCAGGGATACGATCGTTAGTTTTCTGGCGGAGAAAGGTTTTGTTATTGACCGCAACCCGAACACCAAACTGACGGATGAAATGTTCAGCCTGCTCACTGATGAGTTCTATGAAGACAAGCAGGCCATGGAAGCTGCTGCCCAGCGGGAATTGGAGTATGTCGGAAAAGAGACAATTTCCATTAAAGACGACAGCTTCAGTAAAGAGGAAAAGAAGCCTGAAGATAACTTCCAGGAGGAATTGATCATCACCGGGGTTGGTATTTCTTTCCCTTCGCCCAAGGCGGATAAAAAAGTTGAAAAAACTGAAGAACCGAAGAAAAAGGAAACCGTCCCGGAAGCGGAAAAACAAGAACCTGTAAAAGAAGAAACCGCTGCCCCTGTCGGGAAAACTATAGAAAAAGCAGAAAAACCCCTGCCTGAGTCCGAAGAGAAACCTGAAAAAGAGGAAGCGCAAACTACTGTACCTGTCAGTGGAAAAGCAGATGCGGAAAAAGACGAAAAGAAAGGTGAACTGAAAGTTGTAGGCAAAGTTGACCTTGACAGCCTGAACCAGAAAACAAGGCCAACGAAAAGAAGTAAAGCAGCAAAAGCCAAAAAAGAAGCGGCTGTTGAGAAAGCCCCTAAACCAAAAGTTGCTGAAAAAGAACCACCGCTTAAAGAAAAAGAAGAGGTGGTTAATAAAGAAGCTGCAAAAAAAGAACCGGCAAAGGAAGCGCCTGAAAAAGCCCCCCCCCCTGTAGACAAAAAAGAAAAGGACAGCAACTTTATTAAAACAAAGGTTGAAAAGCTGGCAGGCCTGAAAGTGGTTGATAAAATAGATTTGCCGTTAGAAGTTAAACACAAAAAGAGGAAACCGGCAGCTTCCTCTTCCGATAAGCTGTCAGGACAAAAGAAAAAAAGAAAACGAATCCGTTCCAAGCCTCAAACAGGTGTGCCCCCTGCTGTGGGAGCTGGAGAAAGAAGGGGAAGAAAAGACAGACCAGGTAGTAAAAGAGTGGCAAAACCCGAACTCACCGAGGAGCAAATCCAAAAACAAATAAAAGAAACCCTGGCCCGTCTGGCACCAAGCGGAAAATCCAAAGCTTCCAAATACCGCCGTCAAAAACGCGACAGCGTGTCGCAGAGCATGCAGGAAGAAATACAACGGCAGGAAGAAGAAAAAGGCATACTGAAAGTAACCGAATTTGTTACAGCCAACGAATTGGCCAGCATGATGAATGTAGGGGTCAACGAAATTATTAAAATCTGTATGCAACTCGGGATGTTTGTTTCCATCAACCAGCGGCTTGATGCGGAAACAATCTCACTGGTATCTGAAGAATTTGGCTTCCAGGTGGAGTTTGTGGGTGTTGACGATTCTGAGAACCTCGATATTGAGGACGAAGCCGACGACCCGGAGAGTTTGGTCGGGCGTGCACCAATCGTAACCGTAATGGGCCATGTTGACCATGGTAAAACAAAACTGCTCGACTACATCCGTAAAGAAAACGTTGTGGCCGGTGAGGCCGGGGGAATTACCCAACACATCGGTGCTTACGAGGTAGTAACAGAGAGTGGCAAGAGTGTTACATTTCTTGACACTCCGGGGCACGAAGCCTTTACGGCCATGCGTGCCAGGGGGGCGAAAGTTACTGATATTGCGATTATCGTTATTGCCGCCGACGACAGTGTGATGCCCCAAACCAAAGAAGCCATCAACCATGCCCAGGCTGCCGGGGTCCCCATTGTTTTCGCGTTTAACAAAATGGACAAACCAGGCGCCAATTCCGATAAAATCAAAGACCAACTCTCACAAATGAACATTCTTGTCGAAGACTGGGGGGGTAAATTCCAGTCGCAGGAAATCTCGGCAATTACCGGAATGGGCATCTCCGACCTGCTCGAAAAGGTATTGCTCGAAGCTGAGATGCTTGACCTGAAAGCCAATCCGGATAAGCCGGGAAAAGGAACGGTAATCGAAGCTTTGCTCGACAAGGGGAGGGGCTATGTTGCCACTTTACTGGTCCGGGACGGCACCATGAAAAAAGGTGATATTGTACTGGCCGGACCGGTCTTTGGTAAGGTGAAGGCCATGTTTAACGAAAGAAATAAACCGGTCAGCCAGGCTGGCCCTTCGCAACCAGTTGTGATGCTTGGGCTGACCGCTGCACCACAGGCCGGAGATGTTTTCAACATAATGAAGGAGGAGAAGGAAGCCAAACAACTGGCCAGCAAACGACTGCAGCTAACGCGCGAGCAGAACCTGAGGACACAAAAGCACATCACACTCGATGAAATCGGAAGGCGTTTGGCCATCGGCGATTTTAAAGAACTCAACATCATTGTCAAAGGCGATGTGGACGGTTCCATCGAAGCACTGACCGATGCACTGCTGAAACTTTCTACAGAAGAGGTGCAGGTAAACGTCATCCACAAGGCAGTTGGTGCCATTACCGAATCTGACGTCATGCTGGCCTCTGCTTCCGATGCCATAATTATCGGGTTCCAGGTACGGCCGATACCACTGGCACGAAAACTGGCCGAAAAAGAGCAGATCGACATCCGGCTGTATTCCATTATTTACCAGGCCACCGAAGAACTTACTGATGCCATCAAAGGGATGCATGCACCTAAAATGGAAGAAAAAATCACCTGCAATATCGAGGTCCGCGAAACCTTTAAAATTACCAAAGTGGGAACCATTGCCGGTTGTTATGTGCTCGACGGAAAAGTTACACGCAACACAAAAGTAAGGGTTATCAGGGATGGGATTGTTGTTTACACCGGAAACCTGGGATCGCTCAAACGCTTCAAAGATGATGTGAAAGAAGTGGCAACCGGCTACGAATGCGGGCTAAACATCGAAAACTTCAACGATATTAAAGTCGGGGATATTGTGGAAGGCTACACCGAAGTGGAAGTGAGCCGGTAGCAGCGAAAGGCTGTCGAAAACGGATAAGCTGAAGGCCTGCTAAGAATACTACGGCTAATCACGAAAATGTGCCATTAAGTCTTTGTCTTTTCCCGCTTTTTCTTTAGTTTTTCCTCCTTAAAACTCAGTGGCAGCAGGTTTCCAATCCCATTCACTATTTGGGCAACACCCTGTTGCCCGCGCATAATAATCCGGATGGGCGTACCCTGCCTGTTCTCCGTTTCTGCCATCACCTGCCGGCAGGCACCACAGGGTGTGATGGGTGTTGTTGTAATAAAATGTTGTGCTTTTGCAGTAATGGCAATGGCCACAACTTTTAGCTCAGGGTAAACAGAGCTGGCATGGAAAAGGGCAACCCTTTCGGCACAAAGCCCCAGGGGGTAGGAGGCATTCTCCTGGTTGCTTCCTTTTACCACAAGCCCGTTTTCAAGCAGTACTGCCGCACCTACCCGAAATTCCGAGTAGGGTGCGTAAGAAGTATTTACTGCTTGTCTGGCTTCATTTATCAGCGACAAATCAGCCGGAGGAAGTTGTTCCCCTTCCGCGTATTCTTCAAAATGAATCTGGATATGTCTAACTTTCATAACAGGTATTTACCTGCTAAAATAGCAAATTATAAGAACAGTGGGACAACAGCCTAAAAACTGTCTTTTTTATATCTGCAAACTGTACCGGCCCGGCAAGCAGGTTAAAGGTACAACAACAATCATTCTAGCGATCCCGTCAACCTAATTCACTTTGGGTGTTATTTATTATCTGAAATTGGTTTATCGGGCTTTCCAGACTGTGTCAGCGCATTATCGTTCTTTTTCCCAAAAAGGAGGAAGGTGTAGAAAAAGGCAAAAAAGGTAACCCCGGCTTGCGTTTCAAGGGTGTCGTCCGAAAGCATCGAAAAAATGGCCACCAGAAAAAAGGTGACGAAAAAGTAATCCCCAAACCGTTTTATCTTAATGGGTGGGTACAGCAGGGCAATAATAAACCACAAAAAACCAAATACGCCAAAAGCAATAAAAATGGCAAGGAACTGGTTGTGGGCATGAAAGCGGTAACGTATTTTTAATTCAGAACCCATCTTTTTGTATTGGCTGTTCAGGGCATCTTCAAGGTCGCCCGTACCAACGCCCAGCCAAAAATGTTCACGGATTAAATCGAATGCCGCCTTCGAATATTCGATGCGTTGCATGACGGAACTTCCGCTGGGGTCGCCTGTTTTTTTATACACGGTATAACCCATCAGGATTTTTAAGATTCGCACACGAAGCCCCGGATATTTTAAATAATTGTAGTTGGCAACCCCTTGTTCTATCATATGAATGTCCCGGTCCGTCAAGGCTTCCACACCTGCTGCATCTTTGCGCAAATCCTTTGAAGTTAAATAACGAACCAGTGTTTCCCTGACGATTTGCCCGTTTGAAGTGGCATCACCAATACTTAAATCACTCCGTTTTGCCCAGGCTTCGGCCAGTTCTTTGTAACTAATGTAAAGGCCAATGTATCGTCCATCCTCAATATTACTGTGCGAAGTGTCGTTTAAATAAGGATTCCCGAGTGCAGTATATTTGTCCAGTTCTTCAAAGTTCACCGGTGGCACATGGGTTGCAAGCTGAACAGTGTGCCTGATGTACAAAAACAAGCTGAGCGGGATACCGACAGCCAGAACGATAAAAGCTGTTTTTAGATAATAGTAACGTGTTCTGAAAAGCTCAACTACTAAATAGGAAACCCCGATAACAAGGATAATACCCAGTGCGGTAACCGATTCAAGAATAAAGAGGAAAACCACAAACCAGGTGGCAAGCACAGTAAACACAATTTTGTGCCAGATTTTGAAATAGTTGTCGAAGAAGATGAAATACAGCAAAGCAAAAAAAGCAAAGCTGATGTTTAGCCCGAAACGGATGGAAGAAATAAATGGCGAAATTTCACGAATATCAATCAACTCGCCTTTAAAGAAAATTCCCATACTGATGAGTGTACCGGAAAAGATTGCCGCCGAATAAGCTAGCATCAATATTCGGAGACGCTTGTATTCGATTTGTTCCATTGACGAAAAGACCACCGGAAACAACAACAAAGGGAGTTTGATCCTCAAGTCCTTCAGAGCGTAATCGAAATCGGCAGTAAGCAGCATCCCCACAAGGTGCAGGAAATAAATTGACGAGAAGATCAGGGCGGCCCTGTTTTTAAAAAACAGGGTGAATTTCTCGACCAGGTTGTGGTAGGCAAGCTGAAAGAAATAACTTAAAAAATGAAGGAACCCTTTGAGAAAACCCCCGATTTTAAAGAAACGCCAGACAATCCGAAACGAAAACCCCGACCACAACCACAGTCCCAGCAGCATAAACTCCGTTACACTCATGGCAAACTTCGACAGGGGGAGGCTCATCGCAACAAGTACGAGCGTAACAAAGTAGGCCAGGGAGTGGATATTTGTGTTGGATTTGATCATGCGTTTTGGCAGCTTCTATTCGTTCCGGTTCTCGGAAGTTGAAACTTTCAACACGGAGGCATATTCGGCCGGCTGAGTCAGGTATTCGACAGCCTTGGCGGTAATGGGGTCGTCTTTTAAGGCAACTTCTATTCTTCCTTTCTGGAAGTAATAACGACTGACAATCTCAACCAACAACAGCTCCTTGATTTCATCTTTGTACTTATCGATGTCCTGCTTTTTTTCTTCTGCTAAAATAAGTGACAATTCGTCCAATTGTTCCTTCAAGGCATCGTAATACTTTTCCCTCTCGGTGCTTCCTTTTAAATCCTTGAGCAGCGACTCGGTTTCGGTCGAGTAGTCAAAATCCTGATCGGTGATGAACTTTTTGAAGTCCTCGAAAGTGGTATCGTCAATTTCAAACTGATCAGGTGGTAATATCTCCAGATGTTCGCGTGCAAAATGGTTGGCATAATTAAAGATATAATTGCCGGCATATAAGTCGGCGGTAATTTGGCTGAAATCTTTTCGCTCGGCTTTGATGTCGGGTTCAATCCCCCCTCCGTCATACACCGTCCGGCCCGCCCTGGTTTTAAATGAGGAAATAAGTGAATCGGGGACGACGGCTGCTTTGCTGTTTCCGTTTTCGTGGAAGTAATCGATGGCCTGGATACATCTTCCGCTGGGGATGTAGTACTTGGCAATGGTAACTTTCAGCTTTGCGTTGAAGGGCAGGGGCAGCACATTCTGGACTAGCCCTTTCCCGAAAGTCCGTTCGCCGACAATGATCCCCCGGTCCAGGTCCTGAATGGCCCCGGCCACAATCTCAGAGGCCGATGCGCTGTTGTCATTGACCAGCACAGCCAGTGGGATTTTTGTGTTTACAGCACTATTGCGGGTGCGGTGAACCATGGCTTCGGCACTAATCTTTCCCTTGGTAGTAACCACGGTTTGTCCTTTGGGGACAAAAATATTCACTATCCCGACGGCTTCGCTGAGCAGTCCCCCGCCATTTCCGCGCAGATCGATGATCATACCCTTTAAGTCATTGTTCGATTTAAGGTCGAGGAAGGCTTTTTTAACTTCAGAGGCCGCATTGGGATTGAATTGCGACAATGCGATGTAGCCAATATTGTTGGAAACAATGCCGTAGTAGGGGATGTTTGGTATTTTTACTTTTTGCCTTACTATCTCCACCTGTTTGTTGGTGCTGTCGCCAAAAGGCTGAACGGTAAGGGTCAGGCTGGTGCCCGGCGTACCTTTAAGTTTCTCGCTGACAACAGCAGAGTTTTTCCCGACGGCCGACTCTCCGTCCACTTCAATAATTTTGTCACCAGGTCTTAAGCCTGCCTTTTGGGCCGGGAAGCCTTCGTAGGGATCGGTTATAACTACGTATTCACCCTGTTTTTGAATGAGGGAACCAATACCGCCGTATTCACCTTTGGTCATCAACTCAAAATCCTCAATCTGTGATTCAGGAATGTAAACGGTGTAAGGGTCAAGCTTGTCGAGCATCGCATCGATGGCCGTTTTGTTCAAATCCCCCGGGTTGATGTCGTCGGCATAGTTTAAGTTCAACTGCCGCAGCACATCAATATAAATCTCAATGTTTTTCGAAAGTTCAAAATTGTTTTTGTCCTGTGCACGTACAATGTTATATGTCGTTAGTAAGACAAAGAACAGAACTATCCGAAAGCTGATTTTATTCATGATTAATATTTTTATTTTAAGGAACAGGATCGTAACCACTTCCCCCCCAGGGATTGCAAGATCCGATTCGTTTCAAAGCCATCCACCCGCCTTTGAAAGGGCCGTGTTTTCTGATGGCCTCAACACTATACACCGAACAAGTTGGTGTGTAACGGCACGACCTGCCAATAAAGGGGGACAATGTGTATTGATAAACACGAATAAGCAATACAAAGAATTCACCCAGCAGTTTCCGCATCCCCTTTGGTTAAGCGCTGCAAAATTAGGATTATTTTCGTTTCTATTTCAGCGTAGGGAAGGATTGTTTTGGCCGTATAGATAAGCCCGATCGTCATGGCTGTTTTGTTTTTGCTTGAGGATGACAGCAGTTCCGATTTGTTTTTCCGGTAAGCTTCGCGCACCAGCCGTTTGACTTTGTTGCGGTCAACGGCTTTTTTGAAATTTCTTTTGGAAACACTGATAAGGATTTGAGGAAGTTCCGTTTCATCCTTACTTCCCGTATGAAACAGTACTTTAAAAGGATAAGTAAAAAAGGAACCACCTTCCTTAAAAAGCCTGTTGATTTGCTTTTTGCTGTGCAGCCTTTCGTTTTTGCCGAATGTTTGTCTCAACTTTTTTTTCGTTAGGAAATACTAATGTAGCGAATAGGTGATTTCGAGATTGATGCCCCAGTCGTCAGTAGCCGCTAAAATGGAAGTGGGTTTGTTGTCGTAAGTATAATAAAACCTAAACCCTATTTTCATGTCGTTGCCTATGATGCTGACTTTCGGGCTTAAGTTTAAATTTAGCCTGTACCTGCCCGCCGAAGTGAAATAGGGAACATAGCTGATGTCAGCGTCCACCCATATTTTCGGGTTCGTGTATTTATAAACTTTCCAGATGAGGGTAACAATACCTGCCAGGTCATTCGAAACCCCGGAAGTATCGTAAGGGGTTTCCCGCTGAACACTCAGACCGGCAGCCGAATAGAACCTTGTCCAGTTGTTGTAAACTATATCAAGAATTCCTAACACGGTGAAGTCAATCCTGAGTTTGTTCCCCAGCTCAGAGTTATTGCTAGTGCCCAGGATTGTACCCATTGACCATTTTTTCCTGACTAAGCGTTCCCATGCAATGGAAGCGTTGGCTTTTGTTGCACTCAGGGTATCGGCCTGAAAAGTGTTGTTGTTGTCCCAGGAAAAGTAATAGCTTGATTTTCGTTTTCTGTAGTTCAGGTTACCGGAAAAGGCGACCGTAGCCACGCTACTACCTTTTGAATAATTAGCCCCGAGGCTGAAATTTCCGCTGGTACGGAGCCAGAAACTACGTCGGATGGGATAAATCTCCACGATTTCATCAAGGTCAATCAATTCCCTGCCATTGGTGAGGACAACATTAATCTTTCTGTCATAACCGGAAGTGTCGAGGGAACCGAAATAAATAAACCCGTTTTTTAATTTGATCTCAAATTGCTTGGGCGATTTAATGGTGTTCACTTTTACTTCTTCCAGGCTGATGGTCCCCATCCCGTCCATTTTCCAGGTGACCACACCGTATTCCATCTTCTTAAAATCACCGGTAAGCACATTGCTGTTGATGTGATAGATGGTGTCTATTTTCTGCGCCCTGACAGCCAGGCTGATTAAAATCAATATGAGAATCAAGAATGTACAGCGCTTGTCCATCAGTTGGTTTAGGCGATTAATGTGGCAAAAATAAAGAATCCGAAAAACTGGCTCACGGCTTTTGTTCGAATCCCCCTTGACAAGCGGTTAAAAAATTGAACCCTGAAATATTATTGCAAACGATTGCAAACAGAAAGCCCAATATAAACAAGCTGTCCAGCAGCCTTTTCCAACAAAAATATCGCGGAAAACACGAGCAGAAAAAACTTTTGCATTTGAATTTCACTTATTTTCGGCCTTTAAAATTCGACTTTATGAGAACAAAACCACGCTTAAGCTTTTGGAAAATCTGGAATATGAGTGTGGGGTTTCTGGGCATTCAATTCGGTTTTGCCCTGCAGAACGCCAATGTCAGCCGTATTTTTGAAACCCTGGGGGCCCAGGTTGAAGACATCCCCATTTTGTGGATAGCGGCGCCCGTAACGGGTTTGATCATCCAGCCCATCATCGGGCACATGAGCGACAACACCTGGAACCGCTTCGGCAGAAGACGGCCCTATTTTCTCGTGGGCGCCATACTTGCTTCCCTGGCTTTATTTTTAATGCCCAACTCCCCTGTCTTATGGATTGCTGCAGGCATGCTCTGGATTATGGATGCTTCCATCAACATTTCCATGGAGCCGTTCCGGGCTTTTGTGGGCGACATGCTGCCTTCGGAGCAACGCACCAAAGGCTTTGCCATGCAAAGCTTTTTTATCGGAACCGGTGCGGTGGTGGCTTCGGCACTGCCTTACATGCTGACCAACTGGCTGGGAATGGCCAACACCGCTCCCGAGGGGGTAATCCCTCCCTCGGTAAAATATTCGTTCTATATCGGGGGCGCCATTTTTTTTGTTGCCGTACTCTGGACCGTTTTACGAACCAAAGAGTACGCGCCCGAAGAACTGAAAGCTTTTGCGGAGGAAAAGGCAGAACGATTGCAGATTGAAAAAGAAGCTGATGAAATACTCCCCGCAGGACGTTTTCTGAAAAGCAGTGTTTTCTGGCTCACCGGCGGGGCGGTCCTGGCATGGCTGGTCTATTATTTTGACCTGGAAGCCGAATTGTACATTCTCGGATTCGGCCTGATGGTTTTCGGGCTGGTTCAGCTTTTGACCGGTTCGTTGATCAGCGCGGGAAAAGAAAAAAACGGATTTGTGGATGTGATCAACGACCTGTTCAAAATGCCGGCCACCATGAAACAACTGGCCGTTGTCCAGTTTTTTTCGTGGTTTGCCCTGTTTGCCATGTGGATTTACACAACGGCTGCCGTAACCAGCCACATTTACGGCACTACCGATTCCAGGTCGGAGTTGTTCAACACCGGTGCCAACTGGGTTGGGATAATGTTTGCCGTTTACAACGGTTTTGCTGCGGTGGTCGCTTTTCTGTTGCCCGTTCTTGCCAAATACACGAACCGTAAGATCACCCACCTCATCGCGCTGGTGGTCGGTGGACTGGGGTTGATATCCGTTTATTTTTTCCATGACCCCAAACTGCTGATCATCTCGATGGTGGGTGTGGGGCTGGCCTGGGCCAGCATTCTGGCCATGCCTTATGCCATCCTCACGGGTTCGCTGCCGCAACACAAACTGGGGGTTTATATGGGAATATTCAACTTTTTCATCGTGATCCCCCAAATTCTGGCGGCCAGCATCCTTGGCTTTTTTGTGAAAACCATTGCCGACGGAGAACCGATTTATGCACTGGTACTTGGCGGTGCCTCGATGATCCTCGCCGGTTTCTTAACCCTGCTGGTCAATGATGTGGACGATCCCAACAAACAAAAAAAACTTCATCAACCATGAACATGCTGATCACGGGAACCAGCTCGGGTATCGGTTACGGGCTGGCACTGGAGTTTCTGAAAAAAGGCGACAGGGTTTGGGGAATGAGCAGGAGGGACAACAGCGAATTATCAGGCTTTGAAAATTATCAGCATCTCAACATTGACCTGACACATTTGGAGATTGTGGAAAAGCTTGTCCCCGCTTTTTTTAACAAGGCCGGTCGCTTCGACCTTGTGGTGCTGAATGCAGGTATTCTGGGCGAAATCAAATTTATGGAGGAAACATCAGTGGATGAAATGAAGCGGGTGTTCGAAGTCAACGTCTGGGCCAACAAGGTTTTGCTCGATATTCTTTTTTCGCTGAAGGTCAAGATTAAACAAGTTGTCGGAATATCGTCGGGAGCTGCCCTGCGAAGCACACCCGGTTGGGGTGCTTATTCCATGTCGAAAGCCGGTTTGGACCGACTGATGAACATTTATGCCAAAGAATACCCTGACATCCATTTCAGCGCACTTGCCCCCGGACTGGTGGATACGCAGATGCAGGATTACATCTACAGCATTAAAGAAACGGAAAAATACCCTTCGGCAAAAACCCTGCAGCAAGCACGCTATACCGACCTGATGCCCGATCCCGTCAAAGCCGCGCCGGTGCTGGTCAAGGCAATGGAAAAAGCCCTGCAATACGAAAGCGGTTCGCATGTGGATGTGCGGGAAATGTGAGGCTTGGCGTGATGGCCTGCCGCATGTACCGGCACAGCACGGGCTAAACCAGGGTCATTCAATTTGGGAACAAAAGGAAAATCAATTGATAAAGGCGCCGGCAAAAGGAGGAAACTACTCCCCGGGGACAAGCCTGTAATCCATATTCACAAACAGATCGGCTTTGTGCTTCAGAAGCTGAACCTGCCGGTGTTCCTGTTCCAGCACCCGCATGCGGTATTCGTTCTGCGGCTCCTTCCCCCGGTCTTTCTGGGCCTTTTTGGTTTCGTGGTAAGTGAGCTCGATGAAAACAGCCAGGTCAATGCCTTGGGTATTGATGGCGTACAGGCCGTCGATGATCAGCATGTCAATATCCTTGAAGTCCGTTGTCAGCGTGTCCACCTGCTCGGTCACCAGGTCAACGCAGGGCATGGATGAAGTACGGCTGTTTTTGAAATCGTTGATCACGCGGTTAATTTCGTCCCATTTGTACTCGCCGGGTCCCACAACCTTTTCGATGCCGTTTTTGATGCGCCATTGGGTGCGCTCAAGGGGCAGGGTGTTGTAAAAATTGTCGATGTGCACAGGCTTGGCAAAGATGCCGTGTTTGCGCATTTCTTTGGCCACGACATGGGTGAGCTCCGATTTCCCCGAACCCGACTCGCCGGAAATGGCCACGATGAATTTTGGATGGTTTCGTTTCAGGATTACCTGCACAATCTCGGCGGCCGCCATCCTGTGCTTGTCTTTGATCAGCAAAACATCTTCTAACATAAAATCTTGGTTACAATATTAAAGCTATTCTTTCGAACCGGTTTATCCCTGCACTCTTCTTTTTCCAGCCGTAAATTTGCAGGTTTTTGTGGGTACGGTTGTTTTTCAGACAACAAATCTATCAATTCGGTTTTAGTTTCCCGTAGGAAAATGTTTTTTTTTGATAAAACCTGTTCAGGAAGAATAAGAAAGATATGGCAGCAGAACGGCAGAATACCCAGAGAAGCCATAAAAAACAGCTTACCGCAAGGATTCGTCCTGGTTAATATTTAGTGAATAAAATTTCGGGGTACTTATTTGCTTTTGCTAATTTTGCGAGACAGCAAAATGGACAGCAGTTTTGAACAAAGTATATTTATTGTTCGGAAGCAACATCGAACCGCGCTTGTCATTTTTACAAAAAGCGGAACATAAGGTGGCCGGATTAGTCGGGAATATTCTCAACTCTTCGTTGGTTTATGAATCTGAACCCTGGGGGTTCAGGGCTGCTCAAAGATTTTTAAACCAGGTGCTGCTTGTGGAGACAGGCCTGTCGGCACGCGAAGTGTTAAAGCGGGTTTTGTCAATTGAGAATGAAATGGGGCGACAACGCACAACTCAGGGGTATTCGTCCAGGCAAATTGACATCGACATTTTGTATTTTAACAGGGAGTGCATTCATGAGCCGGGATTGATTGTCCCCCACCCCGGGATTGCGGACAGGCGGTTTGTCCTGCTTCCGCTGGTTGAACTTGAGGCAGGTTTTGTTCACCCTGTTTTGATGCAGTCGAATGATGATTTATTGAAACGATGCGGTGACGAATTGCGCGTCTGTCCGTTCGATGAACAAAAGGGAAGGGAAATATGAAGTACAATTTTATTGCCATTGAGGGGAATATCGGTGCAGGAAAAACTTCATTGTCCACCCGGATTGCGCAGGATTACAATGCCAAGCTGATCCTTGAACAGTTTGAAGACAATTCCTTTTTGCCCAAGTTTTATAAAGAACCGGAAAAATATGCTTTCCCGCTGGAAATGTCTTTTCTGGCCTCCCGCTTTCAGCAGTTGAAAGACCAACTCGGCCCCCGCGACCTTTTCAAAACATTCACCATTTCCGACTATTACATTATCAAGTCGCTTATCTTTGCAAAGAAAACATTGGCCGGTGATGAATTCAGCCTTTACACCCGTTTTTTCAACATTATCCACCAACAATTGCCCAAACCCGATTTGTTCGTTTATTTGTACGCGGACACGCAAAACCTGCAACGAAATATCCGCGACCGTGGCAGACCTTACGAACAGGATATTCAGGATGAATACCTTGAGAAGATTCAACAGGGTTATTTTGAATTTATCAGGCAACAGGCCGACCTTCGGATTTTGGTTATCGACACCAATGAAATGGATTTTGTAAAAAAGGAAGCGGATTACCAAAAGATAGTAGATGTAATCCGAAAGGATTACGAAGTGGGGGTGCACAGAATCACTTTTTAGGCCACCCCATTAAAAAACCCCGGTCAATTACTCGACCAGGGCTTTCCATGAAAAAATTTGTTTTATTTATTGCTCCCCACCAAGGCCTGGAAATCAGCTTCATGATAGAATTTCAGGAACTCACGATCCATAACGGCTTTTTCCTTATAAGCTGCATCGGTTTTGATGGCTTTCGTTAAGTAATCAAGCGTTTTGGCTTTGTCATCCTGACGTGCACCTGAAACGGCAAGCAAATAGTAAGTGTCGCCATCTTTAGGTTCAACACAATTGAAAGTGTTTTCTGCACCACCGAAGTCACCGTTTCGCAACTGTGCCAGTCCAAGGTTGAAATCGCACTTATAACCACTTAAGCGGCTGACGGCAGAGGCATAATCCCCCTTGTGGATGTAAACAATCCCCAGGTTGTAATTGACGTCGCCACCCAGTTGCTCGGCTTTGAGGTACCATTCTTCAGCTTTTTCATAATCACCCATTTTAGCATACGCACTGCCCATGTTGTTGGCCATTTCAAATGAGTTCTGGTTAATGGCTTCGGCTTCTGCGAGCAGGCTTTTGGCGCCATCTGTATTTCCAAGTTCCAGTTCAACACCGGCGGCATTTACTTTTGCCCTCCAGCATTTTGGATAGCGCTCCATCGTATTGGCGTAAATCTGTTTTTTGGTATTCAAATCGTTGGTCAGTGTTGCTGCGTACAATAGCTCATTCAGGCTGAGTTCGCCCGGATTTGCAGTTGAGTACTCGGCAATCTGCGCATCGGTTTTCTTCGGCTCAAAGCAATTTACATCAATAACTGCACGGCGCAAGGGGGGCAGGATGTCACGCTCAAGTTCAGGATAAATCAAGATCATGTTTCTGATCTCGGCTTCTTTTTGTGAAAGCTCTGCAGAATTGATAACATTGATAATCGCATTCTTGTCTTTAATGTCAGAGGATTCAACTGCCCGCATAAAGCCATTCCAGTCGGGGCCGTTTGCCGTTAAGACAGTCTCCATATTGTCGGCTGCATCTTTTTCAATCGATTCATTGTTTTTAGCCGCTTTTTTGATTTTCTTTTTGATGTACCTTTCGGCTGTTTCGGCCCTCTTTTGCGAGAGGCCTTCGTTGAAGGTTTCTTCCCCTTCGGGTGAAGCCCAGCCGTTGATGGTAATATTTTTAACTACCCAGCCTTTTTCAATATCTCCAATGCTATTTTCCAGGGCAGTTTTATTATCTGCATCCTTGTTGAGCGGAAGGTTTTTGTTGAGGTTAGCCAGATTTACCTGAAAGTAAATATTGGATTCCTGTGTGCTGATGGTTTCCTTCTCATAATAATCGGGGGCAAAAGCTACAAGTTCGGTATTTCTCAGCAATTTTGAAGTATGGATAACACCGTCGGCGAGTTTTCTTTCATCGGCTGTGTAAGATTTGCCCTGGCCGGCTGCTCCGTCGCATGATGAATAAACTTCACCGTTGTACTGATAAGCAACCGGGTTGATGACCAATTCTGAGTTTTCCATTGACGGATCGTAAGGTATTTTTTTTGTGTAAGTAAACGAACCGCCATTGGCCCAGCTAATCATTGTGCCATCACCGTCAACATCTTCACCTTTAAAGTTCATGGTCTCGAAAGCAGTTTCACCGCCTTCATATTTTAAGACAGGGGTAAAACACATCACAGCATTTTTGGCAAAATATTTTGGCGGGAAGGTGCCTTTAATTGTTACTTCAACTGAGTCGCCCACTTCTTCAAGCGGATCAGGTGTTGAGTTGAGCTGAACATCACCGAAGTTGTCAGCCATTTTCTTGATTTTATTGCTGCCAAATTTTACCCTTGCACCAATGTTGAAATGGGAATACACATCGTTAAAGACCTGTGCTTCCCCATGAACAATACCATCGGCAAGATCGGTATCCATCCAGGTGTACACATAATCGCCGTAAATGTCCCATCTTTCACTCACATTAAAATTAATGGTTGCACCAACGGGAACCGTGGCTGCAATTTTCCTTCCGTTAATACCGTGTCCTTTGTTTTCGTCTTTGCTGAATGAATAACCGAAATTATTTACAATTTTATCGTTATTGGCCATGTCGTATGTTCTTGATTTCCATTGAACCTGTCCATAACCTGCATGAATACCAATATTGACCAAACGGTCCTTGTAACCGCCAAGCCAGTTTGAGAGGTTAACGCCAATATTAATATTTCCACCATAGTAATCATTGTTGAAACTGAGGTCCTTTACTGCGCCACCACCAAAGTTCTTGGGGACGATGCCGGACTTTTCACCGTTAAAAAAACCACGCTCGAAATTAAGGTAAGCGCTCCATACCCTGCTTAACTGACGGCCAAAACCCAGTTGGCCGTTGATGCCAACATGTTTAAAATCAGGGGCAAGCCCATAGGTCGAAAGGTCGGCATGCGAGAATGTTGGGCCAAGATCGCCCTGTAAATACCAGTAAGGTGAGAAGGCGGAGTTATTCTTTTCCTTTTTTTCTTTTTCTGCGCCGTCATCCTGGGCATAAAAAGCGAGCGGGAGTGAGAGAATAAAGCCAAAGAGTGCAATGCGCATCAGATTAAAATAAACTTTTTTCATGGTTCAAATTTTTACGTGTAATTTTTTATTAAGTACAAATATAAGTATAATTTTTTTAACAATGCAATTGTCAATTGCGTCAAATTTTAATTTATGCAAAAATAAATATATTTCGTTAACAATCAGCGACATTTTTAAATTATTACGTGAAAGTGCCCAGAAGGTTTCAACTTACCGTAACTTCTCTAAATTCAGGAAGATATCCCATAAGACAATACCTGCACTAACAGCTACGTTAAACGAATGTTTGGTGCCGTATTGGGGTATTTCGATGCACTGGTCGGCTGATTGCACAATACTTTCGGTAACACCATGAACTTCGTTGCCAAAAACCAGTGCCATTTTCCCCAATTCTGAAGCTTGAAAATCCTGAAGCAATATGCTGTTGTCGGTTTGTTCTACAGCTAAGACCAGGTAACCGTTTTTCTTTAAATCCAGTACTGCATCTTCAGTAGTTTTAAAGTATCTCCAGTCCACCGAATCGGTGGCCCCCAGGGCTGTTTTGTGGATGTCGCGATGGGGTGGGGTAGCTGTTATCCCACAAAGGCAAATACTTTCTATACGAAAGGCGTCGGATGTCCGGAAAACAGAACCGATATTGTTCAGGCTGCGGATGTTGTCCAGTACCACCACAACAGGTAGTTTTTCAGCCAGTTTGTAGCGTTCGATACTCAGGCGGTTCAGTTCTTCGTTTTTTAACTTTCGCATTTTTTTTACATTTTAAAGGCAAAGGTAAAAAGTCGGGTGCAAAATCCTTGTCATTTGTTAAATTTGCGCGAAACTTTATGCCGGTGAAGCAGGGAAAGACATATGCCGAAACACCTTTAATGAAGCAATACAACAGCATCAAGGCCAAATATCCTGATGCTTTACTGCTTTTTCGGGTAGGCGATTTTTATGAAACATTTGGGGAAGATGCCATCAAAGCATCGGCTGTGTTGGGAATTGTGCTCACCCGGCGGAGAAATGGTGCGGCGGCTTATGTGGAACTGGCTGGCTTTCCGCACCATTCGCTCGATACTTATTTGCCAAAACTGGTAAGGGCCGGCCATCGCGTTGCGATTTGTGATCAGCTGGAAGACCCCAAACTTGCCAAGAAAATTGTGAAACGTGGCGTGACGGAACTGGTTACACCCGGCGTTTCGCTTAATGACAATGTGCTCGAACAAAAGGAAAACAACTTCCTGGCCGCGGTACACCTGAGTTCAGGTATTTCGGGTCTGGCTTTGCTCGACATTTCAACCGGCGAGTTTTACCTCGCGGAAGGCAACCGTGATTACATCGACAAGTTGTTGCAGAGTTTCCACCCCAGCGAAGTCGTCATTCAAAGGCAAAACCGCGGGAAATTCATCGAAAATTTCGGTGACCAGTTTTACCTGACCAGTTTTGACGATTGGGTGTTTACACGGGATTTTGCCTATGACATCCTGACCAGGCAATTTAAGACGGGCACGCTCAAAGGGTTTGGTGTGGATGACCTGGAAAAAGGTGTAATTGCTGCCGGGGCTGCCATCCATTACCTGTACGAAACCCATCACGATAAGCTCAGTCATATTTCGCACTTGCGCCGTATTGATGCCGGAAAGTTCGTTTGGCTCGATAAGTTCACCATCCGCAACCTGGAACTCATTTTCCCGCTAAGCCCTGATGCCAGAACCTTACTCGATGTGATTGACAGGACCCATTCACCCATGGGTTCACGCCTGATGAAAAGGTGGATCACATTGCCGCTGAAAGAAAGGGCTGAAATTGAGGATCGCCAACAGGTAGTTGGTTATTTAATGCAGCAACAGGAAGTGGAATCGGGCATTCAGGAAGTGTTAAAGAAAGTCGGCGATCTGGAACGACTGATTTCCAAAACGGTTGCATACAGGGTAAACCCCCGTGAAATGGTGCAGTTAAGAAGGGCATTGCATGCGGTGGCAGATTTAAAGGGGATTTGTCAAAAAACTGACAACAAGGCCCTGCAGCAAATTGCCCGAAAACTGAACCCCTGTCCGGGACTGGCCCGGAGACTGGAAGCTGAGCTGTTTGACGACCCCCCCACCACAATTGCCAAGGGCAGGGCAATTGCAGACGGTGTTTCGGAGGAGTTGGACGAGCTAAGGAAACTGGCCTATTCGGGCAAGGATTACCTCAGAAAGATGCAAGAGCGGGAAATCGAAAAAACAGGCATCTCCTCACTGAAAATAGGTTACAACAATGTGTTTGGCTATTATCTCGAAGTAACCCATACCCACAAAGACAAAGTTCCCGAAGCCTGGCACCGCAAGCAAACCCTGACGGGTTCCGAACGCTACATTACCGAAGAACTGAAAGAATACGAACAAAAGATTTTGGGTGCTGAAGAAAAAATACTATCGCTTGAACAACAATTGTTTGAAGAACTTGTGCGTTATGCAGCCGGGTTCATTCAGCCGGTACAAGTGAATGCCAATCAAATTGCCGGACTGGATTGTCTGGCCTCCTTCGCGAAAGTGTCGAGCGAAAACAACTACAACAAGCCGTTGATTACCGACGACTATTCCATCGAAATCAGGAATGGCCGGCATCCGGTGATTGAGCAAAACCTGGAGGCTGGCGAAGAATATGTGCCCAACGATATCTTTCTCGATAACAACAAACAGCAGGTTATTATCCTGACGGGGCCCAATATGTCGGGAAAATCGGCTTTGCTCAGGCAAACAGCGCTGATTGTTTTGCTGGCGCAGATGGGTTGTTTTGTGCCGGCAGCTTCCGCGAAAATTGGCATCGTCGATAAAGTATTTACCAGGGTGGGGGCCTCCGATAATATTTCTTCGGGCGAATCGACTTTTATGGTCGAAATGAATGAAACGGCCAGTATTTTGAACAATATTTCCAACCGAAGCCTTATCCTG
Source organism: Bacteroidales bacterium (assembly GCA_021647205.1). Lineage (GTDB taxonomy): Bacteria > Bacteroidota > Bacteroidia > Bacteroidales > F082 > B6-G9. The sequence continues at coordinate 155,409 of JAKIVD010000003.1, read as the reverse complement.
CTCGACGAAATCGGCAGAGGAACAAGTACCTATGACGGCATTTCCATTGCCTGGTCCATTGCCGAATTCCTGCACAACCACCCTGCGTTTCGTGCAAAAGTGCTTTTTGCAACGCACTACCACGAACTGAACGAAATGGCGACAAGCATGCCGCGGATAAAGAATTACCACATTTCAATCAGGGAAATCGGCAACAAAGTGGTTTTTCTGCGCAAACTTAAAAAGGGGGGGAGTGAACACAGTTTTGGTATACATGTGGCCGAAATGGCGGGGATGCCTGCCCCGATTTTGGAGCGGGCAAAGCAAATGCTCAACATTCTTGAACAAAGCCACTCGGGAAACGAACTGACCAAAGCGGTTAAGGAAAAAAGCAAAAGTGATGATTTTCAACTGAGTTTTATCCAACTGGACGATCCCTTGCTGCATCAAATCAAGAATGATATTCTCAGTACCAATATCGATACCCTGACACCTGTTGAAGCATTGATGAAACTGAATGAAATAAAAAAAATGCTGGGCGGGTAACCTGCTTTTCTTAAGGTCCGTTCTACTTGACATTGGCACATTAATTTCGTACCTTCGGCCTGTTTTTTAAGCAATTTTTCTTTTCTCTATCCAAAAAACCAATCCAATGAAAAAGCTGTTTACTTTTTTGGCATCAGGCTTATTCATGGTCTCGCTTTCGGCTCAGACCATCGCTCACAACTCTTTTTTACCGGACCACCGGAATCTCTCAGAAACGGCACAATCCTTCAACAGCGCTCGTTCTGAAAACACAAACCACTTCACCCGGTTCGCCGTTCACAAACCAAAGCCCGGCTTTTTCCTCAAATCGGGAAATACTATCATGCAAAAACTCGATTCGACAATTTATTCCGACGAAACGATGGATGGAAGCTGGTTGCTGTCAGGAAAAAAAGAATACCGGTACAGCACATCGGGAAAACTCATTCAGCTGGTCAGTTACGATTCCCAGGAAAAGCGCCCCGGAACACAATGGGTTGAATTTTCTAAAGCGATTTATACTTATAAGGATAACGATTTGCTCATCGAAAAAATCAGTTCGCGCTGGGACAGTGATGCAGGCGACTGGCAAGCCAAATGGAAAACCGAGTACTTTTACAACAACGAGGCGAAAGTCATGCTGATTTACAATTACTCCCTGGGTGAAGGCTCCGGCGAATGGGAATACAGCAGGAAAACAGAATTTTCTTATAACGAAAGCGGATTGATATCTGCAGTAATCCGCTACGACCGGGATACAGATTCCGGCGAGTGGGTTGAAGATTTCAAAACGACTTACGCTTACGATAAGCATGAAAATCCCACGGTATTAATTGATTATGAATGGGACGGGAACCAGTGGGTATATGATTTCAAAACCGAATATACGTATAACGCGAGCAACTATGCCGAGCTTTTAACCGGGTTTTTATGGGATGGCAGTCAGTGGCAATACGACCGTCAAACCGAATTTTTTTACGATGACCAGTGGCGACTCACCATGGAAGTTGAATATTACAGAAACAATGCCCAATGGATAAACGACGATAAATACATTTACGTTTTCGAAGACAACGGGAACCTGCTTTCCGAAACCCACTACAACTGGGACGAAAACACCGAAACATGGATGGATTACAACCGGGATGACTACACTTACAACAACGAGTACCCGTTTGAAAAGCTTGTTTTACCCGTGATTGGCATCTGGGGCAATGACTACTGGTGGAAAATCAGGTACAATCACATGCTCCTGACAGATGTATATTCCCTGCCTGTCGCCGGTGATAGAGAATGGGATGATAAATACAAAAGTGTGATGCATTATTCCGAGATTGAGGTATTATCCGTCCCGGAGAACAGCTTCAGCGATGTTTTGATCTATCCCAACCCTGCAGGAGATGAATTCCGGATAGCAGTTCCCGGCCTGCAAACAGCTGAAATCGTCGTGGAGATTTTTGACCTCAACGGCCGGAAGCTCATGGAACAACGTGTCTCCACGCCTAAGGGGGAAATTAAAACAAAGGTGAGCAGCTTACAAAGCGGCATGTACATCTGCCGGCTGACAAGCGGAAGGGAAAGCATCAGCAGGAAGCTTGTCATTCGCTAAAACCGCAAATCCTGGAAGCTTTGACGCAAACAGGTATAAGAGCTGCCACATGAAACCGGCCTGCCGGAAAGTCGTCAGCCCCCCTTTACGATTAGTTTGCACCAAGGAATGATTTTTGTTCATGGGTCTGACGACTTGAAAGGCGAATTTTTCTTCCGAAAAAAATTCTTTCTTCCTTGTGAAATTGAAAAATATATTACATTTGCACCTCCAAAAATTTGGAATGCGGGAATAGCTCAGTTGGTAGAGCACGACCTTGCCAAGGTCGGGGTCGCGAGTTCGAGTCTCGTTTCCCGCTCAATAAAATCCCGGTCCGGTTTAATCGGGCCGGGATTTTTTAAAGTCCGATGCTCGAGTGGTGGAATTGGTAGACACGTTGGACTTAAAATCCAATGGGCATTGCGCCCGTGCGGGTTCAAGTCCCGCCTCGAGTACTGCAAACCCCTGTTAACATATTAGTTTTCAGGGGTTTTGTTTTTTAGAGTAACGGATTAGTGGCAACAATACTGATAAATAAAGAAACGTTATGTAGCATTTATTCTGTTTCTATGCCAAAACATACCATCGGTGTCTTTAAAACATCTCAAATCTTTGATTGTGATATATTCAACAGTGTCAAGAAGACTTTGATACCCGCCTTAAACAATTCGCATGCCTGTTTTGACTTTTGTAAATACATCTTTCCCTGAAGTTATTTGTGCATTCACATTGTAACCGGAATCACCGGTTCTTCTAAAAGCAATGGTAATTTTCAGTTTTGGGGAGTCTCCGGGCGTGATAATCCTCAGGTATTTAACGCTGTTTACTTTGTTCATGAACAATTCCACCCCCAAGCTTTTTTCAAGAACTTCTTTAACTATCTGCAATTGAATTACACCAGGGACAACCGGCTGCCCGGGAAAATGACCCTGATAGACTTTGTGGTTTGGGTTTAATAAAATGTCGGCAGTAAGACTGTCTTCATCCGTTTCAACTTTCCGGATGGTATAAAATCCTGGTATGAGCATCATGAGGGCCTGTCAGTTTTTATCTGTGTTTATCATCAACCATAAATCATCATCCGTAAAGTGTCTTTCATCAGGTGATATCCGTATTTTCCTTTTTCAACTGCCAATATTGCAGGTCATCCCCATTTTCATCCTGCTCATCTTCAAATTCCCAGGAATAGCGTTTGCGGCTGGGGCCTGATTTACGAAAATAATAGGCAAGCAGCAGCCCGGCAACGAGCCCTCCGAGATGACCCTCCCAGGAGATGTTTTTTTTCGGAAAAAAGTCGGGAAAGATGCCCCAGATCATGCTGCCGTACAAAAAGGCCACGATGAGGGCAAGGGCAGCCAGGCGGGTGTCTTTTCGGATCAGCCCGCTGAAAAACAAGAAAGAAGAGAAACCGTAAATCAAACTGCTTGCCCCGATATGCAACGACGAAGCTTGTCCGCCAAACCAAATCCACATTCCCGACAGCAGCCAAATACCAATCAGTACTTTGACGGCAATTTGCGGGTAAAAATATAACAGGGCGACAGCCATCAGCAAAAACGGAACCGTGTTGGCCAGCAAATGCTCAAAGCCCCCGTGTAAAAGTGGTGAAAACAGAATGCCCGCCAGCCCGTCAGCGTGCAGGGGGTGCACACCCAAAAAACTCAGGCTTATCCCAAAGCCGTATTCAACCAGTTTCACTATCCACATAACGGCCAACAGTACCAACGGGATAAAAGCCGCCCTGCCGAGTTTTTGTTTCTCTTCGCTCATTGTTTTTACAAAACTAAGCAATTCGTTTGTCAAAAAGTATGCCTTTGAGCAATAGCTGACAGTACGTGCAAGTGATCTTCCTGATTTTTGGTTTGCCGACAGTTTAACCCGTCGGCTCGGGCAGAAAAGGGTTACTAATAATTTAAGCAAATAAAATATATTTTACAATTCCTTAACAAGGCTGTTTCCGTACATCTTTTATCTTTGCTGCCCGACAAACAAAAGCCGCATTACCAATGAAAAACCCCAGGCAAATTATCCTTTCCCTGTTTGCTGTCTTTGCGTTGATTTCGTGTACAAACACAGAAGACATTCACAGCCTCGGCGCAAAGCTCGTGCAACATAAATACTTTCCCCATCTTTCGTCGGCTTCTGGGGTAGAGTTTTCCGAGGGGGATATTTACCTTATCGGGGACGACTCCCCTTTTCTGTTTCAGCTTGACGAAAGCTGGAACATTGTCGGTAAACAAAAAATAGCCGGTATCGACACCCTCGTAAATGGCCGGATACCAAAACGCCTGAAAACCGATTTGGAATCTGTTGCCTTGTTGGAAGAAGCCGGGTTAAAACAACTGTTGCTGTTGCCTTCCGGTTCAAAAGAAATTACACGGGATACGGCTTTTCTGATTTTTCTAAAAAGTGACGCCACATTATTTAAAAAAAATATGCGTCCTGTTTTTAACACCATCAAACAGCAAGCCGGACTGGAAATGGAAAACAGTATCAACATTGAAGGCCTGGCTTTTTCTAAAAACAAGGCCTATTTGTTGCACAGGGGAAATGTTAGCAAAAACTTTATTGTTGAGATGGACAGGACGGAGCTTCTGGCTTTCATCAAAAGTGAGCGCGGCACTGTTCCGGAGCTGAAAATTTATCCCTTCGCACTACCTTATTCCGATGGTGTTGCCGCCGGTTTTTCCGGGCTTTGTGTTTTGCCCGCTCATCAGGGTTTGCTTTTTACGGCTTCGCTTGAAAATACGAAAAATGAAATTGACGATGGCACTGTTTTGGGCAGTTACCTGGGCTTCATCCCTTTTTCGAAGATGGCAGAGGGGAAATTCGTCGCAGAACTGATCCGCATCAATGGGGAGATGCTGGCAAAAAAACTGGAAGGGATTACGCTAAAGTCCGTCAAAGGCAAAAATATTGTTGTGCTGGCTGTAAGTGACAACGACGACGGCAGTTCTGATCTGTATGAGATTGCCCTGAAAATAAATCCGGAATAAACGCGTTCTGTTCAGGAAACAGTTATGGAAGAAACGCAGGGAGGGAAGAGCTGACAGTTCGCATGTTTCCGGGCCAGGAGATAAATGTTTAACACAAGGCTTAACCCTCACAAAAGAAGGCAGGTTTCCAAAGAAAACGCCTCCCAAAAAATCAGTTGTTCAATATGCCAAAAAGAATTCTCTTCTTCATTTTTTTCTTATTTGCTTTTCAGGCTGTTGTTTTTGCCCAAAAAGGCAGGCTAACACTGAGTGGTTTTATTTCTGACAAGCATGATGGTGAGCGTTTGCCGGGGGCCACTATTCTCGTGAAAGGCTTGAACAAGGGCACTGCGTCCAACAATTATGGCTTTTACTCAATTTCGCTCCCCCCCGGGAATTACCGGCTTGTGTATTCATTTGTCGGCTACGCCAATGTTGTCATTGAGCTGGGATTGCTGAAAGATACCACCCTCAATATCGAGTTGGGTGCCGCCAGTAAACGGCTAAAAGAAGTAGAAATTACGGAGAATGTATCGCAGGAGAATGTGAATTCTAACCAGATGAGTGTCAACACCATCACCGCCAAGACCATTCAGTCTATCCCCATGTTTATGGGGGAAGTTGACCTGGTGAAGGCTTTGCAATTGTTGCCCGGTGTGAAATTTGTTGCCGAGGGCACTTCGGGTTTCAGTGTTCGTGGCGGAAGCCCCGATCAAAACCTTGTACTGCTCGACGAAGCCACCGTTTACAATGCCGGGCATTTAATGGGTTTTTTCTCTGTGTTTAACAACGATGCCGTCAAAAGCGTCAAGCTTTACAAAGGCGATTTGCCCGCCCGCTACGGTGGCAGGCTTTCTTCGCTGGTTGATGTCAGGATGAAAGAAGGGAACAACAAGAAATTTCACGGTAACGGGGGCATTGGGCTGGTGGCTTCGCGGCTGACGCTGGAAGGCCCGCTGGCCAAAAACAAAGCTTCCTTCATGGTTTCGGGACGCCGTACTTATGCCGACCTTTTTCTAAGGTTGTCGAAAGACGAAATCCTTAATAAAAGCGCCCTTTATTTTTACGACATGAACACAAAAGTGAACTGGTCCATTAACCAAAAAAACCATCTTTTTCTTTCGGGCTATTTCGGGAAAGACGTTTTCAAAGGGGGGCAATTCAAAATGGACTGGGGAAATGCGACGGGGACACTGCGGTGGAACCACATTTTCCATGAAAAGCTTTTTTCGAATTTTACTTTTGTTGTCAACCGCTTTAACTACAGCCTGGGCATCCCCGAAGGCAACATCCAGGCTTTTCTGTGGGAATCGAACCTGACCGATTACACATTCAAAGGCGACTTTAGCTGGTATGCCAATACCAACAACACCGTCCGTTTTGGTGTTTCGTCTGTTTATCACGATTTTTTCCCGGGCACAATTCAGGGCCTCGGGGATTCTGCCAGTTTTGGGGCATACTCGATTCCCAGCAATTATGCCATCGAAAGCGGTGTGTACCTGAGCAATACGCAAAAAATTGGCGCCCTGTTCACCCTCAAATACGGTTTGAGGCTTTCCGTTTTCAACAATATGGGGCCCGGCACGGTTTTTTCTTATGATGATGCCGGTGAAGCTGTTGATTCAACTCAATACGCCCCGGGAAAAATTTACAATACCTATGTCGGCCTCGAACCCCGGCTGGGAGTAGTGCTTAAACTCAACGAGGTTTCTTCGCTCAAGGCAAGCTATTCGCGAAACAACCAGTACATCCAGCAAGCTGAAAACTCAACAGGGGGATCACCGCTGAGTATTTGGTTCCCGGCAAGCCCCAATGTAAAACCGCAAGTTGGCGACCAACTGGCGCTCGGATACTTCCGGAATTTCAAACAGGGGCTGTATGAGACTTCTTCGGAACTTTATTACAAAAAAGTGAAGAATGCCATCGATTTCAGGGACCATGCCGACCTGCTGCTGAACAAATTTATTGAAGGCGAATTATTGGTTGGCAAAGGATGGAGCTATGGTGTCGAGCTGATGGCGAAGAAAACAAGCGGTAAGCTTTCGGGATGGGTGAGTTATACCTGGTCGCGGACTTTGCAGCAGATTGACGGCATCAGCAACAACGACCCTTATCCTGCCAGCTACGACCGCCCGCACGATTTTTCCATTGTGCTGAATTACAACCTTGGGGAGCAGGTCAGTTTCGGACTTACCTGGGTGTACCTGACAGGACAACCCATTACATTCCCCGTGGGTCGTTACGAATACGGGAATGTCGTGGTACCGGTTTATTCTGAACGGAATTCATACCGCCTGCCCGATTATCACCGCCTTGACCTTTCCTTTACCTGGCGCGACAAGGAAAAACCCGGAAAAAAATGGCACAACTCCATCAATGTTTCGGTGTACAATGCCTATGGACGGAAAAACCCCTGGGTAATCAACTTTCAAAGCGACCCCAACGATCCCAACGTTACTTATGCCGAAGTAACTTATTTGTTCGGTATTATTCCATCCATTACGTATAACTTCAGATTTTAACACATGAAATATACATTGGCCGACGGCTTAACCCGTCCGGTTCACACAAGAACATGATTACTTCAAATTACAGACAGATGAAACGCAAAACAACCCATCTTCTTTTCGTACTTGCTATCAGCCTTGGCTTGCTGAGTGCATGCACCGAGCGCATTGACATCGACCTGCAGGAAGAATTTACCAAACTGGCAGTTGAAGGCTATGTAAGCCGGGGCAACCAGGAATTTGCCTATGTCAAATTGACGAAAACTTCCGGTTATTTCTCCAACGAAGCGGCCCCTCCGGTGAGTGGCGCAACGGTTGCCGTAACCGATGGAAACGACGTTTTCCTGTTTAATGAAGATGTTGGGGAGCCCGGATATTACCGCCCTCCCGGAAATTTCCCGGGTGATGCGGACAAGACCTACCAGTTGAAAATAAACCTGGCTCGGGATATTTCCGGTGAAAGCTATTTTGAAGCCAGTGAAACCATGCCGCCACTTTCGGATCAGATTGATTCCATCCGCGTAGTTTACCGTTCAGATTTCGAGTTCTGGGCTGTTGAGTTTTACGGCTATGATCCCCCCGGCCCAAACTATTATATGTTTCATGCACTGCGAAACGGGCTGCTTATTACCGACTCCATTTCAAAAGTAAATATTACCGATGATAAATTAGTTGACGACATCTACATTTATGGCGCGTACGTAATGGTTTTTGACAGGACCCAGTTAAACCCCGGCGACCGTTTTACCCTGATCACTTCAAGCATTACCAAAGGCTATTTCGACTTTATCACCGAGCTGCAGACAGAAATCCACCCGAAGAACCCCTTGTTCAGCGGGCCGCCGGCAAATGTAAGTTCAAATTTAAGTAGCGGGGCAGTCGGTTACTTTGCCGCTTTCCCATCAGTATATACCGAAACGGTTGTGCGGTAGATAGTTGAAAGTAAAAAAAGTTGAAAGTTGAGAGTTAGTGTGTGCCGGGAATTTGTAATTTGTAATTGCGCAATACCCGCCTTTTATTCTTTCACTTTCAGTTTATTGTAAACAGGGTTGGCATACATTTTATAAAACAGTTTTTTTATCTCTTCCGGATCAGCTGTTTTCACTTCCTGCAAGGCCATATTTAAACGAACATTTAACTGGTCTTTGGTTTTTTGGTCGTAGTGTCCGGAAAACCGGCCGGACGATTCGAGCAGGTCGTAAGCGAGATAATTTGTGGGCCACAGATGATAATTTCGGTACATTTGTTTGTCAATAATCGCAGCAATTTCCTCAACCAGTTCGTTTTTGTTCAGGGAGTTTTCAATTTGTTCAATATCGGGGTTTACCGGTTTGCCAATACTCAAATGGATCCTTCCTTTGGGAAGGGTTACGCCACCGATGATACTTTTAAAGTCTTCATCTTCATCTTTCACATAATTCTCTCTCTGCGAATAATAGATCTCCTTGACCTTCGAGGAACCACAGGGTTCCAATTCGTAGGAAACCGTAACCGGTACAAGGTTGAGCTCCATCAGTCCAGATTTGACATCCGAGGTCCGCGAAAGCGACAACATTTTCAAGATGCTCACATCAGTTTTGTCAAACCCGTCCTTGGCCCTGCCTTTCCGGTGGGCAATCCAGACGGTCTTGTTTTCATGAACAACAACCTGGCGGATGTAAGCTGAAAGTTTTTGCGAATTAATCAATTTTTCTTTCGGGCTGCCTTCCCTGAAAACCGTAATCATCTGGTTGCATTTTCCCAGGTCAACAATCAGTTGCGACACCATCAGGTTGTTTCCCCAGGTAATCTGGCTGGTGGCAAAGCCATGTTGCAACTGAAGCATCCCGAGGATGGAAGAGTCGAGGGAAATATCGCGGTGGTTGGCAATAAAAACATAATGCCCTGTCTTTGAGATGTTCTCAAAGCCGCTGGATGTCAGACCGTCAGAAGTTTTTTGTACAATCCCTTCAATGGCCGGTAAAGTGAGTGCCTGTTGAAAGTCCTGCACGTTTCTCGCATGAAGGAGCTCCTTGATTACAGATTTATGCTTTTCAGGGGGAAACAGGTAATCCAGCAAAGGTTGAAACTGAGGGTTCGCCACGATTCGTGGCACTGCCTCCTGAATTTCACCGGCATTGTAGGGCCGGATTTTGTTAAAACTAGGTTCAGACATTTTTTTTGAATTGCGGCATAAAAGTAAAAATTATTCTCAGAATGCAAAAAATATATGGCAAACATTTTTTCCAGTCGGAATCGGGTTGAAAACCACTGTTTCCAGAATAATAATTTAGGACTTCCGCGTCTCTTTAAAAATAAGCCCAAAGGTTTCCCCGCGATAAACGCCCTTTATTCCAGCAGTTGAATGTACTCGCTAATCAGGCTGAAAAGCTGAGACTTTTGCCCGGGAAGCCGGATAGAATTTGCCTTATTGAGCAAGGCAGCCTTTTTCGCGATATTATTTTTCAGAAGGCCGGCATTTAATCCCGAGTATTTTAGCTCACCGCGTTCAAGTTGCGCTGTGACTTTCCTGTCGAAGGCAATGTCAGACTGCATCCGCTCTGTAACATCTGCCAGCAGTCGTGTTGCCTCCTCCGATTTATTTTTGCCCAACGCCGCCTGAATTTCTTTGGCCGTCCCGGACAATGCGGCCGCCGTATTATTCTTTGTCGTGGCATAGCTTTTGGCAAACTTCAGGTCTTTGGAACGGTAATAGCTCTCGGGTAATTCCTGCTTGTTTTGTGTAGAGGAAACCATTCCCGAACTCACAAAATCATTGGAGGCTTTTCCTGAAGAAGTAGAATTCGGGCTTCCCTGTTCAGGGGCCGCTTCCCCGGAAGGCGGGGTGTTGCCATCGCTGTATTTCAGGTTTGCTTTCATACTTTCGATAAACTGGAAATAATGCGCTTTCAACCCTGACAGTTCTTTGGTGTTCTGCACCTTGTCAGCTGTAAATTCGAGTACCCGCGTACGGATGAATTGCTGCTTGTTCGACCGGCCTTCCATCTGCATGATTTCAATGCGCAGGGCACGGCCTTTGGGGCTGTCGGGGCCGCCATCCACTTTTGGGAGTTCATTCCTGAGTTCAGCCAAATCAAAGTTGCTCCTCGATATCTCCCTGTCCATGATGGCCAGTACATCAGTTTTGTGTGCCTTGAAGGTTGAGGCATTCCCGCTCAGAAAATCGCGCTCCATTACTTTGGCTTTTTGCTCCAGTAAATTAATGTCCTGTTGCCGGTTCGATTCAGGATGAATTGCATTGTCCTCTTTCTTGACTCTTCCTTTGGACGCGGATACAAACTGTGCAAAGGAAGAAGAAGTTGTCAGGAAAAATGCAGTAAGAACTGCCAAACGAATGAATACTTTCATAGCATAAAAATTGGTTCATGTTTTTCAAATGAGCTACAAAGTTAAAACATTGTGGATAACCTCAGTAATCTGCCACTTGCTTTTTGCAATCTCAGCCAGCAACTTAAATTGGGTGCGGCACCTGATGAGGTTGTGTTCCGGGTAGGCAATTTTATAGTAAGTATTCCCATTCAGGTAATCGCTCAGAAAGCGCAAAGCCTGTTCGTAAATAATGGCTTTGGCACCCAACAGCAGGTTCTGTTTTTCAATATCGGTCAATTCATCTTTCAGTACACCCAAATACCCTTTCGTCAGTGCCTCAAAATGTTCCATCCTGAAAATGGTTTTCTCAATGTCAGGTTCATCTTCGGCAGCGGGACTTGTAAACGTACGCACCATGTCGCCAAAATCAAATAAAACCGTTCCGGACATTACGGTGTCGAGGTCAATTACATAGGGCCGTCCTTCATGAAAAATAATATTGTTCAGTTTGGTGTCGTAATGCGAAAGCCGCCGGGGAAGTTTTTCCGAATTCAGCAAACGGGTAATTTCCCGCTCGACCGGCCTCAATTTCTTGACCTGTTCAATCTCAGGAGCCGCTTTTTGCAATAAGTCAACAGAGGTATTCAGCAGCGAAAGTTCATACTGTTTCATCCGGTTTGCCGGATGGTGAAATTGTGGAATGGTATCTTGAAACTCTTCTGCATCAAGGGTATTAAGAAACAACTGAAATTTCCCATAAGCTTCTGCCGCTGCAAATGAAATGCTGGTATCGGCAGTAATGTCGTAGGATTTGCTTCCCGCAAGGAATTCCACTTTCCGCCAGGCCGAGCCCTTGTCATCGACAAAATGGTATTGACCCCCAGGGGTTTTCAGCATTTGAGGTGTTAGTGGCACACCTTTTTCTTTTTGGTAAACTTCAACCGATTGATTCAGCAAACTATAATTATGTACCAGCGCCGGCGTATCGAAAACAGCCTTGTTTACCTTCTGCAAAATGTAGGCCCCATCAGGTACTGTTACCAGATAGGTATCATTGATATGTCCAGTGCCAAAGGGCTTGAGTTCCAGCACTTGTCCGGGCACGAAGAAGTGCGGGATGATTTGTTGAAGCATAGGGTCTGTCATGGGCCTCCCAATTTTCTGTCGTTAAAAAGCCGCCAATTTAATGAATATAGATTTGGAATTGCAAAACCCACGTAAAAATGTTTGCTTAAACAGCATCTCTCAATACATATAAAAAAACGACTCAAAAAAAACTGCTGCCTGATTTGTGAAACTCTGCTGAAAAGCATTTATAACTATCACTATTAGTAAATGCTAATTGCTAAGACTACTAGTGAGAAACTACTAAATTTTGGCTTTACAGCAATTTGCAACAAGACTAAATAACACTTGTAACAGACTGACACACACACACACACAAATATGGCCTGAAACTTCGCAAAAGCTACCCGGGCACACTTGACAAACGCTTTATTCAGGCGTATATTTGTAGGCGAAAAGCACAGGAATCAGGTACTCAAACAAGCAGGATATTCCAGGTTTATTTAAGGAAAACGAAACTGTCCGTAAGGGCAGGTGGGGAAATAAAAAACCCCCTTTAATTATAATCAACAATGACACCAATCATTAACCGAAAACAAAGAAAGGAGGCCACGGCAAAGATAAGATAAAAATGAGCTGCTTTTTTGGCAGGGCCTGCCACCCGCCAAAAAAGCCTGAAAAAAAACAAAATGTTTAACTAAAATTTCTAAAAATGAAAAATTTGAAACTTATCTTATCGTTTGTTATTGTAGCGTTCTTTGCTTTTCAAACCAAAGCCACAATTTATACAATTGGCAATGACACTTTGTACTTTTTTAATGACAACTATTATTTTATTGGAAATAACGATACAGTGTTGATTGACACAACGATTATCGCCGTAGAATTTATCGAAAACACAAGCTTATCAGGAATAAGTTCCTTCGAACTAAATTACGGCCTGTCATTTCATCTTGAGCTTTGCAGTGGAGGAAATCAGTATACTACCCCATCAGGGCAATCCTTTATAAACCTTTGTAATTCTATTGATAGTGATTCAAGGGTTGAAAAACTAATAACTTATTGTTTTCTTGAGTTACATGAATTTGAACCAGATGATGACAATATTGATGATCAATGGTATTTAAAAAATATTGGAGTTTACGATGATGCAACTCTTAGTGGTGTTTGGGATATTACACTTGGATGTAGTGATGTAGTAATTGCAGTACTTGATGCAGGAACAGATTGGCACAAGGAAGAATTTGGTCCAAAATATTCTTCCATTGATGTGATTTACAAAAATCCCGGAGAGGATGAATGGTCACCATGGAACCACCCAAATTCAGGAAATGGTATTGATGACGATGGCAATGGTTATATTGATGACTTGAAAGGTTGGGATTTTGATCATGTCGAGATGCTATCGAATTGTGACAATGTTTTTTCATCTGACAATGATCCTTCTTCCAATAGTTATTGGCATGGCAATGCAGTTGCAGGTATTATAGCTGCTAAAACCAACAATGGTGATGGGATAGCAGGGATAGCAGGTGGTAATACTGAAAACAATAAAGCAGGTATAAAAATCCTGCCGATTAAAGTCAATGATAAATATAAGTATTGGTTCTATACGGATTGTTATACAGCTGAACACATGTCGGCAGCAAACGTTGCGGCAGCAATTTGTTATGCAACAGACCTAGGAGCAGATGTTATAAATATGTCATTTGGCATTCCACAGAACCCACATACTGATTTTGACTCACAGATAGAATATGCGTATAATGCAGGTGTAACATTGGTTGGATCAGCTGGAAATGATGGGTTTTATGGCAGGGTGGCCTATCCTGCAAAACTGAGCCAGGTAATAGCTGTTGGCGCAACTGATGAAGATGACAATCGTTGGACTGAATCATCGCATGGGCAGTATCTTGAGATTAGTGCTCCAGGTGAAGATGTCACTGTACTAACAAGTGGAGATGGCAGTGTGACAGAAGCAAACGGCACATCCTTTTCTGCACCAATGGTTTCAGCTACAGTGGGCTTAATGCTATCCGTAAATCCCAATCTCATAAACGGTAGCGTTAACACGGATGGTAGTATCCGAAACATCCTCAAAAGAACAGCTGATAAAACTGGAACATGGGGCTATGACCAAAATGGTTGGAACGAATGGCTTGGCTACGGCAGACTAAACACCTACGAAGCAGTATGTATGGCCATTGATTACAAACCAGAAATTGTGGTTCAAGATGATGACATTTGGACCGAACGGGTAATCTCGAAAGAAAATATTATTCTAGAAGCTGGGAAAAACCTGACCATAACAGGAAAAGTCATGATGGGGAAAGATGCTAAAATTATTGTAAAACAAGGAGCTACACTTACTGTGGATGGCGGTACTATCACCAACATGCATTTTTGTGGTAAAGAAAATGAAATGTGGAACGGCATCGAAGTATGGGGAGACCCAGACGACAATCAATTTGAATATACCGGCCATCCACAGGCTCAGGGCAAGTTAGTTTTAAACAATGCTACAATTGAAAACGCGATTGTAGCCATCCGACTTTTCAAATACGGTAACTTTAGTACTACTGGAGGAATTGTTTTCGCTAAAAATACTACCTTCAAGAATAACTTTAGGGCTGTTAGCATTTTCCCGTACAAAAACATTTTGGATATTAATGGAAATGAATATGATTACCAGGCTGGTTTTTCAAATTGTACTTTTACTGTTGATAGCGAATATTTGGGGCCAAACAGCTACAATGGTGAGCATATGATGATATATGGTGTAAAAGGTATTGGTATAGGTGGTTGTATTTTTGAAAACAAACTGGACAACACCCCAACAGGAAATGCAATTTATTCTTATGATGCTGGATTTAGAATAAAAGGAACTTGTTTAAATACTGAAGTCAGTCCTTGTCCCACCGGCGAATACCAAAACACTACTTTCGATGGTTTTCACAGAGCCATTGAATCATCCAACAGTTCAAATGCGCTCTACCAAATTTACATCCGTGAATCCGAATTCTCAAACAATGGCTTCGGCATCCACTTTCGTAGTGTAAACGATGCCGTGGTGGTGGGCAATAAATTTGAATTGGGCAGGTACGACGACTGCAATTACGATGCAGGCGTAGGTATTTTCCTTGACAACTGCAAGCGGTTTGCCATTGAAGGTAACAGTTTCATGTTGACGCAAAACGCCCCGCCCACGCATTACGTAGGCATACACACCGTAAACACCAACAACGCCTTCGACGAAATTTACAAAAACGATTTCGACGACATGATTGTGGCCAACTATGCCGAAGGAAAGAATTGGTATGGAGAGTGGTGGAAAGGCCTCGCCTACTACTGCAATACTAACCAAAGAAACAGTTGGGATTTTTATGTGGAAAAGGCCCAAAGTGGTGAAGACGGCATACAACAAGAACAGGGCAGCCGTTACTATGTTGCCGGCAACACTTTTTCGCCGGTGGCAACCGGACATTTCGATAATTGGGGCAGCTACGAAATCAACTATTATTACGACCAAAGCACGCCGGCAGAAGTACCTGATGCCAACAAACTTTACCGGGTTGAGCCTTATCCCGAGCAATTGTACAACACTTGTCCCAATCACTATTCAGGTGGCGACATTTTATTGACCACAACCGCCTACCAGCAGCGTGAGTCAGATTACAATTCAGCCTTAAAAGTTCCTATAATACAGCCTTAAGCCAGTACAATGCCACAAGCGATTCGGCAACGAGGCGGATGTATGAAGAACAGATGTCGCATTACAATATGCTGTTGTCGCGTGCCGCTTACGACATTGTGCGCAGCGACCTTGCCGACACGGCAACCCACCCTGGCTTGTTTGAAACATGGCAGGATAAACTGAATACGTATGCCGCTGCCGAGTCTGTAATTGATTTATATTTGCAGCAGGGCGATTATACCACGGCCATGAACAAGGTGGATTCTTTGCAAATTAACTTCGTGTTCAGCAGTTACGATTCGGTTGAATATCCGTATTACCAGAACCTGAAAACCCTGCAGGCCGGCTGGTTGGGCCAGGGGCGTAATATCTTCGACCTGACTTCTTCTGAGATAAGCAGCCTGTCAGCAATTGCCGACAGCAGCCGGGGCATTGCCGGGGCGCAGGCAAGGGGGATATTGGCATTTGCCTACGACAGCGCTTATGCTTATGTAAATTGTGCGCAAATGCCTGATACTTCACAAAAATCAGTACGATTAGGCAGTGGTTCTGACAAGCATGGGAAAAGTTTATCAATTACGGTTAAACCAAACCCTGCTACAGATAGGGTTATTTTCACTTATTCGTTGCCTGAAGGTATTGAAAATGGAAAACTGATGCTGTATAACCCTTCCGGCAGATTATTGGACAGGTTGGATTTAACAAAGGCGCAAGGTGAAATACAGTACAACTGTTCACATTTGGAACCCGGCTTCTATTTTTATTCCGTTTCATGTGCCGGAGAACTCAAATCCGGTAAACTTGTAATCGTAAGATAGTATTCATCATATTATTGGTGATGGGTAATGATTTACCCATCACCAATTATTACTTTTTGAGCATGAAAAAATTAACAAGGAATCTGGTTACCATATTGTTTATTCTTTTAACGTTAAGCAGCTTTACACAAGTAGTAAATGCTAAATGGGAAAAATGCTTTGGTGGTACAGAATGGGATGAGGGAAAAGGAATGATATTTTCCGATGATACGTATTGGATAGTTGGCAGTACCGAATCAGATGATGGCGATATTTCATTTAATCACGGCGCCTGGGATATATGGTTAATAAACATTGATGAATATGGTAACTTTATCAGTGAAAAAACTTTTGGAGGCTCTTACTTTGATGGAGGGTTTGTGGATATAAAAAAACTAAACGATTCAGTTTTTTATATCGTAGGAAGGACGAAGTCTAATGACGGCGATATCAGTTTCAACCCTTGGCCCGGGCCGGAAGGTAACTATTGGGTACTGCAAATAAACAACCAAGGGGAAATATTATGGGAAAAGGTACTTGGGGGTAGCGGAATGGAGTTAATGCGCGATGCAACAGTTACCAACGATGGTGGTATTATTGCATTAGGTCTTTCAAATTCTACTGACGGAGACATCTCAAATCCTAATGGTGGTTTTGACCTTTGGATGGTAAAACTCAACAGCGTCGGCGAAAAACAATGGGACATGAGCCTCGGCGGCATCGGTTCTGAAGAAGGCGCTTCGGTGAAGCAAACATCTGACGGTGGTTATATTGTTGTAGGAGATACAGATGGAAGAGGCGGTGGTAATTTTGATTCAACATGTAACCATCATGAAGTTGGTTTTTACGACGTTTGGGTGGTAAAACTTGATTCTCTACGTAATATACGATGGCAGCAATGTTACGGTGGTACTTATAGCGAAGGTGGTTTAAATATAATTGAAACAGGCTCTGGTTACGTAGTTTTAGGCACTACGATGTCAAACGATGGCGATGTTTCGGGTTTGAATGGTCCTCCGGGTCCTAACAGCGAATATGGCGGCGACATCTGGGTTTTTAAAATTGATTTTGAAGGTAACCTTTTGTGGCAAAAATGCCTGGGGGGAACATATGATGATTTTGCCCGCAACATCTTCACCACGAGCGACGGCGGCTTTATGGTCGTGGGCGCAACCGGCTCCGATGACGGCGATGTGGAGGGATACCACGGGATAGATGTCGGTATTTACGAGGATGTTTGGCTGGCTAAGCTGGACAGCCTTGGCAACCTCTCCTGGCAATACTGCTATGGTGGCGGAGGAAGGGAAATGATCCAGCGTGGTGTGGTGCAAAAAGGCGATTTTAATTATGTTATCACCTTGGGTACTGACACTGACCAATGGCAATGTGGCGGGCAAATGTGGCCCGATTTAAGGATTGTTGAGTTGTATGATTCAACCGTTGGGATTGATGAAACTCTGGGAAATGCAATAGTATTAAAGGTTTTTCCCAACCCGGC
This sequence comes from Bacteroidales bacterium, assembly GCA_021647205.1. Lineage (GTDB taxonomy): Bacteria > Bacteroidota > Bacteroidia > Bacteroidales > F082 > B6-G9. Next base: position 137,472 of record JAKIVD010000003.1, on the reverse strand, counting down.
TTCCAATATCCTCCATTTGCAAACCAAAACCGGTGAGGGAAAAGAGTTCCGTGTTTTTGATATTTTCGGCAAACAAATAATTAAAACAAGCATGCCCGAAAACGGGGAGCAGCAAATAGATGTTTCGCCCTGGCCATCCGGGCTGTACCTGCTGAGCTTGTTTGACAAGGGACAGTTGGTTCTTTCCAGAAAAGTATTGATAAACTAAAAACTGTTGATAAACTTGTTAAAGCTAAAGCCCCTAATCCCCAAAGTTTAAAAGACAAACTCCAAACTCCTCACCCCCACAAACCCTCCGGGTAAACACCCTGATTAGTGAGTTCTCTTACTTTCTCAATGGTCAAAGGTTTGTCTTCCTGATAAGTAATCCCAAACCAACGGGCATCGCTGGTCAGTACTTCAACGGTGGCTTTTTTGCGCTGAATAAGCAGGTTAACAACATAAGGAATATAAAACTCAGCTTTAAGCTGGCTGGCATTCTCCACAATAAAGGCCTTAAAATCCATTTCTGTTTGCGCAAAGAAGTCCGGTGTAAAGCCCCAGAAATTCATCGACACAATGGCGTCGTCAGGGATGCTTTGCTCTTTTCCGTCGTCTTCGTAAACGATGCCGCCATCTTTTCGGACGATGCTTGTGCGTTCAACAACGTCAGTTAACAAGCTGTTTTCAATCTCGCAAACCCCGCGCGAAACACTGCCAAAATCACTTAGTGTATTTTTCAGTTTGTAGCCCACCATGGCATAATTTCCCTTTTGCCTGGCTTGCTTTACAAGAAATCCGGCAATGGTTTCGTAAGCTTCTTTGCCATAAAAATCATCGGCATTAATGACGGCAAAAGGTTCATTAATTTCAGCCTTCGCCACCAAAACGGCGTGCGCAGTCCCCCAGGGTTTCACACGTTCAGGATTAAATTGTATCCCTTCGGGGATGTTATCGATTTCCTGTAAAACATAAGCCGTTTCAATTTTACCTTTTAAACGGGGTTCATAAATGGCCTTAAAATCATCGATAATTTTCGGGTTGACCACAAAAACGACTTTCCCAAATCCGGCCCTGATGGCATCAAACACCGAATAGTCGATGATGCTTTCGCCCGAAGGGCCAATTTTATCCATTTGTTTTACACCGCCATAACGGCTTCCCAGTCCGGCGGCAAGTATGAGTAAAGTAGGTTTCATTTCTTGATTAATTGTTAGATTTGTTTACTGAATTTTGGCCGGCAAGATAGAAAATAAGGCCGTTCAATTTTATCTTATTTTTATCTCAATTAACAGCTTATTAATTTCAGATGAAACCAGATTGCAAATACTATTTTCTTTTTCTCATTCTTCAACTGTCCGGTTTTTCTCTGCTGGCTCAAAACACCGGTATTGCCGCAAACAGTTTCAGAAACAACATCATAAAGCCAAACACCATTCCCGTTGCCGAAGCCATTGGCGGGCACAACCAAAAATGGCTGGGGGTTGAGTACGAGCGTTTTCTAAACCGCGGTATTTCTGTCGGTGCCCTTGTTAATTTCGGTCTGTTCGAAGATTATACTTTTATCAAATATCATGACTTTTTTGATGAGGACGAAGGTTTTTCCTTTACCCGGAAAGAAGTAAAAACAAAGGGTTATCATTTTGTCCCTTCGCTGCGGTATTACTTTTTGAAAGCTCAGAAAAAGAAAGGCCAGGGGATTTATGTTGCCGGAAATATCGATTTTAACCAGTATTTTAAAAAGTCAGAAATAAAGGACTGCTATTACAATACTTTGGTCGACAATATTCCAATTTATACCGTTGATGAGGTATTCAGTCAACTACCCGGATTAACCGGTTTGTATTTTTCGTTTGACTGCAAACTGGTTCCGGACATGGCCTACAACGAAACTTACCGCCGGCAGTTTCTGGGGGCGGTTAAACGGCTTTGCGAAAAATACAATATGTCGGGAAACGTATTTATTGAAGGCGATTTGGCGTTACTGCTTACTGCCCGTGAAATGGGAATGAACAACAAAGGCGTTGTTGTTGGCAGCACGGTTAATGTGGCTGCGGAAAACCATATTTTTGGAATCGGGACAACCGTGGACACTCCCCCGGAAGAAATTGATTATGCCCATTCGAAAGGACTTTATGTCATCATGTGGGGATTGAAATCGGATGTCGGGAACAAAAAGGCCAACGCACTTAATCCCGACATTATTCGAACCGACAAGCCCATTCCGGTGCTGATGCTTTTCGACCGTTTTAATTTTGATTACACGATTCCCTAAACCCCTAAAAAACAGAAATATGTTAAGAAACCATTCGGATCAAATGACTTTTTACCAAAGCATTGCTGATTATTATGAAGAAATTTTCCCCTTCAATTCAGTGCAAACCGATTTTGTAAGAGCCGCTTTCCCAGTCGCGGAAAAAACATCAGTGCTTGATATTGGTTGCGGTACCGGCAGCCTGTCCATTGCGCTGTCCAAAGATTTTAGTGAAGTCACCGCCATCGACCTGGATAGTGCCATGATTAAAAAGGCGATGGAGAAAAAATCTGCGAAGGCAGCATTTAAAACATTGAACATGTTACATGTCGAAAAGGAATTTGGCCCGCAATCTTTCGATGCTGTCCTTTGCTTTGGAAATACGCTTGTTCATCTTGATTCGCTAAACCGTATTCTTGATTTTTTTACCCAATCGAAAAAGATATTAAAAGAAAACGGAAAATTGTTGTTCCAAATCATCAACTATGACCGGATTGTTGAAAAAGGGATCAAAGCCTTGCCAACCCTGGAAAATGATAAGGTCAGGTTTGTCAGGAATTACAGGTACAACCACGAAAAAAACAGGATTAATTTTGAGACCATTTTGACCATCAGAAAGAGTGGCCGGCGAATAGAAAATTCCATTCAACTTTATCCGCTGCGTCAATCTGAAATTGAAGCATTGTTGAAAGAAGCGGGTTTTAGTAAATGGCAGTTTTATGGTAATTTTAAGAGGGGAAAGTTAACTGGTGACAGTATCCCTTTTGTAGCCGAAGCAAGCTGATTTTGAGCCGTGCGAGCCTGTGTCTTTTATACGCTTTGTTACGGTAAGGCAGGGGTTAAAACTTGTTCAAGGTTCACATATTGCACAAGTTAATGTTGTTATTTCCACTTCATCATTTTATGCCCTTTAACAGCATAATAGTAAATGAATAAATAAAGTGGGACCATCACCCAATAAGCCAGTTGCGATGAATACACATCAGACAATTTACCCCATACCAGGGGCAATATTGCCCCACCGGCAATGGCCATAATCAGCATGGCGGAGCCGGTTTTGATGAAGCGGCCCAAACCATGAATGGCCAGGGGCCAGATGGCCGGCCAAACCAGGGCGTTAGCAAGTCCGAGTAAGGCAACAAAGGTGACAGAAATCATGGGGGAGGTAAAAATAGCCGCGATTGAAAACACCACCCCCAGTACGGCCGAAATCATCAATGCTTTTTGTTGAGAAAGGTATCGCGGTATAAAAATAATCCCCAAAACGTAGCCCACAATCATCGAGGCCAGGGTTAAGGAAGTAAACACTTTTGCTGTGTTGATGGGTATTCCCAGTGAAATTCCATAACGAATAATGGTGTCTCCGGCAATAACTTCTGCCCCGACATAAACGAATAATGCAAGAACCCCCAAAACAAGGTTTGGAAATTGGAAAATATTTGTTCGCGCACCGGCTTCGTCCATTGCACTTTCATCTTGCTCCTCCTCAATTTCGGGAAGCGGTGCAAAACGCATCATAATTCCCAGTAATACCAGTACAACCGTCATTACAACATACGGTAAAATTACGCGGGCAGCCAGTCCGTCGAGGGCAATGGCACGGGCTGATTCATCCAAAGTTTTCAGGTTTTCGACAAAGGCATCGCCATCGTGCAAAATAAAATAGGCCAAAACCAAGGGAGCAACGGCACCGGCCACTTTGTTGGCAATGCCCATAATGCTGATGCGTTTGGCCGCCGACTCGCGCGGGCCGATGATGGTAATGTACGGGTTGGAAGCCGTTTGGAGAATGGCCAGCCCTGTTCCCATGATAAAAAGCCCGAGTAAAAAGATGCCGTAGATACGTGTTTGTGCTGCAGGTACAAAAGTGAGTGTACCGACTGCCATAACCAAAAGGCCAACCATCATCCCGTTCTTAAACCCGGTTTTTTTTAATATCCATGAAGAAGGCAGGGCCATCACCGTATAAGAAATGTAAAAAGCAAAAGCCACGAACAAGGCTTCGAAATTGGTGAGTTCACAGGCTATTTTCAGGTAAGGAATAAGGATTCCGTTGAGCCAGGTTACAAATCCGAAAATAAAAAAGAGTGCCCCGATAATACCAATGGATAATACGTAAGTGCCCCGCGATTGCCGTCCGTATTTTCCGGTGAGTTCTTGTTGCATATGAATAACGTATGGTTTTGCCCGACAGCAGGCTGATAAAAAATTCAATATTACGAAAAAATAAAACGAGACCGCCCAAAGGCCGGCAATTTGGGGTGTTGCCACGTCAAAAGCTTTTTTAACTTTGTGAATTCATCAAATCATCCATCATGAAAAGGAAAATTCCCATTTTGCTGTTTGCGTTTATTCTGCTCGGCCCTTCGTTCCCCTGCTATTCTCAGGGGCTGGCGGACAACGGGAAAAACAAAATAGACCGGTTGACCAAAGATCTGGAGGACTTGCAACACCGCTTTGACCGTCTTGAAAAAGGTGCCGAAGATCTTCTTTGGTACCAAAAAGCGGGTGATGTTGCCATCATTGATAAAGTGTATATCACCGGTCCGAAACAAGCCCGCGCAGAAAACCCGACGGCCATGGGTGTGAACAACCCGGTTAAATTCTGGGCTTATGTTTTTATACCCAAAAACATCGACTCTTCAAAGAAATATCCCCTGCTTGTTTTTCCCCATGGCGGTGTACATGGAGATTTTACAACCTATTACCAGCACATTATCCGTGAGATGATGGCACAGGGCTACATTGTTGTCGCACCTGAATACAGGGGCAGTACGGGCTACGGAAAATCATATTATGAAAGGATAGATTACGGCGGACTTGAAAACGGGGATGTATTTGCTTCGCGAAACTGGATGATAGAAAATTACAGCTTTGTGGACAAGAACAGGGTGGGTATTATCGGATGGAGCCATGGCGGGATGATTGCCCTGATGAACATTTTTGCGCACCCGAAAGAATATACGGTTGCATTTGCCGGTGTGCCGGTGAGCGACCTGATTGCCAGGATGGGCTATCAGACACAGGACTACCGCGATCTTTATTCGGCCGATTACCACATCGGAAAAACTGCCTTTGAGGATGTGGAAGAGTACAAGCGACGTTCGCCCGCCTGGAATGCCCATAAGCTGGAAACCCCGCTGCTTATTCATACCAACACCAACGATGACGATGTGAACGTGCTGGAAGTGGAGCACCTGATAAAATCCTTAAAAGCCGAAGGAAAAGACTTTGAATACGAAATCTACCAGGATGTGGAAGGGGGTCATTCCTTTGACCGTATTGATACGCAAACCGCTCAGAAAATCAGGGTGAAAATCTACAAGTTTCTTGCCCGTTACCTAAATCCCCCGACACCAATCAACAATGTGGACAAACTAAAAAAAGCTGCCTATCGTTTTTAATTTCGTTGAACAATGTTGCACACGGCGGAGGGGGAATGCCGGGAATAGTGTTGGCTCAGTAATGTTATCCTCAATAGTTTTGTAAGACTTAACTACCGGGTAACCATGATAATACAAAAAAACCGGGCTGGAAAATCCGGCGCCGTATTAAAAGTTTATAAGGTAATCACCGTCATCATTTTGGATGATTTCCAAATCAAGTATTATGAGTTCCTTGTTGGCTACTGCTATATCATCCATTTCAACAAGGCTATCTATGTTGAAGGAAATATTAAGTGTGTCGGTCCTGGATTCGGTTTTTATATATCATTCATCAGTAAACGCATACTTTGTAATAAACAAATGCTTCCAGGTAACAAACAGTTGAGTCGGCGCTGTACAGCTTATTTTGAGTGTAATTCGAATCTGTAGCGTAGTTTTGCATTGTACTGTCAAACGAATTCGTCTTCATAAAGAACAAACTGTCTTCGGCTGTCATTACTGTATCGCTTTTTAAATAAGCGTTTATTGTTTCACTGGCCTGGGGTGTTTGCTTAACTTCTTTCTACAACTCACTGCCACTACAACGGCGAGGGTGAAGACAATAGCTGCAGCAAATGCAGCACTGTTAATTCATATAAACTTTCCTCAAGTTCTTAATCGTTCATACCCCCCCCTTTAACAAAAATTAACAGCCGTAAAGAAAAGGGTCTTTTTATCTTTGCGCGTTCTAAATCTTAAAACCAGAAACATGTTAGAAACCGACATCAGGGAACTAAACGAAAGGATCCAGCGCGAGAGTCAGTTCATCGACCTCATCCAACTGGAAATGAATAAAGTCATCATCGGACAGAAACACATGACCGAACGCCTGCTCATCGGACTGCTTGCCAACGGTCACATTTTGCTTGAAGGTGTGCCCGGACTGGCAAAAACGCTGGCCATCACTTCGCTGGCCAATGTTGTCGATGCTAAATTCAGTCGCATTCAGTTCACCCCCGACCTGTTACCCGCCGACCTCTTGGGAACGCTTATTTACAGTCAGAAAAAAGAAGAGTTTGTAGTGAAGAAAGGGCCGCTGTTTGCCAACTTCATCCTTGCCGACGAGATCAACCGTTCACCCGCCAAAGTGCAGAGCGCTTTGCTGGAAGCCATGCAGGAACGTCAGATAACCATTGGTGAAACTACTTTTAAACTGGACGAACCTTTCCTGGTGATGGCTACACAAAACCCCATTGAGCAGGAAGGGACTTATCCGCTGCCCGAAGCGCAGGTTGACCGTTTCATGCTGAAAGTCGTCATCAACTACCCGAAACAGGATGAGGAAAAAATAATCCTTCGCCAGAATATTACCGGCGCACAGGCCACGACTAACAAAGTCTTGAAAACAAAAGAAATCCTGAAAGCCCGTGCCATTGTCAGGGAAGTTTATCTCGACGAAAAAATTGAAAACTACATCACCGACATTGTTTTCTCCTCACGATATCCAAAAGATTTCAAACTGGGCCAGTTTGAAAACATGATTGCTTACGGTGCTTCGCCCAGGGCAAGCATTAACCTGGCGCTCGCTGCCAAAGCCTTTGCTTTCATCAAACGCCGTGGTTATGTCATCCCCGAAGATATCCGTGCCGTAGCCCACGATGTGATGCGCCACCGCATCGGCCTCACCTACGAAGCCGAAGCAGAGAATGTAACGAGTGAGGATATTATTAATGAGATTTTGAATACAGTAGAAGTGCCGTAAGAAGTTTAAAGTTGAAGGTCAAAGTATAAAGTTCAAACTCCAAATCCGTAACCCGTAACCTGTAACCTGCAACCCGTAACCTGCAACCCGTAACCTGCAACCCGAAACAACAATGGACGCCAAAGACATCTTCAAAAAAGTAAGAAAGATCGAGATCAAGACACGCGGCTTGTCCAATCAGATCTTTTCGGGCGAATACCACAGCGTGTTCAAGGGAAGGGGTATGGCTTTCAGTGAAGTGCGCGAGTACCAGTACGGCGACGACATCAGGAATATCGACTGGAATGTAACCGCCCGTTTTAACCACCCTTTTATTAAAATTTTTGAAGAGGAACGCGAACTGACTGTCATGCTGCTGATTGACGTTTCGGGCTCCAACAGCTTTGGCACGCAAAGCCAGTTAAAACAAGACCTTGTAACAGAAATCGCTGCCGTTTTGTCCTTCTCGGCCATCAACAACAACGACAAAGTGGGTGTCATTTTCTTCAGCGACAAAATTGAAAAGTTCATACCACCCAAGAAAGGCACTTCCCATATTTTGCGTATCATCCGCGAGTTGATCGATTTCAAGGCAGAAAGTAAAGGGACCGATATCTCGGAAGCATTGCGGTACCTGACCAACGCCATTAAAAAGAAAGCCACTGTTTTTCTGATTTCCGATTTCATGGATGAGGGTTTCGACAAAGCCCTGCAAATTGCCAATTTCCGCCATGACCTGATTGCCGTGCGCGTAACTGACATCCGGGAGACAGAAATCCCCGACCTGGGTCTGGTGCGCATGATGGACGCGGAGACCGGCCAAAAAATATGGGTCGACACCGGCAGCGCAAGGGTACGTGCGCACTTCGGGAACCGGACAAGGAAAAAACGCGCCGAACTCGACATGCTTCTTTCACGCAATGGCGTAGATATGGTAAAGGTTTACACTGGTAAAGATTACGTGAAACCACTGATCAACTTATTTAAAAAGAGGGAAGCAAGAAGATAAAATGAGAAGACAATTCTACATCCTGATGTTTTTGCTGGCAACTACCTTTTCAACGGCATTGCGGGCACAAAATGTGGAAGCATTTGCCTCTGTCGACAGTACTGCCATCATGATTGGTGATCAGGTCAACTACGAGATCGGCATCAGCATGCCTGATGATTACCTGTTGGGCTGGCCACAGATTACCGATACCCTTACCAGCCACATCGAGGTATTGGGAAGCTACCCAATTGACACACTGTCAGAACCTAACCAACTGACCCTCAGGCAACGTTTGCGCATTACTTCTTTCGATTCCGGTTTTTTCGAAGTACCCCCTGTTACATTTTTGTACCGGCAGAAGGACGACACAACTATTCATTCGGCCATCACCAACAAATTGTTCCTGCAGGTGTACACCCCGCTTGTTGACACAGCGCAAGATTTCAAGGTCATCAAAGGCCCCATCAGGGAACCTTACACTTTCAGGGAGATATTGCCCTGGCTTTTACTGGCCCTTGTGGTGGCTGTTCTTATCGGACTGCTGGTACTTTACCTCACGAAACGCAAGAAAAATCATGGGGTTTTTGTCCGTAAGCCCAAACCCTTGCCACCGCCACATGTTACGGCTATCAAAAAACTCGATGAGCTGCGACTGGCGAAGATTTGGCAACAGGGCCGCTTGAAGTTGTACTACTCTCAGCTGACCGATATTATCAGGGAGTATATGGAGGGCCGGTTCCATTTTGACGCACCGGAAATGACAACCGACGAGATTCTCGAAGCGCTGAAGAAGCAGAAAATCAACAAAGAAGTAATGGACAAACTGGGCACTTCCCTTCAACTGGCCGACCTCGTCAAGTTTGCAAAAGCACAGCCCACGGCACTCGAAAACGACCTGAGCCTAGATCATTGCATTGATTTTGTCAACGAAACCAAAGCGAAAGTCGCAGAAGAAAACGGAAATACCGATGATGTTCAACCACAAACAGGAGAAAGCAAATGATCCCGAGAATTGACACATGGGCAAACCCTGAATATTTCTGGCTGCTGCTGGTCATTCCACTGCTGATTGCCTGGTACTGGTTCCGGAACAAAAACAGCCATCCGGATGTGCTTTTTTCCGGCCTCCGTGTTTTTAGCGATATGCCAAAGAGCCCGAAAACATGGTTGGTTCACGCTTTGTTTGTCCTGCGCATTATCGCCCTCGCTTTGCTTATTGTTGCCCTGGCGCGCCCACAGTCCACTTCTTCAAAACAAAATATCCACATCGAAGGCGTTGACATCGTAATGGCCCTCGACGTTTCGGGGAGTATGCTGGCCCGCGATTTTAAACCCGACCGCCTTGAAGCGGCCAAAGAAGTTGCAAAGGAATTTATCGCGAAAAGACCAAACGACAGGGTTTGCCTCGTTATTTTCAGCGGCGAAGCATTTACGCAGGTTCCCCTGACTACTGACCATCAAATGATTTACGATTTGTTCAGGGAAGTAAAAAGCGGCATGATCGAAGACGGAACGGCCATTGGCGACGGCCTGGCAACCGCTGTCAGCCGGCTGAAAGATTCCGATGCTATCTCGAAGGTAATCATTTTACTTACTGACGGGGTAAACAATTCCGGTTCGCTCGACCCGCTTTCGGCGGCCGAAATGGCAAAGATGTTTGGCATAAGGGTGTACACCATTGGCGTCGGGTCGAAAGGCTACGCCCCCTACCCCGTCCAGGATCAGTTTGGGAGAATCAGCCTGCAACAAATGGAAGTGCAGATTGACGAAGAACTGTTGCAACAGATTGCTGCTTTGACCGGTGGACAGTATTTCAGGGCAACTGATAATGAAGGCTTGCGTGAAGTTTATGACCAGATCGACAAGCTCGAGAAGTCTAAAATCGACATCACGGAATTCAGGAAGAAACACGAGATGTTCCTTGCTTTTGCCCTTTGGGCTTTGGCAATTTTTATAGTGGAAATTATGTTAAGGTATTTGTATTTTAAGCTATTGCCCTAAGAAAGACAAAAGACCTTCCGGTGTACGTAGCTCCCGGAAGCGTCTTAATTAAGATGGTGAAACTTAAGACAGAAAACAGAAAAAAATTGCTTATAAGCATTCAATCATTTAAGCATTAAAACGAATGGTCAGATTTGCACATCCGGAATACTTTTACCTGCTTTTGCTGGTGTTCTTTTTCCTGTTTGCCTTTTGGTTTTACAACAACTGGAAGAAACGGGCCGGCAGACGTTTTGGCGACAAAAAAACCATTTCCCTGCTCATGCCTCAGGTGTCAAAGGGCAAGCCCCGGTTCAAGTTTATTTTGGTACTCCTGGCGTTCGTGCTGTTGGTTGTTGGTATTACCGATCCGCAAATCGGCTCGAAACTGGAAAAAGTAAAACGCGAAGGAATCGACCTGATGCTGGTGCTCGACGTTTCCAATTCCATGCTGGCAGAAGACATCAAGCCCAACCGGCTCGAACGTTCCAAAATGGCCATTTCCAGCCTGATTGACAAACTGACAGGTGACCGTATCGGCATTATTATTTTTGCCGGAAACGCCTACAAGCAATTGCCCCTGACCACAGACTACTCTGCGGCCAAATTATTTTTATCTGCCGTTGACACCAAAATCGTTCCCACGCAGGGTACAGCCATTGGTGAAGCCATCAACATGGCGACGGAATCCTTTGGCGACACCGAACACAACAAGGCCATCATCGTCATTACTGACGGCGAGAACCACGAAGACGATGCCATAGGTGCAGCTGAAAATGCTGCCGCACAGGGAATTAAAGTGTTTACTGTTGGGATGGGGTTGCCGGAAGGTTCGCCAATACCCATTTACAACAGCTACGGAAACCGGACAGGGTTCAAAAAAGATCGTGAAGGCAAAACCGTGGTAACCAGACTGAATGAAGATATGCTGCGACAAATTGCAGCCGCCGGAAACGGCGCTTATGCCCGGGCAAATAACGCCAGTACCGGATTGAGAAAACTATTTGAAGAAATCAACCAGATTGACAAAAAAGAGATTGAAACCAGGCAGTTCACCGACTACGAAGACCGCTTTCAGATTTACCTAGCCCTGGCATTCTTTTTGATGGTTACGGAATTGCTCATTGCGCGCCGCAGGGCACGTTGGGCTCACAAATTTGATTTCTTCGGAAAACAAGAAGGAAAATGAAACGGCATCTAATCATATTGTCCATCTTCGGCCTGTTGACCCCCGGACTTTCCGCCCAAAGCGAGAAAAAAATGGTCCGTGAAGGGAACAGTCAGTTTGAAGAAGGTAACTTTTCGGAAGCCGAAATTGAGTACAGGAAAGCACTGTCGGAAAAACCCGGTTACTTTAAAGGCACGTTCAACCTGGGCGATGCCATGTACAAACAGGAAAACTATGCAGAGTCGGGCAAGTTGTTTAGCGAAGCAGCGGAAGGGGCACAACAGGAAAAGGCCAAAGCCGGCGCGTATTACAACCTCGGAAACAGCCTGATGAAAGAACAGAAATACAAAGAAAGTATTGAGGCCTACAAAAACGCTTTGCGCTTGAAACCTGATGATCAGGATGCAAAATACAACCTCGCCTACGCGCAAAAAAAACTCAGGGAACAGCAACAAAAGCAGGACCAAAATAAGGACAAAGACAAGAACAAGGATAAAAACAAAGACAAGAACAAGGATAAAAACAAAGACCAGAACAAGGACAAGAATAAAGATCAGGACAAAAAACAGGAGCAGGACAAACAGGATCAGAACAAGGATAAACAAGACAAAAGCGACAAAGGTGATCAACAAAAAGACAAGAACCAGCAGCAGCCACAGCAGATATCAAAGGCAGATGCGCAGCGAATGCTGGATGCCTTAAAAAACGATGAGAAAAAGACTTTACAAAAACTGCAAAAAGAGAAAGCAAAAGCGGCCAAATCGAAAAAGACAGAGATTGATTGGTGATGGGCATTGAATACCGAAGGCCTCCCGACTGCTGATTGAAGATTGAAGAGGGAGAACCGGCGACCAACTCATAACAGATTAAATGATATTTTTGACAAAATATTTTCAGACGAAATGAAGGCAAAGCAACTCCTGATACTGGCTATTTTGCTTGCAGCGCAAATCTTTGTGTTTGCTGACGGGGAAGTTAGCTTGGTGGGTACAAGCAAGCAGGTTGTCAAAGTGGGGGAAAGGTTCCGCGTAGTTTACGAACTAAATACTGAGGGCCGCAATTTTGTCGCGCCCGATTTTGGTAAACTCCAGCGGCTTTCAGGCCCCAACACCTCCAGCAGTTCGAGCATTCAAATCATTAACGGAAACTATCAGCAAAAATACACGCAGAGTTACACATTCGTGGTACAGGCAACCGAAGAGGGAGAAGTAGTGATCCCACCTGCATCGGTCAAGGTTAAAGGAAAAATTTATAAATCAAACGGTATTAAAATAAGGGTCGTCAATGGCAGCACAGCTCAACAGGCAAAAACAGCTGACGGTACGCAGGGCGGAAGCGAGGGCATTGTACAAAGCGACGACGTGTACATCAAAGCCTTTGTCAGTAACAAAGCCCCCTACCTCGGCGAACAGATAATTGTTACGTTCCGTATCTACACCAAGGTCCCGGTGTCCAACCTTTCCATGAAAAAAGCCTCCTCATTTCGTGGTTTCTGGTCCAAAAGCCTGACGGACGACAACACCCAGTACAAGCAATCCACTACAATCATCAACGGTGAAGAATACATTACGGCTGTCATTGGGAGATATGCCCTGTTTCCGCAAAAAACCGGCAAACTGACCATCGAACCTACCGAGATGGAATGTGTTGTCCAGTTGCGTACCCAACAGAAACGGCGGCGCAGCAACGACCCCTTTGAAGACTTTTTCAACGACCCGTTTTTCAACAGAAACGTAAAAAATGTGCAGACCACCCTTCGGACAAAACCCATTACTTTGCAGGTAAAACCCCTGCCACAAAAAGGAAAACCGGAAAACTTTAGCGGTGCCGTGGGAAACTTCAGCTTTACCGACAAGCTCGACAACAGCAAGCTCAAAGCCAACGAAGCCCTCACACTCACCATCGGCATCTCGGGCAAAGGAAACCTGGAACTTATCGATGCCCCGGAAGTTCATTTTCCCTCTGACTTTGAAACTTATGAACCCAAAGTCAGCAGCAATATTGTCACATCCGAAAGTGGTATCAGCGGGCGGAAAAAGTTTGAGTACCTTGCTATTCCCCGCAATGCGGGAGATTTTGTTATCGAGCCTGTCAGCTTCAGCTTCTTCAACCCCCAGGACAAGCAGTACCACAGTTTCTCTTCCGAAACCTATAATATTCAGGTCGGAAAAGGAGACAGTAATTCAGGGGGCATCACCTACAGTTCTTCTGCGCAGGAAGACATCCGCTTCATCGGCCGCGACATCCGCCATATCAAAACAGCACAAACAGAGCTCCGCAAATCCGGTGAGTTCCTGTTTGCTTCGACTGCCTATTACCTGATGATGGCACTGCCACCGGTCTTGCTGTTGCTTTTCATCACTTTGTGGAAAAGACATGAAAAACAACGTGGGGATGTGGGGATGATGAAAACCAGAAAAGCCAACAAAGTAGCAAAAGCCCGTCTGCAAAAAGCAGCAAAGCTGAAAGATGCCGGCGACGACAAAGGGTTTTATGAGGAGATTGCGCAGGCCTTATGGGGATACATTGCCGACAAGTTCAGCATCAAGCAGTCTGTCCTTTCCGTGGAAACGGTAAGGGAAAGCCTGAAAACAAAAGGCGTAAGCGAGGAAGTAAGCAATAACTTTGTCAACACCCTGAACAATATTGAGTTTGCCAGGTTTGCCCCCGGCGATGCAAGTGGTAAGATGAAAACCATCTTTGACGAAGCCATGCATGCCATCACGCAGGCGGAAAAAGCATTGAAACAGGATTGAAATGAAACAACTGTCGCAGACAATTAATCACGCTAAAACAGCATACGGACCAAGCTGTCAGGAAAAAAACGGCCAGTCCGTTTTTGCTGGTTTTGTTAAGTTTAATAAGCTTACAGCTTTACTTGCGCTCTTTTTAATCGCCCACTCTTTCAATGCCGGCGCAAGCGACACACAATTGCTGATGAATGCCGGCAACACTGCCTACAACGAAGGGCTCTACGATTCGGCCCTGGTGTGTTACAACCGGCTTGTTGATGAAGAAATGGAATCGGCGGCCCTTTATTACAACATGGGCAATGCATATTTCAAGAACAACGACCTGGCCGCTGCCATCCTGTATTACGAAAAAGCAAGAAAGCTGGCACCCAACGACAATGATATCGCCTACAACCTTGGCATTGCCAACAGCATGATTGTTGATAAAATAGAAAGGGTTCCGGTACTGTTTTACCAACATTGGTGGAATTACTTTTACAACCTCTTCAATGCCAACACCTGGACCATCATTTCGGTTTTAACCTGGCTGGCACTCCTGTTTTTTATCGGGGTCTTTGTGCTGACAAAATCAACTGGCACCAAAAAGTTTTCCTTTTATACTGCCTTGCTTTTGCTCTTGCTCACCATGGGCACTTTCGGCCTGGCTTCGCAGAAATATTATTTCAGCAAAACACACAAGGAAGCGATTGTTTTTACACCCACCATTACCGTAAAAAGCTCACCAACACCCAATGCCGTCGATTTGTTCGTGGTCCACGAAGGAACCAAAATTAAGATCATGGACCAGGTGGAACATTGGGTAAAAATTAAAATCCCCGATGGCAGCGTGGGCTGGCTGCCCGAAGAATCGATGCGGACGATTTAGCCGCTTCTCAAAACGTTTTTTCCCGCTCTTTTTTTCGACGTCAGCTACGAAAAACTTTCTCCCGCATCGCTGAAAACCACCAGTTTTTTTTAATGGCTGTTTACATGTAGTTGTAAGCAACTATTTTGTTTTTATTTTGCAATGATATTTTATCCCGGGAATTGAAACTAATACAGGGAAAACACGGGCAATGTAAAACACGCTTTCCTACTATCTTTTAATGTACGCCAACAACAGCAACAACGGACTAAACACAAAAGTTGACTTTCTAAAATACCTGAAGGTAAACGCCGAGTCGGATGAATGGGGCAGGCTGCTTATCATCAAGGCCAGTGGCGTTTCTGAAAACGGGCTTACCGGCGTTCCGGTCCTTCTTCGGACCGGCGACCAGGATGAAGAACTGACAGATGGCATTCTCGAATTCAACTTTGTCATACAAAAACCGGCAAACGGGCTGGCAAAAAGAATAGAATGGGACATCGCCGTGGTTTACCAGATGGACTTGCTGCCCCGCGGCATAAAAGCCATTAAAGTAAATGCCGCCCTAAATGCCGACATTGCCCTGCTGCTGAATTGAGCAGCGAAAAAAACGCCTTATCGCAAAACAGTATCCCGTCATGGGACAAACACAAGAGATAAAATGACCGGGAAAACACACGAACTTGTATGCCATTTGTTTTTTTCTGTCACAAGACTGAAGAACGGCAGGTACAGTGGGGATAAATGTAACAGGTGGTGTTGATGAGGTAGTTGTGGTTAATGGGGAAAACGCAAATTGACAAAGCGTGTAACTGATCAAAACATACCATTGTTTGAGAAATTAGTGGACACGGGTTTGTTGAATATTTTGGCAGGGAAAGAGAAAATTGCAGAACGAGGGCATATTTTAGAAAATATTGTTAATCTGGAACTAATACATAGAGGAAATAAAGTATGGACCGGTACTGCACGAAATACAGAAGTGGATTTTGTCTGTAAAAATCCATCAGGCAAAATAGAATATTATCAAGTAGCATGGCAAATGACAAACGAAAGTACCGTTGAGCATGAGTTTGGGGCATTAGAAAAAATTAGTGATAATTATCCAAAATACTTGCTTACAACAGATTCATTTATAAAGAATAGGACTGGAATAAGGCATAAGAATGTATTTAATTGGTTACTTGAAACAAATAAAAAGAAAGAATAACCACTAACCACATCAATGGCTCGTACTGCATACCGTAATTAATGAAAACAGGAACATTATGTTTCATAAATTAATACATTCGTGCACAGAAACAATAAAAAATGACAGCGGCACACACCACTGCCCTACCAGCCTGGGGTAATTGCAATTAACCATGAAAAAGATAATCCCCATAACCTTTTCCGTTATCGTCCTTTTAAGTTCCTGTACTAAAAAAGACCCGACTACAAAGTTTAATATCAACGAAACAACAAAAACAGATTTTACGCAATATGTGAACCCGCTTATCGGAACCAGTAAAATGGGGCATGTTTTCCCCGGGGCTGTTGCCCCATTTGGAATGGTACAATTAAGCCCGCAAACCAATTTTGAAGTCATGTTTAATGACGATGGCAGTTATAACAGCAATACCTATGAATACTGTGCAGGTTACCAATACCGGGATTCCACAATTATAGGGTTTTCGCATACCAATTTTAGTGGTACGGGGCATTCTGATTTAGGCGACTTCCTGGTGATGCCAACAAGCGGAAACCTGATTCTTGAGCCATTAAATGCTAAGGGGGGGGGAGGTTTTTACTCTGTGTTTTCACACGATAGCGAAGAGGCTGCACCCGGGTACTATAAAGTAGATCTGGATAGCTACGGGATAAAAGCTGAGCTTACTGCCAGCGAACGTGTCGGTTTTCATCAATACACTTTTCCTGAAACAGATGAGGCGCACATTATTCTGGATATGGTATACAATGTCTATCATCACGACAACAAAAATGTATGGACTTTTATTCGTGTAGAGAATGATTCATTGGTTACCGGTTACCGACAAACCAAGGGCTGGGCAAGAACCAGAAAAGTATTTTTCGCCATGCAATTTTCCAGGCCCTTTAAAAGTTATGGTCACAAAAAGTACGACAAAGTAATCTATGACGGGTTTTACAGGCGCTTCAAACAAGACGGGAATTTCCCGGAAATGGCCGGGAAAAATATCAGGGCTTATTTCAACTTTGAAACAAAGGAAGGTGAGAAGATCAAAATTAAATTTGCACTTTCCCCGGTAAGTACAAATGGGGCATTAAAAAATTTAGAAGCCGAAATCCCGCATTGGGGTTTTGATAAAACAAGGGAAGAAAACCGTACTAAATGGAATAAAGAACTCTCGAAAATAGAAGTTGCCACCCTGAGCGAAGACGATAAAATTGTCTTTTACACTGCAATGTATCACGCCAGCCTCTCGCCTATTCTATATGAAGATGCAGATGGCAATTACAGGGGACTGGACCAAAATATTTATACGTCTGATGGCTTTACAAATTATACCATCTTTTCACTTTGGGACACCTACCGTGCTTTGCACCCCTTATTCAACATTATCCAACCGGAACGCAACAACGACATGATAAAATCAATGCTGGCGCATCATGATGAAAGTGTACACAACATGTTGCCCGTTTGGAGCCATTACGCAAATGAAAACTGGTGTATGATCGGCTACCATGCAACTTCAGTAATTGCAGATGCCATAGTTAAGAATGTTGGTGATTTTAATCATGACCGGGCTTTACAAGCTGCTGTAAATACGGCGAACGTACGCTATTTTGATGGATTGGGCGATTACATTGATTATGAATATGTGCCTGATGACAGGAGTCATTCCTCGGTTTCCAAAACATTGGAATACGCATACGACGACTGGTGTATTGCACAAATGGCGAAAAAGATTGGCGATACTTCCATAGAGAATGCATTTATGAATCGCTCCCAATATTATATGAATGTGTTTGACCCAAAAACCGGCTATATGCAACCAAAACTGGCAGATGGAACTTTCAGGAAAGATTTTGACCCGATGGATACACACGGGCAGGGTTTTATTGAAGGGAACGCCTGGAATTATGGTTTGTATGTACCGCAAAACATTGGGAAAATGATAGATATGATGGGAGGAAAGGAACGTTTTACACAACATCTGGATTCACTTTTTACCATGAAAATTGAAGACAAATACATCGAACACCACGAAGATATTACACGGGATGGCATCATCGGTAATTATGTGCACGGAAATGAGCCGGGGCACCATATCCCCTATTTATATAATTGGACGGGGCACCCGGAAAAAACCCAGGGGCGTGTCCGTATGATTATGAATACCATGTATGCCCCTACGGTTGAAGGGCTCTGTGGCAACGATGATGCAGGTCAGATGAGTGCATGGTATATTTTCAGTTCTTTAGGGTTGTACCCGGTTACTCCCGGTTCCCCGTATTATGCGTTGGGAAGCCCTTTGGTGAAAGAAGCAAAAATACATTTAGGAAATGGAAAAATCTTCAACATCAAAACAAAGAATCAGGACAAAGAGAATGTTTATGTGAAGAAGGTGACTATTAACGGCAAGGTTTTAGAGGGAACATTATTAGCACACCAGGAAATAATGAATGGTGGTGAAATTATTTTTGAGATGACTAATTCTCCGAACAATGAAAAATAAAAAGCACCCAAACATCGCCATGTTGTTGCTTCTGAGCGTTCCGTTTTGCCAGGACCAAAACCTCAAGCCCGTATATGTAAGCATGAGACCTGCGAATGAGCCTGCAATGTGGAAAAACATAATTGAGTCCGAATAAACGATTTAGCAAGTCGAAAGCCGGGAATACGGCACTGCTAAACGCAGCCTGTCAATTCCACTCACAAATCAAATAAATAATTGTAAATTGCCGAAAAAAACCAACATGATCCGACTAATCATTGCCGACGACCACCCCGTGATTATCGACGGACTGAGAACGATACTGAAAAAAGAGGGGGAAATATCCCTTGTGGCTGAGGTGCATGATGGTGCCGAACTGCTCAAACTGCTCAGGAAACAAAAAGCTGATGTCATCCTGATGGACGTAAACATGCCGGAGGTGAATGGCATCGATGCCACAAGACTGGTGAAGAAGCGATATCCGAAAATCAAAGTTCTGGCTTTCTCACAATATGACGAAAAACGGTTTGTCAAGCAAATTCTTAAATCGGGTGCCAACGGTTACCTGCTCAAAAACTCGGCGGCATCCGAAATATTACAAGCCATCAAACTCGTGCATGAGGGTGGTTTGTTTTTGAGCAGTGAACTGCCCAGTGTGTTTTCCGGGTCTGAACCCAAAAAACGCTCCAGCTATTTTATTCCTGATTTGAGCAAACGTGAAATGGAAGTACTGCAACAAATCTATCTGGAAAAAAACACACAGGAAATAGCCGGACATCTCGGCATCAGCCCGCATACTGTTGAAACCCACCGCTCGAACCTTTTGTTGAAAGTGGGCGTTAAAAATATGGCCGGCCTTATAAAATGGGCCATCGAAAATGAAATTGTCTAATTAAAAACCTTCAAACATGGAACCAAGTATTACTGATGCAATTGTTTATTACAGCGCAAGTAACCCAAAAAGGGCGCTTCGTGCACATATTGTTTGTGAAGTGCCCAACAACTGCAGCCTGGCAACCGTCGGCTTTGTGGCAGTGAACAACAACCTGGCAGTGGCTACCTTCGAAGTAACGCAATGCAGCGGCACAGCCACCAGCCTGGCATCAATAGAAGCCGACGCCAACATCACCCTGAGCACAGATTACGATGAAAACCATCAGACTAAATTTGTTTTGCTGTTTAGCGGTGGTGAAGAAAAAAGAACTGTTGATGCAAATGACTACAAAGAAGATTAAACCTTATCCCTTTTCACACATTTAGTTTCAACTACTTTGCAAACCACCATAAACTTAAAAGATGCTTAAGCAACAATCAACCAGGCTCACGCTCCTGATTGCATGCGCCAATTTACTGCTATTGTTTTCATGTCAACAAATGGCAGGGCCTGATCCTTCTTCGTTAGAGAATGAACAGTTTGAGGATTATCTGACCCGGTCAAAAGCCTACGAGTACACATTCGCCTTCGACACGGCCCTTCTCTACAGCGATTCTGCCATCTCCTATTCGATCAACTTAAAGGATGAGCGAAAAACTGCCGAAGCCATGGCACGCAAAGGCACTATTTTTAAAAACAACAACGAACCGGATTCGGCGATGGCCTGGTTATTTCCTGCAAGATTAATATGCATTCGAACGGGTGATGTTAAACTACAGGGCTATACCGAATCAATCATTGGCAAAACTTATGTTAAACTGGGCAAGAATGATTCAGCCATCTATTACCTGAAAAATGCTGTTAAGCTGAAAGAAGAAGCGAATGACAGCCTTGGACTGGCCTTGTCGTTAAACGGCCTGGGAAATGCAGCGAAAAATATGAACAGGCTGGATGATGCCCTAACTGCCTACCTGCGCGCAGAAGTTATTTACGGACAGATGGGCGATGTGCGGAGACAGGCCTACGTTTTGCTTAACATTGGCAACATCCATCTTAATCTTGGCCATGCCCAAAACTCAAAAGATGAATACGAAGAAGCACTTAAAATGTACCAGACATGTAAAACGACGAGCATTAAAACCGAAAATAACCAAATGTTGAGGTCGTCGTCCATGAATATTGCACTGATATATTATTGCCTGGAACAGTTTGACAAAGCTGAAAGTACTTTTCTCGAGGTTATCGATCTGTGTAAAGAATCACACGATAGCGAGACATTGGCAAAATGTTATGCCAACCTTGCCGAAGTTTATGCGGAAAATGCGCAACCAGAGAAGGGCATTGAGTACATGAAAAAAGCGTTGGAACTTGCGTTAGACAAGAATTACTTTAGCACAGAGCTTCAGGCCTACAATCATTTTGGGATTTATTATTCGCATAAAGGTAACAACCGGGAATCCATAAGGTATTACCAGAAATCTGACTCCCTGTCAAAAGAGTTTGGAAACCTTTATGGCCAGTCAAATGCCCTTAAGAACTTATCAGTTCTTTACGAGAAGAACAAGGATTATGCCCTGGCACTCGTCTATTTCAAAAGGTATAATGCTTTGAGCGACTCCATCATCAATGAGAAAAGGCTTGAAATTATTTACCACCTCGAAAGTGAGTTCGAGAAGAAGAAAGACGAAGCCGAGATTCTCCGTTTGTCAAATGAAAATGCCCTAAAGGAAATTAAGAACAGAGACCTGGAAATTCTTTCGGTCACTATCTTTTGCATCGTGATTTTACTGCTTGGCATCTTGTTTTTTATCCGCTTAAAAAACAAGAAGAATAAAATAATTACCGGGCAACGGATTCGCCAATTGGAAGAAGAACAAAAACTATTGGCAGCCCAATCTGTCATTGTCGGGCAGGAAAACGAACGCAAACGTATCGCCCGGGAACTACACGACGGAATTGGTGTGTTGTTGTCAACAGCGAGCATCCATTTTTCCAATATTGAAGAAAGCAGTGCCGATGAAAAAACTGCGCAGCTATTGAAAAAAGCCAACAAACTGCTGAAAGAGGCCGGTGGACAAGTCCGGAAAGTCTCGCACGACATGATGCCGGGTGTGTTGTCGAAATTTGGTTTGCAGGAAGCACTGGAAGATGTTTTTGAAAATGTGGAAGACACCGGAAGCGTTGAGGTGGCATGCAAGATAGAACTGGAGGGTGAGCGATTGAACGAAAACCTGGAAATCATGCTTTACCGCATTGTTCAGGAAATGTTGAACAACACCCTCAAACACGCCGGCGCAAAGCGGATCAGCTTCCTTTTGAGAAAAGAAATTGGTGAATTGCTGATCAGTTACACCGACGATGGAAAGGGCTTCAACAAGGAAGATGTTCTGCCGGAAAGCAGCTTAGGGCTTTCCGGAATAAAATCACGTGTTGACTTCTTAAAGGGGGAGATGAAACTTAATTCCTCGATAGGGAAAGGTGTCAGTTACGAAATTCGTATTCCGCTTGGATGAGTTGAAAACATACCAATAAAGATGTTTAAGTACAAGCCGGTTCCATCTGTAGTTTTGCTCATTCTTGTTATTGGCACCACGCTGCTTTCGTGCCGGCAGCATGAAGGGCCGAAAACGGAAACTGGTGAAAATCAGCGCTTCTATAAATTCATCAAACAATCAAAAGATTTCAGGTCCATCTTTGTTTACGACTCGGCCTTGCTTTATGCCGACTCGGCTTATGCTTTGGCCTTACTTTTACAAGACAAGGGAAAAGTCGCAGATGCATTAATCAGTAAAGGCATCACTTATAAAAATAGTGGCGCATACGCTTTGGCCAAAACTGATTTATTCAGGGCAAAGTCAATTTGCCGGCAGCAGGGTTTTCTGGAAAAACAGGCACGCACCGAAGCCATCATCGGCAATTATTACCTGAGGGTCGGTGAAAACGACTCCGCGCTTTCATACCAGTTGACTTCAATTCGAAAGTACGAATGTTGCGCCGACAGCTTTGGGCTGGCAAAAGCCCTCAACAGCCTGGGGAGCACTTACAGGCAACTTGGGAGGCACGATGAGGCCTTGCGCTATTTTTACCGGGCCGAAAGTATTTACAGCCTTATGGGCGATGTACAACGGCAAGCGTATGTTTTGAACAACATCGGACTTATCCACCAATTCAACAAAGAATATGACAAAGCACTGAAGTTGTTTGTAAAATGCAGAACGGTAAGTCAAAAAGCCGAAAACCATTACATGACAATGACTTCCTCCATGAATATTGCCGGCACTTATTATTTTATGGACAAAAACAACGAGGCCGAACGGGCTTATCTGGAAATAATAGAACTCAACAAAAAGCACCCCAATGACGAAACCCTCGCCGCTATCTACATCAGCCTGGGTGCAATTTATGAAGAGGAACACAAACCTGATTTAAGTTTTTCATACATCAGCAAAGCCTTACAAATTGCGGAACGGCTGAAGAATTTCAGGACTGAGACACATGCTACGTACAAAATGGCCCATTATTATCTCGACAAAGGGAAGCTGCCGGAAGCGGAGAGCTACTTTAAGCAAACTATCGCGAAAGCGCAAATAACAGGCGATATTCAGCACCTGTCGCACAGCTACAAAAACCTGGCAGCCATGCAGCAAGAGCGTGGGGATTTAAAGAACGCTCTGGCGAACTACAAGTTGAGCAAGGAACTTAACGATTCCATTGTCAACGAAAAAAAGCTCGAAACCATTTACTACCTCGAAAGTGAGTTCGAGAAGAAGAAAGATGAAGCCGAGATCCTTCGTTTGTCAAATGAAAATGCCCTGCAGGAAATCCATAACCGGGATTTAAAAATCGTTCTGCTGACGATATTTTGCTTTGTCATTTTATTGCTGTTGATAATCTTCCTGATTCGTTTGAAAAACAGGAAAGATAAAATTATTGCCGCGCAAAGAATTCAGCAACTCGAAGAAAAGCAGAAACTCCTTGCTGCCCAGTCAGTCCTTGTCGGACAGGAAAATGAGCGCAAACGCATCGCCCGGGAACTGCACGACGGCATTGGTGTGTTGTTGTCAACAGCGAGTATCCATTTTTCCAATATTGAAGAAAGCAGTGCCGATGAAAAAATTGCGCAGCTATTGAAAAAAGCCAACAAGCTGCTGAAAGAGGCCGGTGGACAAGTCCGGAAAATCTCACACGACATGATGCCGGGTGTCTTGTCGAAATTTGGCCTGCAGGAAGCCCTGGAAGATGTTTTTGAAAATGTGGAAGATGCCGGAAGCATTGAGGTGGACTGCAGGATTGAACTGGAGGGTGAGCGGTTGAACGAAAACCTGGAAATCATGCTTTACCGCATTGTTCAGGAAATGTTGAACAATACCCTCAAGCACGCCGGCGCGAAACGGATCAGCTTCCTTTTGAAAAAAGAAGTGGATGAATTGCTTATCCGCTACAATGATGATGGAAGAGGGTTTAATCAGGATGAAGTGCATGCTGAGCGCAGCCTGGGTCTTTCCGGGATAAAATCACGTATTGATTTTTTAAAGGGGGAAATGCGACTTATTAGCTCGAAAGGAAAAGGTGTGCAGTACGAAATCCGGCTTCCCCTGAGGTAAGGTTTAGGGCTCCCCCCGACCAGCTGTCAGCACATCCTAAACTATTAAGCTTCCACCAGCATTCCGGCAGCTGCAAAAGCTTTGTCAATACCCGAAGCATCTTTTCCTCCGGCCGTAGCCAAGTGGGCTTGTCCACCACCCCCCCCACGAATGTATTGTGAGATTTCCTTAATAATCTTTGCGGCATCCATTCCTTTCAACACCAAATCGTCAGACAAGGCGACAACGAGGTTGACTTTTCCGGCATTCACCAATGCAAGCACCACATAAACATCTTTCCCCATATTGCGCAACTGGTGCGACAGGTTTTTAGCCTGTGCCACATCCATTTGTACTTTTTCCCGTATCAGGTGCAACCCCCCAAGAATTTCAGCCCGCTTAAACATCTGCCCGGCGGCCTGCATGGCTTTTTCTTTTTGAAGCAGTTCGACTTCTTTCTGCAATTTATGCTCCTGCTCAACCAGGTTGCTCACGGCCAGCAGCACATCATGCTGGTTTTTAAAATGTGCCCTGATGGCTTTCAGTACATCCAATTGGGCACCTACAAAGTCTTCAGCCTTTTCGGCAGTAAGCGCTTCAATCCGGCGCACACCGGCAGCAATCCCGCTTTCGGAGACTATCTTGAAAAGACCGATTTCACCGCTGGCAGCCACATGGGTGCCCCCGCAAAGCTCTACGGAATACTCAGGGTCAAAGGCGACTACCCGCACTTTATCGCCGTACTTTTCTCCAAATAAAGCCATCGCGCCCATGGCTGATGCTTCTTCAAGCCGAAGATCTTCTTTGACCTGACACGAGATGTTCTCCCTGATTCGGGCGTTCACCATTTTTTCCACCCCCTTTATTTCCCCATCACTCATCTTTGCAAAATGCGAAAAGTCGAAACGCAGCCGGTCAGCTGCCACCAGCGAACCTTTCTGCTCAACATGGCTGCCAAGCACTTTCCGCAGGGCGGCATGAAGCAGGTGGGTAGCGCTGTGGTTGTTTGCAATTAATTTACGGTTGAGCCTGTCAACCCGGGCGAAATAGCCTTCAGCAAAATATTTTGGTTCCTCCAAAACATAGTGGACAACCTGGTTGTTTTCCTTTTTGGTATCCACAACGTGAAGGGTTTCGTTATCATTGATCAACATGCCTTTGTCGCCAACCTGACCACCCGATTCGGCATAAAACGGTGTTTGGTCAAGGATGAGCTCAAAAATTGTTTTCTTTTTCGAAACCACCTTCCGGTATTTTAACAGCCTGGTTTTTGCTTCCAGTTTGTTGTAACCGACAAAGAGTGTTTCCCGGCCTGTCGGTGCCAGTTCAACCCAATCACCTGCTTCCACGGAAGCTGCTTTCCGCGACCTGCTTTTCTGCGCCTGGAGGCCTTTGGCAAAACCGTCCATATCAACCTTAAGCCCCTGTTCACGCGCCATGAGTTGGGTCAGGTCAATGGGAAAACCAAAAGTGTCGAACAGTTCAAAAGCAAATATCCCGTCGATCACATCCGGTTTATTATCCATCGCTTTCATCTTCCGGACCTGCTGCTCGAACCGCTTAATGCCCTGCGAAAGTGTCCTCAGAAAGGCTGACTCCTCTTCTTTCAACACCTCAGCTATCAGCTTTTGCTGCACTATCAATTCGGGGAAAGCCGCTCCCATCTGCTCAAGCAAAACAGGCAGTAAGCGGTAAAGAAAAGGCGCTTCAAACCCCAGGAAGGTAAAACCATAACGGACTGCACGGCGCAAAATTCGGCGGATAACGTAACCTGAACCCGTATTGGAGGGCAATTGCCCGTCGGCAATGGTAAAAGCAACGGCCCGCAAGTGATCGGCAATCACCCGCATGGCAATGTCTTTTTCCTTGTCCTGATGATAAGTAGTTCCGGAGAGCTCGGCAATGGATTCGATAATTGGGACAAAAATATCAGTATCGTAATTGGAGCGCACCCCTTGTAAAACCATGGCCAGTCGTTCAAAGCCCATACCCGTGTCAACATGCTTGTTGGCCAACGGCTGCAGTGTTCCGTCAGCGAGGCGGTTAAATTCAATAAACACGAGGTTCCACAACTCGATGAGTTCGGGATGGTCTTTGTTGACCAAATCCCGTCCGGCAATTTTCTTTTTTTCTTCCTCCGGCCGAATATCAACATGGATTTCGGAGCAGGGGCCACACGGACCGGTATCACCCATCTCCCAAAAATTATCCTTTTTGCTGCCAAACAAGATATTGGATTCGGGAAGGTGCTGCTTCCAGTATTGGTAAGCCTCGCTGTCTGAGGCCAGCCCATCATTCCCATCCCCCTCAAAAACAGTGGCGTACAAACTGTCCTTGTCTATCCCGAAGACCACGGTAAACAACTCCCATGCCCAGTCGATGGCTTCTTTTTTGAAGTAATCGCCAAAAGACCAGTTCCCGAGCATCTCAAACATGGTGTGGTGGTAGGTGTCGTGTCCCACTTCTTCCAAATCGTTGTGCTTTCCGGAAACGCGCAGGCACTTCTGTGTATCTGCAATACGGGCGTAGCGCACGGGGCTGTTGCCGAGGAAGAGATCCTTGAACTGGTTCATCCCGGCATTGGTAAACATCAGCGTCGGATCATCTTTAACCACGATGGGGGCAGAAGGGACAATTTCGTGCTGTTTGCTTTTAAAAAAATCAAGAAAAGCTTTTCGTATTTCTGGAGATCTCATATTCAGCTTATTAACTGGGGCGTGTTGATAAAATCAAGGCTTAAGGCCTGCAAATTTAGGGATTTAATTACTTTTGCCATGCGATTTATTCGTTTAAAATGGCCCGAACCAGATACACCTTTAATACCAAGACCCTTGCTTACGAGGAACACAGGCGGACGATTGGACAAAAGATATTCCGCTTTTTCTTGTTTTTGATAAGCACCATGTCTTTTTCTGTGGTGTTGATTTTTTTGGCTTACACTTTTCTCGGCTCACCCAAAGAAAGGGTGATGGAGCGTGAAATTGCCCAATACGAACTACAGTTTCAGATACTGAATGACCGGCTCGACCACCTGCAGATAGTAATGGACGAACTCGCTGACAAAGATGACAATATTTACCGTGTGATTTTTGAAGCCGATCCCATTTCAAAATCCATCCGGCAGGCTGGTTACGGTGGCATTGACCGCTATGCCAAACTGGAAGGTTACTCCAATTCGGAACTCCTGATACTTACCACCAAAAAACTCGACAGGATTGCCAGTCAGGTTTATGTCCAGTCGAAATCCTTCGACGAGGTTTTTGAAATGGCACGCAACAAGGAAAAAATGCTGGCAAGCATCCCGGCCATTCAACCGGTTAGCAATGTGGACCTGAAGCGGTTTTCCTCATCCTACGGTTACCGCCCCGACCCCATCTACAAGGTGAAAAAGTTTCATGCCGGCGTAGATTTCTCTGCGCCACAGGGCACACCTATTTACTCGACGGGTACAGGCGTTGTTATCAAAACAAGACGATCGAAAAGAGGTTACGGCAACACCATCGAAATTGATCACGGCTACGGCTATCAGACTTTTTATGCTCATGTAAAGGAGTTTAAAGTGAAAAAAGGGGAAAAGGTCAAACGCGGCCAGATTATTGCGACGGTGGGCAATACCGGAAAATCGACAGCCCCCCACCTGCACTACGAAGTCCGCAAAAACAAACGGACAGTGAATCCCATTTACTACTTTTTCAATGACCTTACACCTGATGAATACGAGACTTTGCTGGAATTGTCAAAACTCCCCAACCAATCACTTGACTAGCTTTATTGTCGCAAACCATGCCTGAGAAACTGTATTACAAAATTGGAGAAGTTGCCGGCCTTTTTAAAGTTAACACTTCACTTATTCGCTATTGGGAGCAGGAGTTTGATTTTATCAGACCTAAAAAAAGCGAGAAAGGAACACGCTATTACAAAAGAAAAGACATTGATAATTTCCAGATAGTTTATCACCTGATCAAAGAAAAGGGACTGACCATCCAGGGGGCGAAAGACTACCTGCAGAACAAAAAAGAAAACAAAGAAATAAGCAAACTGGAAGTTATCAACACCCTCAAACGAACAAAATCCTTACTTGAAGAGATAAAGAAAAACCTTGAAATGAGAAGCCGTTCCATCGAAACCTCAGGTGAAGATATTTGAGAACAACCAACTGCATTTACCCTGAAAAACAGCATGAACATGAAATGGAAATCCCTGAGCCTGGCAGTTTTTGTTTTTTTCCTAAATGGCATTGCTATTGCCCAGGAAGCAGATACTCCGGCTGCCAGCCGGAAAGCCAACCTGAAAAAACAATTAGATTACCGTTACAAGGGGGGATTTTACAGTTTCGAGAAAAAGTTCAACAAGACAGTCTCTTACCCGGAACTTGCCAGGATGAACTGCATCATGGGTATTGTTGTGGTTTCGCTGGTGGTTGACTGTGAAGGCATCCCAAAAGAAATAAAAATGAAAACTTCGCTGGGGTATGGCACCAACGATGAATTAACAAGGTTTTTCAGGTCAACACGCGGCGAATGGAACAAATGTGTTGACGAAAAATACTCCCGCTTCGAGATACCCATCCAGTTTATCGTCAAAGGAACGCAAACAAATATGGAAGATGCCCTCTTTATTTGTGAGGGGGAAATGCCCGGACATGCCTGCAACGATGATAATTACTACCTGAAGAAAGCAAAAAAAGCACTGGAAAAAGGACATGGAAAAAAAGCTTTAAAATATACTAACCTGCTCATTCAGCGCGATCCTTACAACATCACTTACACCGAAATGAAAACCCGGGCTATTGAGATGTTGAACTAATATGGCAGGCTTATCTGTTTCGATGGGCGCCCGTACTGCACCAAGGAGAACCTTAAATTCATGATTGACTATTTAAATACCATCGACACTGAATTGTTCTTGCTAATCAATGGGTGGCACAATCCGTTTTTCGATGCCCTCATGGTTTTTGCCAGCGGCAAATTATCATGGTTGCCCCTTTACATCCTGCTTCTTTATCTGATTGTCAGGCAATACAAATGGAAAAGCTGGCTGGTGCTGGTTTTTATCGGATTGATCATCCTTGCTGCAGACCAGCTCTCGGTGCACGCTTTTAAAAATATATTCCAGCGTTTAAGGCCCTGTCACAACGAAGAAGTAAAACTGCTGGCACACACCGTAACAGGATGCGGCGGGCAGTATGGTTTTGTCTCGTCACATGCCGCAAACAGCTTTGCCCTGGCAGGTTTTATCAGCCTGTTGTTGCACAAGGTTCACAAATGGCTGCCCCCAGCTCTGCTGTTTTGGGGACTACTGATTGCTTATTCAAGAGTTTATCTTGGTGTCCACTACCCCGGTGATGTAATTGCTGGAGCCGTTTTGGGCCTGCTCATTGGTTGGCTACTTTATCTTGTTTTCAGGGAGACTGAAGACTGGAGATTAGGTACTGAGACCTAAAGATGGACATCCGCCTCCCCCACCTCAACAATAATCGCATCGCCTTCTTTAAGCCCGAGTAAAAGTGCAGCCGCTCCCTCGTTCAAGGCAATTTCGAGCATGCCGTTGCTTGAAAAAAGTGCCACCAGGTTTCCCGGAGAAACATCACCGTACGACGCACATATCCTGCTGACGCTATCACCCCTGAGGGATATCCGAAAAGATTGTTTTTTAACCATCCCATTAAACATGGCTTTTGAAATATTGGTCACGAGGTTGTGGTAAGGATCAACATGCATTATAACACCACGGATCCTGTTTTTTTCGCGAATCGGTTTGAAGTCAATACAGCGGTTAACCATATCCCTTTTCGTCCCCAGTTCCCCCAGTTTTCCGCCAGCGGCAAGGTGAACCGCAGCTTTTGCAAAACGGTCACGACTTGAGAAAGTGAAACTCTCTGCTTCCTGAGGGATGTCAAGCTCAATCACTTTGTCGGGTTCACCATCAAAAAGAAGCGAAAAAATCCCATTATCAGTACCAATGAAATATTGTTCCTTGTAAAAAGCAACCGTATGCGGCTGATCCATGGATTCCTCCGAGTTCACCCCGATAATATGTACCGTCCCGTCAGGAAAATCAGGAAAAGTATTTCTCAAAACGTAGGCGGCCTGAGATATTTGAAATGCCTTGATATTATGGGTAATGTCCACAATCTGAACATCCGGCATCTGCTTGTAAATGCTCCCTTTAACAACTGCTGTATAATAATCACTGTCGCCCCAGTCGCTGATCAAAGTAATGATTGCCATCCGAATGTCTGATTTTTAATAGGTTGTCAACTCCATTCCGTCCACTTCCGAAAAACCAAAATTAATCCTTTTGTTCCTATTTACGGACTTATTTTTAATATTTTTGAAAACTGGTTTTCATTACCAAACTTTCAAACTTTCAAATCATTAAATTTTCAAACTAACCTTCTTTTTTAATGAGCGAATCAATTTTAAGACTGGATACAGGAAGCCCGCTGGACATTTATGGCCCCGGTGATAAATACCTGAATGAAATTAAGGAATTGTTTCCCAAGCTTAAGATTGTGGCACGGGGGGAAATGATAAAACTCATTGGTGAAAAGAAAGAAGTTATTGACTTTGAGAAGCGGTTTGATTTGTTGCTGCTCCACTTCGACAGGTTTGGGAAGATCAATGAAGATGTGGTGACACAAATCATGGGGGAAGACGAGAAGAACGGTCAACAAAGCCGCAAAGGCGAAGACGTTTTGGTTTATGGACGACACGGAAAACTCATCAAAGCACTAACGGTGAACCAAAAAAAGATGGTGGAAATGAGTGCAGAGAACGATTTGCTTTTTGCCATCGGGCCAGCCGGAACAGGAAAAACTTACACCGCCGTCGCCCTCGCCGTACGGGCACTGAAGAACAAAGAAGTCAAAAGGATTATCCTCACCCGTCCCGCCATCGAAGCTGGTGAAAGCCTCGGGTTTCTGCCCGGCGACCTGAAAGAGAAAATGGACCCCTATTTGCAACCGCTTTACGATGCCTTGCGGGATATGTTGCCTATGCAAAAGTTCCTGGCCTATCTTGAAGACGGAACCATCGAGATTGCCCCTTTGGCTTTTATGCGTGGCCGGACTTTGGGCAACGCTTATGCTATTTTGGATGAAGCCCAAAATGCTTCCGAAAGCCAGTTGAAAATGTTTCTGACCCGCATGGGAAAATCCTCCAAATTTATTGTAACCGGCGATATTACGCAGATTGACCTCCCCAAAAAAACACTATCGGGACTGCTACAAACCGAACAAATACTGAAAAATATCAAAGGTGTCAGCTTTGTGTACCTCGACGGCAGGGATGTGGTGAGGCACAAACTGGTAACAAGAATTATTGACGCGTATAACAACCTTAAATAAATTTTGTAAATCATGAACGAAGCCATTATCAAGACCGACTTCCATTTCCCCAAACAGACAAATGTTTACCACGGAAAAGTACGCGATGTGTACAATATTGACAACCAACTGCTGGTGATGATCGCCACCGACCGCATATCGGCATTCGATGTGGTGTTGCCCAGGGGCATCCCTTACAAGGGGCAGGTACTCAACCAGATTGCCGAAAAATTTCTGGATGCAACGGCCGATATTGTTCCCAACTGGAAAACCGCCAGCCCCGACCCCATGGTTACCGTCGGGCATTATTGCGCGCCTTTTCCCGTGGAAATGATCATCCGCGGCTACCTGACCGGCAGCTCGTGGCGGACCTACAAAAAAGGCGCCCGTGAAATCTGTGGCGTTCCCGTTGCAGACGGTTTGAAGGAACACCAACGCTTCCCGGAGCCCATTGTTACCCCGACGACCAAAGCCACCGAAGGCCACGACGAAGACATCTCCAAAGAGGAGATTATCCGTCAGGGTTTGGTAACTCCTGAAGACTATGCCAAACTGGAAGATTACACACGCAGACTTTTTGAAAGGGGCACAAAAATCGCTGCCGACAAAGGGCTTATCCTGGTGGATACCAAATATGAATTTGGTAAAATCGGCGACCAGATATACCTGATTGATGAAATCCACACCCCCGATTCATCCCGCTATTTTTATGCCGACAAATACCAGGAACGTTTTGACAAAGGGGAAGCTCAAAAACAACTCTCCAAAGAATTCGTCCGTGAATGGCTGATGGAGAACGGGTTCCAGGGTCAGGAAGGGCAGCAGGTCCCTGAAATGACTGATGAAGTGATTACCAGTATTTCGGAGCGTTATATTGAACTTTACGAACAGGTAACCGGAGAAAAATTCAAGCGCGTTCCCACCGAAGGTGTACTGGAACGGATTGAAAGAAACATTAAGCAGTTTTTAAGGTAAAGGTCTGGTCTAGCCCTTCTCAGCAAATTTGGTCTTAAAGGCCTAACTGTACCTGTTTTTCCATTTGTCCTTCTCAGGAATCTTTGTAATTGCTTATAAATTGATCTCCTTTTTCTTTTGAAAAAGTACCAGCCTATTTCAGGACAACACACTACTGACAAATCCGGTTTAATTTTGCCAGAAAAATAAAGCAGAGCCTAAATTGGAAGCACACAAACTGTCCTGCAGGATAGACCTTTATGCAACCAATTCCAGCAGCGCCCTTTTGATGAGTGTTTCAAAAACGGTGATCTTGTAAGCATTCTGCGAAAGGGGGACGGCATTTTGCATGGCGGCTTTGGCGGCAGCCGTTGCCGTGCTTTCGTTGATGACCTTGTCTCTGATGGCATCCATGGCGGCTTCCGAAACGAAGGGAACGGGTGCGGCGGCGCCCAGCACAATGGTTGCCTTCCTGCATTTTTTCCCGGAAAGCTCCGCCACAACGGCCACCTCGGCCATGGGCCAGTCCTGCGACTTGCGCGATCCTGTTTTCAGGTAATGACTCAGCGTATTTTTCCCGGGGGCGGGAAGCAGAATTTTTTCAATCAGCTCGCCGGCTTCCAGGATGGTTTCCCGCGTCCGGTCAACCGTGGGCAACACAAAAAAATCTTTCATCGGAACAACTTTCAGCGCCTGCTGCGCCGTCCTGATCTCCACCATGGCATCAAAGGCCGTGAGGACGGTGGCCAGTGACGAAGCGTGCACACTCACACAGTAGCCGTAGCCAAGGATGGCGTGGTTCTCGTTCTCGCCGGTGTGGGCAAAGCAGGTTGTCGAGCCTTTGCGGAAACAGTGGTGCTCGATGGCCCTGAAATACCAGCAGCGGGTGCGTTGCGCCAGGTTGCCCCCCAGCGTGGCCATGTTCCGTACGTGCGGCGTGGCTGTTTGCGATGCAGCCTGGTGCAGGGCCGTGTAGTTTTCTTTGATTGCACTGTTTTCCGCCATGCGCGCCAGCGTCAGGTTGGCGCCCAGCATCATGCCCGCTTCGCTGTCAAAAGCCAGCTTGTCAAGGCCGGGAAGATTTTTGATGCCCACCAGTTTTGAAGGCCGCGACAAGCCTTCCTTCATCAGGTCCAGCAGGTCAATCCCCGCCGCTTTGTAAACAACGGCATCGTCAGCCGTGCCGGGCTGAAGGGTTTCCGAAACGGTGGCATTGACTTCCTTTTGTGCCGCATCGAGGGAAGCGGCATCGTACCAGCTAAATTTATTCATCGTTCTTGTTTTTTGCGTTGTTTAAGGCCGCGATTATCTTCGCGGGGGTGATGGGCAAATCGTAAATCCGTACGCCGATGGCGTTGTAAATGGCGTTGGCGACGGCGGGTGCCGTGGCGATGTTGGCCGGCTCGCCGATACCGCTGGCATCGGTGGAAGAACGGCCACCGTAATCTTCAATCAGCTCGATCTGAATGTCGGGAACTTCAAAGGAAAACGGCATTTTGTACTGATCGATGTTGGGGTTCAACTGATGGCCCGTGCTTTTGTCGATCACCCGGTCTTCGTACAGCGCGTAGGCAATGCCCATGATGATGCCGCCGTTGATCTGGCTTTCGATCTGCCCGATGTTGATGGGGCGCCCGCAACTGTGCGCGGCCACCATCCTTTCCACCTGCACGAAACCCGTTTCGGTGTCCACCGATACTTCGGCAAACTGAACAGAACCCAGCTCGCCGTGGCCGATGGTTCCCACCATGAATCCGCCGTAGTCGTCCGAACGGCTGGCGGTTTCGGTAAGTTGTTCAACGCGCATCCGGCGCAGCAGGTCTTTGAAGGAGATTTTCTTTTCCGCGTCGTTTTTTAGCGCGAAGGTGCCTGCTTCAAGCAGGATGTTCCCGGCATCGGTTTCCAGTTTTTCGGCAGCCAGTTCAAAGAGCTTTTGTTTCATTTTGTAAGCGGCATTCCGGGCTGCGGGGGTGATGGCACCCGTGACGATGCTGCCACCCGAGGAAGGCCCGATGGGGAAAAGGGTGTCGCCGATCAGGACGGTAACGTCTTCGGTTTGCAGGCCCAGCTCTTCGGCTACTACCTGTGCCAGAACGGTTTTGGTACCTGTGCCGATGTCCTGCACGGCCGAGCGCACTTCCACCGCCCCGTCGCGCATCACCCTGACCTCAACGGTGGAATCCAGGTTGACGATGCGGGGCCAGTGTGCCTGTGCAACGCCAATGCCTTTTTTGACGGGGCCTTTGTCGCTGCCTGCTTTTTTGTGCGTCCAGCCGAAGCGCCTGGCCCCGCGTTCGCGTTCCACTTTCCTGATCATGCTTTTGTCAATCTTTTCGCGAAGCGCCAGCGGGTCCATGTCCAGTTCCACAGCCAACTCGTCGATCAACTGCTCCAGGGCGAAAGCGCCCTGAACGTTGCCGGGAGCGCGGAAAGCAGCACCCGGACCGGCATTGGTGAATACGTCGTACTGCCCGGTTTTGAAGTTGGGACAATCGTACATGGCCTGGGCAATGCGGCCTACGCCTGCACCGAGGCCCACACCGGCGGTTCCGTACGACAGTTGCTTGAGGGCCGTGAGCATGCCGTCTTTTTTGGCACCCAGTTTCATGAACTGAACGGAGTTGGGACGGTTGCCGGCGGAAATGTGCTCTTCTTTGCGGTCCAGCATCAGTTTGACAGGCCTACCGGAAATTTTGGACAAATGCCCCGCCATCACCCCGAAATTGCCCAGGGCGTGCTTGGCGCCGAAGCCACCTCCGGTGTACTCGGAAATGACCCTGACCCTGCTTTTGGGCAGGCCGAAAGCTTTGGCAAAATCGTTCCGGGTGTTTTTGGTTGACTGGGTGGAGGCGAAAACGGTTACATCGCCCTGGTTGTAGTCAACCACCACCCCGTGGGTCTCCAGCGGGCAATGGGTCTGCACCTGGGTGCGGTAAGTTCTTTCGATGATGAGTTCGGCTTCGGCAAAGCCTTTTTCCAGGTCGCCGCGGGGGCCGCCGTAAAAGCTCCGGGTGGAAGGACCGCGGACGTTGCCGCTGGATTTCAGTCCCTGCTCGATGTCTTCGCCGCCGTCGGAAGCCTCCTGGTCAACGTCGGTGGCAAAAACAACGGGCGCGCCGGGCTTGCGTGCCTCGTCAAGGTCAACCACAAAGTCAAGGGCTTCGTATTCCACTTTTATCAGCCGGATGGCCTCTTCGGCAACGTCAGCACTCACGGCAGCCAGGCCGGCGATGGGTTGCCCGGCGTATTTGATGTCAGGGTAACGCGAGCTCTTTTCCCCGGATTTCGGATTGGCGCCTTCGATCATTTCTTCCAGTACATGCACTGCGAAAACACCCGGGTAATTCTGTGCCGCCGATACGTCAATGGATTTGATCTTCGCGTGCGGGATGCCGGCACGGAACATTTTTCCGTACAGCATGCCCGGCAACTGCACGTCGGCAGTGAAGACAGCCGTTCCGGTGACCTTGGCCAAAGCATCGGTGCGTTTGATCCTTTTGCCGACTACTTTCAGTTTGTCGTTCACTTCCCATGCGGGGGGTTCGGTGGCCGGAACCTCGCGCTCAACGGTGGCCAGGTTGTAATCGGGGATGCCGTGCGGCATTTTTATCTTTTTTATCTTCATGGCTTTGGTTTTTACATTTTAGCTGCTGCATCCAGCGTGGCGGTGATGACTTTCGGATGGGTTCCGCAACGGCAGAAGTTGCCGCTTGTGGCCGCTTTCACTTCTTCGGCAGAAGGACCGGAGTTTTGCGCCAGCAGGTGGGCGGTGGTCAGCAGCATGCCGGAGGTGCAGAAACCGCATTGGGTGGCGTCGTGGTCGATGAAGGCCTGCTGTACCGGGTGGAGCTTGCCGTGGCGGGCCAGCCCTTCGATGGTGGTTACTTTGCGCTCGCCCACCTCCACGGCAAGGGTCATGCACGAGAGGGTGGGTATGCCGTCTATCCAGACGGTGCAGGCGGCACAGGCGCCGCGGTTGCAGCCGACCTTGGTGCCGGTGAGCTGCAATTCGTTGCGCAGGGCATCGGCGAGGGTTGTCCGCGCTTCCACACTCATTTGCCTGAGGCGTCCGTTGACGTGCATGCTGAGGTTCAGCACCCCGGCTCCGGGGCTTTTTTCTTCGGGCAGTTGTTGGGCTTTCAGGCCCAGCATACCCGATCCGGCGATGACCGTTCCGGCGGCCGTCAGGCCGGCGCCCCTGAGGAAACGGCGGCGGCTGAAGCCTTTTTTTAAGGGTTTTGGAGTTTTCTTTTTCATGTTGGGCTATTGTGTTTTATTATTAGAATGCTTCAGAATTTCCTTTGGGAAGGAAGATTTGAAACAAAACAATCCAAGAACTTCTCTTAATGATAAAGGTAAAATCCGGCTAAAAAAATGCCTGAACAAATCTAAGAAAAGATTTCAGAAAAATGTGGTGAAAAGATATTTTCTATCCATTTTCCAACATCACTCCACAAATAAACTCAGCTGCTGCACCATCGCCAAAAATGGGCGGGTAGTTGAGCATCGAGGATTTTTCTGTTAACTGCTGGCAGGACTCAAGAATTATACTTTCGTTTGCATCGGCAATGATTCCCGTTCCGGCATCGACGATTTCTTTCCATTCGGTTTCGGGCCGTAAAATAATGCAGGGTTTCTTAAAAAAGTAGGCTTCTTTTTGCACGCCGCCCGAGTCGGTAATAACCATCTGGCAATGGTTTTCCAGTTGAATCATGTCGAGGAAGGAAACCGGGGGGGTGATTTGGATGAAAGGGTTTGTCCGTATTTTATCAAGAATTTCCTTTTCCAGGTTCTTGTCCAAAAGTTTGCTTGTCCGGGGATGGAGCGGGAGCAGAATGGGAATCCGGTAATTTGCGGCAATGCTGTTCAGTGCACGAAAAATGGCCGAAAGGCGTTCGGGCTGGTCGGTATTGTTGTTGCGGTGAATAGTGGCCAGGATGAAGTTTTTGTCATGCAAATTGTTTTCGGTAAGGACCTGACTTTTTTCAGCGGCAATCTCCTTAAAGAAAAGGCTGTTGTCGTACATTACATCCCCGCAGTGGAAAATGCCGGGATGGTCGGGTGTAAAAGGTGCTTTGTTGTTTGCCGAAAATCCTTCCTCAAGCAGATTGTTGTAGCCCGTCGGGGTGGGGGAGAAGAGCAGTGTGGAAACATGGTCGCAAACAATGCGGTTGATTTCTTCGGGCATGGATTTGTTGAAGGAGCGCAGTCCGGCCTCGACGTGCGCAACCGGAATGTGTATTTTGGATGCGGCAATGGCAGCGGCCAGCGTGGAATTGGTGTCGCCGTAAACAAGCAGGTAATCGGGTTTTTCTTTTTCAAGTATTTCTTCAATGCCCGTAATCATGCCGGCGGTTTGTTTGCCGTGGGACGCACTGCCGATATTCAGGTTGTAGTCGGGTTGGGGGATGCCCAGTTCGTCAATAAACACCTGCGACATGCTGTTGTCGTAATGCTGCCCGGTGTGCACGATAAGCTCACGGATACGGTCCGAAAAACGATTGCGAATAGCCCGGCTAATGGCTGCGGCTTTGATGATTTGCGGGCGGGCGCCGATGATGGTTGTGATTTTGAGCATGGATTCTTTTTGTAAATATATTAGTAAACTTTTGTTTGTTTGAAAAATTGTGGGGGTTTTGCAAGTTTCAGGTTACGGGTTATACAGGTTACAGGTTACAGGTTTCAGGTTTCAGGTTTCAGGTTGCGGGTTGCAATCATTTCCAGCTATCTTCAACATACTGAATGAATTTGTTAATTTTCTTTCCTAGCAGTTCGTATTTATTAATCAGTACAGTTTGCGGATTATCAGGAAAATGAATATCACTAATCATGTTGAGTTGGGAAAGGGTTTCGTCGCAGGAAGCGTGCACATAAATTAAAAACTTGATAAAATCAGATTTATACTTTTTTCTTCCATAACCCTCTGCAATATTATCTTTTATGCTTTTCGATGATCTTCTAATTTGACTTCCTTGTTCGTAGATTTCGTACTTTGGTAATTGCATTGTCATATTGTGAATCTCAATGGCATGTTGGTAGGCCAATTGATAAATCTCAAGATCCCTGTAGTTTTTCATCTCTGCTAATTACACAGTGTAAAATGTGTCAGTGTTTCAAACCCGCAACCCGTATCCCGCAACCCGTCTCACATCAAACTCTCATCCGCAAAGCTAAAATAATTGTCGTTGCCCACAATGATGTGGTCGAGAACTGAAATGTCGAGCACCTCGCCGGCTTTTTTTATTTTCTTGGTGAGGGAAATGTCGTTTTCGCTGGGTTTCAAACTGTCGGAAGGGTGGTTGTGGCCAAGGATAATGGCCGAGGCATTTACGGCCAGTGCTTTTTTGAAAATCTTTTTCGGATCGGCTACCGTACCCGAAAATCCACCTTCGCCAATGCTTTCGTTTTGAATGACTTTGTTGGCACGGTCCAGCAGCAGCACCCGAAACTCTTCATCATACCTGTCGCTTAAATAGGGGAAAAACAGATCGTAGGCATCGCGGCTCGATCTGATTTTTTTTCTTTCCATCACCGCACTGGCATTTCTGCGTTTGCCCAGTTCCAGGGCGGCAATTACCGAAATGGCTTTGGCAGCGCCGATGCCTTTGTGTTCCTGAAGCTCTTTAATCCCAAGCTTGGAAAGTTCGATGAGGTTGTTGTCCACATTCTTAAGGATGTGTTGAGCCAGTTCTACGGCTGACATTTCTGTGTTTCCCGAGCCAATCAGGATGGCAATCAGTTCGGCATTGGAAAGGCTGCTCTTTCCTTTCAGGGCTAATTTTTCGCGGGGACGGTCATCCTCGGCCCAAAGGTTAATGGGACGTTTGTCGTTTTTTTCCATCGGAATAAAATCTGATGGGTAAAATTAGTAAAAATAAAAAGCCCGGACAAACTGCCCGGGCTTTAACTATTTTAATGTTAGTGCTTATGACAAACCATTGGCATATTTCGTAATGCTTGATTTCAGGTTTCCGGCTTTGTTTTTGTGGATCATTCCCCTTTTGGCCAACTTGTCGATAGTGGTGTAAAGCTTCGGTAATTGTTCCGCGGCTTCTTTTTTGTCGGTTAACGACCGGAATTTCCTGACGGCATTACGCATGGTTTTCGAATAGTAACGGTTGTGCAACGTCCGTACTTCGGTCTGCCTGATTCTCTTAAGCGCTGATTGGTGATTAGCCATATTTCCTGTTGATTAAGATTAATAATTTCGGGCTGCAAAAGTAAAACATTTTTTGAATTAATACGAATAGCCTTTTTATATTTTTTTATTTACTTCAAATAGCCTGATTTACGTGAGCACCGGTGAGTATTGGTTCATCACTTTGGGTTAAGCCATTTATCAGGACTTCGTAAAACGAATTCTTTTCCAGACCTTGTTTCCGGATAATAACCGGAACATAATGCTCGCCAAATCCTGTTGCAAAACCATCTTCATTTATTTTTTCAACCAACACTTTTTGTGTTTTTCCCACGAAAGTTTTCCGGTAACCCAGTTTCATCTCTTCTGCCAGTTGGCGAATAATCTCACTCCGTTGTGTTTTCAGCTTTTCGGGAACCTGCTCAGTCATCCGCTCGGCCCGTGTTCCTTTTCTTACTGAATATTTAAAAGTATGAATATGTCCGAAACCAATTTGTTTTGCCAGTTGAAGGGTCTGTTTGAAATCTTCCTCCGTTTCTCCCGGAAAACCAACAATAACATCCGTTGTGAGATTAAAACCGGGATGCGAAGCTTTGAGCTTTGCCGCCATCTCTCCGAACAGCTTGGCCGTGTACATGCGCCGCATTTTCAGCAGGATGTCTTCCGAGCCGCTTTGCAGGCAGATGTGCATGTGTGGCGTTAGTTTGGGATGCGCAAACAAACGGAAAAAGCTGTCGGAGTAACCGTCGGGTTCGATGGAAGAAATGCGTACCCTGAAATCGCCGGGGATTTCCAGAATTTCTTCGACGAGTTTTTCAAAATTGTAATCTTTGTAGTTGTAGCGACCGAGGTTCACGCCGGTAAGCACAATTTCTTTAAAACCGAAATCAATTACTTTTCTGATGTTTTCAAAGATGTTTTCAGCAGGCCGGCTGGTGGCCCTTCCGCGAACTTTGGGGATGATACAAAAGGTGCAAAAGTTATCACAGCCATCCTGGATTTTAATCAGGCTGCGGGTGTGAAAGGTTTCGTCAGCAGCTGCATAGCCAAAAAGGTCTTTGTCGAACTGATCGGGCTTAACAAGCTCACCTTTGTAATGCGATTCAACCACAGAAAAAACAGAAGTTTTGTGGTCGTTGTCCACCACATAATCAATCTGCTCGTTTTGCTGGAGCTGCTCCTTGTAATTGGTGGCCATGCAGCCGGTAACGATGGTCAGGGCCTCTTTGTTAATTCGTCTGGCCTGCTTGATAACACGCCGCGAACGGCTGTCGCTTTGGTTGGTAACGGTGCAGGTATTGATCACATAAACGTCAGCAGGGGAGTCAAAATCAACCAATTCATAATCTTCTTTGGAAAATGCGGAAGCAATGGCATCGGTCTCAAATAAATTGAGCCGGCAACCCAGTGTTTTGAATGCAATTTTCTTTGTCATTTTCTGTCGGGAATTAATTCACCTTCAGTGGAGAAAGGTACGGCCGAATTAACTTTTACGTTCACAAATGTACCCAGTAGCGTTTCGTCTTCAGAAGCAAATCGGATGATAATTTTTCCTTCGGTAAGAGCAGATAAATAGCCGGTTTTGCGGTCTTTTCCCCTCACCAGAACTTTGTAAGTGTTGCCTATCATCTTTTGGTTGTAAACCAGCGAATGCTTCATCAATTCTTCCGTAAGATCGTGGTAGCGTTTTTTCTTGATTTCCTTCGGGATGTCATCCGCCCAACGCGAACTGGCAGCCCCCGGGCGCGGTGAATACTGGGCGATGTAGGCCATATTGTATTTGAACTCCTGCATCAAACGGCGGGTGTTCTCAAATTCTTCTTCGGTTTCACCGGTAAAGCCAACAATAATATCGGTAAAGATGGTGGCGGTGGGCAATAAACGATGAATGCTGTGGATAATTTTCCGGTATTTGTCAATGGAATGCTTGCGGTTCATCCGAATCAGCATGCGGTCGTCACCGGATTGTACTGGCAAATGGATTTGCTTGGCAAGGCAGGAATATCTGGCGATGGCTTCCAGCACATCGTCACCCATATCGCGGGGATGGGGCGAAGTAAAATACACCCAGAAATCTTTCCCGGACTTTTCACCATAACGGCCAATTTCTTCCAGCAAGCCGGCAAAACTGATTTCGTTTCCTTTTTTATCGAGTCCGTACGAATTTACATTTTGCCCCAGCAGGGTGATGGACTTGAAGCCCTTGTCAACAAGTTGTTTCAGCTCGTCCAGTATTTCCGCTGACGGGCGCGACACTTCCCGGCCACGGGTGTAAGGCACGGCGCAATACGTGCAAAATTTATCGCAGCCGTTTTGGATGGGGATGTAAGCTTCAAAACCTGAACCGTATTTGGGTGCTATTTGCCAAAAATCTTCGATGTGTGCATTGGTTTCGAGCACACTTTCCTGCTGTGTTTTTTTCGGAAGTTCAGCAGGTTTCAGTCGAAAACCGCTGACGTTTTTGCTTTTCTTTTCGGGTTGCTCAATATCTTTCAACCCTTTGTCAAGCGATTGCATCCCGGCAGGGGTAACAACGCCATACTGACTGATTATTTCAGGGAAGTTGGGCAGTTCGCTCATCGGAAAAACCAGGTCGAACAGTTTCAGGAATTGTTCTTTGTCGGCCGGCAGCACACAGCCCGAAACGAAGGTGATGAGGCTTTTACGGTTTTTCCATTTGTTCCACTTGCTGACTTTTGAATAGACTTTGTCAATCCCTTTTTGACGGACAGAACAGGCAATCACACCCAGCAAATTCGCTTCTTCTTCCTTATCAGTCAACTCGTACCCCATGCCTTCGAGCACCCGTTGTGTTCGTTCGCCATCCGAAATATTCATCTGGCAGCCCAGTTGTACGATGTGGTATTTCATGGTTTCTGTTATTCAACCTTCCCGTGTTTGCATAACCTGGAAGCGTTGTGTTTCATCATTTCAGACTCTTCCAGGTGCAGGCACGCTGGAAGGCCTTTTAAACAACCTTCCAGTGTTTGCAGAACCTGGAAGCGTTGTGTTTCCTCATTTCAGGCTCTTCCGGGTGCAGGCACGCTGGAAGGCCTTTTAAACAACCTTCCATTGTTTGCAGAACCTGGAAGCGTTGTGTTTCATCATTTCAGGCTCTTCCAGGTGCAGGCACGCTGGAAGGCCGGCTGTCAAAAATAAACCTCAGCATGCAATTGACCCGAAGGAAATCCTTTTTTTGAAAGCAGGTCCATTGCATCTTTTATCATGTTGAAGTTACCGCAAAAGTAGCAAATCGTGTCTTTATCAAATTGATGTTGTTTGATGTAATCGGTAACCCGGCCATGAAAGTCGCCGTCTTTGTCGCCGGTTGTGCACAGGATGTATTTCTCCCGGTCGTAGGCTTCTTTTTCGTAAGCTTCGCTTGCGTATCTGACACCATGCAAAAGGGTGTAATCCAGGTTGGGAATACTTTTTACCATGCTGTGAAAGGGGGCGATTCCCGTTCCGCTGGCCACAAACAGAAATTTCTTTTTTTGTTCGACCGCTTTTTCGTCAAGTCCGAAAAAGCCCAATGGCCCCTCAATTTCAACCTGATCGCCATCCGAAAGTTTTTTAAGGTTAATGGACACGAGGCCTTCTTCAACTTCTTTGATTAACAGTTCCAGATATTTGTCATTGTTCCCACTGTAAATGGAGTATTCGCGTTTATGAATGCTGTCGGCCCTGCCCATCAGGATGTGTTGCCCCGGTTCAAAATCAAGGCCTTTTCGTTCCACTTCTAAAATATAAGTTGAATCAGTTAAGTTTCTGATGCCTAACAGCAGGTGAAGGTTTTCTGTTTTC
This sequence comes from Bacteroidales bacterium, assembly GCA_021647205.1. Lineage (GTDB taxonomy): Bacteria > Bacteroidota > Bacteroidia > Bacteroidales > F082 > B6-G9. The sequence continues at coordinate 94,040 of JAKIVD010000003.1, read as the reverse complement.
ATTATTTGCATTTTTAAGGTTAAGCAAGGCGACGCCATTAACCAGTGCAGTAGAAAGGAAAACCCCCGCAAAACATTGTTTTTAGGGGGTTTTTGTAGTCCGTACGGGATTCGAACCCGTGTTACCAGGATGAAAACCTGGCGTCCTGACCTGGCTAGACGAACGGACCATGGTGTCAATTGCGGCTGCAAAAATAGAAAATATTTTAATTGACCAAGTTTTTATGAAAAAAAACCGGGCATATCTTCAAAGCCGGGAAAAGAGGGAGTGGGATTCCAGGTTTGATGTCGGGAGCTATGCGCAGAACAGGCAGGGGGAGGGGTGCCAAACGGGCTGTATCTTTTCTGTTCGCTAAGCCTGGTCAGCCTGGAATTGAAAACCCAGTCGCTTGCCTGTTTTCAGCGAGATGGCATCCAGCGTGTTCTTCATCTCATTCACGCTCACAACTTTCATCTGCTCGTATGGCGGGGTCAACAAATCGAAATGAATGGTGTAAGAAATGGCAGCCTCAACAATCGTTCTGGCTTTTTCCTTGTCGAGAAGGGTCTTCCCGAAATTATTGAACAGAAAACCAAGTTCGCGCTTTCCTTCAATAAAATAGCTCATGTCTTTGTTCACGAAGATGCGTCCAATCAGGTAGCCCGAATCGTTTACGCGGTTGTATTTAAACGAATCGGAAAGAAAATTATAGATGTTGATCATCCCGCAATACGACCTGCTTTTGTCCGCTTTTACATAGGAACTGCGCAAGATTTCATGCTGACGGGGGAACTCGAAAATATTGGTGTGCATGTTAAAGAGCAACAAATCGCCGGCAAATTTCAACTCTGTTTGAAAATCACCTGTTTCTTTAGCCACAAAGGGGATGGGTTGTTTTACCTTTTTGAGTTCGCAATAGTTATTGTAATCTGCAACCAAATGGTTGATGTTTTCTTTGATCAGCTTGAAAGCCTCTAGTGTATTGCGGTAAACAAGCTGTTTTAGTTCGGCTTTTCCGATAAGCTCTTCGAAAAGCTGATCCTGCCCTGAGCGGGTTTCTGAGGCTTTTTTTGCCATTTTATTCAAATGTAAACGACAGCATAAAGACCTTTGAGTTGAGCCTTTCGATACTGTCGGTATAAAGGTTTCCTTCCTGCTTGATCATGTTGAAAAACCCATAGCCCATTTTAAGTTCGATGCCAAATTTAAAAAGGTCGGCATAAAAGTCCACGCCGGCCCCCGCTTCGAGGGCAATATCGTGTTTCTTAATTTTAACGGTAATATCGCTGCTGTTCTTTTGTGCTTTTTTCTGCGAAGCCAGGTCGAGGCTGTATTTGGCACCGGCCAGAACATACATGCGCATATTGTTCAGGCGTTTGGACTTGTACTTAAAAAGAAAGGGGAAATCAACTGTAGTTGAAGTGATGCTTTTTTGCGTTTCAATCACTTGTGTATTCCCTTCGTCATATGACAGGATATTGTAATTCAGCAACCTTTCCCCAAAGGACAGGGAGGGGACAAAGCGGAAGTCGAGGTTTTTTGCCACCCTGAGGTTCGCCACAATGCCGATGGTGAATCCTGGTGTAGGTGTTGAAGTAACGCTTTGAACAAAAAGGGAATCGGCAAAAATATCGGGCGACTGTTCCTGCTCCCATTTAATAAACGGAAGGCTGTCAACGGTTTTTACACTGAACAGCATTTGGTTTATCCCCAAGAAAAAGCCCGGGTGGAAGAGCTGCTCATCGTAAGAAGGCATGTTAAACACCTTTCTTTTTTGAGCAGAAGCCTGTTTGTTAAATAGTAAGGCGGCAAAAATAAGGACTGTTGCTATAATTGTTGCTTTTCTCAAACTGAAATAATTTTTAACTTAACGTCTGAATGCTTTGAATAGTATTTGCCATAAAAAATGAGGCGCAAAATTAGTAAAATATTGGACGGTTTGACTGTTTGATGGTTTGACTGTTTGATGGTTTGACTGTTTGACTGTTTGATGGTTTGATGGTTTGACTGTTTGATGGTTTGACTGTTTGATGGTTGTGTTACTTTGTTCCGGAATATAGAGTTGCTATTCCAAAAGTCAGCCTTTGTTGCTTGTTATTCCTAAATCCGGCGCTTTCCATTTCCTTCAAAAAGGCAGTGTCTTCGGCAAACTGCTGAACCGATTCGGGAAGGTAGGTGTAGGCCTCGTTGTCTTTGGAGACTATTTTTCCGAAACCGGGCAGGATGAATTTAAAATAAAACTGGTAGATATTTTTGAAGGGAAATTTCTTGGGCTTTGAGAATTCGAGGATGGCCACCCTAGCGCCGGGTTTTAACACACGGTTCATTTCTTTCAGGCCGGCTTGCAGGTTTTCAAAATTTCGGACACCAAAAGCGACGGTCACCGCATCAAAATTATTGGATTCGAAGCGCAGGTTTTCCGAGTCGCCGACTTCGAGCGTAATAATTTTGTCAAGTTTTTTCCGGGCTATTTTTTCTTTGCCGATATTGAGCATGCCTTCTGAAATGTCAACACCAACGATGTGGCCGGGTTTCAGTTTTACCAGTTCAACGGCCAGGTCACCGGTGCCGGTTGCAACGTCAAGAATTTGTTTGGGGTGGTGTGGCGCCAGCAAGCGTCGTACTTTTTTCCGCCATTGGATATCAATTCCTGCCGATAAAAAATGATTCAGGAAATCGTAGCGGTGGGCAATGTTGTCGAACATGGCTTCTACCTTTTGCTTTTTACTGCCCTTTATATTTTCGTTATTTTTCAATGATTCAGATTTTCTTTTCCAAATTTCAATATCTCTTGTTTCCCTGATTGATGCAATAGAAATAAAACCAAATCAGGCCAACAACCTGATGGCTTCGTCCTGAAATTTGGTTTTGTTGATGGGGACTACACCCACTTCTTCGCAAACAATACCGCCGGCAAGATTGGCCAGTGCGGCCAGGTCGGGGGCTTCCATTTCGGAGGCCAGGCACAGCGCAGCCACGCTGATAACCGTATCGCCGGCACCCGAAACATCAACAATAGTGCGGTAGTGGGCAGGAATAATTTCAGAACCCTTTGCCCATTGAATAAACACCCCGTTTTCCGACAGGGTGTTTAGTACCATTTCTGCTTTCAGAAGGGCCTGTAACTTAGCGACGGCCGTTTTCACTTCATCGATATTGTTGGCGTCGAAACTGATATTCAGCCCTTCTTTGATTTCTTTCAGGTTGGGTTTGAAAAGCGTAACATTTTTATAGCTAAGGAAATTTTTCTTTTTCGGATCAACAATCACAGGAATATTTTTACTGCTTGCCATTTCCACTACCGATGAAATGAGTTGTCCGTTGATTGTTCCTTTGTCGTAATCCTGGAAAATAACAGCGTCAATATTTTTTTTACGGAAGATATCGGTGATGCGTTCCCGGAGTAAAATCATTTCTTCTTTTTCCAGGTCGCTGGTAATTTCTTCATCCACCCTCAGCATTTGGGTATTGTTGCCAATTACCCTGAATTTGGTAGTGGTAACACGTTTGCTGCTTTGAATAATTCCTTCGCAGTTAAGCCCCTCTTCGTCGAGCAGGGCAAGAAATTCGTTACCTTTTACATCATTTCCAATCACCGAACAAATAATGGCAGCGGCGCCCAGCGAGCTGATATTCAGCCCCACATTGGCAGCGCCGCCCAGCCTGTTTTCCCGCTTTTCGACAGAAACAATGGGTACCGGGGCTTCCGGCGAAATCCGTTCCACATGCCCCCATAAATAAGCATCCACCATCACATCGCCAATAATGAGGATGGTTTTGTTGTTAAAGCCATTAAAGATTCTTGAAAGCAGTTCGGTTGTCAGCATGTTTATTTTTTATGAAGTGCAAAGGTAATAAAAGCTGATTTTTAGGGAAAGTAGCTAAAGGTTTTATTGAAGCACTACTCAACCATCAGTTTGTTTTCACGCAGGCGATGACTGAATTCCTGCAAATAGGCTTTCAATATGTTTTCCAGCTCCAGGGTTTTTTCCGGTTCTTTTTCCAGAAGATTATCTATATGGCCAACATCACTCTTTTCGTAGAGGGCTATTGGTTTTTCCCCATCAAAAATCAAGCAGTAATCTCCGGAAGTAATCTGATAAAGTCCGTTGTAATAATGAAAAGCTGCATGAATGACAGTGCTGTCAAAAACATCATTTCCAAAGGCGATGTAGGGTTTTTCAAAATGCAAAAGGTTCAGGATGGTGGGCATCACATCCGTTTGTTGTATCGTGGTGGTGATTTCCCCTTGCAGAGTAGTGTCACCGGGCGCATAAATCAGGAGGGGAATAGCATATCTTCCGGACGAATTTTTATAATATTGGAGCAGTTCTTTGTCAGGTAAATTGGTTTTTCCGTTGATGTTCCCCGCCTTTGAAGGAATGACGGACTGTGCCGGATGGTCGGCTGAAATAATGAAGATGGTATTGTTGAACCAGGGTTTTGTTTTTGCTGTTTCAAAAAAGCCTTGCAAAGCAAAGTCGGTGTAGCGTACAACCCTGTGAATCCGCAAAGGGCCTTTGGTAAATTTGTTTTCGTATTTCTCGGGAAGTGTGTAAGGGTAGTGCGAACTCAGCGTAAACCCGGTCACAAAAAAAGGCTCGGGCAAAGAATCAATATGCTGAATAACATATTGTAAAAAGGGTTCGTCATAAATGCCCCAGTTGCCATCAAAGTCATCATCGTTATTGTATTCTGTTCTCCCAAAATAATTGTCAAATCCACTTAATTTGGCAAAACCGTCCAATCCCAGTGTGCCTTGGTTTCCGCCGTGAAAAAATGCTGTGGCATACGATTTAGTTTTCAATAATTTAGCCAAAGCAGTAAAATTATTGGTGCTGTAGGCCGAAGTAATGATGGGGTCGTTCATCAGGCAGGGAATCGACATCAGCACGGCAGGCATGGCATCCATCGAACGGTAACCATTGGAAAAAGCATTGGTAAAAACAAGGGAATGACCGATGAGAGAATCAAGGAATGGCGTGTATCCTTTGTAATTATTCAAACTCCCGACATATTCTTTCGAAAAGCTTTCCAGCAACAGAATGACAACGTTTTTGTTTTTAAAAGCACCATCGTTGGACGGATTTTTTACAACCTGAAAGTAGTTTTTAATTTCATCAGACGGAAAATAAGTCCGGATGGCGATGGTTTCGTCATTGAAAGTTTTCATTAAGGTAAAAGGGGTATTCAAAACAAGGGGCGAAAGTTTGGCATTGGTGGAGGCATTGGCATGCATGATGCTCAAAGGAATGCCCTGAAGCCCGCCTCTGGCGCCAATCATCAGCACAATCAGTGTCAATACCATCACCAGTAATTGCTTTGCGAATAATTTGAAGCTGAGGGAATGCGTTTGTGTTTTTTTGGGTCGGTCGATGCGAAAAGGAATGCGAAGGGTGATGACTATTGCTACGAAAACAAGTGAAATATACCAGTAGTCCAGAAAAAATTCAGGTAGCAGGTTCAGTACATCCCCGCTGATGAAAATAAACTTGACGACATCGATGGTGGAACGCTTGAGTGTGAAATGGTAAAAGACAGCATCCCCAAGGTTAATCAACAACAGCAACGAATTCACAATCACAAAATAGTAGAGTATAATCTGCTGGTAAGTTTTTGAATGATAGACTTTCCCAAGCGGAATTAAGTGCATCAGGATGATGGGCAGGTTAAAATAAACCAGTACCGAGATGTCGAAGCGGATACCAACAAAAAATGCCTTTAGTAATTCAGTAAAACGAATATCAGAAAAAAGGGAGAGGTTGAAAAAGTAAAAAAACAAGCGGGTGAGGCTAAACAATAAAAGTGCGATGCCCAATCGCCTGAGCAAATCCAGTATCCGCGAATAATAATCCTTCACCGGGAGTTTAGTTTGTTACAGGCAGTGGCTATTCTTTTTACAGCCTCTTCAATTTTATCAGTTGAAGTGGCATAGGAAATCCGGATACATTCGGGAGCGCCAAAAGCCTCGCCGGGAACCAGTGCCACATGTGCTTTGTCAAGCAAATACAAACAAAGGTCGTTGCTGTTGCTGATGGTTGTTGTACCGTTCTTCTTCCCGAAATATGCACTCACATCCGGAAAAAGATAAAAAGCGCCTTCGGGCGTGTTGGTTTTGAAACCGGGAATTTCTTTTACCAAACGGATTAGCAAATCGCGACGCTCTTTAAAAGCAGCCACCATTTTCATGAGTTCGGGCGAATTTTCCGGTGGATTGTTCATTGCCTCCAAAGCAGCCATTTGCGAAATACCGGATGCCCCCGATGTGTACTGCCCCTGTATTTTATTGCAGGCATCGGCAATAATTTGGGGTGCAGCAATGTAGCCAATCCGCCAACCCGTCATGGCAAAGCCCTTGGAAACGCCATTTACCACCACCACCTGCTCTTTAATTTCTTCAAAAGCGGCAATGCTTTCATGCTTTCCCGAGAAAATAATCAGTTCGTAAATTTCATCCGAAATAACCAAAATATCCGGGTGGGCCTTAAACACATTGGCCAGCGCTTTTAATTCATCTTTTGTGTACAAAGAGCCTGTCGGATTGCTGGGCGAGCTGAAAATAATGGCTTTGGTTTTCGGGGTGATTACCGCTTCAATTTGCGCAGGTGTTATTTTAAAATCGGCTTCAATTCCTGCATCAATAACAACGGGTCTTCCATCGGCCATTTTAATCATTTCCGGATAGGAAACCCAGTAGGGGGAAGGAACAATAACTTCGTCGCCTTCGTTCAAAATACACATAAAAACATTGGCAATGGAATGTTTTGCCCCGTTAGAAACCACAATCTGACTTGCTTTATAATCCAGTCCGTTGTCACGTTTCAATTTATCGGCAATGGCCTGGCGCAAGGCAGGAAATCCCGGTACGGGGGGGTAATGTGTAATGTTGTTGTCGATGGCTTTTTTGGCGGCATCTTTTACATTTTCGGGTGTATTAAAGTCCGGCTCCCCAATGCTCAGGGTAATGACGTCAACACCTTTGGCTTTGAGGTCGCGGCTCAGGCCGGTCATTTTCAGGGTCGCCGATTCTGACATGTTCAGGATTCTGTTGGCTAATATGCTTTTATCCATCTGCGGATGCTTAAAAAATTAAGGAGGCAAATATACTGCTTTGTTACGAAATAGTTTGTTAATTTGTAGTTGCTTGTCTTTAGTTAAAAAAAATAATTATGAGTACGAATGGTTTGGTATTGACTTTTGCATTTCTGGCTTCTTCAGCACTGATTGTTTTGGTGGTTTACATCCTGATGAAACAGTTTTTGAAACAGAATTTGCGCCAGATGGAATTTTTGAACCGGGAACAGGATTTGCTAAAACTGCGTCTGGAAATCGACCGCAAACAACAAACGGAGAAAACCAGTATGGCCATCCGTTTCCAGGCTTACGAACGGATGGCTTTGTTTTTAGAGCGCATCAATCCGCCCAACCTCATCCCACGAGTGATGACACCGGGACAAAGTGCAGCCGGATTTCAGGCCCAATTGCACCGGAGCATCCGCGATGAATATGAGCACAATTTATCCCAACAATTGTACATTACTGATGCAGCCTGGGTGTTGGTTAAAAAGGCAAAAGAAGAGGTGGTCAGCCTGGTTAACCTCGTGGCATCTAAGGTTGGATCTGATGAAGATTCGGGAAAATTTGCCACCGAAATGCTGACGATTGGGTTTGCTGCCAAAGACAATCCGGTTGAAAAAGCACTGGAAGGATTGAAACAGGAAATCAGAAAGGGGATTTGAAAATTTGATAATTTGAAAATGGGTGAATTTGGGAATTTGAAAATGTGTGAGTTTGGGAATTTGAAAATGTGTGAGTTTGAAAGTGATAGATTCTATATTTAGCATCAGTTTTATTGGCTCCGGGAATGTGGCCACCCACCTGGCAAGGGCACTGCACAATTCGGGGCATTTGATTGAGGAAGTTTTTTCGCCCCGATTACCACATGCAAAACGGTTTGCCGAACAATTTGGGTGCAATGTGGCTAAAGACCTTAAAGAATTAAACCCCAAGGTTAATTTGCTGATTATTGCAGTGCCGGATGCTAAAGTGGAAGAAGTGGCGAAGGCTTTGCCAAAAATCCGCGGGATTGTTGTGCACACTTCCGGTGTTACGGGAATGGATGCACTGAAAGATGCGGATATGTTTGGTGTTCTTTATCCCCTGCAAACCTTTACCCGCAACCGAAGAATGGATATTTCGGATGCCCCTTTTTGTATCGAAGGCTCTGACGAGCGTGTAAGCAAAAGCCTTTTTCAACTGGCAGGAAAAATGAGTCGCTCAGTACAATTGATCAGTTCGAAGCAACGCAAAGAGCTTCACCTGGCAGCGGTAATGGTGAGCAATTTTGTAAACCACCTGTATGCGCATTCTCAAGAATATTTGGGGCGAAGGCAACTCGATTTTTCTTTGTTGCTGCCCCTGATTCGGGAAACGGCTGCCAAGGTTCAGGATATTTCTCCCAAAAAAGCACAAACAGGCCCTGCCAGGAGAAAAGACGAACCCACGATAAAAACACATTTGGAAATGCTGAAAAGCTTTCCGGAAACCGCAGCCCTTTACCACTTGTTTTCAACACAAATTAAGAAGAAATACAATGAGTAATTACAAAGCTTTACTAACGGAAGTTGATACTTTTATTTTCGATTACGACGGAGTAATGACCGACGGAAAACTGATACTTCAACACGAAGGCAACCCGCTTCGCTCGGCCAATGTAAAAGACGGATACGTGCTGCAACTTGCTGTAAGACTGGGTTATCGCGTGGTGATTATTTCGGGGGGCATTTCAAAGTCGGTGGAGAACCGTTTTGAAGCACTCAAAATAAAAGAGGTCTTTCTCGGTGTAAGCAACAAACTGGAGGTGCTGGATGAATACGTCAGGAAAAATAAACTGGACCTGCAAAAGATGGTTTACATGGGCGACGACATCCCCGATTTTAAGGTAATGCAGAAAGTTGGCGTACCCTGTTGCCCTGCCGATGCTTCCGAAGAAATTAAAAATATCTCCATTTATATTTCCGACAAAAAAGGGGGAGAGGGTTGCGTGCGCGACATTATAGAACAGGTACTGAAAGTGCAGGGAAAATGGATGAGCGAGGAAGGGTTTAGGTGGTAAATGACCAATACCGCATAGTGATTTTTTAAAGTTTTTGTAATGTGTTAAATTTGAAATAAAAGATGTTTTCCTTTCTCAAACTCATCCGCTGGCCCAATCTGCTCCTGATTGTTGTCAGCATGAAATTGCTGCTGTTTTTTGTTATTTCCCCGGCCCTGGGACTGGATTGGTTTGAAGGCGGAATGGATGTCTGGGAATTCACCCTGTTGGTGGCGGCAACCCTGTTTCTGGCCATGGGTGGCTACCTTATCAACGACTTTTTTGACATGAATGCCGATTCGGTGAACAAGCCCGGCAAGAACCTGGTGGGAGGTAAGTTCTCCGTTTTTACAACCAATACGCTCTATTGGGTGTTCACCCTTTCCGGTGTGCTGTTGGGCAGTTGGTTTTCTTACCTGCTCAACCAAATCAATTATGCCCTTATTTTTTTGTTTGTGGCCGGACTGCTTTGGTTTTATTCCCAAAAATACCAGTGTCAGCCGTTGGTGGGTAATGTGGTCGTTGCTGTTCTGAGTGCCCTTTCCTTTGGTCTGGTGTGGCTGTTTGAGTTTTTTGCCCTCAGTAATCAGGCGCAGATTTTCACAGAAGTCCAGGCTAATTTCCACCTTGTTAACCGGCTGGTTTTAATCTACATGGGGTTTGCTTTTCTGGTGAGCCTGTTGCGCGAAGTCGTAAAAGACATCGAAGATTTTGCCGGCGACGACCGTTTTGGCTGCCGGACTTTTGCTGTGGTTTACGGAAAAAATAAAGCGCAAAAGCTGGCTTTGGGAATTGCCCTGGCCGGCTTACTGGCCGCATTCTGGTTTCAGTATTATTTCTTCACCGCATCCTTTTTCTTCTTGTTTGCGTTCTTCTTTGTGATAGATGCCATGTTCGTCGTTGCCATCCTCAGGCTGCTCCAAGCAAAAGAAAAAAGCGATTATGCGAAACTCTCAAACCTGATAAAACTTTTAATGCTGGCCGGGGTTTTGTCGATGGTTTTGTTTTATTTTGAGTTTTAACAACCAAGACCTTCCAGGGTGCGCAACTCCTGGAAGCGTCTGATTTTATGAACCACAACTCTTCCAGGTTCTTCAAACGCTGGAAGGTTGTTTGCAGGACCTTTCAGGGTGCGCAGCTCCTGGAAGCGTCTGATTTATGAGCTACAACTCTTCCAGGTTCTTCAAACGCTGGAAGGTTGTTTGCAGGACCTTTCAGGGTGCGCAGCTCCTGGAAGCGTCTGATTTTATGAACCACAACTCTTCCAGGTTTTTCAAACGCTGGAAGGTTGTTTGCAGGACCTTTCAGGGTGCGCAGCTCCTGGAAGCGTCTGATTTATGAGCTACAACTCTTCCAGGTTTTTCAAACGTTGGAAGGTTGTATTGCAAGACCTTCCAGCGTGCACAGCACCTGGAAGCGTTTGATGTAGCACCTGGAAGAGTCTGACTAAATTTGTAACCATGGCAATATTAGAATTCGGATCGTATTATCACATTTTCAACAGAGGCATCGATAGTGCTAAAATATTTAATCAAAAAGAGGATTACGAACATTTCCTGGAACTGTATAAAAAATACATTCCTCTCATCGCAGATACCTACGCTTGGACGCTGATGAATAACCATTTTCATTTTTTGGTTCGAATAAAAGATGAAAACGAGATCGGTTTTTTAGTTCATTTAACGGGATCAAATAAAATTGAAAAATGGAAAGTGGTCTTCTCAGAAGAAGCATCGCCGCTTGATATTGTCGGAAATAAACTAAAAAAGCCCAATCCGTCACGGCAATTCTCTCATTTGTTCAACGCATATTCAAAGTGGTTTAACAATAAATACCATCGTACGGGAGGCTTGTTTGAGAAGGGTTTTAGGAGAAAGGAAGTGGAAAATGAACACTACCTCACACATTTGGTTTATTACATCCATCATAATCCTTTGCATCATGGAATAGTAAAAAAATATACATCCTATCAATGGACATCATATCTTGATTTTATAGAAGGGCAGTCAACAATTATTGATGTGAAGAAAGTAATTGATTGGTTTGATGACTTGGGGAATTTTGTTTTCTTTCATCAGGAGGAGCACGAATTTTCTTTGATTGATGATTTATTGATAGACTAACTTTAAACGAACAACTCTTCCAGGTTTTTTTAACGCTGGAAGGTTGTTTGCAAGACCTTCCAGGGTGCACAGCTCCTGGAAGCGTCTGATTTATGAACCACAACTCTTCCAGGTTTTTTAAACGCTGGAAGGTTGTTTGCAAGACCTTCCAGGGTGCGCAACTCCTGGAAGCGTCTGATTTTATGAACCACAACTCTTCCAGGTTCTTCAAACGCTGGAAGGTTGTTAAAGAATTCAAAAATGCTGAAAAACCATCTCAAAAAATACAATATCATTCTCGCTTCCGCTTCCCCACGCAGGAAACAACTGCTGGAAGAATTGGGCATTCTTTTCACGGTGCGCACAAAAAATGTGGAAGAGGCATTCCCCGCCGATTTAAAACCAGAAGAAGTAGCGGTTTACCTGAGTGCGCTTAAAGCCGATGCTTTTTTAGAAAATGAGCGCGACGAACGAAGCCTCATTATTACCGCGGATACCATCGTTACCCTGGAGGGTAGAATTTTGGGTAAACCCGGAGGACGGGAAGATGCCATTCAAATTCTTAAACAACTATCAGGAAAGAAACATCAGGTAATTACCGGAGTCACATTGCGTTCAAAGCATAAACAGACTGTTTTTTCGGTGATCACTGATGTGTATTTCAAAATGCTCTCAAACGAAGAAATAGAATTCTATGTGGATACATTCAAACCTTACGACAAAGCCGGTGCTTACGGTATCCAGGAATGGATCGGCCACGCCGCCATCGAGCGTATCGAAGGCTCCTACTTCAACGTAATGGGTTTGCCCACGCATCGGCTGTACGAGGAACTGATGTTGTTTTAAGCCAGTCTTGTCAGCGATATCTCGATTGGAAAACTAGCCTATCTTTGCAGCGATTTACCTTGGGCAGTTTGACTGATTTGATGAAGCTAACTGCTGCGTTTCTAAAAACGATACATGAAAAATAAACCCTTAATATTAGTAACCAACGACGACGGCATCCAGGCCACTGGTTTGCGAAAACTCATTGCAATCATGCGCGGATTAGGTGAGGTCGTGGTTATTGCCTCTGAATTCCCCATGTCGGGAATGGGCCATGCCGTAACCATCCAAACCCCCTTGCGCCCCCGTTTGCTGCACAGCGAAAAAGAATATCAAGAATTCATCACCAACGGTACACCCGTTGATAATGTAAAATTGGGGAAACATCGCTTGCTTGACCGCACTCCTGACCTTGTTGTTTCAGGTATCAACCACGGTTCCAATGCCTCCATCAATATTATTTATTCGGGAACCATGGGTGCTGTTTTGGAAGCTTCCATTGATAATATCCCGGCTATCGGATTTTCGCTTCAGGATTTCAGTGCAGATGCCGATTTCAGCCACACCGATAATTTCATCCTGAAAATTACAAACAAAGTACTGGATGAAGGACTGCCCAAAGGGGTAAGCCTGAATGTGAATTTCCCGAAGATTTCAGGTGAGCCCCTCAAAGGTATTAAAGTTTGCCGGCAGGCAGAAGCCCGTTGGGTAGAGGAATTTGATGAGCGTACCGACCCTTACGGAAGAAAATATTATTGGCTGGGTGGGCGTTTTGAAAATGGCGACGGGCGGTCGAATACCGACGAGAAAGCCCTCGCCGAGAATTATGTTTCTGTGGTTCCTGTTCAATATGATTTTACCGCTCATCAATACATCGAAAAGCTAAGTTTTTAACCAGAAAGATGAAACTGCCTGATTTTTTTAAAAAGGATATTTTTGTTTTTGGCATGGCAACAGCACTTGTGCTTCCTGTTGTTTTTTATGCATTCCTGATGCTGGTCGACTTGCTGGTGTTACAGCTTTTTGGAACTCATCTTACACGCGAAAATCACCTGATGTATTTGCTGGCAACCCTGTCAAATTTATGGCCGGTTCGATATTATCTGGTGAAATTGAAGTTTGAAAAAACCGGTCTGGGCGTGCTGGTTATTACTGCAATTCAGATTCTTGCTTATTTTTACCTCTTCTATAACCAATAGCCAATCCATGAAATACTACATCATTGCCGGTGAAGCCTCCGGGGATTTGCATGCTTCCAACCTGATGAAAGCCATAAAGGCCGAAGACGGAAAAGCTGATTTCAGGTTTTGGGGCGGTGATTTGATGGCAGAACAAGGAGGTTCCCTGGTGAGGCATTACCGTGATTTGGCTTTTATGGGATTTGCTGAAGTTTTGCTAAACCTGCGAACCATTCTGAAGAATATTTCCTTTTGCAAAATTGATTTGCTTCGTTTTCAGCCCGATGTGTTAATTCTCGTGGATTATCCCGGGTTTAATCTGCGCGTGGCTGAATTTGCCAAAAAGAAAGGGCTTAAAGTGGTGTATTACATCTCTCCACAGGTGTGGGCATGGAAACAATCGCGGGTGCGCAAAATAAAACGGACGGTGAACAAAATGCTGGTCATCCTTCCCTTCGAAAAAGATTTCTATAAAAAATATGGTATGGAAGTGGACTTTGTTGGTCATCCGCTCCTTGATGCACTGGCGGATGAGAAGCCGGAGACCAGGGCGCATTTCCTTGCTGCAAACAAACTTGATGACAAGCCCGTTGTAGCCCTCCTGCCCGGAAGCAGAAAGCAGGAAGTGAGCAAAATGCTGGAAATCATGTTGCAGCTTGTGGATGGCTTTAAGGAGGTGCAATTTGTGGTTGCCGGCGTTGGATTCCTGCCGGATACTTTTTACACAAAAATAATTGGCGACAGACCAGTGAAAGTGCTGCAAAACAAAACACATGCAATACTTAGAAATGCCGATGCAGCACTGGTAACATCCGGAACGGCCACGCTCGAAACAGCCCTGATTGGTGTGCCCGAAGTGGTTTGTTACAAAGGGAATTGGTTTTCATATCAGATTGCCAAAAGGCTCATCCATGTTAAATATATTTCGCTGGTCAACCTCATCATGGACAGGGAAGTTGTAATGGAATTGATTCAGGATGAACTGAATGTGGCCCGCCTGAAAGAGGAGCTGAATAAACTGCTGAACGATGTGCAGCTAAAACCACAATTGGAAAACGACTACCTTGAATTGAAGGAAAAACTGGGAAAGACAGGCGCTTCTCATAGGGCGGCAAGAATTATTGTCGATTTTGCGAAACGCAACAAGCAGGCGGCTGCGGATTTCTCCCCCGATTCCTTGTGCTACGCCAAAGCAAGCCCGCCAAAATAACTAAAAATATTTGATGTTTTTGTTTTGCCGCTCACAACATCTGGGTCTGCTGTCTTTAAGGACTCCCAACATTTATGCATTCAACTGTTTTTGTATTTTCCGATGTTCCGCTTAGTTCGTCGTATTACCAGGATTTTTCGTACCTTGTCCTGATTTTCAATACTATTCAAGATGTATTGGTCAACAAGGCCTTTTGTCCGCATCCTGTTGTTTTTGCTCACAGGAATCCTGTCAGGATATTTTTTTCCGCTCGAACATTCTTTTTCCGTTTTTGCCGTCCTTTCCGGCCTGATGGCTGTTCTGCTCAGCCTTATTTTTATTCAGCTTCGTAAAAGATTATCATTTAAATGGCAATGGCTTCAGGGCTTGTATATTGGTCTAACTTTCGCCCTTATCGGATACTTGCTGATAAATTTGCAGATGGAAGAGGGCAGAACAGAAATTGCAGGTGAAGAATATGAATTCTGTGCCGAGCTTGTCAACGAACCCGTACAGACACAAAAATCGATGAAAATGCTGTTGGCGGTCCGGCCAGTGACAGGAGCGGGATGCCAGGATAAACCGCTTCAGGTTTTGGCCTACCTCGCAAAAGATAAGGCGAGTCAGGAACTAAAGTATGGCGACCGCTTCCTGTTCAGTGGCCGGATCACTCAACCGAAAGCGCCCATGAATCCGGGTGAATTTGATTACAAGACATATCTCGCGCGCAATGGTATTTATTATTCCGTATTTATCCGGGAAAAGCAATGGAAATATCTGGACAATAACCCCCAAAATACAATCAAAGAGCTCGCTGTGCGCCTGCGCCATTTTCTGTTGCAGTCATTGCATGAGAATGGCCTTGGCGGACGCGATTATGCTGTTGCTGCTGCTATTCTGTTGGGTTACGACAATTTAATGGAGCCAGAAACGAAGCAGGACTTTGTAAATGCCGGTGCCATGCATATCCTCTGCGTATCAGGATTGCATGTCGGGGTCATTTACCTTGTTTTTAATTTCTTACTTAAATTTCTGAGGAGGAATCGATTACAAAGGATTGTCAAAGCTGTCTTGTTGCTGTTTCTGGTTTGGGCGTATGCCATGCTTACCGGTTTGGCGCCTTCAATTCAGCGTGCTGCTGTAATGCTTACTGTATTTATCATCGGGAATGCTCTGGAACGACGAGGGAACCCGTTCAATACGCTTGCGGCTTCCGCATTTTTGCTGCTGCTTTTAAATCCATTGCTGATTTTCGATGTGGGATTTCAGTTGTCTTATTCAGCCGTACTGGGCATCCTTACTTTTCACCAGCCTGTCTACCGCTTGTTGTATTTTAGAAATCAGGTTGCGGATAAGATTTGGTCGGTAAGTGTTTTATCGGTGGCAGCCCAAATGGGGACCTTTCCCCTTGCTGCGCATTATTTTCATTTCTTTCCCACCTATTTCTTACTGACCAACTTGTTGGTATTTCCACTTTCCTTTTTAATCATTTCTGTGGGGATGGTTTTTATTGCCGTTTCCTGGATACCTTTCCTGGCCCATTGGACAGGGAAAGCGCTCTCAGGATTGATTTACCTGCTAAACCACGGGGTTGCCGTAGTTAAATATCTGCCGTTTTATGGTATGGGTGATTTGTATTTTCCCTGGCCCAAAGTATTGCTGGTGTACGCCTTCATCCTGTTGCTTTTTTATCTTTTTTCCAGTAAGAATGCCCGGTTTGTTATTCCGGTTCTTGGTATTGTACTCCTGTTGGTCAGTTTTCAGCTAATCCATCAATATAATAATTTGCAGCAGAAAAGGATGGTGGTGTATTGCATCAATAAACACAGCGCCTACGACTTCATCAGTGGGGGGAAACATTTACTATTGCTGGATTCACTCTTGCTAAATAACAGTGATAAACTCCAATATGCGCTGGGCAACAGCAGCCTGAAATGGGGTTTGACGATACAGGGGACATCGCTGGATACCGGCTTCAAAGAAAACGGGCAAGACATGTATTTCGACGGAAACTTTATCGCATTTGCCGATTGTAAGATAGCCATTGTGAACGGCTCAAACGACTACTGCCCTGTAAACATGGAGAAGTTACAATTCGATATTCTGCTTGTCAGGGGAGCAAAACAATTGGAAATCAGTAAACTCCAAAAGTCATTTGAAGTACGCAAAATAGTCCTTGATGCTTCCGTACCTTATTGGAAAAGCGAAAAGATAGAGGAAGAAGCCCGTAAACTTGGAATTATTTGTTACAATGTGCGCAAGAAAGGTGCATATATTGTTGAATTTTAGGCTGAAAAGCATTGGCTGGAAAAAAATAAAACATTTACTTGGAGATTAAGAAAAAGGATTTAATTTTGCAGTCCCTTTCGAGGGGGAGTTCATTATCGGAAAAGGTCTGGTAGTTCAGTTTGGTTAGAATACCTGCCTGTCACGCAGGGGGTCGCGGGTTCGAGTCCCGTCCAGACCGCTAAAGGGAAGCAGTAATGCTTCCCTTTTTTTTCTGCCGACGTAAGAATTCGAACTGTTATGAAGCAATAAACCTCAGCCCAATCCCCAACCTTCAGGATCAGGGTGGGCTTGCTGCATGTCCAGGGCTTTCATCCCTTTTACACAGCGGATAATGACCCAAACCGTGAAATATATCAAGATAGGTATCCCGATGATGATGACGGCCGTAAGTGCGCCAACAACGAGCATGGCCATCCCTTTCCAGAAAATACTAATCTGGTGACGGTAATGACTTCTCAGCCAGTCGGGCATGGCGTCGTCTTTGTTGATGTAGGCAATTATAACAGCAATGATGCCGGTGATACCAAAAGCTAAACTTACCAGGTAGAGGATGTAGATAAGTTTGGAGTTCTCATGCAATTTGACTTCAGAAGGGGATAAGGTTTCCATGATAGAAAGGTTTATAAGAAACCATAAAAATAGTAAATTATTTAAGGGTGTTTACTCTTCGGGCTGCACTTCGTCTTTTTCAAATTCCAATGAAACTGAATTAACACAAAAGCGCATACCGCTTGGTTTGGGCCCATCGGGGAAAACGTGGCCCAGATGGCTTCCGCAATGGGCGCATTTTATTTCTGTACGTGTCATACCATGACGCGTATCAAGAACTTCTTTAATATTCTTTTTATCTGCTGGAGCATAAAAGCTCGGCCAACCCGAACCCGAATCAAACTTTGTTTCCGAACTGAAAAGAAGTTCACCACAGGCGGCACAGTGATAAGTCCCTTTATCCTTGTGTTTGTAGTATTTTCCGCTAAAAGCGGGTTCGGTTCCGCATTGCCGCAGTACGCGGTATTCTTCCACTGACAATTCATTTTGCCATTGCCGATCCGTTTTTTCTTTTTTCATTGTCGAATCTGTTAATTGTCCGTAGCTGAGCAGGGAGGTTGTAAGTAAAATAAAGAATAGTCTTGTTTTCATGATGAGTTTATTTCGTCGTCATCCCACTAACATTCCGGGTCAGAATAGTTGTCAGATGACTAACCGGAATCCTTATCCGAAACGGGGGGACAGCCTTATTTATTGTAAACCTTCTGCTTAAAAACTGTATTTATCCTGCTGAACAAGCCTTGAGGGCTCCAGGTCTCAGATATTTACACCCAAAATCTTGTAGTTATTAAATTAATTTGTACTTTTGCGCTCCCAAATTTTGGGTATTATTAATCAATTATTTAACTAATTAAAAAATTATGAACCAGTACGAAACCGTTTTCATTTTAACTCCCGTTTTGTCTGAAGAACAGATGAAGGAAGCGGTAAAAAAGTATGAGGGGCACCTCAAAGCCAAAGATGCCAAGATTGTGCATCGCGAAAACTGGGGCATGCGCAAACTGGCGTACCCCATCCAGAAAAAATCCACCGGATTTTACCACCTCCTTGAGTACACCGCTGACGGTGCTATCATTGCCGATTTGGAGCTTCAATTCAAACGTGACGAGCGTATTCTTCGCTTCCTGACCGTTAAACTCGACAAGCATGCCATTGCCTACAACGAGAAAAAACGCAGGCTGAAGAAAGAAGCACCCGCAGCACCCGCAGCAGCAGGAAAACCAGAAGTAGCGCAGACTGAAGAAAAAACAAAATCATAACCTAAAAGCGATAAATCATGGCACAAGGAAGAGGAAATAGTGACGTTAAATACTTGACACCAATTGCAGTTGATACCAAAAAGAAAAAATATTGCCGCTTCAAAAAGAGTGGCATCAAGTACATCGACTACAAGGATGCAAACTTCTTGATGAAGTTTGTCAACGAGCAAGGAAAAATTTTACCCCGGCGGATTACGGGCACTTCAACGAAGTTTCAAAAGAAAGTTTCACAAGCAGTAAAAAGAGCCAGGCATCTTGCTTTGATGCCCTACGTAGCTGATTTACTTAAATAAAGGAGGACAACGAAATGGAAATTATTCTCACACAAGATATCACAGGGGTGGGCTATAAAAACGACCTGCTCACTGTAAAAGACGGTTACGGCAGAAACTACCTTATTCCAAAAAAGATGGCAGTTATTGCGACTGAATCGAACAAAAAACAATTGGCTGAGTTGAAAAAGCAACAGTCGTTTAAGCAGGAAAAAATCAGGAAAGAAGCCGAAGCACTTGCCAAGGCACTGGAAGGTTCGGCCCTGAAAATTGTTGTTAAGGCCAGTACCACTGGAAAAATCTTTGGCTCGGTCAACAGCATCATTGTGGCCAATGCCATCAAAGAGCAGCGGAAAGTTGAAATCGACCGCAAGAAAATTAACCTCGACGAAGAGCACATTAAAGAAGTGGGTACTTTCAAGGCAGTTGTGAAACTGCACAAAGATGTTGAGGTGGAAATTGAACTGGATGTTGTAGCTGACTAAGTTCAGACTAAATTATTTTATTGTATTTTTGAAACCCTTCCGTACTTTTCGGGAGGGTTTTTTTATCGGCTTTGTTTTCGAAGCAATAGCTTGTTTGTTTGAAAAACGATTTTGAATAGCTATTCGCAAGGGGGCCACATAGCAATCTGACAAAAATTGTTATAATCATCAGGTGTCAGGGGTTAAGCTTATGCAAACAAATCGGTAGAACAGTTCGCTCCTATGGGGCTTTTGTTTGTTATTGTTCTTTTCTATAGGCAGTTCGCCTCTACGAGGCTGTTTTTCCAGCCCCACCGGGACAGGAGGTTTTCAGTCCCAACATGACGGGAGGTTTTCAGTCCCACCGGGACGACCTGTTTATAGAAAATAAATTAATGTTTCATGAAAGAAAGTGCCGTAGGTACGTCCTGAAAATATTTATTACTTTTGGAATTAAGACAAACAGTAAAAATATTGTTTCTTTACAGTAATGCTCAGCAAAGCCAAAATAAAACACATACAGTCGCTCAGGCTGGGGAAATTCCGCAGGCTGCACAATCAGTTTATTGCCGAAGGCAGCACCAATGTGCTTGATTTTTTAAAGAGCAATTTGAAAACGCTTGAAGTATTTGCGACTGCCGAATGGAAGCAACGATTTACAAAAGAAGTCAGGGGCATTTTAGTTACAGAGGCAAGTACAAAAGAACTGGAAAGAATCAGTGCATTGAAAACAGCCGCGGAAGTGCTTGCTGTTGTTGAGATGCCAGCCGCACAGGAAATTGTCTGGAGCCAATTGGCGGGTATTAGCCTGATGCTCGACGACATCAAAGACCCGGGCAACCTGGGAACGATTATCCGAACGGCTGATTGGTTTGGCATCAGCCAGCTTATTTGTTCGGAAGAAACGGTGGATGCGTACAACCCAAAAGTCGTACAGGCAAGTATGGGTTCTTTGGCAAGGGTTGAAGTGCACTACAAAGAGCTCGAAGAAATACTAAAAGAAAAACCGGCTACGCTTCCTGTTTATGGTGCTGTCTTAAATGGTATTTCTATCAGGGAAGTTGAAAAACCCGAAAAAGCAATCGTTCTTATCGGTAGTGAAGCACATGGTATTTCCGGAAAGCTATTAAAATATATTGACGAGAAAATTACTATTCCTGCTTCATCCGGTGGCGGTGCTGAATCGCTGAACGCTTCAATTGCAACGGCCATTATTTGTTATGAGTTCAGCATTTAATAATTCACAATAATTTGTTAATGGATAGCTAAAAACCGGGAATATCCTTTATTTTTGCAACCGCTAAAACTTCGAATTATGTTTTTGAAATTATTGTTGATTACGGTTGTTTTTATGGCATTGGCATTTGCCGGATTTGCTATAAAAATGTTTTTCAAAAAAGACGGTGAGTTCAAAAAACAGTGCTCAACTGTTGACCCCCATACCGGCAAAGCACTGGGCTGCAGTTGCGAAGGTGCACCGGGTGATGGTAGTTGCCGCAATCCGGAAGAGGAAGAAAAGCCTTCGGCCTTTGTAAAGGTGCAGGAGCTGAAGATGTAACAAAACCAAACTTTTCCAAAGTTTGGAACTTTGGAAAAGTTCTCAGCAATCGCATGCTTTCCCTACAACTTACTCATTACCGCCTTTTTCCATGTAGCAGAAAACGCACTTGTCCAAAGGCAAGAGTCATGACGTGGAACAAACGGAAACCTAGTAATTGATTTCCTTGATCTCAAAGTAAGACTGCGGGTGCAAACAGGCGGGGCAGGTTTTTGGTGCGCTTTTGCCTTCGTGTAAATAACCACAGTTACGGCATTTCCAAACAATCACACCATCACGTTCAAAAACGTGGCCGGATTCGAGGTTGTTGAATAATTTTGTGTAACGTTCTTCGTGGGCTTTTTCTACTTTGGCAATCATTTTAAAAGTAACGGCTACTTCTTTAAATCCTTCTTCTTCCGCGATACGGGCAAACTCAGGATATAATTCTGTCCATTCTTCGTTTTCGCCTTCTGCTGATGCTTTCAGGTTTTCCATGGTTGTACCGATAATTCCTGCCGGATAAGTTGCTGTAATTTCCACCGCTCCGCCTTCGAGAAATTTAAAGAAGCGCTTGGCGTGCTCTTTTTCATTCAAAGCCGTTTCCATAAAAATGGCTGAAATTTGCTCAAGACCTTCCTTTTTAGCCTGCTTGGCAAAATAATCGTAACGCATCCTGGCCTGCGATTCGCCGGCAAATGCTTTCAACAGATTTTGTTCTGTTTTGCTTCCTTTTAATGATTTCATGGTATTTTTTTTAGGGTTTGTAAATTTAGTCTTTAACTATGGACTCTTCCAGGTTCTGCGAACGCTGGAAGGTCTTTTTACTATTATTCAGCAGTCTACAGTCGTCAACCACCAACAATCCAACCATCCAACCATCCAACAATCCAACAATCCAACAATCCAACAATCCAACAATCCAACAATCCAACAATCAAACAATCAAACAATCAAACAATCAAACAATCAAACCATCAAACAATCAACCAATCAAACCATCCAATCACCCCCCTACTTCATCTCTTCAAAGTCAGCTTTTTCGGCGCCACAGGTAGGGCACACCCAGTCGTCGGGAATGTCCTCAAAGCGGGTGCCGGGCGCAATGCCGCTGTCGGGGTCGCCCTCGGCTTCGTCGTAAACGTGTCCGCAAACAATGCATTCGTATTTTTTAAAACCACCGTCGCCCGCAGGGCCGGTTTCTTTGGCTGCGGCTTCCGGTTTTTGGTAAGTCGGTGCGTTTTTGGGCGCTTTCCCGTTCTTTTCTTTCTGGTACCAGGCGTAGGTCAGTGGTTCGGCTTCCTCGTCCAGTAGTTCACCGTCCAGCACTTCGCCGATAAAAAGAATATGCGAGCCCACATCCATCGTTTGCACGACTTTGCACTCAAACCAGGCCACGCTGCCTTCAGTTACTATAGGCACGCCGGTGCTTCCGCTTCTAAATTCAAGCTCTTCAAACTTGTCAATATCCCGGCCACTTTTGTAGCCGAAGGTCCCGATCAGGTCTGAAGCAGCATCCTGTTTTAAAACGGAAATTGCAAACAGGCCGCTCTCTTTGATGATGCCTGAGCTGAGGTTGTCCTTGTGGCAGCTGATGGCAATTTGCGGGGGATCGGCAGTTACCTGGAAGGCTGTGTTGGCAATGTAGCCGTTCAATTTATCACCGCTTTTTGAGCTGATGATGTAGAGTCCGTAGGATAATTTGTAATATGCTTTTGGATTCATAATATTTACTTTGTGATTGCCCACAAAGGTAATAAAACAAAGAAATGAAACAGAACTTATTTCCGTGAACCGAAAAGGAAATACGTTTTATTCAAATTCTTTTGTAATCACTTCCCTAAAACCTTCGGTGGCATAAGTCCGGTAATTTCCTGACGAATCAGAGTAGATAAAAAAAGCATTCAGCCCAGGCTTGCGTTCGACAAAGGTTTTGGATTTTTCAAATCCCCAGACCATAAACGCAGTGGCGTAAGCATCGGCCAAGCCCGTATTGTTGGCCAACACGGAGACACTCAACAAGGTGTGCTGTACCGGATAACCAGTCTGCGGATCGATGGTGTGGGAATAACGGACGCCGTTTTCCTCGTAAAATTTCCGGTAGCTTCCCGATGTGGCAATTGAATTATTTTGAAGTGCAACAACAGCTTTTAACACACGTTCATCATTCTTGTTTTTTGCCGGTTTTTCGACCCCTACTTTCCAAAGAGAGCCATCCGGTTTTTTGCCTTTGGCTTTTACCTCTCCACCAATGTCAACGAGGTAATTATTGATGTTTTTGCTTTCCAGCCAGGCGCCGACAACATCCACCGAGAAACCCTGGGCTATCGCGTTAAAATCGAAAGTGATACGGGGGTCGTTCTTGACCACCTCAGCCTGTTGAATCTTTACATTTCGGAAACCGACCAAAGGCAATAAGCTGTCGATAATATGTTGATCTACTTTTCTATTGCCATCGAATCCAAAGCCCCATGCTTTTACGAGTGGCGCTACCGTGAAATCGAACGCGCCTTCAGTGGCTTCGGCAACCTCAACAGACAGTCGGAAGTTGCGTTGAAAATAATCGTCCAGAACAACTGTGGAATCATTTTGGTTTACCCGCGACAAAACCGAATTGGGCACCCAGAGTGAGACAGACTGGTCAAAAGCATCCAAAATGGAATCGATTTCTATCTGAAAATCACGGTTTGTGCTATCGAAATAAGTAATGGAATAATACGTGCCCTGGGCTTCGCCCTGTATTTTTACGGGCTGTGTTTCCTTTTGAAAAGTACATGCGGCCAGAAAGACCAGAAGCAATAAGGAAAACCTGTTCATTGAAAAATACAATTTACGGCCTTTTCTCAAAACCGGTAGGCCAGGTTAAATGAAAAAGCGGCAACCGTTTTTACCACCTCATTGCTGTAATTGGCTTCCGGAAAGTAGCGGATACCCAGCGAAAGTATTGCCGAAAGGCTCAGTGTGCTGATGGGGCTGTAGATGATCCCATTATTGACCAACAGTTTACCGTAAAAAGAATCTGAGTTGTTTTCGATATAATTATTCCCATCGTAGTAGCCATAATCGTTATGGCCAACGCCTATCCTGATTCCAGGCCCCATAAAATAGCGTACCTTTCCCTGTCCGGTCGGATAAAAATTAAGGTAGAGCCCTGAATAAAACTTATTGCTCAAATCGTCGTATCCGGAATTATTTTCTGAATAGCCAAACGACAGTGGGATTTCGATTCCGATTTTACCAGATTTTAATATACGTTCGTAGGAAACAGTAAAATTATTGACCACCAGATCGAACAGGTGGTAGGTAAATAAATTGCGTTTAAAGTCATAACGGCTAATGATTTTTGATTTCCGTTCAATCAACCTGACTTCTCCGTTTTGGTATGCAACTAAACTTACCTGACCGGATGGGAGGGAATAAACCTGTCCGCCGGTTTTGTCATAGCTTTCGTACCTGATTTCACTACCGCTGATCCTGATATTTTTTGCAGCGATGCGTTTTTGCTGGTCACGTAAATAAATATAATCCTGCGCAAAAAGCCCGGAAGAAAACACGAGGATAAAAACAATTAAGGAAAATTGAATATTTCTCATTTTAGTTGAACAAGGTGAATAGTATTTGTTTCTTAATGACAGATTTCTGCAACAATAGTTGCCTATAGAACAAAAGGGGCAATTTTTTTCAAATTGCCCCTTTTTTTCTTCGGTTTAACTTCCGAAGTCGTCAAACATGATCATTTCGTCGGGAACTCCCAGTTCGTCGAGCATTTTCAATACTGCCGCATTCATCATCGGTGGTCCGCAAAGGTAATACTCAATTTCTTCCGGTTCGGGATGGTTTTTCAGGTAATTGTCGTAAATCACCTGGTGAATAAACCCGGTATATCCTTTCCAGTTATCTTCTTTCAGGGGTTCGGAAAGAGCAACCTGGAACTTAAAATTGGGGTTCTCCTTCTCAATTTTTTCAAAATGGTCCACATAGAAAAGTTCGCGCAATGAACGGCCGCCGTACCAGAAAGTAGCTTTCCGCTTGGTTTTTTTGGTTTCGTACAGGTCGAAAATATGCGAACGCATGGGTGCCATTCCGGCACCACCGCCGATAAACATCATTTCGTTGTCGGAATCCTTGATGAAAAATTCCCCGTAAGGGCCCGAAATGGTCACTTTGTCGCCGGGTTTGCGTGAGAAAATATAGGAGGAACAAATTCCCGGGTTTACGTTCATAAACCCGCCTTTCTTCCTGTCCCAGGGTGGCGTGGCAATCCGGATGTTCAGCATCACGATATTCCCTTCGGCAGGATGATTGGCCATGGAATAGGCGCGTGTAATTTCTTCGCCATTTTTCATCTTCAGGTCCCACATCTTGAATTTATCCCATTCGTCATGGTATTCCTTATCGATATCCATATCTTTAAATTCCACAAGAATTTTCGGGACATCAATTTGGATATAACCGCCGGAGCGGAAATCGAGTGTTTCCCCTTCGGGGAGTTTCACAACAAATTCTTTGATAAATGAAGCCACGTTCTTATTGGACACCACTTCACACTCCCATTTTTTAATACCAAAAATCTCGGGTGCCACATGGATGTCCATGTCCTCTCGCACTTTTACCTGACAACCCAGGCGCCAGTTGTTCATTTGTTCTTTTCGCGTAAAGAAGCCCTTTTCGGTAGGAAGAATGGTGCCACCGCCACTGTTGACCTGCACATGGCACATGCCACAGGTACCACCACCACCACAGGCCGAAGGCACGAAGATTTTCTGTGCGGAAAGCGTTGACAATAAAGTTGAGCCCGGATCGGTTTCTATCTCTTTCTCTTCGTTGATCCTGATTTTCACTTTGCCTTGCGGCATGAGTTTTTTCCTGGCCAAAAGCAGCACTGCAACCAAAAGCAGTGTAATAACCAGGAAAATAGCGATACTGGCAAGAACAACTGTACCGATTCCAACTTGAAGTAAAGTCATTTTATTTTGATTTTGTTATTACAATTTAATTCCAAGAAAACTCATGAACGCAATACCCATCAATCCTGTGATGATAAAAGTAATCCCCAGCCCCCGCAGTGCCGGTGGTACATTTGAGTAACGGATTTTTTCGCGGATGGCAGCAATACCAACAATGGCAAGGAACCAGCCCACACCCGAACCCAAACCAAATGAAGTGGCTTCGGCAACACTTTGGTAATCCCTTTCCTGCATAAACAACGAGCCACCAAGGATGGCGCAGTTTACGGCAATCAATGGAAGGAAAATTCCAAGAGAGGCGTACAGTGCCGGTGAGAATTTCTCAACAATCATCTCAACCAGTTGCACCATTGATGCGATGATGGCAATAAACAGGATAAAGCTCAGGAAGCTCAAATCAACATCTGCAAATTCAGGCCCCAGCCAAACCATTGCACCTTCTTTCAAAACGTATTCGTTCAACAGGTAATCGACGGGGACGGTAATGCCAAGTACAAAAACCACGGCGAAGCCCAGGCCTACCGAGGTGTTTACCGTTTTGGAGACAGCCAGGTAAGAACACATGCCCAGGAAATAGGCAAATACCATGTTGTCGATAAAAATGGACTTGATAAATATGTTAAATATTTCTTGCATCGGAGTGAATTTTCAGGTTAAAATTAATTTTCCTCAATCAATTCGCGGGTGTAATAACGCTGTATCCAGATAATGACACCAACGGTAATCAGCGCCATGGGCGGAAGGATCATCAAGCCATTGTTGACGTAACCAAAATCATAAAACCCCTGGGGGATGACACGGAAATCGAAGATTGTTCCCGAACCGAACAACTCCCTGAGGAACGCAATGACAACAAGGATAAGTCCATAGCCGAGGGCATTCCCGATACCATCAAGGAAAGCCGGCCAGGGCTTGTTCCCCATGGCAAACGCTTCCAGGCGCCCCATGATAATACAGTTGGTAATAATCAATCCCACAAAAACAGAAAGCTGCTTGCTCACATCGTAAACAAAAGCTTTCAGTACCTGATCAACAAGAATAACCATGGTGGCAATCACCACCAGTTGAACAATAATCCTGATTCTCGGCGGGATGCCGTTCCTCAGCAGTGAAATAACAACATTTGATGCAGCCATCACCACCATAACGGAAATCGACATGACAATTGCCGGCATCAGTTTGGCTGTTACGGCAAGTGCCGAACAAATACCCAACACCTGCACGGTAATCGGGTTACTGAGGTTTAAAGGTGTTGTCAGCAGTTTGATATTTTTGGTGGAGAACAAGGGTTCTCTTTCTTTTTGTTCTTTGCTCATTGTGCTCTCTGTTTTTTAATGTAAGGTAAATAAGCTGATAAGACATCCTTAATCATGGCATTGACCCCATCGCTGGTAATTGTTCCGCCCGAAATGGCGTCAACGCCGTGAATTTGCATATTTTGCGGGAGTTTTTGGGCACCGCCTTTCACCACCATGATGGACATAAAATGACCATCATCGCCGAAAATTGTCTTACCCACAAACTGATCGCAGAAAGCGGCAGTTGTAATTTCGGCGCCCAGTCCGGGTGTTTCGCCCTTATGGTCAAAGGTAACACCTACTACAGTGTTGAAATCTTCTTTTAAAGCAATGTTTCCCCAAATCGGGCCCCAGAGTCCTGTCCCGCGAAGGGGCAGCACATAAACTGTTTTGCCATCCTTGTTAATAAGGTAAATGGGTAAATGAAAAGCTTCGCCTTTCGACTTTTTGTACAATTCCTTTTTCATGTCGATTTTAAAGGCCGGTCCATCTTCCATTTTACCGTCTTTGTATGGCGCTGCATTTCCATCTTTGTCAACCACCAGCTCTTCAACAACAAAGCGGTTGAACAGTTCAATTGTATTTGCTGTTTCAACACCTTCAACTTCTGCCGAAGCCAAAATGCCACCCATTTTCTCTATTGCCATGTTCCTTTCCTGAAATGGCTTCAGCAATACGGCTGCCAGCGACAAGAGCGCTGCAGCAATAATTACCATGATGGCTGCGTACCTAAAAATATAACCGTTCGTGTACATATTTTTACCTTTTAATATTCGTTAGCTACGAACTGCAACTTTTAATCGTTTCAGCCGTTTTTTAATATTCGATTCAATGACGTAATGGTCAATCAGCGGGGCGAATACATTCATCAGCAGAATGGCCAGCATCATGCCTTCGGGATATGCTGGATTGAATACCCGGATCAGAACAGCAATCATACCGATTAGAAACCCATAATAGTACATTCCTTTGGTGGTTTGGGTAGCCGTTACCGGATCGGTAGCCATAAAAACGGCACCAAATGCAAAGCCACCCATAATAAGGTGCTGCCAGGCCGGGATATTCATGTAATCGTTGGCACCCCAAAGGTTAAACAGCAGTCCCATAATCCAGCCACCGGCAAATACCGTGAACATCACCCGCCAGTTGGCGATTCCGGTTACCAGCAAAAGCAAACCGCCAATCAGGATCATCAGTGTTGAAGTTTCCCCTATTGAACCAGGGATAAACCCCATGAACATATCGTAAAATGAAGGCGTGTTGTCGAAGTTGCCAACCAGTGCATCTCCAAGCGGTGTTGCCCCTGAGAAAGAGTCCAGTTTTTCTGCAATCCAAACCTTGTCGCCCGACATATCGGCAGGATAAGCGAAGAACAAAAAAGCACGTGCCAGCAGGGCCGGGTTTACAATGTTCATGCCCGTTCCCCCAAACACTTCTTTACCAAATACCACAGCAAAAGCTACGGCAAGTGCCAACTGCCACAAGGGAACATCAGGCGGGACAATGAGGGGGATAAGCATGGCGGAAACGAAGAAACCTTCGTTGACCTCATGCCCCCGGATTTGGGCAAATAAGATTTCAAGTCCCAGGCCTACGCCATACGAAACGATGAGCAGGGGGATAACCTTTAGCGCCCCGTAGCCGAGCATGGCCCAAAAATCAGGCGACTGTCCGAGCGAGAGGAAATGTTGGTAGCCGATGTTCCAGGTGCCAAACAACAGCGCCGGAAAAAGCGAAACAACCACTACGATCATTGTTCTTTTCATATCGATGGCATCCCTGATGTGGGCCCCTTTTGGCGCTGTTACCGTATTGGGGACAAAGAAGAGGGTCTCCGCCGAATCGAACATGGCATGGAGTTTTTCAAACTTCCCCCCTTTTTCAAAATGAGGCTTTTGTTTATCTAAAAAATTTCTTAACACTTTCATGCGATCATTCTTATATAATTAACTCATTTCCATCCGCATCAAATCGAGTCCTTTGCGGACGATTTCCTGCATTTGGGTTTTGGATGTATCAATGACTTCACAAAGGGCAAAATCCTCTTCATCAACTTCATAAATTCCGAGGTTCTCCATCAGGTCGATGTCTTCGAGCATAATGGCTTTGAGCAATTGCATCGGGTAAATATCGAAAGGGAAAACTTTTTCATATTTTCCCGTCATCACAAATGCCCGTTTTCCACCATGCAAGTTGGTGTCGAGGCGGTATTTGCGATTGGGGGTTAACTTTGAAAGATAAGTTCCCGAAACACTGAACTTGCCAAAACCGGGTTTCAGCCAGCCGAAAAACTCATAATAGTCCCCTTCGGGAATAACACTTACAAGGCTGTCGTAAAAACCGACGAAACCGTCTTTTTCAATTTTGTTTCCGCTCAACACATTCCCGCTGATGAAACGGTTATGGCCGTCAGTTACATTGCCACTGACCATATTTGTTATTCTTGCCCCCACAAAGGTTTTGTAATATTGTGGTTTTTTCACCTCAGAGCCTGCCAGGGCAACAATCCGGCCGGAGTCAAATTTTCCTTCGAGGAACAGTTTTCCGATGGTTATCACTTCTTGTGGGCCGGCATACCAGATGACTTCCCCTTTGTTTATCGGGTCAACCCGGCTGATGTGGACACTGAGGTTTCCCGCAGGATGCGGTCCTGCAAACCGGTTAAGCTGAACATGCTTTGCTTCGAGGAAAACCGTGGAGGTGGTTTTCTTCGCATGAATATTCAGGTGAACCTTGCCATTGGTGAGCTTGGCCAGCACATTGAGTCCGGCCTGAAAAGCTTCGCCCCGGCCTTCTACGATAAAGTCAAAATCGGGGGCCAGTGGTGCCGTGTCGAAAGCGTTGACAAAAATGGCTTTCGGTGTATCTTTGGGATTGGCCACCACCGAATAAGGGCGTTGCCTGACCATCGGCCAAACACCGCTCTTTAACAGTTTCTCAATAATGGCCTCCCGCTTCAGCCCATCAATATTGTTTTTTCCAAAATCTTCGGAAACCTCTTTGCCGTCCGACTCGATGATAACCTCAAGCAGACGCCGTTTTGCACCTCTTTTTACCGTCAGGACTTTACCACTTACCGGCGCTGTGAATAAAATATCATCCCTGTATTTATCAAAAAACAAGGGTGAACCAGCTTTTACCTCATCACCTTCTTTGACCAGCATTTTAGGAAAACAGCCTGTGAAATCGGGTGGTTTAATGGCAAACCTTTGGGCTTTTAAGTCAACAACGGTTTTTTGTGGCCCGCCGATCAGCTTGATGTCGAGGCCTTTTTTAATAGAATAAACGGTTGACATACGCGTATATATTCATGTGTTATTTAGTTGGCGAATTTAGATAATTAACCTTTGCATTATTCGCTAAATTTCAATTTTATCAAATTTTTATCCACTCTAAATAAACAAAAAAGTTTACTTTCACATTTTCATAAATTAACATGATGTACAGACTGATTCCGGTGTATTTACTGTTGCTGTTAACCAACGGTATTTTCGCACAAAAGGTTAAGAATGACGACAGTATCTACGACAATAATATTCAGACCGTATTGCTGCACCATGTTTCCGGTCAGTTGAACCCACCGGTTATCCGCCTGGGTTCGAACGACAGGCTAAGGCTTTCTTTCGATGATTTTAGTGAAGAGTCCTACCTGTTCAGGTACACGCTGGTTCATTGCACAAAGGACTGGGAAACATCTGACCTGGAACAGATGGAATATCTTGACGGGTTTTATGAGGGCGAGATTCTTGATTATGCTTTCTCATTCAATGCCATACCTGCCTACATCCATTACGAACTTGTTTTCCCCGATCCGGAGGTGCGCATCAAATTATCCGGCAACTACATATTAAAGGTGTACGTGGACACACCCAATGACGAGAATGTAGTCTTTACCCGCCGTTTTTTCGTGGTAGAACAACTGGTCAGGGTTGAAGCAACAATCCCCTACTACCCGAAAAACCTTTTGTTCACAAGAAAAAAACAGCAAATCGACCTGATGCTTTTCACACCCGACCTTTTCAATGCGGAACCTGAAGAACGCATCAGTGTGAGCATCAGGCAAAACGGAAGGTGGGACAATATGAAAAGCGGATTGAAACCTACTTCAATAATGATGAACCAACTGGAATACAATTATGCTGACGGCATTGTTTTTGACGGCGGCAACCAGTTCCGGAATTTCGACATGAAAAGTTTCTGGTACCAGAGCATGTACATCCGCCGCATCATCAGCGATGAGAACGGCTATAATGTTATCCTCCATACCGATTACCCCAAAGCCCATAAACCTTACGAGGTGGTTGAAGACATCAACGGCAAAAGGCTCGTCAAGGCCCGAAAGGATCAGAATACCACTATCGAAGGCGAATATGCCTGGGTTGATTTCTCCTTAAAATATAACCTGATCAGGAATGCGGACATATACATACTGGGTGCTTTAAACGATTGGAAACTGGACAAGAAAAATAAAATGAGGTATGATCCGGATACCCGGATGTACCGCGGTGACCTTTTGCTTAAGCAAGGATATTACGATTATATGTACGCAGTTGTGCCACAGGGGAAAACCCGGGGCGATGTTACCCTTATCGAGGGGGACCACTGGGAAACCGACAACGATTATACGTTTTATGTGTACTACCGTGAGAAAGTTCCCGAATACGACCGGCTGGTAGGATATGCAAAAATTAACTCTGTTGAAGACCGCACAAAATAGGCAAACTTCAAACCAATAAACGATTTCTGGCAACCGGTGCCCTTGAAAACACCAAACCAAACACCTGCCTTAAAACAAAGCGTTTACCCCCTTGTTCCTGAAACATTTTTTTACTGGCCGGTGGCTAAGGGGGGCTTCACCTCCGGTTTAGCTTTCATCAGTTTATATCCGTGATTATTAAGGCTGAATTGACACAAAAAGGTACTTTTCAGCCGGCTTCTTTTCAGTTTCTTTAAAAACAACTTGACTTTTTAAAAAAAAGCAGTACTTTTAGAACACCGTATTTCTACTATAAAATGACTCATCTAAACTTCTCGAAAAAGGATAAAAAGCGAAACTGTAAAAACCACATCCTTCATCTTCTTTACCTAAGAGGAGCGTTGAATGCTGCATCTTTGATGGATGAAACATCATTGAACATCACCGTATTAAGCGAACTGATAAACGAGCTGATTGAAGAAGGGCTAATAGAAAAAGGGGGAAACGACACCCCTGACGGGAGCCCTGAAACGGAATTGTTTGTTATAAAGAAAGATGCTTTCTACATACTGGGCATTGATGTTGACCGTGTATCAACTCAAATGGCCATACTCAATGCGAGGAACAACAGCCTTGACGGTTTTAAACAGTTCGATATCAAACTTGAAAACACCCGCAGCTTTGTTGACAAAATCTACACCCTGGCCCTGGAAACGATAGCAGAATTAAACTTTGACATTGACCGATTGATGGCTGTTGGCATCGACATCCCCGGCCTTGTCGATCCTGAAAAAGGCGCCAACTACACTTACCTTGTTCTTGAAAACGAATCGCTTGGCGACATTCTACGCAGGAAATTCGGGAAGCCGGTATTCCTGATCAACGACACGCAGGCCCAGACCCTTGCTGAACTTTGGTTCGGGAAGGCGAAAAACAAGAAACATGTCCTGGTCCTTCACCTTGGGCAGGGGCTTGGGTCCGGCATGGTTCTCAACGGAAAACTGTATTATGGCTCACGGGGCTTTTCGGGCGAATTCAGCCATATCCCTGTGGTTGAAAACGGTTTGCTTTGCCATTGTGGCAAACATGGTTGCCTCGAAACCATTGCCTCGGGCATGGCGCTCGAACGGCTTGTTATCTCGGGACTGGCCAAGGGGGGGCAATCGGTCATCTCGAAAAAAGTGGGGGCACATCCCGAATTGGCCCTCACCACAATTATTATTGAAGCCGCTTTGCAAGGCGATCAGTTTGCCATCGACATGATTATCGAAATGGGGCTTCAACTGGGAAAAGGAATTGCCATGCTTGCGCAAGTACTGAATCCCGAAATGATTATCCTCGGTGGTAAACTAACGCAGGCGCGCCAGTTACTGACGATTCCCCTCGAACATGCGTTAAATAAATATTGCCTGCCGGAGATCAAAAACTCCCTGAAAATTGAGATTTCAAGTCTTGGCCAAAACGCCTACCTGATAGGCTCTGTAATCAACGCTGTTGAGAGACACCTGATGCGGTAGCCGGCTTACTCGTACCGCAACGAGTCTATCGGGTCGAGTTTGGCGGCTTTGTTGGCAGGAATAATTCCCGAAACCAGGGCCACAACGAAGGTAAGGCTTATCCCCAAAGCAATCCACAACCACGGGATAATGAAAGCACTTCCGGTAAGAAACGAAACCGCGTTACCGATCAGCATACCGGCAATGATTCCCAAGACACCGCCAATCTGTGCAATCACAACGGCTTCGGCCAGAAACTGGTTACGGATTGTCCGCTGCCTTGCCCCCACCGCTTTTCTGATTCCGATTTCACGCGTACGTTCTGTGACCGAAACAAGCATGATGTTCATCAGGCCGATGGCCGCACTGAGCAGGGTTATCAGCCCGATGACCGTTGCCCCTATCTGAATTTTTCTTGTCAGGCCAATCAGCATGCTGGCAATATTGTCGCTTTTTATGATGGTGAAGGAGTCGTCATCACCAATCCGGTCGTTTCGTATTTTTCTGAAAACCCCGATAGCCTCCCCAATGGCTGCATCCATTTTTTGGGGGTCGGCAACCATTACACTGATTTTATAATTCATATCGGGGCGCGAAAAATACTGGCGCACATTTGCCAGGGGAACAAGGCAGGAACGGTCGCCACTAAAGCCGCCACTGGAACCCCTTTCGGCCAGCACCCCGATTACCCTGTACTTTCCGGCGCCTATCGAAACTACCTTCCCGAGAGGGTCTTCATTCGCTTTAAAAAGTTTATCGGCAACCGCACTTCCAAGAATAGTAACATGATTTCCCAGCTGCACCTCGGCAGCCGAAAAAAGGCGCCCCTTGTCAATTTCAAGGCCGGCAGTGGCGATGTAGTTTTCATCAGTGCCTAAAACCTGCGTATTGGGGTTTGTTTTTTCCGATTTGTATTTGATAGTGGCAATGCCCGTACCATAGGTAAAAATTGATGTTATTACAGGAAAGTCGTATTCCTTTTTAAATGTAGTGGCTTGTTTGTAGTCAATGGTTTTGAAAGACCTTGCATCATTTCGGTTGCCACCGATGTGCACCCTGATGTCGCGGTTTTGGATATTGAAGGTATTGGACCCCATCATGGCAAAGTTTTCATTCAGAAAATACTCCACTGCATCAATGGCCGTGAGTATGCCAACCAGCGCCATGATTCCGAAAGCGATAATCATCACCGTTAAAACTGTCCGTAGCAGGTGGCTTTTAATAGAGTTGGCTGAAATCTTGATGTTCTCGTAAATTAACTTAACATTTGCCATTTTTTCTGTTGTCGTTTGTCAGTGGTTAGTAGCGTCTCAAAGTCTCAATCTTCTTTCTTTCCGAAAGCCAGGTCGCCGGCATCACCCAGGCCCGGCACTATGAATGCTTTTGCCGTTAATTCATCATCAATGGCCCCAATCCACAGGCTTAGCTTCCGAAGGGAGTACCGCTTCTTCAATGCCTTAATGCCCTCCTCGCTGGCCAGCACGCAAACAATGTGAATGTGTTTGGGTTTACCCTTGGCCAGTAAACCGTCCAGGGCTGAAAGGAGCGAACCGCCGGTGGCGAGCATCGGGTCGCTGAGAATAAGTATCCGGTTGTCGATGGAGGGGGACGAAATATAATCGAGCATAATACGAAAGCTGCCCTTTTTGTTGTATTTGCGGTAAGCCGAAACAAACGCATTGTCAGCCCGGTCGAAATAATTCAGCAGGCCCTGGTGCAATGGAAGCCCGGCACGTAAAATGGTTGCCAGTACCGGTTGTTCATCAGGCAGGTTCATTTCGGCAATGCCCAGGGGGGTGCTTACTTCTACCTTGCTGTATGCAAGCCGTTTACTGATTTCGTAAGCAAATATCTCGCCTGCCCTTTCCAGGTTTCTGCGGAATCGCAGGGGGTCTTTCTGAAGTTGTTCGTCGCGCAACTCCGACAAAAAACGGTTGAATAAACTGTTCTCCTTTCCCAATTCAATTAGCATATCGCTTTTTCCAACAAAAATAAAGGAAAACAACAAGCCGCGGACGCGCAAATTATTATTTTTTAAACTGCTTATAAAACCTGAAGGACTGTTTCAACGGAAAGCACAACCTGTTTATTCTCAATCCCGGATAAGTAATTTCTTTGGCACCAAAGCCCCGGTAAAACCTGGCCAGTTGTTCATCGTTTGAGCCTTCAAAATCAAAGATGGTTTTGCTGGCGGCATATTCCCTGATTACGCCATCGATAAGCAGGGTCATGCCCCCGTTTTTTCGTGCTGTTTCATCCGTTCCCGAGAAAAGGAAAACCAGGCGGTTGTTGTTCTTCAGAAAAAAAGCGGCCGCACACAATTCGTTAAAGCCCGTGTACACACCATAAAGAGCCCCTTTCCCTTTATGGATTGCCGTGTACATGATCCGCCGCAGGGTTGTGTAATGTGCATCGTCCCACTTCAAATTGCGGCCACGGTTGGCCCTGAACAATTGGATCAATTCTTCGGGTTTGATATTTTTAGTAAGGTAAAGTTGGCTTGCCTGCCCTTTTTTCAGGTTGCGCCTGGTGTTAGCAGAATATTTTTTTAAAATTTTTTCATAAGGGTTAATCAGATCAAGAACATAGTTTTTGAGCGGCACAAACAAAACACCTTCGCTTATTTTATTAAAACTGTTGAGGTTTATTTCTGCAAATTTAAAATGGGAAGGAATGCTTTGAACAAAGCCACGGACAATTTCGGGGTTCAGTTTACTACTCGAAAAAACACCCAGTTGCTGCGTGAAATAGGGCTGAAAAAGATAAGAAACACCAAATTTCCTGCCACCGGTCAAAGGCATTACCCTTTCGTAATCATTTTCAACCAATGCTTCCCACCCATCGTGAACAAGGTCGAGGTACCAGCTGCAGGCATAAATATTTCCATTGACAGCCTGACGGATGCAGTTGTCCCATTTTTTCTGGTCGATTTGATGATGTTTCAGGTATTTTATCAAACTGTAAACCGGTTGATGGTTAATTTTCTAAGTTGCAGCGCTGATGACATTTCTTGTTTACGGGATGGCCATTTTCAGCAATTCTTCATAAACCCTGCGCCAGCCTTTCCAGCGTTTTTCGTCGCTCAACGATTCGTTGTGCCAAAGCGAAACGAAAGTGCCTTTTACTTTTTTCACTTCATCCACCAAAACCCTGATTTGTTCGATGGCGTCGGCAGGTGTCAGTTCGAGGTAATCGCGCAGTGTACCGTCCATTACCGCAAAGGGGTGAATGCGCAGCTTGGTTTCTGTTTCCAAATCCAGGTCATAAAAATTAAACGGGCTGCAAATGCCCGCACGAAAGCCAGGCAACGCAGCATAGCCCATGGAATAATCGTCGGTAATATCCTGTTCAATCAGGTTGCGGTACGTACCCGGCAGTATCAGCCTCAGGAAGTGTTGGCGGCTGCAGCTTACATCTTTGTTGATAACCTTTTCCAGGTTGCCAATCTCGAAAGCAAGCAGTTCGGGCTGATCGACGGTATTGTACGACGGATGAATCCCGATACGGGCGTAATCGTTCAGGCGCTTTACGAGAAAACGAAAGTAGCGGTTGCGGATGTTGATGTTCTTATCGTATTGGCTATAACGCCCGAAGAGGATAAAATAAATTGGCCACAAACCGTATTCTTTCTGGTAGCCGATCTGAAGGTCGAAAGTATTGAAAGGGTCTTGCTGTTTACCAATCAATACCCGTGTTCGTTGGGCAATATCATTCCAGTTCATGGCCTTTGCGGCGAGAAAGTACCCGCCCAAAGAGCGGACAAGCCCTTTTTGTGCATACGCAAAAGCCGAATCAATATCATAAGTGGGCACAAACCTGTATTTCCTTTCCGGGAATTTCAGCGCCGGCATTTTTTCCTGCAATTTCTTTTTTACCATCAGCGCCCAAATATTGACCAGTGGTTT
Source organism: Bacteroidales bacterium (assembly GCA_021647205.1). Classification (GTDB taxonomy): domain Bacteria; phylum Bacteroidota; class Bacteroidia; order Bacteroidales; family F082; genus B6-G9. The sequence goes on along the minus strand of JAKIVD010000003.1, from coordinate 56,941 downwards.
CTCCAGCACCCCGAGTTGCGCACTGATACTAAGGTGGGCGGTAAACCTGCCGTGCTCATCGCGCACGAAAGGCTGGTACTCTTCGTAACGCGAAACGAGATAAAAAACAGCCGCGAAAACATCGAAAGGAATGACCGATGTTTTATCGTAAACCGGGAAAAATGCCTGCTCGCCATCAAAATCAAAAGGCTCCAGATCGATGCTTTCAACACCACGGCTAAACAGCAACCCGCAGGAACGGAAAAAAAGATCATCGCTGTGCGCCCGTTCCCCGTAAATCATTTTGGGCTGGTCAGCCGATTCAAATTCATCCGTATTTGTTATCAGCCGGTAAGGAAAGTTCAGCAAATCCCGGAACACGAGCCGAAACACATATCGGACCCGGCTTGTTTTTTTCGGGACGTAAATCAGTAATTCTTCCATTAACGACAAAAATAAGTTTTTTTTGCAGGGCAACGATTGTTAATAATTCAAACGCCTGAGTGTTGCGCAAAAGGGCCAGAAAATTGTATTTTTGAAACCTTAATATTATTGCACTTCCATGGAGAATTTTATTGTTTCAGCACGTAAATACCGCCCGGACAGTTTCAAGCAGGTCATCGGCCAGCACGCCATCACTTCCACCCTTCAGAATGCCATTAAAAACAACCACCTTGCACAGGCATTCCTTTTTACCGGCCCGCGCGGGGTGGGCAAGACAACCTGTGCCCGTATTCTCGCAAAAACCATTAATTGTGAGAACATTACTGACAGCACCGAAGCCTGCAACCAATGCGAGAGCTGCACGTCTTTTAACGACAGTGCTTCATTTAATATTCATGAACTGGATGCTGCGTCCAACAACTCGGTGGACGACATCCGCAACCTGGTGGAGCGCGTCAGGATTCCCCCGCAGGTTGGTAAATACAAAGTCTATATTATTGATGAGGTACACATGCTTTCGGCCGCAGCTTTCAATGCTTTTCTGAAAACACTGGAAGAGCCACCGCCCTACGCCAAGTTCATCCTGGCCACCACCGAAAAGCATAAAATTATCCCGACCATCCTCTCCCGCTGCCAGATTTTTGACTTCCGCAGAATTCTTGTTGACGACATCACAGACTACCTTTCCTACGTGGCCGAAAACGAAAATGTGGAGGCCGAAGAAGAAGCCCTGCACACCATCGCCCAAAAGGCTGACGGCGCCTTGCGCGATGCGCTGTCCACCTTCGACCAGATCGTGAGTTTCAGCGGCAGTAAACTGACGTATAAAAATGTTATCGAAAACCTGAACATCCTGGATTACGAATATTATTTCAGGGTTACCGGTGCATTGCTTAATGCAGACCTGAGTAACTTACTCCTTATCTTCAATGAAATTATTGAGAATGGTTTCGACGGTCAGCATTTTATGACCGGATTGGGCGACCACCTTCGCAACCTTTTGCTTATTAAAGACCCCGGCACCGTCCAACTTATGCACGCCAGCCCATCGCTGAAAGAAAAATATACCACGCAGGCAGCACAGTGCGGGGTTAACTGGTTGTTGGCGGCACTGGAGATTTGCAACAAATACGATTTGAGTTACAAAACCAGCAACAACAAACGCCTGCACGTGGAAATCTGCCTGATGCAACTCACCCTGACCGGCCAGACTGCGGCACCGGTCCAGGCCGTACAAAAGCAGGCTGCTGTTGTCAGGCCTGGTCGCGAAACACAAACACTGCCGGCACAAAACACCCCGCAAGCTGTACAAAAACCAATGCGGGAAGACAAGCCGGCTTATGAGAAACAACAGAAACCCAAACTGGAAGAAGTTAAAAAAGGTACAGAAAAACCTGCGCATCAAGCGGAGAAAAAAGCTGTCGTTGAAGGTAACGGACGGAAGATTAAGAATATCTCCATAAAGGACAGCCTGAACGCCCTGAAGAAAAATAAACCACAGGAAGAAGAGGCTGCTGAGCAAATTCTCACCACCCCGTTTGACCAGGAAAAACTGGAAGCATGCTGGAAACTGTTTACTGCTTCTTACCAAGAAAAATCACCAAGTTTTGCCAGTGCCATTGCCAAATACAAACCGGTACTGAAGGATGACTTTGTGATAGCGTACAAAGTGGACAACAAAATTATTGCCGAAGATTTGCTCAACGTTTCTGCCTTGTTGCAATTCCTAAAGAAGGAGCTCCGCAACAACCAACTTACTTTAACGCCCACATTCCCGGAAAAGAACGAAAAAAAGACTGCTTACACCGACAGGGAGAAATTTGAGCAGATGGCCAAAAAATATCCGGATATCGTAAAACTAAAAGAGCAATTGAACCTGGAACTGGGGTTTTAGCCCGAGACCTTCTCTTACCAAATTAAGACAAGTGAAGAAATTATCGGCCATTTTCATCATGTTTGTTTTACTGGGCTTGACGGGATGTGCTGCGTTCTATGGCTTTAAACAAGTAAAACCCAGATCGGACCAAACCATCCGGGAATACGCAAACAGGTATAAAATCCCATCAGGCGAAAGTTTCCTTCTCGACACGGCTTTTCTGACTTTCGCACGCACGTTTGATACAACACAAAAAGAAGTAATAAAAAACTACTTACAACCACTTCAGGCATTCTATTTCGACAAACAAGGCAGTTTGCTCTCCTACCATGTCAATTGCTACGTAAGCGGCTTTCCGAACCTGAAGTGGAACGGGCAAGGCCACTTCGACACTTTTCCTCCTGAAAAACAGGCCCCGACTGCCAACCTGCTTCATTTCAGGGAACTGCTTCAATTTATCAAGAATTTTGACAACAAAGCCGTTGACCCGTCCGGTTATGCCAAAGCCGATTACAATGTTGTTGTTTTTTGGAGTGTTTTTTCCGGCAGGCAAAGCAAAAGGTTCATCCGGCTCATCAAGCGCAACGGAGAACTGGCAAAGGGGAAAACGCTAAACTTCCTTTTTGTGAACAACGATTATTTGTTTGCCGGGGAATTTGAGAGCAAGTAACCGCTGAACGGCGCGCTCAACAGCAATAAGTGTATTTGCCCGGCTTGTACATACGCCCCCTGAATTAAAAACTGCCAGTATTTTCGTTCGGACAGGCAAATTCAGAACAGTGGGGGGATTCCGGTTTTAACCGACGAAAGCCACAAATATCTGTTGTTGCTTTATCAAAATTCTTACTTTTACCCCTCAAATTAAAACCCCATCATCCGCATGAAAAAATCCACCTATCTTTTGTTGACCGGTATTTTCTTTGTGACCGGTTTTATAGTAAATGCCCAGGTTTCGATAACTGTTGCTGACGACCAATTACCACAGGACACGAATGTGATTACCGGAACCCTCGACAACGGGCTGAAATACTACATCCGCAAAAACAGCAAACCGGAACAGCGCGTGGAATTTCGCCTGGTAGTGAATGCCGGCTCCGTGCTCGAAGACGATGACCAGCAGGGGATTGCCCACTTTAATGAACACATGGCCTTTAACGGGACAAAGCACTTCGACAAAAACGACCTTATCAATTTTCTTGAGAAATCGGGTGTTGACTTCGGTGCCGACCTGAATGCCTACACCAGTTTCGACGAAACGGTTTATATGTTCCAAATGCCCGCTGACAGGCAGGGGCTGCTCGACTCGGCTTTCATGGTGCTCGAAGACTGGGCACACAACGTTAGTTATTCGGATGAGGAAATTGACAAAGAACGTGGTGTTGTGCACGAAGAATGGCGATTGGGCCTCGGTGCCGAAGACCGGATGATGAAGAAATATATCCCGATTATCCTGAAAAACTCGCGCTATGCCGAACGCCTGCCCATTGGTAAAATGTCGGTTATCGACTCGTGCAGCCCCGAGGCCTTAAGACGGTTCTACGAGGATTGGTACCGGCCCAACCTGATGGCCGTGATTGTTGTGGGCGACATTGACCCGGTTTTTGCCGAAGAGCAGATTAAAGACCATTTCGGTAAACTGAAAGGACCTAAAAAAGAAAGGCCGAGAACGGTGTACAATATTCCTGACAACGACCAGCCACTAGTGGCCATCGCTACCGATAAAGAGGCAACCTATACCATCGCCGCGCTGCTTTACAAAAAAGACAAGTTGCCTTTTGAAACAATGAATGATTATCGGCTGAAGCTGAAAATTGAGTTGTACACCAGTATGCTCAATGCCAGGCTTTTTGAAATCCTTCAGGATCCTGATGCACCGTTTCTTTATGGCGGTGTGAGTTACGGGAGTTTTCTGGCCAGGTCGAAAGATGCCTACTCCATGTTTGTTATGGTCAAAGAAAACAGGATCAACGATGCCATCGCCCTGCTGATTGAAGAAAACAGGCGGGTGAAACAGTTTGGTTTTACCGAGAATGAACTGCAAAGACAAAAAGCCGAAATGGAAAGCAACCTGCAAAAGGCATTTCAGGAAAAGGACAAAACAGATTCGCGCAGTTTTGTCGGCCGGTATGTTTCCAATTTTCTGGAGGGCAAAGCCTTTCCGGGAATCGAAAACGAAGTTGTACTGACCAATTCATTTTTGCCCGGAATCACACTGGACGAAATCAACCAACTTGCCTTTTACATGGTCAAAGGCAGCAATTTGCTCGTGCTGATTACAGCACCAGACAAAGAGGGGGTACGTGTCCCGACCGAAGAAGAAGTGCTGGAAACCATTGCCGGTGTTGAGGAAACAGTACTGACAGAATACGAAGACGAGGCCGTTGCAGCGTCTTTGATCACGAACGAACCTGCCAGTGGAACGGTAGTAAAAACAAGCACGGACGAAAGTTTTGGGACGACTACCCTTTATTTGAACAACGGCATTAAAGTCACCCTGAAACCCACTGATTTTAAGAACGATGAAATACTGATGACTTCTATTGGCCCCGGCGGCACTTCGGTTGTTTCGGATGAAGACTATCTTTCTGCCAGTTTTGCCGGCCAGATCATGTCGATGAGCGGCGTTGGCGATTTCGACAACATCGCACTCAAAAAATACCTGACCGGGAAAAAAGTTGGAGTCCGGCCGCAAATCGGTGTTTTATCGCAGGGAGTTTCGGGAAATGCCGTTAAAAAGGACCTCGAGGATTTGTTTCAACTGACTTACCTTTATTTTACCGAGCCGCGCAAAGACACCACAGCCATTAAAACTTTCAAGTCGCAGATGGAAACCCAGTTCCGTTTCATGCTCGAAAATCCACAAATGGTTTTTTACGATACACTCTACAAACTGGCGACACAAAACGACCCCAGAACCATTATCATCCCGACGGTAGAACAAATCAACAGTATCGATCTCGACAAAGCCTGGTCGTTCTATAAAAGTAGTTTTTCCCATGCCGGTGATTTTGAATTCGTGTTTGTCGGCAACTTCACCGTGGAGGAAATTACCCCCCTCATCACCAAATACCTCGGCAGCCTTCCTGAAGGAAATGGCAGTAGTTGGAAAAACGTCAAACCCAGGTTCCCTTCCGGAATTACCGAAGCCGTCGTCAACAAAGGGACGGAACCCAAAAGTTCGGTAGCTATTTTGATGGATGGTGAATTCGACTGGTCGCTGACCAACAGGCTGCACGCCCAGCTTTTGATGAAAGCCCTGAACATCCGCTTACGCGAAAGCATGCGCGAAGACCAGGGAGGGGTTTACGGTGTAGGCGCGCGTCAAAGCCTTGCACGCTACCCCCAACCCGAGTACAGCATCTTTGTTACCTGGGGTTGCGGGCCCGAAAATGTGGACACACTCGTCAGCACTGTCTTTAACGAGATGAAATACCTTGTTCGGAACGGACCCGAAGACGAAAAACTGGAAAAAGCCAAAGAGACCTACCTCAGGGACTTGGAGACCAATGTCAAAGAGAATAAGTACTGGTTGCAAAAAATTAAGGATGCCGGCTGGTACAAAACAAAGATGCTTACAACAGACGAACTAAAAACCCTGGTTAACAGTACCACAAAGCAAGACCTGAAGAAGGCTGCCGGGGTATATTTTACACCTGACCACTACCTAAAGGTAGTGTTGATGCCCGAAGAGGAATAAACTCCTTTTTTCGCGGGACAGGATGAATTCCGAAAGGCTCCCTCCGATAAAAATGGCGGGGCTTTTTCATTCACATACCATCCAAAATAGAATTATTACTTTTGGGCAAACAAAACCCGTTTATGAAAACCCTTTCCAAACTCATTTATAAATTAACCGGTTGGACAGCCGCGGGTGGCGTACCCGAAGGGGTTTCCAGGGCAGTTTTCCTCATTGCACCCCATACCAGCAACCTCGATTTTTACATTGGCCGTTTTTACTGTTGGATAAAAGACATCCCCATTAATGTGGTCATTAAAAAGGAAGCCTTTTTCTGGCCTTTTGGCAGCTTGTTAAAAAAAGTTGGTGGCATCCCCATCGACCGGAGCAAAAGCACCAACCGTGTCGATCAGGTAGTTGAGCTGTTCAAGGAAAACGACCCCATGTTTTTTGCCCTCACACCCGAAGGGACACGCAAAAGAACGGACAAATGGAAACGGGGCTTTTATTTTATTGCGCTCAAGGCGCAAGTCCCCATCCTGCTTTGCTATATTGATTACGAAAAAAAAGAGGCAGGGGTCGGCCCGCCCTTTTACCCGACAGGGGATTTTGACAAAGACATTATAGAAATCATGGGTTTTTACAGGGGGATAAAAGGAAGGCACCCTGAGAATTTTAATTTGTGAGATGCAAAAAACGGCAACTTTCATCCTTAAAATAATTGGTTGGAAAATCAGTGGTGAAATACCCGCTGATATAAAAAAAGCAGTCCTCATCCAGGCCCCGCACACCAGTCTTTGGGATTTTGTCATCGGCCGCATTGTTTTCTGGCATTACGCCTACCCCATCAAGCTGCTGATTAAAAAGGAAGCTTTTAAATGGCCCTTTGGTGGCCTGATGAGAGCCCTGGGCGGAATTCCGGTAAACCGGAGAAAGAATGAAAAGATGGTTGACGCGGTGGCGCGAATGGTGAACGAACACGAAAGGATTGTGCTGGTAATCACCCCAGAAGCTACCCGCAAACGCGTCGAAAACTGGAAGCGCGGCTTTTATTACATCGCCCTGAAAGCCGAAGTACCCATTGCCCTGGGGTGGATTGACTATCCTGACAAACGCGGCGGCATCGGCCCATTGTTCTACCCCACAGGCAATTTTGAAAAAGACTTCAATGAAATCCAGGATTTCTATCGCGGTTTTCGCGGAAAGCACCCGGAGCGGTTTAATCTTTAAGAAATATGAAGAACCTGTGGGGATTGAGGGTCACGGCTTCTTTATTTTTCAACCGGCTTTTACATGCGCCGCAACAGGAAGCCTCAGCCCAACAAAATCAAGCTGTGGTTCACATTTCGGAACTGATTGTAAATCAAAACCGGCCTGTTCTGAAAGTTGTCGAAATTACGTCTTAGAATTGGTTCGGGAATAAGCCCTGATTTCAATGCCCCGGCAGCAATCCACATGGCAAAAGACGATGCTGTGTCGTATTCCCCACAAAGGTGTTTAAACCAGGCGGTGTTGTTTTTAGCAAAAAGTTTTTCTTCCAGGTTTTCATAAATACTGTCGAACACCCTGTCGCCATTGTAACCCTGCATGACCAGTCCCAAATCCGCAACGCGTAGGTGGTTCTCTTCCAGGAATCCTGCTATTTCTTTTTCAACCTCATTTTGGTTTTCCGGCCGGAAAAAAGTCTTTGTCCCGAGGATTTCGGCATAAGTCTTTTCGGTTTTTTCATTCGAAAGCACAAAAAAGGCAGCACCTTCGCCGGCAAGGGAGCCCGTTTGTTCGTCATGTAAAAGTTGCAGGCTCTTTACCGCCCCTTTTTTATAAAAGCCAATTCTTGTTTTAATTGTCCAGCTTTCTTCGGTAACTTCGTCAATTCCGCCCAACAAAATGCTTTCGGCTTCGTTTTGCCGAATAAGCATCAGGCTGTCGAGCAACGCACTCTCAAAAGAGAAAGTACGGTGTACATAAGTAAGGTTGTGGTTATTGTTAGCCAGCAACAAGGCAATCTGAGCCCCGATGGTGTTGTGTGTTGACTGGACAAAAGGGGAAGGGCTGAGCAATGTCTCCCTGCTGTCAATCAATCCGTTGAGAAACTTTTCCGTGTCGGCCTGGCAGCCCATTCCCGTTCCGGTGAGGATGGCGCCGGGTTCATGTACCTGTGCTTCGTTCATGGCAGTTTTGGCAGCCACAATGCCCATCCGCACAATTTTACTCATCCTCCGGAGCTTTGCCGGTGTAATGTGTTTTTTGAAATCAGGCTTTTGGATTTGCAGATATCTTTCTTCATGCGCCTCAATATTCTCCGGAAAATATCCGGGTTCGAGGGTGTTTTGCGGGCTGACAGCACCGATGCCATTGATAAAAACCGAAACACTTCCGACTTCCGACTCCCGGCCACTTGCCTCATCAGAAGCTTCCATCCCGGTGGCTATCGCGCGCGCAGGCTGGGAGGTCTGTTTTTCCCATTTTGAAAAAACAACTGATGAATCATTACCGCCAAAGCCAAATGAGTTGGTCAGCACATGTGTGAGTTTTTGGGAAAGAACTTCAGTAACGGGCGACAAACCTAAGCCTTCAATTTTTTGTTTGAAATTGATGTTGGGGAAAATGGTATTGTTTTTCAGGGAAAGTATCGAGAAGACGGATTCTACGCTTCCGGCGGCGCCCAGGGTGTGGCCGGTAAAGGCTTTGGTGGAACTGAAAAACGGCACTTTGTCAGCGAACAGCCGCTTCATGGCCGTACCTTCGGTGAGGTCGTTGTTTTCGGTACCGGTACCATGTACGTTGATGTAATCGATATCGACAGCTTGTAATCCGGCTTTTTTCAAGGCACCCGACATGGCCAGAAAAGGGCCGGTTCCGTCTGACGATGAAGCTGTTTGGTGAAAAGCATCGTTGGCATTGGCATAGCCACCCAACAGGGCGTGAATGGGTTTACCGGCTTTTAGGGCTTCGCCTTCCCATTCTAAGACCAGGTAGGCAGCGCCTTCTCCCAAATTCAATCCACGGCGGCTTTCGTCAAAAGGCCGGCAATGTTCCGGGTCGAGAATCATCAGGGTATTGAAACCATTTACGGTGAATTTCGAAAGGGCATCGGTTCCGCCTACAATAACCTGTTTTACAATCCCATGATGCAATAACCTTGCCCCGTGGATAATACTGTTTAAGGATGACGAACAGGCCGTACTCACGGTGGTCAGGTATTCGGAAATACCCAATTGTTCGGCAATCATTTCGGTGCTGTTGCCGGCATGGTGCGAGTCGATGTATTTATTATGTCTGGCTTCGGAAAGAAAATCGATGTAATACAATTCGCTGCGGTCCATCCCGCCAACCGTAGAAGCCGAAACCAGGCCGGTGGCGGATAAATCACCAACAGTAACAGCAGCATCCTCAAAGGCTTGCCGGGCGGCAATTATACCCAAAAGGGCAGTCCGTGTCCAGGCTTTCTCCGGGTCAACAGCCGCCATTTGGATGAGTTGGTCGTGGGTAAGTTTAATTTCACCCAATACATAATCATCTTTGTGGACGGTTTCTAAAATGGAAATTTTGCCGATTCCCGTTTGTTGCCGGATGAGCGCATTGTGGTTTTCTTCCACATTGTTCCCGATGGAAGAAATAATCCCGATTCCTGTAACTGCAATGCGCCCTGCCATTTATTTTTGGTTGGCTGTAATAAATTCGGCCATGCTTTTTATGGAAAAAAATATCTTCTGGCCGTCTTTGGGATTCTGAATTTTAATCCCGTATTCTTTTTCTAAAAGCACGATAAGTTCCAGTGCGTCAATCGAGTCAAGTCCCATACCATTTCCAAACAAAGGGTCTTCAGCATCAATATCTTCCGGTTCCATATCTTCCAGATTCAACTGCTCAATAATTTGCACTTTTAGTTTTTCAATCAATTCTTCCATCTCTGTTATCCTATTGAATTGTATAATTTGTTTACCTCTTGGGCCGAATGTGCTTTCGTATTTTCCTGCATGGATTGCGCTGTTGTCCAATACATAAAGGCTTCGTAACCCTCTTCTTTTTCATCAACCCATCCCCCGATACACGCTTTTATTTTCCGGCTGAAAAACAGGCCGTTGATGTAGTCGGTTAAAAATCCGGCATTAAAGGCGGCAAAGATAAAAAAAGCATTCTCTCCTCTCAACTTATGACGAATAGAAATTTCACCAATCATGATATTGGGCAGGGTGTACACAAAAACAGCGGGACTGGGGAAAAAGTTAGTGTCCTCGTTTATACTTTCCTGAAAGCGGGAATCCGTTATCAATGTTGATTGTGAATTGGACAAAACAACGCCAATTTCCTCTTCTTTAAAATCCGTGCCGGAATTGTTGGCAAGCATGATTTCCGCAGCCAGAAAACCCAGCTTACTGATGTCGTCCATCTTAAAAAACTTGGGGTATTTGGGTTTGAAATGGCGAAAAGCTTTTTTGATAAAGGTATTCAAATCTGTCGCTTTCCTGTCCTCAAAAAGCAATTTCCCGTTGAGGTAAACCTTGTTGTTTTTGATGTGGCAACAGGTGGTGATGACCGGGTTGCGGGTTGCGGGTTGCGGGTTGCGGGTTGCAGGTTGCGGGTTGCGGGTTTCGGGTTGCAGGTTACGGGTTGCAGGTTGCGGGATGGCTTGATTGTTAGACGGCTGAATGGTTAGAAGGTTTGATTGTTCTATTGTTAGATGGCTTGATTGTTCTATTGTTAGATGGTTTGATTGTTCTATTGTTAGATGGTTTGATTGTTCTATTGTTAGATTGTCTGACTGCCGGCTGCCGGCTGCCGGATTCTGACTTCCGACTCCCGACTTCCGGCTTCCATCTGACCCAAGCTTTCCCAACACCAGTGCCGCATTGCTCCCGCCAAATCCGGATGCCATTTTCAGGCAGGTAGTTAATTCCTTTGTTTGAGTTTGGTTGATAACATGGATGGCTTTTGAAACGCCGTGCTTCACAAATCCGGCGGTTTTGAGCAGGGTGTTTTGCCGCATTTCTTCGGCCAGGGCAATGGTTTCGATAATACCTGCGGCGCCCAGGGTGTGCCCCCAACTTCCTTTCAGACTGTTTACCGTCGCATTTTCCATATTGTGCCGGCTGATGGCGATGCTTTCCATCTCGTCGTTGTAGGGCGTGGCTGTTCCGTGTGCCGAAATGTGTTCGATATCCCGGCTTTCAATTCCGGCTTCGACTAATGCTTTTCGGATGGCAATAAACGAACCTTCCCCGGTACGGCTTGGCCCCGAAATATGGTTGGCATCGTTGGCAGAAGCGCCGCCCAGCCAGACAATATTTTGGCCTTCGTTTGGTGTATTGCTTACAATTATGGTACCGGCTGCTTCCCCCAGCGAAAGGCCGTCGCGCTTTTCATCAAAAGGCTTGCAGGCGGTGGGGCTGAGGGATAAAAACGACATGAAGCCGCTGACTACAAAGCGCGAAACAATATCGCCACCACAAACTACAACGTTGTCGTATTTTCCGTTTTTGATGAGCATGGCAGCAGTATTCAATGCCACCACACCGGAGATGCAGGCATTCGACAAAACTTCCACCCGGTTGGGGTTGCCAAAATAATGGCCAATAACTTCACCCAAGCGCCACAGCAAAACGCGTTCCTGGTCAAAACTGCTTTGGCTTTCACTTCCCAGCAAATCAATATTTCCTTTGGTGGTCGACAAAATAATGCCCGTTCTTTCAGATTGAATATCAACCCCTGTTTTACCCAATGCATCCACAATGGAGAGGATCATCATTTTTTCGAGACGGGCAAAAGGGGTTTTGGCATTCAGTTTCGCAAAATGAGCATTCAATTCATCCGTATCTACCACAGAAGCCGGAAAGGGCTCAGGGTAAAGTAATTTGTCATCGATGTTTTTGATGCCCACACGAGCTGCCTTTAGGGCTTCAAAGTTTTGGGAAGTGGTGAATCCTAAAGAGGATATGATGTTATCGGCGATGAGGTAGGTCATTTAATAAGTGCCTAAAGTTCGTAAAGTCAAAAATGTCTAAAGTTGATTTCTTTCAAAGAAAGAAAGGGGCAAAAATAAGACCTTAATGTGAATCAGGCTTGATAAATTGGAAAATTAACCCCGTAGCAGATAAATTACAATGAAGATAAGGGAGGCGTTTTCAGTAAGCTACTGTTTAATGATTTTTGATGTGGAAACGACCTTGTCAGTTTGTATACTGAGGATGTAAACTCCTGACGGAAAAGAAGTCATATCCAAAGTTTCTGTCGGATTGCCCCCTGATTCTTCAAACAAGACCTTTCCAGACAGGTCGGTCAGTTTTAACTGCTGCATGTTCCTGCCCAAATTATCAAGTGTAATTTTCCCGGTAGTGGGGTTGGGATAGATGGCGATTTCAAATTTTGGGTTAAAAAATTATCGGTTAAAGGTGTTGAAAAAAACAGGCAGGAAAACCAAATGTTGTTGGATAACTTTATTCGCATCAGCACATTACTCAATTACCAAATTATCTCATTTTCAAATTACCAAATTGCCTCATTTTCAAATTACCAAATTGCCTCATTTTCAAATTACCAAATTGCCTCATTTTCAAATTACCAAATTGCCTCATTTTCAAATCAAGCCCACTTTCTTCTTCCAGTCCATCACAAACTGGGGTGGGTAGTAAATCATTTCACGCTTCATGTTGATAAATACCTGGGTGCTTTCGGCAGTGGCTACCAGTTCGTTGTCGGACTTGCGATAAATAGTAAATTTAAAAACAATCTTGGCAGCTTCCTGGTCAACAAATTCAGTCTCAACAATCAGGACATCTCCATAGTACACCTGTTTTTTGAAGTCGATACTCATATTAACTACCGGTGCCATTACATTGTTGGAGGCAATATCGAGGTAGGAAATACCGTATTTTTTTCCGAAGGATTCTCTGCCTTCTTCAATATATTTTACGTAATTCCCGTGCCAGACAATGCCCATGGAATCGACTTCTCCAAAACGGACTTTTACTTCGGTACGGTCTTTTAATATTTTCGTCATTTAAAAGCTTGCCAGTGATTATTAGGTGGGCAAAGATATGTAAATAGGCGCAGGTTAGGGAAGCACGATTTTTTAAAAAATCACTTGAACTTTGTATAAAATCGCGATATCAACAGGCAAAGCAAAAAGAAAATTGTAAGGGAAGCTGCATAGGGAAGCACTTCGGTAATATTGGCATTTCGCAGAAAAATATCGTAAAAACCATTAAGCCCCCAGTTGAGTGGCGACAATTTGCTGACCGTAACCATAAATTCCGACATCATAAAAGTAGGTACCCACACCCCGCCGAGGGCTGCAAGAATAACTACCGAGATGGAACCGAAAATAGAAGATTGTTCCTGTGAAGTTGCAATGGTGCCGATAACAATGCCGTAGCCTGTGGCAGCCATTGATGTGGCAATAATGATAAGGGCCAGGGCCGGTAAAGTATGGCTGTCGATTTTTAGTGAGTACATCCCGAAAAGGGGCAGAACGTAAAAGCCAATCAGCAGCATGAAAATGGCCTGCAAAATACCCACCACAAAATAAACCACCCCTTTTCCAAAAACTACGGCCTGTTCGGAGCCCGGCATGGTTTTCAGTCGCATGGCCACACCACTCTGTCTTTCTTTAATGAGGTTGCCCGCCAGGGGAATAACGATAAAAAACATGGCAAAAATAGTCCAGGCCGGCACGTTGTGCTGAACGGCATTGGGTACAATTTTATTGATGGCTGTTGAAGCATATTCCTGCTCGAACACAACCAGGTTCTTCAGTTTTTGGGTGGGTTTCAATTGAATGTCAAGCATGTCGTTGAACAAATCAGCATAAATACCGAACAGTATTTTGGCTTCGACAGCAGCCGAAAACTCATGGAGCGCACTTATTATGTTTTGCCTGAATACACTTTGGGTAATGGGGTCGAAATAGAGTTTGACATTGGCCGTATCGCTGGCGTCTGTGCTGTCCAAATCGAAGATGGGGCCTTCTTCAACAGGAAATTGCGCTTGTATGCCCAGCCTGATTTTATTTTTCAGCGCTGTTGTCGCATTTTTACGAATAACAATTCCAATGCGATAATTACCAAGCATAAGCTGTTGTTTCATCGCGTTTTCATCGAATGCTTTTCCATCCAGCCTTTCTACCACATCAAACACACTTGACTGTTTTAGCCCCTCTACAATATTGATCCCGAAAGTGTCGGCGTCGTAATTGAGCACCAAAACCGACATTTGTTTTTCTTCCAGGATTTTAAAGGTAGAATCCTGAAGCAAAGTCATGATGAGAATGAGTGCCATGGGCATCACAAAAAGCATGGCAAGGCCGGCCCTGTCGCGGAACAGCAATAACATTTCTTTTACCGATGATGCTTTAAATTTGAGCCACATTTTTTAATTGGTCATTGGTTAATTGGTCATTTGGCGTTGCCGTCATTTGTGCTGCGCACGTCATTTGTTGTCATTTTTGTTGCGGGTGTTATTTTCAAATTGATAAATTTTCAAATCATCAAATTGGCTAGTCCCTCAATTTCCTTCCTGTTAAATGAAGAAAAATATCTTCGAGGCTTTCGCAGCCTTTCTGCAATTTTATCATTTCGGAGGGCGCACCTTTTGCGATGATTTTTCCTTGATCGATAATAGCAATACGTGTACAAAAATGCTCGGCTTCGTCCATGTGGTGCGAGGTGTAAAGTATAGTTGTCCCCTCTTTGTTGAGTTCTTTCAGGTAGTCAATAATCACGGTTTTCGATTGAACATCGATACCAACTGTGGGCTCATCCAAAAACAGGATTCTCGGTTTGTGCAATATTCCGGCAATCAGGTTTACCCTTCTTTTCATGCCACCTGAAAAAGTGTCGATTTTTTTATTCAGCTTTCCCTCCAAACCAAAATTTACCATGCAATCAGCAATCCGGCTTTTTAAAAAGTTTCCTTTTAATCCATAGAGATTTCCAAAGAAACGCAGGTTCTCGAATGCGGTTAGTTTATCGTAAAGGGCAATCTCCTGAGGAACGACCCCGATGATTTTTTTTAGTTCCATGGCATTTCTTTTAAGGGAAAAACCATTTATGGAAATATCGCCACCGCTAAACGGAATCTGGTTACAAAGGATGGAAAGGGTGGTGGTTTTTCCGGCTCCGTTGGGCCCCAGCAATCCGAATATTTCCCCTTCATCGATGTTTAAATTGAGCTGGTCGACAGCAGCTACGGTGGTATTTTTATACCATTTGGTCAAGCCTGTTATTTCTATAAATGATTGCTCTGCCATTATTTCACGCTTTCTTGCAGGTTCTTAAAGAAGGCTTCTTCCAGGTCGGCGATTTCTAAAAGCAGGTCGGCAGCTTTGTCATAACTTTCGTCAGCTTTGTTGCGGTTTTTAACGATGCGCCCGGTGATGACGGCAAAGGCCCGCCATTTATCACCGATTTCAGAAATATCGAACGACAATTCCCGCAAACGCGGTTTGTTCAACAAGCCGGCGGCTTCCTGTAAAAAAGCGCCGTACATAAAACGGAAGCCGGCGCCACCGGTGCCAATTTCTTCCTGCGCCCGAACAATTTGCCCGGTATAGGAAGCCGCTTTTCGGGCGCCTAATTTTTCCGGATATTTCCGTAATTTCTTTGCTAAAAAGCGGATGCCCTTTACGCCGAACATGGGTACCGGAATGGTGAGCATGTGTTTGCAAACATGCTGAATGCCTTTTACAACAGCTCCTTCAACATCTAATTTTTCGGGAATATTTTTTACCCAATACATGTGTCCTTTGGGGGCGAAAGTCCCTTTGGCATAGCGTACCCGCAACAGTTCGTCATACGTCAGGCTTTCATCCCCTGCCATAATCGGGTCGCTGATAAGGTAGTTGTTTTCCTGCTTTCCGTAGACCACAATATTGTGCGCGTTGAAATGAAAGCGGTAAGGATCAGGGAAATAGGTCAGGTGGTAAACCCCCACCAACATCCCTGTGGGAATATTTTCTTTCAGATTGGCATCTAAAGCTTTCATGGCTTTGGCCGGCTGGCGGTATTTGTGTTTCTCAAAAGTAATACCCAGTCGTTTTGAGATGCGTTTGAAAATAATCCCGGGCAGCGGCCTGAATGAAGTAACCGGAATTCCCCCCACTTTTAAAAAAGGCATGTGTGAAAAAAACAAGCCCGAGCCTATCCCGAAAATCATGGGCTCGCTCAATTCAATCCCATAAAACTTTAAAAGATTAGACACCACACCATTTTCGCAATGGGCCGATTGTTTGTGTTCAAAATCTATCTTAATATCCATTTCCCGGTGGTTGGTGTTGGTTATTGGTTGTCATTTTTTATTCTTTCGATATCTGTCAGCTCTTCTATGGTGAGTTTAAACTCGCGGGCATATTTTTCCAGCATTTCGTCCGGAAGTTTATTAAAATACCTGGGTTTCAGATGTTTTTTGACAGTCCACTTCCATTTGCCCACATATTTGGCCAGCAAGCCTACATCCATGATATTTTTTTCCAAATAGTAAGCCAGCGGGCTCAGTTCACCGCTCAGTACTTTTTGTCTGACGGCTTCCATCCGGTCATGGATTTCTTCCCAGGCATGAAGCATAACCGCATTTTTTGTATCCCATCCCAGGCTGTACGAAGTAACGTAGTTGCCATTTTCATCCAGGGTGTAGATGGGGTCTCTCCATTTGCCCTGCATCATATTGGCGTCGTCTTGCGGTACGTCTTTGGTTTTCATTTATTCGTTTTTAAACCAGTCCTAAAGGGCTGGGTAACTGATGAAATACCCGTTATCACCAGCTATCACGTCCTTCAGGCTGTGGGTTGCAAAAATATATTCATTTCGCCTTCGGCGATGATTTTTTTATCGACAAATACTTCCCCTTTAATGACTGTTGCATTCAACATCTCGTGAAGGACAGTGACCGTTGTTTGTAAAGTGTCGGTATCTTTGGGTAATTCAAAAATAGTGAGCCGTTTGATGGCGCCGATGAAGCCGGTTTTTGGTTGATGGCCCGATTGCCTTGCAGCAAAGCCATTTCCTAAAGCTGCTGTCTGGGCTATATTTTCAATGATACCGGGTTCCCTGAAAAGTCCTGCCTGACAAAAAATATTGCCGGCATGTAACTGAAGTTGTGAAACTGTTTTTTCAGGAGTGCTCATAATCAAAGCATCCACCATAAGCATGGGTGGTTTTTGGGGGATGAGTTCAAGGACTTCTTTTTGGTTGGCCGGTAGCGACAGCAAAACTTTACAGGTTTTTTCAGGTGGTAAAATTAGGAAATATGTGCAAAGCGTGAAAGAAGGAGCGAGGGGGTGATTGACAGGTTTCTACAAACTCAAACAACCGTCAGCAACATATAAGTATGCGAAAAGCGGGCGCTTTCAGGAACCATAACCAAGATGCGTTCACCAGCGTGAAGTTGCCCTGAATTAAACAATTCTTCGAGCATGAGGAAAGCCGATGCCGCACCCACATTGCCTACTTTCGTTAAATTAAGGAACCATTTTTCATCCGGGATATCAACACCGTTTTTCAAAAATTGCTGGCGAATTTCATCTTTAAAAAACATGGAAGAGATATGGGGCAGAAAATAATCTACTGATTCAATATCAAAATCACGCTTTTTAATGATGTCGAGTAAAAGTCGAATCCCTGTACTGGTCACCTGTTTTTGTAACAAACGAGTATCTTGTTTTAATGAAAAAACAGACTGCCTGTTTTGCGTTTCGCTCGAAAGTTCCCGCCAACCCTTAAAACTGCCGTCCTTACTTTTTATCCCACCGGCATACATGCAGGTCTCCAGCTCGTTAGCATAAGATTTGATGTCAATCCATTCTATTTTCAATGAGAGGGCACCATCGTTTGGCTTGTCCTGCAACAAAACGGCAGCGGCGCCATCCGAGAGCATCCACCTTAGAAAATCTTTTTCGAAAGCAATGTAGGGGTTCTCTTCTATCGCTTTGCGTTGGTCTATTTCTGCATCAAAATTCCTGGCCTGCATCCAGCTCGAAAAAGCTTCGGAACCGGCACAAACGGCAGTGTTGGCCTGCTCGCTTAAAATGGACATAAAAGCATATTTTAAGGAAAGCATAGCAGAATTGCAAGTTCCGTGGGCCGACATCACTTCGATATTTGGCCCACCCAACTCGCCATGAACCATCAGGGCATGGGCCGGCTGAAGGGAATCGGGGGAGGAAGTGCCTGCGGTCAGAAGATCAATATTTTCGAGTTTAATTTTCCCACTGAATAGTTTACGAATGGCAAGTGCTGCCAGTTGTGCGTTGTTGTGGGTAGGATTACCTGCTTTATCCAGGGCATAATACCTGGTTTTTATCTGGTTACTTCGCAAAACAAGTCCCCGCGATTTGGATTCGTTACCGTTTACCAACCCCAGGTACCCCTCCATTTCATCATTCGAAACGGCCTGGTTGGGCAGGTACTTCTCAATTTTCGTCAGGTAAACTTTCTTCATTCCTTGTCAACTGCTTGATCTACCTTAGTTTAATTCCTCTATAATATTTTAAATTCCTGTTGATTCTCCAAAAGAACAGTGGGTATGTCAAATAAAACAAAATTGTCGCTATCGGCGAAACTGCAAAAATAACAAATAGCAAATACCATTTAAACAATTTTAAACGGGCTTCTCTTTTTGCTGATCCGGCCCCCCCTTTTCTAAGGATAAAACGGGACCAGATTTTAAACAGGCGCTTTCCTTTTTGTTCGATTGAAATGATGGCCGGGTCCAACTCCACTGATTTGAGTTTCAGCAGCTCTTTATGAAGGTTCTCAAAACTCCCTGCTGCTATCGCATCTGATATGGGCTGCCCAAAGCGTTCTGCTGCCGCAATGTCTTTGTCAGAAATACCGGGCTTTGGAAAAATGCCGAGGTAGCGCTCTTTTTTTCCGGAAATCATCCAATAAATAATGGTAACCACGCTCAGCAGGTTGTTGTGCCTGTCGCGAAGCGAAATGTTCCCTTTGAGCTGGCCACCGTTTTCAGCTATCATCTTTTTGATGTCTTCCTGCGCGTTTACCCACATATTTCGCGACCCGATAACCGTAAGCACAGGCTTGCCATTGAGTATTTCTTTTGCTGTTTCCGACTTTAAAAATGTAGTAAGCGGGATGGGGGGCGACAAAAACCAGATGGGGTAGGCCAAAATGAGCAGGTCGAAATGTACATTTGGATCAATTGACAGGGGTTTGAGTTGTGACGGTATCATTTGAACCGATTCGGGCATGGCGTCCCAAAAAGAGATGTCTTTCCATGGAAAAGGGAAATCGGGAACCGGCACCAGTTTTTCGTGGACAACAGCCACTTTCCCTGAAAGGGGCCTTGTAATATTCGCAACTATCTCATCCAGTTGACCAGATTGAGAATAACTGATGACCAATATTCTTTTTATCGACACGGCTGTAAAAAAAAAGCAAATTTAGGGATTAAAAATAAACGGGGCGCGCTTGTTTGAATTGAGAACGAATTATTATTCCGCTGTACTGAAAAATAAAAGTAAGTAAAAGAGTGGGCCGTTGAAGCCGGCACATCAAAATGGGATTTTGTCCGAATAATGTTAACTTTTAGTTAAAAACCCCCATAATTTATATTTTTGTGCCTCAATACAAAACCTTTAAACATTACATACATGAAAAAAATTACTTTACTTTTTGCCTTTCTGGCAACGCTATCCTTTTTAAATGCGCAAACGTTTGTTGATGAGGATTTTAGTGCCAATCAGATGCCGCCCTCCGGGTGGACAATTGATGGCTTTGCTTCCAACTGGAGCACTTCTGCTTCTGTAAATGCAGGTGGTGTAGCGCCTGAAGGAAAATTTACTTATTCACAAAACATCGCGGTAACACGTTTAATTTCCCCTTCGGTTGACCTGACCGGCGAGACTTCGGTTACACTCGCCTTTAGTCATTTTTACGATGATTATTCGGGAGCCGGACCCAAATTGGGCGTAGCCACCCGTTCGCAGGGCGGAGAATGGACCAGTGTTTGGGAGATTAATCCCACCAGTGATGTAGGTCCCGAAAATCAAATGCTTACCATTGAAAACAGCGATGTGGGCCAATCAGATTTCCAGTTTTGTTTTTACCTTGATGGGAACTTCTATAACCTGGATTACTGGTATGTTGATGATATTGAACTGTTTATTCCTTTTGCAATTGATGCGCAGATGATATCGATCACAACACCTTCTATACTGAACGGGCCATCACCGGTAACGGGAGTATTCAATAACAAAGGATCAAACCAGGTCACCTCTGTTGATGTGAGTTGGCAGGTAGATGGGGGTGATATTTTTACCACCTCTTTCGATGGGCTTTCCCTCGATTTAGGCGACAGCTACGACTACAGCTGTAACGATCTCTTCAATTTCCCGGTCGGCCCCCATGTACTTGATGTTTGGATTGCCAATGTTAACGGCGCCCCCGACAACAATCCTGACAACGACTCACTGACAAAGAGCATCAATGTGGCCAGCTTTTCGGAACAAAGAACACCTCTTTTTGAAGAATTTACCAGTTCAACCTGTGCACCCTGCGCTTCATTTAATGCCCAGTTTGTTCCCTGGTGCAATACCAACGAAGACGATATCGCTTTGATAAAATATCAGATGAACTGGCCCGGTTCAGGTGACCCTTACTATACCGATGAAGGTGGTGTGAGACGGGGATATTACGGTGTAACCTGGGTACCCTGGCTGGTTGGCGATGGCGAGTTTGTATCGACTGACATGGGTGCGGTGAACTCCTTTTTTAGCGCCTCAATGGATAACCCTTCCTTTGCTGCCATTGCTTCTTCACATACTTTAACGGGAACTGTAATGGACGTAACCACAACGGTTTTACCCTATGCCGGGTTTGATAACGGGATGGTGCAGGTGATTGTTTTCGAGTACGAAACCACCGGAAATGTGGGTAACAACGGCGAAACCTCATTCGAGCATGTGATGATGAAAATGATGCCCGATGCCAATGGAACAATAACTGATTTTACTGACAGGGAGCCGGTTACCTACACCCAAAGTGTTGATCTGGCAGGCACTAATGTGGAAGAATGGGACGACCTCGGCGTGATTGTTATTGTTCAGGACCAGCCATCTACTGCGGTTTATCAGTCCATCTATTCCGTTGAGAACGCAGCTTTTGCTACGGATGACAACCTTAACTCCATGAGCGTTGATGGCACACCGGTACCGGATTTTGATCCCGCCGTCTTAGATTATTATATGGAATTACCCGAAGGCAGTGAAGAGGTTCCGGTAGTAACTGCCGAGGCCGTTGACGAGAATGCCAGGGTAGTTATCGTACCGGCCAACGAACTTCCCGGCACGACAACCATCGATGTTTTTGCCGAAGATTTGGCTACCCACAAGCAATACACCATGAGTTTCTCACTTATCCAGGGAATTGAAAACCCGTTGGCTGCAAAAGTGAAGTTGTACCCCAACCCTACAAAAGGAATTTTACACATCAGCGGATTTGAAAAAGCAACTGTTGGCGTTTATACATCCACGGGCAGTTTAGTTGCCCAATATGATGATTTCACCGGTGGTAGCATCAATGTGTCTGGTTTAAGTAATGGCATTTATTTCATCACCATTCAAACTGATGAAAATATCGTAACCAAAAAAGTGGCACTGAACCGTTAATTAAAAGAAGTAAACTTTGGTTCTACTACCATTTTTGTGGGTAGAGGTCTAAACCGCCATGAAAAAAGAGTATGGCACTTCGCTCCGGCTACGCCTCCGCTTCACTTCCATTCATTCAAAAAAAAAAGAAAAGAAAAATATTGTTTAACTTTCAATTCAAAATAAAAGAGCATTACACACTTTTTGGGATACTACCGCAAAGCCGCCAAATACCAGCCAGATAATATTTCCAATGGTTTTCATTTTGGGGTTGAATGGCTCCCGTAAATATCCAAGAGTGCTTCCTCGAGGGTGTTGAAGTTGAAGGTAAAACCCTCTTCAAGCAGTCGCTTGGGTTTGATATTTAGGCCTCTTAAGATGAGCTCATCAGCCATTTTTCCAAGCATCATCCGCAGCAAAAAAGAGGGTTTTCTGAGGAAAGAAGGTTTACCGAGGGCTTCCCCGAGCAATTGTGCAAATTCTGCCTGTCGGACAGCATTGGGGGCGGTAAGGTTGTAGGCGCCCTTGGAAGTTTCGTTTTCGATAAGGAACCTGATGGCCCGTACTTCATCTTTAATGTGTATCCACGAATTCCATTGCTTTCCACTGCCCAAAGGGCCGCCGAGCTTAAAATTGAATGGCTTTGCCATTTTGGGCAGGGCACCCTCTTTTCCATCCAGCACGATTCCTGTTCGGATATAAACAAGGCGCGTTTTGTCCTGCAGGGGGCGCATCGATTTTTCATGTGCGTAGCCAATCTTCGTCAGGAAACCATGCCTGCCCAATTTTGCGTCTTCATCGATTTCCATCTTATTGCGGCTGAAACCATAAACCCCCATGCCGGAACCCTGGATGACAAAACGGATGTTATGCCTGGCCATTTCAAACGTATTCAGAATCAGGCGGTCAATTTTCATTCGGCTGTATTCGATTTCCCGCATTTTGTCCTCTGTCCAGCGCCCGCTGACATTTTCTCCGGCAAGGTTCACAATCCCGTCAGCCTGCTCGAAATATGGGATAAGTTTGTTTCGGTTGGAAAAACTAATTTTGATTGCTTCGGCATTAGCCGGTAATTCTACCGTGAGTTTGGCGGGGTCTCTGCTGAGAACCAGAAATTGATAGTCCTTCCCCAGTTCGTTCATTAAATGCCTTCCAATGAAGCCACTTCCTCCGAAAATGACAATATTCTTCAACTTGTAAGGTTTTTAGTTTCTTCTGTATTTATTGGTCAATGCAAAGATAGAATAATAAACGACAATTGCCCCCCGGGCACTTGAAGGGAAATGAAACAGGGAAACATATGTTTACTGTATGCTTCTTTCCGGAGGACGTTCCGGTAAATAGAATCCGTCGGGAAATATACTCTTCCGGTCTGTGGGCCAGGGCTTAGCAGAAGGGAACCGGAAAACTGAAAGGAAAGTTATTCGCAGAAAGTCCCTTTGGCAATCCAGATTGTTTTGACCTCATAGGTCATCAACCCGGCCCTGGCCGCGGGGTGTTTCCTGAAAATTTTTGCAGCTGCACCGGCGTCTTTTACATTCAGGATCAAGACACCTTCGGTTTGTCCGTCGAAGTATCCCTGTGCAACAATATTTTGTTTTTTGGCGTTCAGTTCGGCCATAAATACCCTGGTATCATAACTTAGTTGGTGCGCCTGTTCGTTGTCCCCGGCATTGCTTGAGAAAATAACCATTTGATAGTTGACCATTTCATAGGGTTCTTCAGTTTCACACATATCACCTATGGCAAGGGAAAAAGCATGTATTGCAATGTCGAACCGGTTGGCCTGTACGGCGGGGTCGGTTTGTACAATGGTTTTTGCCTGCTCCATGCTTTTTGCGCGAAGGATAAACATTCCACCGCCATCTTCAAACGGGCCGCCGGCAAGGAGCTTTCCTTCCCCGGCCAGTTTGTCTGTATTTCGCAGGTGCGCTGCCTGAACTGCTTCTGCATCACCTTCACTGAGCAACTCCCTGTCAGGATTGGCATTCAAAAAAACAAAGAAGAGGTTGTCGTTGGTTTGTGCTGTTGTACCACCAACAATAAAAACCATGGCGAAAAGGACAAAAAGATTTTTAATCATGGGTCTGGTCTTTAATTAGGGTGCAAAAATACAAATTCCGGCAGATTGGTGTGCGCAATCAAATGCGGGCGGGTGGAAATATGCTTTTCGGGGGGACGGTCTTTTATTGGTATTCTTTTCCAGCTTCAACCATCACATTAAAATATGACTTGGCCCAGTAATTACGCAAGCCGAAGCCGCCTGCTTTACCAAGAAACCTTTCGGTGGTGATTACCTTTCTGCTTTTGATATCGAAGAAAGTTACCCAATAAGCACCTTTTACATTTGGTTTGCTGAGGCTTTCAACGATAAATACCAGGCCAATGCCGGGTTCGTCGTCTTCAGTATTGTAGCTGAAGACTATTTCCCGGATTTTTTCCCTGTCAAGGTGGGAAGACAGAAAATCATCATCAGTGATACGCCCTTTCAGTTTGATTTTGTCGTTGCGTTTATTTATCATATCAATGTTTGGGATGACCTCCTTATTAAAGAACTTGTCCAGGTTATATTTTTCACTTTCCATCAGCACCAACTCATTCCATGCCCTGAACTTTGATTTCAGGTCGTAGGGGTCCGGAAAATCAAAAGTTGTGATAAAATAAGCATGGGTGTAGTCAAGTCCGTACCAACTTGCTGTTTCAGCCTTATAAACATCTTCTGCCGTTTGTGCCCGAAGCCAAGCAGATGAAAAAAATACAATGGTTGCGGATAAAATTAATTTTTTCATTTCAATCAGTTTTCAGGTTTATCTTTTGTCGGCAAAAATAACAGGTTTTCTAGCCGTCCCGTGCATTTGTTGCTTCAAAATTTCATCAATTGAATAAAATTGTATTTTTGGGGTTACCCTCAGTTTTGCCCTGAAGTGGTTCTTGATACTGTTTTCCAGGTTTGTGTCAATGGTTTTGCAAGCGGCTTTTATCAACACTTCGTCAGTTCCGAGTTTATTCGTGCTGACCTCGATGATGTAGTTTTCGAGGGATTCGATTCCGTTCAGCACCTCATAGATGGCCTGTGGGTAAAGGGTCGTCCCTTTCAGCTTGATCATTTGTTGTTTGCGTCCGATAACCGGCCCCAGCCGCAGGGTATTCCGTCCGCAGCTACAGGCCTCGCTGTGGTGATAACAAATGTCGCCTGTTTTGAAACGCAACAATGGCATGCCTTCAACCCCCAGGCTTGTAATGGTAACTTCCCCGGCTTCACCTTCTTTGACGGGGAGGTTGTTTTCGTCCAAAAACTCAACAATAATCATTTCGGGATGGTGGTGTCCGCCACAAGCTGCCTCACACTCGGTAAAAGCCGTTCCCATTTCGGTGGATGCGTAAGTTGAATAAAGCCGGAGGTCCCATTTAGCGGTTATTCTTTTCCCCAGCGTGTTGAGGCTGAAATCGGGATTGCGGATGGGCTCACCAATGCAAATTGCTTTTTTTACTCCGGTACTGTTGAGCTCTATTTGGTTAATAACGGCATAGTCAGTCAGCTTGAGCAGGAAGGAGGGGATGGTAACCAGGCCTGTAGGCGAAAATATTTTGATCGACTCAAACTGTGATTCCGGTAAACCGGGTCCGGTACGAACAATGCCGGCCCCCAGTTTTCGCAAGCCCAGAAAGTAAGCCATTCCAGCCATAAAGCGCTTGTCGAGGGTAACCATCAGTTGAAAAATATCGTCGGAAGTTGTGTTGGCGCAGCTAAAAGAAATGTATTCGTTGTAAGCCAGCCGGTCGAGGTCATTGTGGGTCATTGCAAAAGTAACCGGCTCGCCCAGGGTACCCGAGGTGGTTACGAAGTCAATAATTTTGTTTTTCGGTACACATAAAAAATCATCCTTGTGTTTTTGGAGATCGTCTTTTGTTGTTACCGGGATTTTGGTGAGGTCTTCGAGGGTTCTTATTTTATCGATGCAGATATTGTTGTTCCTGAAAAGCCGCTGATAAAATGCTGAATTCGTATTTAAGTATTCCAACAAGTCAGGGAGGCGGTTTTCCTGATAGGCCCTGATCTGCTTTAACGGTTTTTTTTCTATTTCAGGGATGTACACTTTTTGTTTTTTTGTGGCCGTGCAGTGAGGCGCGTTGTTTTCTCCGTATTATTTATTTCTGCTTTTTAATTCTTTCAACCGATTCCTTACCATTCTCTGGAAGGCCAGGTTCTCAAACTCCTTGCCCATGGCCACAGTGTAGAACCGTTTGGCTTTTTCATACTCCCCAAGATTATAATAGTAGTTGCCTGCAAGCATGAAACCTTCAAAATAACCGGGGTTGAGCCGGGTGAACTGTTTGATGAATTCGTCTTCCCTGTCGATGCGGGATTTTTCTTCGATGTGTTTGCCGAGTTGCTTGCGCAGCTTTCGGTAAGCAATGAAATCGGTGTATGCACTGCTGTGCAGAAAGGGGTCTTCATCGATAGTAAATAAGGTGTCGTAAAGCTGTCCGGGAGAACTTAACAGGGGGAAAGAACTGAAAACATCATCCAGTTTGTAGGCCAGGTATTTCCCCAGTTGGTAGGGGCTGGTTGAAATCCAAACTTCCAGTTTTTTGGGCATAAAGATCATGCTGTGGTGCGAAATCATTTGTGCCATGGTCTTTTCGTTCCCAATGCCGATATTCTCTCCATCCAGTCCTTTGTGATCGCGTAAAATTGCTGCGCTGCGAAGGTAACCGATGGAGTCGCTTTCGAGGAGGAGTTGTTCACAACGCTGTTGGCGATATGTCGAAGCTGATTCCTCCATGTATTCAAGGTTGTTTTTGTCCATGGAGAAGGTTTCGCTCTGAAAATGGTTGGCACAAACCATGAAGCCTTTGGTGGTCGTAAACAATCCTTGTTTGGCTGGTGATTTCTCAATAATAACGGCGTCGTTGTCGGCAGCCGAACCAATGAGGATGGACTCGGAAACAAAGGTCTTCCGTTTTTTGGAAATGGCAATGGCTTCCTTAATGTTCCCGGCATATTGCAGTATCTCTCTCGCAAGGATGGAGATGGGTGTGGCGGCCGAGCCCGGAATGTCCGATTTGGCCGCATTAATGGTTACCGTTAGTCCCTTTTCATTCATTCCCGATACTACCCCGATCATACTTGCCCAGGTGATGTACATGAATTTATGCCCCTTCTCAGGGGCGACAAAAGCCACAATCTTGTTGCGGGCAAAGTCATCATTCACGAAGAAATCGAAATTCCGGCCTACGATTAAGGTGTTGTCAGCATGGTGGAGGTTGGTTGCAAATGAAGTGCAGCCCACCAGTGCCAGGTCTTTCAGCGCATGGCCAATGTCGTGGGCCGCATGGTAGTTCAGCATCCGTTCGTAATTGCTGCCGATGTATTCGTATCCGTCTGCCGCCGAAAAAGAAACACCATAAATTTCACGTTGGTATTCGGGGCTAATGTTCTCGTCGATGTCGCGGTTAAACCAGGCGATAAAATACTTGAGAAACTTCAGCCAGGCGGGGGAGGGGACCAGTTCGCTAATCTGTTCCACGAAAGCGTCTTCCTGGATTTTGATCAGTTCCCTGGTGAGTTTTCCGTTGGCTACACCCATTTCGAACGGGTTTCCCTCGAGGTACATTTCCCACAGGCCATATTTGTTTTTTTTTAGGCGGTTGTTATCGAAAACATAGAAACCTGGGGCTGGGTTTTGCCGCTTGTTGTTGAGTATTGATTTGTCAGCAACCTCAGGTGGTACCAGTTTGGTGTCCCAGATAAAGTAGCCCGTAAAAACACCTGCAACAAGCAGCAGCCCGATAAAAAAGTTGCGCAGCCCCCGGCCTTTTTTTCTTTTTCGTTCAGGCATTGTTAATTTCGTTGATTAGTTCACGCAAACTGACAAACTCACCACAGGTAAGCAGCGAACTCAGGCTCACGCCCAGCATGCCATGCAAATTCAGGTTTTGGCCTGTAAAATAGAGGTTGGGGATTTTTGTCCGGGGCGAGACGTAAGAGCCCATCGGATTGCGGTAATCACGCGATGTGCCGTACATCGAACCATCGTGGGTGCCTATGTAGTCGCGGTAAGTTAAGGGTGTTGAGGCCGTGTGCGCCACTATGTTTTCTTTTATTTCAGGAAATTGTTGTCCCACAAGTTCAATCATTTTCTCCGACTTTTCCTGTTTCCACGCTTCATAGTCTTTCCCCCTGTTGTTAATGGGGAGCTGTGCCCATTGTTCCACTTCTTCAAACCTCATGTGGGTGAGAAGACCAACGCAACTCACGTATTCGTCATTACCGGTAAGGGGTGAAGTGTGCAGAAAATAGTGCTCCGGCCATTTTTTTTCGTTGTAGGCAGAGGCGAACCAAACATCGCCATGCTTAAAATACTGGTAGTTGTAATTAAAATATTTTACACTGTCTTTTTTAAGGTTCAGGTGAAGCCCGAAAGCAGAATGGGTGCTGGGCAACTTATTCATCCGGTTCCTGAAAGACTTTTTAATGCGGCCCGTTGCAAGCATGTCCATGGTGGCGGCAGGGTGTACATTGGAAATAAAATCCCCGGCATAAAAACGCTCACCGTCAGCCGTTTCTAGGGCGACCATTTTGTCTCCTTCAAAAACAAATTGACTGGCCTTTTTACCCGTGAGCACTTCGCCGCCGTTCTTTTGAATCGTATCGGCCAGTGCATTGGCAACCTGGTCGCTTTTGCCCACCACACGGTAGGAACTGTTGATAAAATAATTGTTGATAAGTGCGTGAACATAAAAGGGGGTGGTCTCCTTATCGCCGGCATAAACAAAATTAAGTGCGCCCAGCACATTTTGCAATTCTTTGTTTGTTGTAAGCGATTGAATCTCGCGGAAGGCATTTACCTTCAGGTAATCCTTGTTCTGTACGGCATCATTGCCAGGTTCTTTCAGGACATAAATATCCTGCGCATCAACTGTTGCTTTGATGCGGGCAATGTATTTGTCAATCGCTTTTTTATCTGCCGGAAAGTAGTGGTGCATTTGACTGCGCCACGCGTCAAACCCCTGTGCATACTTGTATTCTTTTCCTGCAATATTAAAAATCTCAAAACCGTCGTCGTTTAGCCTTTTGTATTCAATACCGTCGAAAAGCTTGAAATATTTAAATATGCGGTGAAGCATCTGCCCCTTGTCAAGGCTCCCGATGTAGTGCATTCCGGTACTGAAATCGCATCCCCTTCGGGGGAAGGTTTGTAATGTCCCACCGATAAACCTGTTTTTTTCAAGTACACACACACTGAAACCTTTGTTGCTGAGTATGGCCCCACATTGCAGGCCGCCCAGTCCGGCACCGATAATAACGATGTCGTATTTTTTTATCATGGATTCATTTTTGGGGCCAAAGATAGGGCAAACTAAGTTAGGGGATGCCTGGAAATAGCGCAGGGGTTTACGGGCGGTTAAAAGTCAGCCGGACGTAAAAACCTCAAACCGGTTTGTCCTTAGTAGAATAGCAACTTGCCGGGGACCATGCCATTGTTCATCCAGCGGTGTTTATAAACTTCGTCAATAAACATCTCCCTGACTGCAGACTCGACACCCGTTGCCCAATGTTTTGTCATGCCCCCGCCCCCGGCCTTTCCGGAAGCCTCGACGGCAAAAAGGATCTCCCTTGTTGCGATATCAAAAAAGGTAACATAAACCAGGGCGTATTCGCGCTCTTTGTTGAAGTTGACCAGATTAATGACCATACCGACTCCCTGTTGCTCCCTTAAAACATAAGACTTGATAATCTTTTGTAAATCGATAAAAGAAATACAGTAATTCTGAGGGCTGACAAATTGGTGCGGGTCGCGTTTGGTGTAGTTTGAAAAAACAGGATTGCCAAGTACCATCGAAGGTTTCTTCATCCACCTCTTCAGGTTTTGAAACGAAAGCATCTCGTCGCTCAGTTCCTTGTTCCAGGTGTAAAAATACTTTTGAATCAATTCGGAACTATGCCCCATTTTGCTGCCATTGGATAATATCAGGTAGGTGAAATCGAAGCCATAGTATACGAGGTTGTAACCGTAGTAAACCTGTCCGGCCTGCCGGCCGTAAAGCCGTGTGCCAAACTTTTTCTTTATCTGGCAGCCCACATCACCGATAGTGGGGTCGTAAACAAACGCTTCCGGTTTTGTAGCTGGCTTTGCCGGACTTGTAGCCTGTTTTTGTGCCGGTGCATCATCCGGCGCCCCGAAAAAATCTTTATCCCCCGATGCATACCTGATGAAAAAGATCTTTGATTTTGCAAGTTTGTAAGTTGGCCCTGTGGGATTCGATTCCCTTTTGTACCGGATATCATTGTCGTTGATTTCAGTTACCTTGGCTTTGATTTCGTCCCCGTTCCTCAGGATGATTAAATCCTGGCTGGATGCAAAAACGCTAAAAAGGATTGTACAAATAAGTAAAAGATATTTCATATCGGTTGCTTTTAAAATTTGGTTGAACCAAAAATAGGGAATAATCCGCCAATGTGCCCCGGACAGGCCCTTATTTAAAATGATTTTAGAAAAATTTCCTGGTTCAGGGTTGGCGAAACAGAACCGGGAATTGCCTGATCGGCTTTAGAGGTTATAAAACCTGATGGCAACCACTGCGTTCCGGGTGAGCCCATCGGCCCTGTAAGCCCTTTCAAATACAGGAAAGGCAAACTGCAATTCCATGCTTTGCCCCGTGGAAAGTTTTCTTACCCAACTAAAACCGAGGTTGATGGTTGTTTCGCGGGAGCCATCGAGCAAAACCTTTTCGTCGTTTTTGATGATCCCGTCCTGTTGCAGCCGGAAGATCGTGAGCAAAGTGAAGATGAGCACATTGTTGTCCCTGAGCGCCAGTTCGCGCCTGACCCGCAGGTAAAGGTCATCCCCTCTTTTTAGTTGAGCTGACTCAAAGTATTTCTTGTTGTCCGGCAAGGAGGGGTCGGTCAGGAGGTACTCATTTTTATTTCTGCCAAAAGGGTGCTGGTAGGCAGTGTAAAAGTCCCAATTTGGGATGGTAAAAAGTAAGCCTGTAATTATATCGTTGGTTCCCAGGCTGGTTTGATAAGCCATGGGGAGGGGCTTGCCGCCGTATGTAAAATTGGCATTATTTGATTTCAGCCTGCCCGCAACGATCAGTTTGATGTGTTTCTGATTTTTGGTAAATAACCGCTGATTTAGTGAAAAAATAAAATCACCCACACCGGAAGTCTGCCCCAGGTTCCCGTACGTAAAAATAAACGGGCTTAATAATTCGAGCGTGGTGCCGTCGAACAAGCGGTATTGAATTCCCGCTGTTGTTTGGGAGATGAGGGTGAATTTCTCACCCAAACCGATACCCTGGGTGATGCTTAAACGGACCCTTGTTTTTCTTGCAACCGAATCCCCCGTGGAATTTATTGAATTAAGCGAGCAGGCACCGGCATCGCTGCAACCCTGTCCCGGGACAGGGGAAAGAAACAGGACTTGAAACAATAAAAGCAAAAAGAAGATTCGTAAGTTCATGAAGTTAGTGTTCAGGTAAAGGGGCAATAATGTTCCGCTTCTTTTTGTCGGATAAGCTTTTCAATCCTTACAATCACCAATCAATTCATTTACTATCTTGCACCCAAAATTGAATACCATGAAACTCACTGCCCGGAAAATTGCCGAAGCCTTAAACGGAACTGTTGAAGGGAATGCTGAAATTGTGGTTTCCAGCCTTTCGAAGATCGAAGAAGGAAAACCGGGAACACTCAGCTTTCTGGCCAACCCGAAATATACTTCCCATATTTATCATACGCAGGCAAGTATCGTGATTGTCAACAAAGACTTTGTTGCAACTGAAAAAATCAATGCAACACTCATCAGGGTCGGGGATCCTTACTCGGCTTTCGCCGATTTGCTGGAGATGTACCAACAATCAAAAGGAAAACCCTCCGGCATTTCTGTGAAGGCTGCCATTGACCCGACGGCTGTTGTCGGGAAAGATGTGTACATCGGTGATTTTGTTTCGGTTGGTGAATATGCAGTCATTGGTGATGGCTGTTTCCTGTATCCGAATACTGCTGTCGGACGACACTGTAAAGTGGGTGAAAACACGACACTCTATGCCGGCGTGAAAGTTTATGACGACTGCATTATCGGAAATAAATGCACGCTCCATGCAGGTGTGGTGATTGGTGCAGATGGGTTTGGCTTTGCCCCCCAGCAGAATAAAAACTACAGGAAAGTGCCGCAGATTGGCAATGTTGTCATCGAAGACAATGTGGAAATCGGTGCAAACACCTGCATCGACCGGGCGACGCTGGGTTCCACCCGCATCAGGAAAGGGGCGATAATCGACAACCTTGTGCAGATTGCCCACAATGTGGAAATTGGTGAAAATACGGCAGTTGCAGCCCAAACGGGGATTTCCGGCTCAACCCGGATAGGAAGCCATTGTGTCCTTGCCGGACAAACCGGCTTTGCCGGCCATTTGAATATTGCTGACGGAACGATCGTTACAGCACAATCAGGTGTCGGGCGCAATATAAAAACGGAAAATACAGTATACGAAGGTTCGCCTGCTTTTAAACACAAGGATTTCCAAAAGTCTTACATTCATTTCCGTCGCCTGAACGATCTGGTAAACCGGGTAAATGAACTTGAAAACAAGCTAAAGAAGCTGACAACGCAATAATGTTTTTTTATTATTTTTGCCGCATTCTAAACTGACCCCCCACGGTTACACTTTTCTATGAGCGATAAGCAGAAGACGATAAAAAATCCGGTAAGTGTCAAAGGCTCCGGTTTGCATACGGGACAGAACGGCACCTTGACTTTTCGCCCTGCCCCCGGAAATCACGGTATCAAATTCAAACGTGTTGATCTGGAAGGGCAGCCGGTTATTGAGGCCAATATTGACCATGTAATCAGTACTGAGCGTGGTACAACAATCGGTGCGAACGGCGCCCGGGTATTTACTATAGAGCATGTGCTTGCGGCACTCACAGGTTTGGGAATCGACAATGTGTTGATTGACCTGGACATGGAAGAAATCCCGATTCAGGACGGTTCGGCTAAGTATTTTGTTGAAGCCCTGCAAAAGGCCGGAACGCATGAGCAGGAAGCAGAGAAGGACTACATAATCATCAGGGAACCGATCAGTTTGGAAATACCTGAAAAAAAGATCAGGATTTTGCTGGAACCAGCCGAACAGTTTTCGGCCTGCGTGGTCATTAATTTTGAAACCCGTGTTTTGGGCGAACAGGTAGCCCGCTTGCAACGGATGGAAGACTTTCCGGAAGAAATTGCCCCCTGCCGTACTTTTGTTTTTCTTCACGAACTGGAGTTCCTGTTGAACAACGACCTTATTAAAGGCGGCGACCTGAACAACGCCATTGTTTTTATTAACAGGCGGGTGTCGCAGAAAGAACTGGACCGCCTTGCGGAATTGTTTGACAAGCCTAAAGTGAAGGTAAAGCCGGAAGGTGTTTTGAATAACCTTGATCTCTATTTTGAGAACGAACCGGCACGGCACAAGCTGCTTGACGTTATCGGCGACCTTGCCCTGCTGGGCAGGCCGATTAAAGGCCACCTAACGGCTTACCGCCCCGGACATCACATCAATACCGAGTTTGCAAAAATCATTAAGAAACAACTTAACGACTAATCTCATGTTAAAAAAACCGCCTTTTGATATTTATGCCGAACCCTTTTATGATATTAACGAGGTAAAGAAAATACTGCCGCACCGTTCGCCTTTTCTGCTCGTTGACAAAGTGCTGGAGATGAGTGACGACCATATTGTAGCCCTGAAGGCGGTTTCGATGAACGAGCCGTTTTTCGTCGGGCATTTCCCTGACGAACCCATTATGCCCGGCGTGCTCCAGGTAGAGGCCATGGCACAGGCCGGCGGTATCTTTGTCCTGAACCAGGTGCCCGACCCGGAAAACTATTCAACATATTTTTTAAAGATTAATGACGTGAGGTTCAGGGCAAAAGTTGTCCCGGGCGACGTGATTGTGTTTACCATTGAACTTATTGCACCCATCAGGAGGGGTATTTGCTCAATGCGGGGCAAAGCTTATGTTGGCGACAAATGTGTAATGGATGGGCAAATGACGGCTCAAATAGCTAAAAACTAAGAAAACGAATCCCAATGAACCAACCTCTTGCATACGTACACCCACAAGCGAAAGTAGCTCCAAATGTGGTAATCGAACCCTTCGTGAACATCGAGAAAAACGTAATTGTTGAAGAAGGTACCTGGATCGGTTCGAATGTTACCATCATGGAAGGCGCCCGTATCGGGAAGAACTGCCGTGTGTTTCCGGGAACTGTTATTTCGGCCATCCCGCAGGATTTAAAATATGAAGGGGAAGAAACAACAGTGAAAATTGGTGACAACACCATCGTACGCGAATTTGTTACCATCAACCGGGGCACCAACGCCAACATGGAAACGGTAATCGGTAAAAACTGCCTGCTGATGGCTTACGTTCATATTGCCCACGATTGCACCATCGGCAACAATGTAATACTTGCCAATGCCTGCAACCTGGCCGGCCATATCGAAATCGACGATTGGGCAATTCTCGGTGGCCTTTCTGCCGTCCACCAGTTTGTGCACATTGGCTCACACACCATGGTTTCGGGTGGCAGTATGGTGCGCAAGGATGTGCCCACATTTTCAAAAGCCGGGCGCGACCCGCTCTCTTTTATCGGTGTGAATTCGATCGGCCTCCGCCGAAGGGGTTTTTCAAACGAAAGGATCAACGACATCCAGGAAATTTACCGGATACTTTACCTCAAAGGACGAAACGTAACACAGGCACTGCGCTACATCGAAGCCAACGTTCCGGCTACACCCGACCGGGACGAAATCCTGAGTTTCATTTCCAATTCGCAACGCGGAATTATGAAGGGCTACGTCAGGATGAAGGACAGGTATTAAATGGAAGGGAAGACGGGTTGCGGGTTACCGGTTATGGGTTACGCTAACCTGATACGGGAAAAATCGCATAAGAACAATATTTAAAAAATAACAAATGGCATCAACATCAGATTTTAGAAACGGGCTTTGCATCGAATACAATGGCGACCTATGGACAATCGTTGAGTTTCAACACGTCAAACCGGGGAAAGGTCCGGCTTTCGTACGGACCAAGTTGAAAAACGTGAAAAGCGGGAAGGTTGTCTCCAATACTTTCACTTCTGGGGTTAAGATCAATATTCAACGTATCGAAAACCGGCCTTACCAGTACTTGTACAACGAAGGTGATACCTATCATTTTATGAATACCAACGATTATGAACAGACTTTTATCGATAAAAGCATCATCCCGGCCCCCGGGCTTTTAAAAGAGGGCGAGTTGGTAACGATTGCCTACCATGCTGAAAGCGACTCTGTCATTTCCTGCGAGATGCCTACTTATGTTATACTCGAAGTTACTTATACCGAACCTGGCGAGCGGGGAAACACCGCCACCAATACTTTGAAAGAGGCTACCGTTGAAACCGGTGCAACCGTTCGGGTTCCTTTGTTTATCAACGAAGGTGACAAAATTAAGGTGGACACGCGCACAGGTGACTATTCAGAAAGGGTAAAAGCATAACAATGGATTTCCAACGACTCCTGACGGTTGCCCGTCTTGCCGAAATTATTGGTGCCGAGATATTGGGCAACGATGAGCGGGTGGTCAGTGGGCTAAACGAATTGCATGTTGTAAGAAAGGGTGAATTAACTTTTGTTGACCATCCCAAATATTACGATAAAGTACTTGCTTCCGAAGCAACGGTAATCATTGTTAACAAGAAAGTCGGGGTTCCGGAAAATAAATCGCTGTTGCTGCACCATGCCCCGTTTGATGCTTTTATGCACTTGATTCAACATTTTAGGCCTTTCGAAAAAAGCAACCAATACATCAGTTCCACAGCAGCAATAGGCAAAGGTACCATCATTCAACCGGGGGCTTTTGTCGGCAACCATGTACGTATCGGCAACAATTGTCTCATCCATGCCAATGTAAGTATTTACGATCACACGGTAATTGGGGATGAGGTGGTTATCCACTCCGGCTCAGTCATCGGTAGTGATGGTTTTTATTTCCAGAAACGGAAGGAGGGTTACATTAAATTTCAGTCGGGGGGCAGGGTAGTCCTTGAAGACCGGGTTGAGATTGGTGCATCCTGTAGCATTGACAGGGGGGTTACCGGTGATACCATTATCGGCAAAGGGACTAAAATGGACAACCACTGCCAGGTTGGCCACGATACCGTAATCGGGAAAAATTGCCTCATCGGTGCTTTTGCTGCCATTGCCGGCGTAACCCTGCTCGAAGACGATGTAATCTTATGGGCCAGGGTAGCCATCAATAAGGATGTGGTTGTTGGAAAAGGGGCAGTACTGTACTCTACCACCGGTGTTGACAAATCGATTGAAGGTGGCAAAGCTTATATGGGTGCACCGGCAATTGAAGCCCGAAAATACTGGCGGCAGATTGCGGCCATCAGGCAAATCCCTGAACTGATAAAAAAAATCAAGTAATATCTTAGTCCCGCAACGCTTCTTGGGCAGTTTCCCGCTTCAGGTGGAAGGTGTCGAGGGCAACAATAATGGCGGTGAACCCCCAGAAAGGGACGGAAAGTTTATCGGAGTCGAGAAAGTTGTTGAGTACCCCGTGGGTATAATAGGTTACCAGCCCCAATGTGGCCATGAGTGTCAGGAACTTAACTTCCCTGTTGGCTGTTTTTTTATACACCTTTAGGCCGGTATATATTACGTAAACCATCAGCAGCAAAACAAACAACATCCCGGGCAGCCCCATTTCGGCAAGTGGTCCGAGGTATTCGCTGTGTGCATTTCCCCGGTCGCCGAGGTTGGTGCTGATGGTGGTTTTTTCTTTGGAGCGTTGAAAAGGGGCGTACACAAACTGGTAGGTCCCCGGACCCCATCCCAATACCGGCCTTTCTTCGTACAGTCTGATGGCTGCCTGCCACCGGTTAATCCGCTCCAGGTTGGAAGCATCCGACGAAATATTGGTTATCGACCGGACATGCTCAACAAAATTTTCTGAAGAGTCTTGTTTGTTTTTTTCCAGTTTGTCGAAGATTTGTTGCTGAAAGACAATGAACCCGCCGATGAGCACGGCAGACACCAGCACAAACCAATAGAACTTAATCCGCAACATCACAAGAATAAATACCCCAAGCGCAGCGGCAACGCTGATCCAGGCTGCGCGTCCGTACGAAAAAATAAGCCCGACGGCGAGGAACAGAAAAGCCAGTATGGCAAAAAAGCGGTGGAGCTTTTTGCTTTTCGGGTAAAAGATAAAACCAACCGCAACAGGCACAAACATGGCCAGGGCAGCCCCGTATGCCGTGTGGTCGTTGTAGAAAGGGGACATCACCCAGTGCCCGGCCTCTTCATTAAAACCGTATTGCGAGTGGATGGTGAGCGTGTAGATAATAATAACAATCAAGGCCGAAAGATAAAGCCAGAAAAACTTGTGGATATTGGCCATGTTCTTAAAAATGAGGGCGGCAACAAAATAAAAGGGGACCACAAACCACAAGCGCGAAACGATGTACTTGAGCGAAACAACCGGTAATTCACTGGTAAATGTTGTTAACAACATCCACAACAAACCAAAATAGATAACATAGGAAACCGGATGCCCTGACAGCCGCCGGTCGTATTTATTTTCAAACAGCAAGTTGGCTATAAACATCATCAATACACCAAACATCATGGGCTCAGTGGGGAGGGAAACGCCCAGCCCGGCCTCAAGGTCCCTGATATTGACTGCAAAAGGCGTGAGAAAAGTGATAAAGAGTATGATTTTGTCCAGCGAGATAAGGTAGTAATAAAAAACAATAAGCCCCAATGGTAAGAGAAAAAGCCAATAAAAGTCTTTTTGCAAAACCAGGTAAAAGTTTGCAATTAAGAATAAAGCGGTGAGGCCATAAACCCAGGCTATTTTTACTTTCTCAGTCAAACTTGCAGGGGTTTTTGAATTAAAACTCGCTTTTCAGTTTCTTTCTGTTTTCCAGGAAAAGAACAATGAGCAGGGCAAAAATGAAGGATGCTACTGCTGCAATCGCAACAATAATCCATCGGACAGGATAGCTCTTTTTATCGGCTACAAACGGATAGGTTACAATGTTTTCGTAAGTCATGTTTGCGTTCAGGAAACGGACAGCAAGCTCGTAATCAAGTTTTACCTCTACATACGTTCGTGCCTCATCCTGGATCATTTGCACAACTTCGATCAGTTGTCCGCTTTTAATTTGCATATTCTCAAGTAACCTTTTTACTTCTTTGGTATTGATGGCTTTTGCATTGTTACCGTAAACGGTCCTCAAATAGCCCCGCATAATTTCCTGCGACTGGGCAGAATATTCAATCAGGCCATAATTGGTGCCCAGGTCATAAAGAACCTGTTTCAGCGAATCCAATACCGCTTTCTTGCGCTGCAATTGCCCGCTGTACATTCCCGCTACTTCGGCGTATTTCGATTTATGCAGGCGACGAATTTTTTTGTTGTAAAAATCAAGGATGGCATTCACCATATCGCGCGCCATTACGGGGTCTTTGTCATAAACTTCGATGAGTACTGATTCGAAGGCAGTCTTACTGATGCTCACGTTCTGGTTGTATTCGTACAACAGCATGGTTTTAAAGTATTTGTAGTCGTGATCTATTTCGTAATGTTGGGCAAGGTTAAACCGCTTGATAACGCTGTCAACAATATCCTGTGAATTTAGAATCTGCAACATCTGTTCGGTAGCGCTTTCTTCGGAATAAGGTTCAACATTGGCAGGATAACTCACTGCATACGACTTGTACATTGGTGTGATGAAAAACGGCCCTGAAAATATGGCTGCCAGTATTGCGGATGCGGCCACTACAATCAGTAAATGTTTCTTCCATTTATTAACCAGTTTCACCAGGTTAGAACTGTTAAAATAATTGTCCATCTCAATATTGTTATTGTCCCTTTTTATTTTTTTATTCACATTGCTTTCCTCAGCAATAGTTGTTCTTGTTGTATTTTCAGGTGCTGCTTCCGTAACAACTGGTATGCTTTCAGCGGTTTCTTCCCTTAGCGGTTTTTTTGCTGTTACCGTTTCAGCTTTTACCGGACGCGGGGAATGCTGCCGGTGAGGCTGAACTGTTTCCTTCTGCTCAGTAAAACTTAGCGGAAAGTTTTTTTTTTTGATTCCAAACTCCATTCTGCCGGAAATAACTTCCATCACCCCAAAAATCAAAATGGCAAGGAACAACACTGAAAACGTACTGATGACAACAATAAGCCATCTGATGGGATAGGATTTCTTTTCTGCTTCAACGGCATTGCTGACAATGAATTTGTGGGGAAGGTTTTCCGTCGCATCTACTTTTGCTTCTTCATACCTAGCTTTTAATTCGCTCAGTTGTTTTTTGTCGTGCAGGAGTGCATCGCGCAAAGAAACATAAGGCCCTCCGTACTTTGACAGTATTTCCAGCTTGTCTTCAAGTCGCTTAATGCCGGCTTCGTTCCCTTTTGCCAATTCAATGGCCAATTGCCTGTTGAACATTTCCGACTGGCTTTCGTAATCGTGTACCCCTAAACCACGTAGTACGGTGAGCGAATCTTCTTTTGTCTGTACCTCGTTCTTGAGGTTTAAGTACTCTGCTTCAACAATTTTAAATGCCTTCACGGCTATTTCTTTCTGCATCCGGTTGATGGTGGAATCAATTAGTTCGGCAATGTCGTTGGCCATCACAGAAGCCAGTTGTGCATCCCTGTCGTAAACGGTAATGTTGACTGCCATAAATTCAGTACGGCGAAAGCGGAAATTGTTGTCGTATTCTTCAAACAGCCGGGTCATCTGGTATTTTGAGCCACGTTTGATCTGATAGTGTTCCAGTAAATTGTACTTGTTTATCACACGCTTGCGTATCTTGTTGGAATTCAGTACCTGCAGCATCTGCTCGGTTTGTTCTTCTTCCCCAAATTCAAGAATGTCTTTTGTGTTCCCCATGTTTTCACTGAGCAGCACTTTCGAGATAGAATTGCTGGCAGTCGGGTATAAAATAACCGTTGATTTGTATAATGGGGTAATGAAAGCGGGGCCGGAAAAGATGGCCGACAGCAGTATTGCAAGAATACCGATTATGGCAAGGTGTCGTCGATATTTAATGATCACCTGCATTGCTTCACCCGAAAAGAAAGGCCTACTCACTTGATCTTGTTCTTCCATCAGCATGCTCAATTAAGGGTGCCAAAAATAGTGATTTTTATTCAACCGGCAAGTCTGTTGGTTAATGTGACAATTCAGTAATATCTATCGGGTTTGGCCGGGATTCCAGGGGGGATGTTGACCGCCGGGCCAAATCTTGCAATTCAGCCGGGTTCAGCCCTCAGTCCTTTGCCTTTAAGATACCAATCAACTCCTTTATGTTTAACAGACCCAAAGTAACGGTGAACATTATGCCCGCAAATAACATAAGCAGTAACGATAAATGCCAGTTGTCCAATTGCAGCCACGACAGCGAATAGCCGGTTAACAAAAGAAGAACGGTCAAAAT
Organism: Bacteroidales bacterium; assembly: GCA_021647205.1. GTDB lineage: Bacteria > Bacteroidota > Bacteroidia > Bacteroidales > F082 > B6-G9. The sequence goes on along the minus strand of JAKIVD010000003.1, from coordinate 16,867 downwards.
AAGGAACCTGAGCACCAGTTTGTATTTGATGTTTAGATGCAGCAGGCGGTGCGCCACAAAAAACTGCAAAAGGGCGGTAACACCTTGTGTGGCCAGACTGGCATAGGCCGAACCCAGCGCCTGCATGCCGGGAACCAAAGTGAGGTTGAGTACCACACTGATGATCAGCCCGGTAAATGCGATCAGGTTGAGTACTTTTAAACTGTTGTTGGCTGTGAGCAGGGTTCCGAAAATGTAGTTTGACGAAATGGCGACAAAACTGAACATCAGCAGTTGAAATATGCGGGCTGATTGATGAATCCTCAGGTGGTAAGCAGCAATGTTCTCCCCAACATTCGGTGTGTACATCAGTTCCATGATTTGCTTGCCGTAAAAAACAGCTGTGAAGGCAACAATCAGCGCCCCGGAAATGATGATGGAAAACGAAATCCGAACCAATTGCCCTACCGGTTGCTTGTCTTTCAGCATACGCGAAAACAGGGGCAGAAGCAGTACCGCGAAAAGGAAAGCGAAGTTTTGTCCGGCATCCAGCAGGCGGAATGCCTGGGCGTATACACCAGCCTGGTGATCGCCCACCCCTTCAGGCAACAATCTTTCAATAAGTACCGGATCGATGCGGTTGTAAAAACTCATCACCAAAACCAGTAGGGCAAAAGGCAGGCTCTTTTTAAGGATCATCAGGAAAAAAGGCGTGTTCCAGTTCAAACGCAACTTCCCCGATTTATTCAGTATGGCTGCCAGGGCAATCAATGCCGTGGCGGCGTAAGCAATTGTCTGTGAATAAACAAACCATTCAATAGTAAACCGGCCATGGAACAATCCGGACCACAGCAGCATACTAACGATACCAATCATTAACAAGCGGTCGAGTACCGAAAGAAAACTGTCGGTTTTAAAAAGCAGCAAGCCCGAAATGTTTGAGCGCAGGTAAAGGATAAAGGAGAGTAAAAACTGATTAAACCCCACCCAGGCAAGGAGGTACAACTGCCTGTCCCTGAACCCCCACATCCAGCCAGCCACCAGAATGACCACTGCGTACAACACCCCTAACAATAATTTAACCGTGCCTATTCCGGCCAGGTGTTTGTTCAGCAACTGGTTGTTTTGCGCAATGTTGCGGTTGTTGAAATTGGTGATCCCCAGGTCGAGGAAAATGAAAAACAGAAAAGAGAAGTTGAAAATGGTAAAGTAAAAACCGTATTCGCTGGTACCCACCACATTCTGTACCTCGCGGTCAACGCCCAGTATCCAGAAAGGTTTTACCAACAGGTTAAGAAAAACCAGCAGGGCAAGGTTTTTTAAAAACTTTTTTTGCATTGCGACAAAAGTAAGGAATTGATGGGGACGATTTTAATTTTGTTGAACGGAATGCCAGGCCGTTGGTTGCGACGGAACGAATGATGGTAACCTTCCCATAAGTTCGTGCTTGCAAATTACGAACAGAGGCAGTTGAAAAATACCAGAATTTGCCTTTTAAGGAAGTTGCCTGCGTATGATTCTCTTTAAAAAAAAGCACCACAACTGTCGTTTTGACCCGACGGGGTTTTTTCAACCCGGCGGGTTGCTTGACCCCTTCTCTCTTCCGGCCCGAGCTCCCTCTGATGTCTTAGTACAAAAATTTCTCCCGACAAAAACCTACCCCCACACATGAAACTCCGTTTTTATCCGTTTATTCAACAATCGTTTTGTTAATAAATTTCGTTTCCGCATCGCCCTGCCGGGAATGGAATCTTAATTTTAGGGGCTTTAAATCCGCAACTTCAGATGAACAGAACTTTTCAGCTAATCAGTTTGTTCGTGCTTCTTGCATTGGGCACTTTACAGCTTTCGGCACAGCAAACCGTGTACAACGACCCGCCACAGGAAACCTACCGGCAGGCGATGGTGCTTTTCGGGCAGCAAAATTACGGCGCTGCACGCGAAATGTTTAGCCTTTACATGCAGCAGCAGCCCGACAAGTCGAACAGTTTTTACGAAAATGCCAGATACTATTCCGTTGCCGGCAGTATCGCTTTGCGCGAAAAAGACGCCTTGATTCAGGTGCAACAGTTTGTTTCCGCTTACCCCGAGAGTGTCTGGCTGCCCACCATTCAGTTCGAGTTAGGAAAACTGTACTTCGGCAGCAACAAATACCGGCTCGCGCTGGAAGCCTTTGGTAAAGTGTCGCCTGCAAAACTGACCAAAACCCAGCGGGCAGAGTATTATTACAAAAAGGGCTATTGCCAGTTGAAGCTGAGCAAACCAAATCCTGCCTTGAAATCGTTTAGCAAGGTGAGTTCAACAAAAAGTCCTTATGCAAAACCGGCAAAATATTATACGGCACACATCTACTACCAGCAGGAAAAATACGACCGGGCGCTGACCGGTTTCAAGGCGCTGGAAAACGACAGGAAATACAGCAAGCTGGTTCCGGTTTACCTTATTAATATCTACTACAAACAGGGCGATTACAAAAAAGTAATTAATGAAGGAAGTTTGTATTCGGGCAAGGCCGACCGCAAATCGAAAGGCGAAATCGCGCGTCTTGTGGCCAATGCTTATTACAATTTGAATGACTATGGCGAGGCGGCAAAATATTTCGGGATTTACGAACCGCTGGCCAAACAGAAAAAAGACCCGGACGAACAGTACCGCATCGGCTATGCAAAATTCAGCAACCGGGAATACAAAGGGGCCATTCGTAATTTTCAAAATGCCAGCAGTAAAAAAGGGGGAATGGAACAAAATGCCTGGTACCACCTCGGATTTTGTTACCTCGAAACCGGTGAGCAAAAGTTTGCCCGGAATGCTTTTTTGAAAGCCTACAAATTAAACACCGACCCGGAAGTTACCACCGATGCCCTGTACAACTACGTGAAACTGACAATCGAAATGGGTGGTGATCCTTTGAATGACCCGGTAACAATCATCAATACCTTCCTGGAGCAAAACCCCGATGGCCCCCGGACAAACGAAGCCTACGATTTGCTGGCGCAGATTTACCTGACCTCAAACAACTATTCGGCAGCTTTGCAGTCCATCGAAAAAAGCGGAAGGCCCAACCGGAAACTTTCCGGCGTTTACCAGCAACTGGCCTATTGGCAGGGCGTTGAATATTTCAACCGCAATTCCTATACCGATGCCATCGACTATTTTGACAAAGCCCTGCTGTACACCCCCGACAAGCCACTGAAACTGCAAACAATCTTCTGGAAAGCCGATGCCCTGTACCGCCAAAAACAGTTTGCTGCCGCGGCTTCCGGTTTCCGTAATTTTCTGCAAAGTTCGGGTGCCCGGCAATCCGAATTGTACGGCATGGCAGCCTACAACCTGGCTTATTCCACATTTAACCAGAAACAATATCAGGGTGCCATCAAAGGTTTTCAGCAGTTTTTAAAGCAAAGCGGACAGCGGGCCGATTTGGTCAGCGATGCCAAACTCCGGCTGGCCGACAGTTATTTCATCCTGAAAAATTACCAGACTGCCATGAACTGGTACCAGCAGGTCATCGAACAGGGTGGCCGCAATGCCGATTACGCCCTCTACCAAAAGGCATTCTGTTACGGGGCGCTCGGAAGCTTCGGTCAAAAAGTGAAAGCATTCTACCGGCTGGTCTCAAACTATCAAAAATCGATACTGTACGCTGATGCACTGTACGAAATGGCTTCTACTTACAGCGTGATGAACAACCAGCGCGAAGCCATCGTGTATTATGACAAACTGGTGAAAGAAAAACCACGTAGCAGTTATGCCAAAAAAGCTTTGGTGAAAATGGGGTTTTTGTATTACAACAACAACCAATACGACCGTGCCATTACCACATTAAAGCAAGTGGTGGATAAATATCCCGCTTCGCTCGAAGCCAAAGAAGCCCTGAATACCCTCCAGAATATATACATGGACAAAGGGCAGGTTGATGCATATTTTGCGTACGCGAAGACCCTTGATTTTGTGCAGGTTTCTATTAGCGAAGAAGATTCGCTGACCTTCACAACGGGGGAGAATTATTTCCTTAACAACGACTGTGGAAGGGCAGTGCCTGCTTTCCAGAAATACCTGCAGCAGTTTCCTGATGGGGGCTTCGTGCTTTCTGCCACCCATTACCTTTCGGTCTGTGCCGAAAAACAGGGCGATCCCGAAACTGCTTTGGGCTATTACGAAAAAATCCTTTCGTTTCCTGAAAATCAATACACTGTTCCGGCTTTGCTGAAAGTGGCACGTGCGAATTACGACAAGGAGAAGTATGCGGAATCTTATGAGAATTACCAACAACTCTACGAACTGGCCGAAAGCAAAGGAATGGTGCTCGAAGCTGCCGACGGAATGATGCGCTGTGCTTTTTTGAACAAAGATTATACCGATGCCCGCCTGAAAGCCTCCGCCTTGTTGCAAACAGAAAATGTCAGCGAAGACCAGATTGTTTATGCCCATTACGTGCTTGCGCGATCGGCACTCGAACTGCAGCAGCCCACCGGGGCGGAGAAGGAGTTCAGGATTGTTGACCAGCTGAGCTCCACCGAGCTGGGTGCCGAGGCCAAATACGAAGTGGCGCTGAACGTTTACCGCCAAAATAAACTGGACGAGGCCGAGACAATCATTTACGAAATGCCCGCCCAATACCCCGGCTACGACTACTGGATTGCCAAATCCTTCATCCTGCTGGCCGACATTTACGTGGCGCGCGACAATGTTTTCCAGGCCGAACAAACGCTCAGCAGCGTGATTGAGAATTATCCGGGCGACGATCTCAAAGAAGTGGCGCGTGGTAAGCTACACCGTTTAAAACCGCCCGAAGAAGAACAACCCGATACAATGAAAAACGAAAAAGGGAGGGAGGAATAATCATGGAAAAGAAATTGATAAAAAATATGCAGATACACCGTTTCCATCAGCTTTTATTGTTGATGGCTCTTGTTATTGTTGTGCCGGCCATTGGCCAGCAGGAACAAAACCTGGATCGTAACCACAACGAACAGGTAACCATTATTGGCTCTTTCGACCCCACTATTAACCAGGCATTTAAGATTAATGTGAAACCCGCGCAAAAACCACTGACTTTTACCGCACCGGAATTTGCTTTTCAGTCGCTGGACAGCCGGGTGGAAACCGATATCGCTGCCAGCCAAATCAAGCCTTTGAGCATCAGGGCTGACAAAAGAGTGAAGGTGTACAACAACTACCTGAAAGCAGGCTTCGGCAGCCAACTTTCGCCACTGCTCGATTTTTACCACTCCAGCGGCAAAGCGGGCAGCTACCGCTTCAATGCCGTTGTCCGCAGTTTTTCTTCCTTCGCCAATATTGCCGGTTATTCGCCAAGCCCCTATTCAAACAACAAAATAGCCGCTGGTTTTGAGAAATATTCAAAATACCATACGCTTGACCTGGGGCTTCAGTACGGCCTCAACACCAACAGGTATTACGGCTTTAAACCGGACGATTTTCCATTGGTCACTATACCGGATGATGAGGGTTTAAAACAAAGTTTTAACCTGATTCGTGCCAATATAGGATTTAAAAGCAAATACAAAAACAGGAACAAACTCCACCACGCCGTTAATCTGTCGGGTTACTACTATTTTGACAGGCACAGGGCAAGCGAAACCAATGCAAGCCTTGACTTTGACTTCCACAAAGGATTCGACCTGACGGATGTACTGGATTACCAGAACCTGGGCCTGGAAGGCGAAGCAACCTATTTTGGCAACAAAGACAGTGTGCGCAGCACGACCGATGTTTTAATTACCGCTTCACCTTATTTCAAAGCAAAGTATGGTATCCTTGCATTTGGTGTTACTTTGCGTTTCAGCTATTTGAATGCGGATGAATCTTCCTTTCATTTTTATCCCGTCATCGACCTGTCGGTTGCCGCCATCCCCGAAGCGCTGGTGCTCTACGCCGGTCTTGATGGAAATATTCAGAAGAACAGTTATTTGAATTTAACTACTGTGAATCCTTATTTCACTCCTTACGGCATTCCCGATACAAACCTGCGCTGGCAAAACAACAAAATTGTTGCTTTTGGCGGGCTGCGCGGAAACATCGTCAAAAAGCTGGCTTACAATCTGGAAGTCAGGTGGAGCAAATTTGAAGACATGGCATTTTTTGTGAATAGCGCCAGATATTATGGTAACTTTGTTGGTTATGGCCCGGCGAATAAATTTACCATATTGTACGACGATGGAAACCGCTTGACCTTTAAAGGAGAACTTTCCTATGCAGTTGATTCCTACCTGAATGTTTGGTTTGGCGGAGAATACAATTCGTATTCGCTGGATAATTTGGAGCTGGCTTATCACAAACCTTTATCCGAAATCAATTTAGGTGCATCTTACCTTTTTAAAAGAAAGCTAAAAGTTTGGACAGAATTATTCTATTATGGAAAACGCTATGCCAGGACACCAACAGTGTTTTGGACCTTTTCTAATCAAGAAGTGCTAGGCAGTTTTTTCGATATCAACCTCGGCGCTGATTATGCCGTTTCCAGGGAGTTCTCTGTTTTTCTTTCCGTTACCAATTTGCTGAACAACAATTACGAACGCTTTTACAGCTACCCGGTCCAGGGTGTCAACGTTATGGCGGGCGTTGCCTTGAAGTTTTGAATTTAATTGACTGTCGTTCATTGCGAACACGGAGGGCAGGCCTGCCTGTGCGATGGGGTGAAGCAATCTCTGCGCTTTTTCAGCTTTATAACCTGAATGTCCGGCCACTTTATCCGGTTCTTGTTTAGTGGTCGGACGACTGTTTGACCTGGTCGATAGTCGTCTGGCCACCTTGAAGGTTTTAACCTAAGTCGGAGAGGCTTTCTTCAACGCACCAATCTGGTTATTAATAATTTAAACTTGTTAATAACTTAGTTGATTCCTTGTTTTTTCTACCTTCGTTCAAAGGATAAATTTCGTAACTTTGCCTGTTATTTTGCGAAGAAAAAATGAATTAAAATATGACGACAGAAGAAAAGAATAAACTTTCAGGACAAAGCTATACAGCAGACAATATTCAGGTACTCGAAGGCCTCGAAGCCGTAAGAAAACGGCCGGCCATGTACATCGGCGATGTGAATGTAAGGGGCCTCCACCATCTTGTTTACGAAGTAGTTGACAACTCAATTGACGAAGCGTTGGCCGGTTATTGCGATACCATTGATGTTACCATCCACAAAGATAACTCCATTACGGTTGTTGACAATGGCCGCGGAATTCCAACCGGAATCCATGAAAAAGAAAACCGCTCGGCGCTGGAGGTCGTTATGACGGTCCTTCATGCCGGTGGTAAATTTGACAAGGGCTCGTACAAGGTTTCGGGCGGACTGCATGGTGTGGGCGTCAGTTGTGTGAACGCACTTTCAGGTTTGCTTGTGGCCAAGGTTTATCGTGAAGGAAAAATATTCATTCAGGAATACCGTGAGGGCTTCCCGCAACACCCCGTTAAAGCAATTGGTGAAACTGACAGAACAGGCACTGAAATACATTTTGAACCCGACACAGGTATTTTCCTTACAACGGTTTACGACTATTCCATCCTGGCCGCACGCCTCCGGGAGCTTGCCTTCCTGAACAAAGGCATTAGCCTGACACTGACCGATGAGCGGGAGAAGAATGCCGAAGGGGGACATCTTTCCGAAACCTTTTTCTCGGAAAACGGCTTGTCGGATTTTATTGATTACCTTGACGAAAACCGGGTGAAACTAATTCCCGAGACCATTTCGATGGAAGGGATGAAAAATAATGTCCCCATTGAGATTGCCATGCAATACAACACCTCGTTTACCGAGAACCTGCACGCCTACGTCAACAACATCAACACCCACGAAGGAGGAACCCACCTTTCGGGTTTCCGCAGGGGGCTTACCAGGACATTAAAAAGTTATGCCGATAAATCGGGCATGCTGGCTAAATTGAAATTCGACATCAGCGGCGATGATTTCCGCGAAGGGCTGACGGCCGTGATTTCGGTCAAGGTTCAGGAACCTCAATTCGAAGGGCAGACAAAAACTAAACTGGGCAACTCGGAAGTAATGGGTGCCGTTGACCAAATGGTGAGCGAAGCCCTCTCGCATTATCTTGAAGAAAATCCCAAAGAGGCCAAGATCATTGTCCAAAAAGTGATACTTGCTGCAACGGCAAGGCACGCGGCGCGGAAGGCCCGTGAGCTGGTGCAGCGCAAAAACGTGCTTTCGGGCTCGGGGCTTCCCGGAAAACTATCCGATTGCTCGGAGCGCGATCCCACCCTGTCGGAAATCTACCTCGTGGAGGGCGACTCGGCCGGTGGAACGGCCAAACAGGGCCGCGACCGCAAGTTCCAGGCTATCCTGCCGTTGCGTGGCAAAATACTGAATGTCGAAAAAGCGCTGCCACACAAGATCTTTGAAAGCGAAGAAATCAGGAATATTTTTACTGCCCTCGGCGTGAGCATCGGGACGGAAGAAGACAGCAAGGCGCTGAACATGGAAAAACTGCGCTATCACAAGGTCATTATTATGACAGATGCCGACGTGGATGGAAGCCACATTGCCACGCTCATCATGACCTTCTTCTTCAGACACATGATCGACCTTATCGAAAAAGGCTACCTCTACATCGCTACTCCTCCTCTCTACCTGCTGCGCAAAGGAAAACAGGAAAGGTACTGCTGGTCGGAAGAAGAAAGGGAAGATGTAGTGAAAGAATGGTCGCCCGACGGCACCGAAAAAGGAATTCATGTCCAACGCTACAAAGGCCTGGGAGAAATGAATGCCGAGCAACTTTGGTCAACGACCATGGATCCCGCAAGACGGACATTGCGTCAGGTAAGTATTGAAAACGGTTCGGAAGCCGACCATGTATTTTCCATGTTGATGGGAGATGAAGTGCCCCCGCGAAGGGAGTTCATCGAAGCCAATGCGAAATACGCAAATATTGATGCGTAACCTTAAAAAGGGATGGCCAAAGCATGGTTCTTAAATGGAATGAAACATCCGTTAACCCGTCGGTTAACGCGTTTCAAAATTATCAACACTTGAAATCATTATCGCTTGCCCGGCACTTCAGTACCGGGAACAAAAAAAGGAAGCTGTTTTAAACAGCTTCCTTTTATTATTGGGTGGAAGACCGGATTTGAACCGGCGACCCCTAGAACCACAATCTAGTGCTCTAACCAACTGAGCTACATCCACCGTAAAACGGGCTGCAAATATAAAAATTATTCTGTTTGTAAATATTGCGGATTATTTTTTTCCTCCTCCTGCCGGCAGTTTGGTTTTGGTTGGACAAACTGCTGTTTGTACGCGGGTTTGTGTATTTTTGAACATTCATGTTTTTCAAAAAGAAAAAATACGTTTCGTCGGCTTCGCTGTCAAAACTTGCCTGGAAAAATTTCAGACAAAATGTTCCCGGCATGCTTGCCTTGTACCTGATTGCACTTACGGTGTTGGTGGCCCTGTTCGCTTACCTGATTGCTCCCGACTCAAGCCCATACGCCAACCGGCAAACACTGGAACTGGGCATGCAAAAGCCAGGCTTTAAGGTTCAGGTTCTCCGTGTTCGAAAAAATGGACCGGCTGTGCAAACTTCCTTTTTATGGAAAATGCTCTTCGGGGCAAAAAGCAATTTTCGGGAGATTCCCATCACTTCTTTTTCTTTTTCGGACGATAAAATTAAAGTACAGCTTTTTACACCGGAAGGCGATGGGATGGAGAAAAGTTTTCTGCTGGCCGATGTGGTTTACCCGCTGGCAGCAGCACCACATTGGAAAGAAAACAGCGTCACCCTCACCTTGATTAATGAAACAACAACAACAACTGACAGGAAAAGACTTCAAAAAGAGATTGAGACTGAAAACATTCAAACAAAACACTATTGGCTGGGGACCGACCAGTTTGGCCGCGACCTGTTGAGCCGTCTGATCATCGGGACACGGGTCAGCTTGTCGGTGGGCGCCATTTCGGTTTTTATTTCCCTTGTTGTAGGTATTCTGCTCGGTTCGCTGGCCGGTTTTTACGGGGGCAAGACAGACGATTTCATCAGTTGGTTCATCAATGTGGTCTGGTCAATTCCCACCTTGCTTTTGGTGATCGCCATTACGTTTGCACTCGGCCGGGGATTTTGGCAAATATTTGTTGCAGTGGGGCTCACGATGTGGGTTGAGGTCGCCCGTGTGGTCAGGGGACAAATCATCAGCTTGCGCGAAAAGGAGTTTGTTGAAGCAGGCTTCGCGATGGGTTATTCTGATTTCAGGGTGATTTTCCGTCACATCCTTCCCAATGCGATGAGCCCGTTAATTGTTATTTCGGCAGCCAACTTTGCCGCGGCCATTCTTATCGAAGCCGGACTGAGTTTTCTCGGTATCGGCGTACAGCCGCCTGTTCCTTCATGGGGTGGGATGATTAAGGAATACTATGCTTTTGTAATACTTGATTCAGCCTACCTGGCACTTAGCCCGGGAATCGCCATCGTTATCCTTGTGCTGGCTTTTATGACACTCGGCAACACCTTGCGCGATGCGCTTGATGTGAAAATTCTGAGGGAATGATTCTTTGGTGCTGCCGGGTTTTTGAAGACAAAAGACTGGCGCACGGAAACAGTACGCTCAACTTTCCAACGTTCAACTTCCCAACTGTATCCTTTATCTCTTCCGTTTTCTGAACATGGCTTTTTCCTTGTCGGAATAACCAAATTCGCTGTTGTAGCAGGCACCTTCTTTTTTTTGTTTGCAGCTTCCTTTTCCGATGCTAAACTTGAGCGCAAAATAAAAGTCAAGCCCGTTTAAGTCGGCCAGACCCAGCCAGGTTCCCAAGCGTTCGGTACCCACGGTAAGGAAATAAAAGCGAGCCGATAAACCGACCCGTGGGTAGCGGTACTCCAATAGGGAGATGGGCAGGTTGACTTCAAGGTATTTTGACTCGTACCTCGGAATAAAAGCCAGTTGTGCCGGCCTTCGCATGGTGTTCAGGTTGAAACGGATGGGTTGTATCCAGAAAGCACCGAGATAAACATGCTTCCTGATATTATAATCACCCTGGATACTGATGGCGGTCGGCAGCCCGATTTTCATGACATTTCCCCGGTAGGATGCAGTGGGGTCTCCGTAAAAAAGTTCGCTCAGTTCTGCCACTGTCCTGTTAATGCTGTTGAAGTTGGTGGTGTCAAAATTCTGCCAGTACACCGATACATCATCATAGCTGTGCAGTTGCGCATTGTCTTTAAATTTTAAGCGTCCGATATCCAGTACCGAAATGCCAATCCGGTAGATGTACTCCTCGAAACGTTGTCCGCACAAGCGGCCCAGCCTTTGCTTGCCAACATATTTTTGCTTGATAAAAACCGCACCCACATCAAGGCCAACACCGCTTCCCCTAAAGTTAGGGCCGACAGGAACATCATTGGTATTGTAATCTACCGGAACGGAGAACCCGACCTCACCGTTCAGGTTTTTTATGTTGATGGTACTGTCGTTCAGGACAATATAATTTACATTTTTTGTTGCCTGGTAGGCGCCACTATAGCCCCAAAGTTTTTTAACAGTTACACCAATGGTAAGCCTGTTGTCCATGCGCTGGTGGACATTGTACGCATAACTTAAGCCGGCCTCCATCCACTGGGCAGTGGAAAAATCAATGTTGTTGTCGTTGAAGTTTGTATTTTGAAGAGGTTTGTACTGCAAGCCTTCAATTCCAAGAACAGGCATTTCCCACGGAATCCCGTTAGTTGAAACAATTACCCGTACAGCAGTGCTCAGTGCAAAAGCATGGTCTCCCAACTGAATCATGGCCGAGGGGCCGAGCAGCCTTAAATTAACAGCCGAAAATTTATTGCGTTGGTTCTTGTAATACAGTACACTGCGGTTGTCTTCGCCGTAGGTGGGCAGGTCTTCCTGCCGGATGGCTTTCCAAATATTATAGTCGCTCGCAGGAATATAAACAGAATTGTTCCGCGCAAAAAAACCAAGCCCGAAAAAATTCAGGTCAAAATAATTGCGTGTATTTGTCAGCATGGCCGGGTTCGACAAAATACTGTTTACCCCGCTGTAATTTCCCTGCGACAACCCCAACATTTCCTGTGCCGAAAGCCAGGGTTGGAGTAGTGCGAAACAAATGAACAGGAACCCCCTTAAAGTCTTATTGTTTGCCTTTGCTTGTTTCTTCCACTTCATGTAATGCAAGCTTGAATTACGAACCGCCAAAGTTAAGATTTTCGCCGCACCTGCCAATCCTAACCATCATTTTCTGCTATTTATAATTTTTCTTTGGCGGGGAAAAAGGAACAACTCCAAACAAGAGACTGTCAGATGTATTTTGTATTTTAGCCCGCTTACATTAAAAAAACCAATCAAATTTCGTATGCAGGAAACCTTATCGGAGCTTGACCACATTCGTCTGAATTTTAGTCCGGAAAGCTTACATTTGATTAATATCGCCTTGGCATTCATCATGTTTGGGGTTGCGCTTGAAATTAAAACGGCACATTTTAAAAAGTTGGTGCAGGACCCAAAGTCGGCCATTATCGGTTTTGGTTCACAGTTTCTCGTACTGCCGTTTCTGACATTTGTCCTGGTGGTCGTTTTTCGAAAGATTCTTTCTCCAAGCATGGCGTTGGGGATGATATTGGTAGCTGCTTGCCCGGGAGGAAATATCTCTAATTTCATTTCATCAATTGCCAGGGGAAATGTTGCCCTTTCCGTCAGTCTTACCGCCATTGCTACCATTGGTGCTGTCGTGCTTACACCGCTTAACTTTGCTTTGTGGGGAAAGATGGCCATCAGCGTTTATGCCCATTCTGGCACGGAAACCCTTGTCAGGCCGCTCGAAATAGATGCTTTTCAAATGTTTAAAACAGTGTTTATCATACTGGGCCTTCCTTTGCTTGTGGGCATTTTCTTTAACAATAAATTTCCGTTGCTTGCCGGTCGTATTGTCAGGCCGATAAAAAGGCTTTCGATTATCGTCTTTTCTGCCATTGTTGTGATTGCCCTGGCAAAGAATTTTGACCACTTCCTGAAAGCCATTGAATTTATCTTTTTTATTGTCTTAATCCACAATGCTGTCGCACTGGCCTCGGGCTACGGTTTGGGGGCAGTTTTTAAAAGGCCGTTGAAGGACAGAAGGGCACTTGCTATCGAAACCGGTATCCAAAACTCGGGCCTTGCACTGGTTTTGATTTTTAACCCCAAAATCTTCCCGCCGGAAATGGAACTCGGCGGGATGGCAATTATTGCAGCCTGGTGGGGTATCTGGCACATTGTTTCCGGGATAATACTGGCCGGTGTGTGGACGAGGTTTAATTTTGGGCTCCGCAAAAATGAAACAGCTCAGCTCTGAGAGAAAACGAAACTTTTGAACAAATGGGGATTCACAACATCGGGAAAAAGTCGTTAGGGTATAAGCTGCTCTACTTTTGGGTGCGTATTTGGCACAACGTGGTTTTTTACCGAAAAATAATTGTTCACAATTCGGAAAACATACCCCGCGATGCAAGGGTTATTTTTACGCCCAACCACCAGAATGCCCTGATGGATGCCACGGCCTTACTTTTTACCGTCCCCCGCCGTCTGGTCTTTATGGCACGTGCCGATATTTTTGCCAAACCTGCCGTTGCAGCTATCTTATATTTTTTAAAGATATTGCCCATTTACCGCGACCGGGACGGAAAAGAGGCCGTGAAGAAAAATGAAATGATTTTTGAAAGGACGGTTGACATTCTGACGGCTGGAAATGGTTTGGTCATCCTGCCCGAAGGCAGCCATGAGGGCGTACATAAATTGCGACCACTCAAGAAAGGTTTTGCGCGGATTGCTTTTCAAACAGAAGAAATAAACAACTTTTCGCTGGATTTAAAGATACTCCCGGTTGGCATCGACTACAGCAACTACCAGGACCTTCGCACAACGCTGCTTGTGAATTTCGGGCCGGTGATTTCGGTAAGTGATTATTATGCACAGTACAGGGAAAGCCCGGCTATCGCGATGAAGCTGCTCAAAGATGAGTTGGCTGAAAAAATGAAAGAGCTGATTGTCAATATCGAAAGTGGTGAGTTCTACGGATTGTACGATGAATTCAGGGATGTTTACAGCGACCGGATGTGTGCAAACCTGGGGTTTCCCAAAGTCGGACAACCCTATAAACTGAAAGCAGATCAGGAATTTGTACACCGCTTTTCGCAATATGAAAAGCAGAATCCCGACGCAATGCCCGGCCTGCAAAAGCTGCTGAGCGCTTTTGCCTCCAAACGGGATAAGTTTGGTATGACCAACAGGATGCTTGCGAACGGAGCCGATCCGGTTTCTTCTCTTTTGTTGAAATCATTCCTGCTGTTGTTTACTTTTCCGTTGTTTGTCTACGGTTGGCTGAACAATTTCCTCCCCTATGGAATCACCGTTTGGGCGGGAAAGAAAATAAAAGACCCCCAATTCAGGAGCTCCTTCAAATTTGTTGTGTCGATGCTTGCTTTCCCTATCTTTTATTTGTTCCAGACAGTTGCCGTTTTTTTTGTTCTTGACAGGCTGTGGCTTGTGTGGGCTTACTTATTTAGTCTGCCGCTGTCTGCTGCCCTTGCCTGGCGGTGGGCTTCCGGATTCACACATTTGCGAAAACAATGGGGGTTTTTCCGCTTACATAAAAGCAAACCTTCCGAATTTATGGAGATGTTGACTGAATACAAACTCCTGCTTGAAAAAGCTGACCAAATTGTTTCTTTACATTAATTTCTTTGTTTCAAACATAGTGGGCCGGATACTTTCTGTCCTGACCAGCATCTTGTGAAAGCCGGTGTTATCCATCCAATCGCTTCAACAGGCGGGCAGCCGCAACAGAACAGCTTTCGGCAAAAAATAAAACGCGGACAAAAAAAGCAGTATATTTGCAGCCCGAAAATTTCGGGAAAAACCATGCGGATGTGGCGAAATTGGTAGACGCGCTAGACTTAGGATCTAGTGCCGCGAGGCGTGGGGGTTCGAGTCCCTTCATCCGCACAATAATAAAAACCCAGGATTGCTGAAAACAAAAGCCGGGGAAATCCGTAAAACGAAAAAAAACCTGAGAACGAAACAAAATTTCATTTTAACCAAACAAAGAATTGATGAACGTATCCCGTGAAGAAAATGGCGAACTGATGGCCATTATCCACATTAACCTGAAAGAGGAAGATTACATTGAGGCGGTAAACAAGCAATTGAACGAATACCGCAGAAAGGCCAATATGCCCGGGTTCAGACCCGGTAAAGTGCCCATGGGGATGATTAAAAAGATGTATGGAAATTCTGTTCAGGCCGAAGAAATCAACAAAAAGGTTTCGGAAGTGTTGAACAACTACATTGTTGAAGAGAAGCTAAACCTTCTTGCTTACCCTTTGCCCAACACGGAGAAAACCCAGTCCATCGACTTTGGCCAGCAAAAGGAGTTTGACCTGTATTTTGACATTGCCCTGGCTCCTGAATTTGAACTGAAACTGGATGAAAAAACAGAAGCCCCTTACTACACCATTACAATTAATGACAAGGAAGTTGATAAAGCCATTGCCGATGTAAAAGTGCGTTTTGGCTCGGAGGAGAACCCTGAAGTTGCTGAAGAAGGCGATGGGCTGCAGGGGAAATTCATCCAGCTTGACGAAGCGGGCAACCCTGTTGAAGGGGGACACGAGTATACCGGTTTCTTCAGGATCAGCGACCTTAAACTAAAAACCATCCAAAAAAAGTTTATTGGCAAAGGTGCCGGAAAACCGCTTGTCTTTAATCCCTATCAGGCGATAAAAGACGAACAGAAAACAAAATCGGTGCTGAACCTGACTGACGGGAGCGAAGAACAGTGGAAAGCCGATTACAGCTTTGAGATCGAAAAAGTAATCCGTACCAGGGATGCTGAACCGGGAGAGGATTTGTACAAAAAAGTCTTCCCCAATGATGATTTGAAAACAGAAGAGGATTTCAGGAAAAGGATATCTGAGGATTTGACAAAACATTATGCCAAAGACACCGATCGCCAGTTTCTTGCCGATTCGATAAACGCACTGATTGACAAAGCAGACCTTGAAATCCCTGATGATTTTATGAAAAGGTGGTTGTTGGAAAGCAACAAGGGAAAAATCACCCCCGAACAACTCGACCTGCAATACGACAGCTATGCAAAAACTTTCAGGTGGCAGATGATCGAAGCCAAACTGCAAGAAGAATATGGCGACGCCATCACCGTTAGTGAAGAGGAAATAAGGGATAAGGTGAGAAATTACTTTACTGCAATGGGGGGGGGCGATTCAGCCGCCAACGCCCAGATTGAAGGAATCCTTGATTCGGTACTGCAAAACCAGGAGGAAAAACAAAGAATCCACAACGAATTGCTTGATGAGAAATTCATCAGCTTTTTTAAAGAACATCTGTCATTGAAGAAAAAAGCAGTGACAACAGAAAAATTTATTGAGATCGCATCCAACACAAAATAACGAACAGCATGAACAACAGCGAATTTAGAAAGTACGCCGTTAAACACCACGGAATCAGTAGCACTACACTGGACAGGTATTCCTCTGTTTACGGCAACTACATTTCACCGACAATTATTGAAGAACGGCAAATGAATGTGGCCCAGATGGATGTTTTTTCGCGTTTGATGATGGACAGGATCATCTTCTTGGGCGTTCCCATCGACGATTACGTGGCGAACATTATCCAGGCGCAATTGTTGTTTCTCGAGTCGAACGACCCCAGCCGGGATATCCAGATTTACCTGAACACGCCCGGTGGTTCGGTTTATGCCGGGCTAGGTATTTATGATACCATGCAGTACATCAAACCTGATGTGGCAACCATCTGTACCGGAATGGCGGCATCGATGGGTGCCATCTTGCTGTGTGCCGGTGCCGATGGAAAACGCACCGCGCTACGACATGCCCGCGTGCTGATTCACCAGCCGATGGGCGGTGCGCAC